>NZ_JBMSEB010000002.1:0-549255 GCF_049446075.1 Rathayibacter sp. KR2-224
CCACACGCAGAAGATGCCTTCGCGCGTCATATCCAGTATTAGACGCCGTTTCCAGCGCTTATCCCAGAGTCCGGGGCAGATTGCTCACGTGTTACTCACCCGTTCGCCACTAATCCCCCAGGTGCAAAGCACCCAGGATCATCGTTCGACTTGCATGTGTTAAGCACGCCGCCAGCGTTCGTCCTGAGCCAGGATCAAACTCTCCGTAAATGTTCAAAACCAGAACCAATAAAGGCCCCGGAAACACTACGCAAAAGGCAAACCAAAAAGGCCCACCCCGCGAGTTTGTCTTGACTAGTTTCGAATGTCTACTGACAATCTGTTCTAATCCAAAGGAATCCCAACACCAACCAAAAAAGTTGATGCCGAGGTTATTTGGCATTTGACATTGTGCACGCTGTTGAGTTCTCAAGGATCGGACACTCCCGACCATCGGTCTCGCGACCTACTTGTCAGGGCTACCTGTTCGACCATCCGTCGCTCCAAGTCCGAGTTCGATGCCCGGAGATGGTGAGACGGAGATTTGTTCGTTCCGTAGCCAGTGGTTCTCTCCTACAAGAGGAGTAGCTCTTCGGCTGTGGATCGGTCCCGCTTGAGGCCGGAAGCTCTACGAGCTTTCCGCACCTTTGGGGTGACAAGTGATTACTTTACGTGCCCTGACGCGTGCGTGCAATTCGGGTCTGCAGCCCGGGCGTGGCGCGCTTCGGACGCCTCGGATGGGCCGTTCACGCCCTTCAACGGGGTGCCTGATGGGAGCGGAATTGCACCGCCGGGCGCACCATTTCTGGCACGCCCGGCAGCTGCTCGCGGAGCCGTACGCCTACCCCTTCGTCAGCGCCCAGAGCTGGTCAGGGGATTCCACGTTCGACCCCGTCCCCGTGGGATTCGACACGATGGTGGCGTCCTGTCCCTTGCCCGAGGAGTCCTTCGCCGTCGAACCTCCGGTCTCGTCGAATGCGTAGTGGACGACATCTCCCGCACCCGCCTGGCCCCCCGCGAGTGCGCTCACCTCGGCGGTGCTCAGCGCCCGGTCGTAGACGTTGAAGTCATCCACTGCAGCGTTGAGATAGGGATCGTTGTACTCCGACCGGCCGATCCAGTTCTGCGTCGTGGCGCCGAGCTGGCTGGGGTGCACGGTCATCGCGGTGTTGGTGCCGACTGCCGCGCCGTTCAGATAGAGCGTTCCGGTCGAGCCGGACACCGTCACGGTGAGCAGCGACCACGTGTTCAGCGGCAGCTGACTCGTTCCGTTGATCACCTTCTCGCCACCTGCGCCCGAAGTGGTGATCGCGAACCGTGGCGCGGAGCCGGCGTTCACGGAAAGGAATGCGTAGGCATTCGTGCCCGTTCCGATGTCGAACACGCGCGACCACTGCGTGTCTGCCGAGGGGTTCACCCAGGTGGAGATCGTGTAGTCGCCGGTCAGCCCGCTCAGGATGCCGTTCGGCATGGTGACGTACTCCCCATTACCGCACAGAGCGACTGCGCCGCCGATCTTGCCAGAGGCGCGCAGCCCCGTGGCCGAGCAGGCCGAGGTGAGCCGGCCATCCGTCCACTGGATGACGGCGGCGCCGGTGCTCGTGCTGCGTCCGGTCACTCCGAGAACCAGTCCGCTGTCGTAGTTCGCGATCTTGTAGTGGCCTGCGCCATCGGGGATGAGCTGCCAGAGCTGAGCGGACGCCGACGAAGGCTTCTGCAGCACGGCCGCTGAGCCCTCGTCCGAGCCGTCGGCGGCAAGACGCAGCCCGCTCGCCTGGTTCGTGATCGTGTAGAGACCGTTATCGGCCGGCGCGATCGTCCAGCGCTGCGAAGGCGACTCGCTGGCATCCGCTTGCACTACGGCATCCGAGCCGCCGGAAGGAGCAAGTGCGAGAGAGCTGTTCGCGTTCGTGAACGAGTAGCTGCCCGAGATGCCGACGGCCTTCGTGGACTTCGAGATGACGAGGTGGTAGCCCGACGTGGCGTTCATCACCACGGGAACGGTGATCGAGCCGTCGTCGGAGACCCGGTAGGTCGTATCCGAGAGGGTGACAGGACCTGCCACAGGCGTGGTGCGGCCCTTCGACGGCGTGTACTCGAGCTTCACGTCCACGTTGCGTCCCAGGTGCAGCGAGTTCACGCCGTTCACCTGCACAGCCGTCGATCCCGATCCGCCGCCGAAGATCACGCTGAGCTGCTTCTTGTCGGCTGTGACGGATGCCGCGCCATCCAGACCGCTTGCCGACGGCGGAGTGGTCTTCACCATGTCGCCCGACATCGCGCCGTACCAGGTGTACAGCCAGTAGGCGCCGTTCGGTGATCCGCCGGTGTCGGTAAGGGTGTCGCCGAGCGTGCCGTAGTGGTTCCAGAAGGCGAGCTCCGCGTTGTCGACGCCGTATCGCTCGAACTTCGCGATGTAGCCGACGAGGGCTCCCGGAACGCCGACCTCGGTCGGTGTGGCGTACTCCTCGATCGCGATCGGGCGTGGCGTGATGCCGAGGCTCTTCTCGATCGAGGTGACCGTGTCGATGTCACCCTTGATCTTGCTCGAGCTCTCCAGCTCGTGCCAGGCGATGATGTCTGGCACGGTGTCGGTCGCGACAGCATTTTCGAGGAAGCTCTTCATGCCGGAGATGTTGTCGGAGTAGCTCGGCCCCTGAATCGGGATGGTGGGGTCCAGCGACTTGATCTCGCGAACCGTGCGGGTCCAGAAGTCGTTGAACGACCCGGCTGCCGATGCGTTCCAGGTCCAGTCCGGTTCGTTCCATGGCGCCAACGCCGAGATGTTGGACGCCCCGGATGCCTGCACCGCTTTGACCTGTGTGTCGACGGCGTTGAGCCAGTCCGGCCAGCTCACCCACTTGTAGGGGAAGTTCGGATACCAGTCCGACATCCGCACCACCACCTTGGCCCCGGCCTTTGCGGCCTCAGGTGCCACGACGAGCGCGTCGCCGGCTGGACTGGGCTCGCCGTTGGGCAGCTGAGATCCACCTGGCGCCATCTGCACGAATGTGTTGGGGTGCGTCGGCGCGACGAGGTCGTTCGACGGGGTGTTGGCCGTGGCGAGCCCGTACAGCGATCCGGATGCCACATGCGTGACGGGTCGCAGCGTTTGGTCGGCGTTGACGACAAGCCTGCTCGCGGGAGTGGGATCGGCCGAGGCGGATGCTGTCGCCACGAGAGACCCGCCCGCCAGGATGGCGAAGCCGCCGATCACGGCGATCGAGCGCGTGAGGGCTCTTCCGAGACCGGCTCTGGTGGAGGGTGTGGTTTTCGGTGCACGCCAGAAGGCGGCCCGACTTATTCGAGACATGATCTTCGTTCTCCGTCGTTGGGGAGGATTCGTCGGAACGAGCACCGGGCCGCGGCACGCGGCGCCGTGCTTAGTGACACGCGCCAGCAGCCGTCGGCTCGTCGGGCAACGTGATCCTGACCATGCGACGGCAGTGACACTCACCGCGAACAATCGTCGTTCGCGATGAGCTCGATGCCGGCCCATTCCGTGCGGTCAGCGCATGAGCTGAGAGCTCATTGAGGCGTGGAACAGCTGAGGGCCGCTGCAATCGTGTCGCATGGGCGCCGTCGGCTTGCTTCCGAGATGCACGCTAGACCAGGCACGGCCCCCGGTCAAGGGCCATCGCAAGCGCTTCGACGAACGCGCAATCTCATTCCACCGCCAGGGTATGGCTTCAAAAGCCGCGTGTTTCCGCGGAGTTTCTGCTCTCGCTTGCATCCGACAGAAGACACTCCTACACTCGCCATCGACGCGCTTCGACGATGAGGAGAACCCGTGGCCACAATGGCAGACGTAGCCCGCCACGCGGGCGTCTCGGCCAGCACCGTGTCGTATGCGCTGTCGGGAAAGCGCCCCATCGCCGAGGAGACACGCGTGCGCATCGAGCAGGCGATCACCGAGCTGGGGTTCTCACCGAACGCCGGCGCACGGGCACTCGCGTCGTCCCGCACTCACGTGCTCGGACTGTTCGTGCAGTTCCTTCCCGACGAGTTCTCGCCCGCCATGTTGCAGTACGTGCTGCCCATCTCCGACGCCGCGCGTGCCGAGGGATACGACATCCTGATGGTCACCGAGGCGGACGGCGCGCACGCTCTCCAGCGCATCGCATCCTCGGAGATGATCGACGGCGTCCTTCTCCTCAACGTCGCCCACGACGATCCCAGGCTTCCCGTGCTGCGGCAGATCCGGCAGCCAGGCGCCATGGTCGGTCTACCGAGAACGCGCGACGGCTTCGACGTGTTCGACCTCGACTTCGCTGAGGCCGGCCGAGTGCTCGTCGATCATCTCGCCGAGCTTGGCCACCGCGACGTCGTTCTGGTCACCCCGAACGAGCACGTGTACGAGCGCGGCGGTGCCTACGCGTGGCGATTCCGCGACGCGGCGCTCGAGCGGGCGTCGAGACACGGCATCCGGGTGTTCTCCTATACGGGGGAGACCCAGCAGCCAGCGGTCAATGACCAGATCAACCGCATACTCGACGAACGCAGCGAGGCCACGGCCCTCATCGTGCACAACGATGCCGTGGTGGCCGCGCTGCCATCGGTGCTGCACACCCGCGGCACGAAGGTGCCAGACGACCTCTCCGTCGTCGGCATCTACTCAGAAGACTTCGGCCGGCTCTTCTCACTGCCATACACGGCAGTGGAATCGTCGCCCGACGAACTGGGCCGCAAGGCGGTCCAGACCCTGGTGAAACGGCTCTCCGAGCCGGGAGCGACGGATGCCCGTGCCTACGAGCTCGTCGCACCGAAGATCACCGACCGGGGCAGCACCCGAGCTGTCTGAAGGTCACCACGGCGTGCGCACGGATCACGACCGGTCACAGCACATCACATTTCAGAGAGGAAATACCGTGGACAAGATCCGCAAGGTTCGCGCCGTCGGCGCGGCCATTCTGGCGGCCGGCCTGACCGCCGCCGCGCTCGCGGGCTGCAGCAGTGGGAACAGCGGGTCGGGCTCGAGCTCGAGCGCCGGCGGCACCTATACGTTCTGGGATCCGTATCCCCAGTACACGAACACGTCGGCGTGGGCGAAGGTGATTCAGAAGTGCGGCACCGAAGCCGGCGTCACGATCAATCGCACCGCGTACGACACGAGCGACCTCACCAACAAGGCTCTGCTGGCGGGCCAGCAGCAGAACTCGCCGAACATCCTGCTCGTCGACAACCCGGTGGTCTCCACGCTAGCCTCGGCGGGCATCCTGACCACGACCGCCGACAACGGTCTGTCGACGAAGGGCATCGCGCAGAACATCCTGGGCGCGGGCGTCATCGACGGCAAGACGTACGGCGTTCCGATCGGCGCAAACACCCTCGCGCTGTACTACAACCCCAAGGTGCTTTCGGCGGCGGGCGTGGACATCTCGTCGGTGACCGACTGGGACTCGCTGACCGCCGCACTGCAGAAGGTCGTAAGCTCCGGGCACAAGGGCATCACGTTCTCGGCCATCGGCACCGAAGAGGGATCGTTCCAGTTCCTGCCCTGGCTCTGGGGCTCGGGCGCGAACCTGAAGAAGCTCGACTCCTCAGACGCCGAATCGGCCCTCGCGCTGTGGACGAACTGGGTCAAGCAGGGGCTCGCGCCGAACTCGGTCATCAACAACACGCAGACGACCAGCTGGCAGGAGTTCCAGACCGGTGAGTTCGGCTTCTCCGAGAACGGCACGTGGCAGAAGGCGAGCGCCGCGCAGGCCGGCTACAAGGTAGTGCCGCTGCCGGGCAAGACCGCCGGCTCGTCGGCTCCGGCGCCCACCGGCGGCGAGTTCTTCACCATCCCGACGCAGAAGGACACGGCGACGTACAAGACGTCGGCCAAGATCGTCTCCTGCCTCACCGACTCGAAGAACATCCTGAACACCGTCAACACGCTGAACTACATCGGCGCGAACAAGACGGTGCAGCAGGAGCAGGTCAAGGCCGATCCGACGCTGAAGCCGTGGGTCGACGCGGTGCAGTCCGCGAAGGCTCGCACCGGAGACAACCTCGGCACCAACTACCCGATCATCTCCCAGCAGATGTGGGGTGCGGTGCAGAACGCCTTGTCCGGTTCGCAGTCGCCCGCGGATGCCCTGAAGGCCGCGCAGACGGCGGCCGCCTCGAAGGTCAAGTAACCGCGCGGGGATGCGCCGCCGTGCCGTGCAAAGTACGCGGCGCATCCCCATTCAGGCCCGCCGCCCCACGGCAGAGCCCACCACGGACATCCCGAATCCGAACCCACCACTAAGGAACACGCCATGTCGACAACGCAGCTGGCCTCTCCCGCTACAGCTGCCGATGCCCGGGGAAGGGCACCGAAGGCGACCGCATCCCGGCCGCGCCCGAGCACCCGCAAGAGCAAACGGCGAGCTCAGTGGATCGCATGGGCGTTCCTCGCCCCCGTCGTGATCTACCTGCTGGTCTTCTACGCATACCCGCTGCTGCGCAACCTCGACCTCAGCTTCCGCGACTACACGGTGGCCGCGTTCGTGAGCGGCAACGCGCAGTGGGTCGGATTCGCCAACTACCTCGCGGTCATCCAGAGCCCGACGTTCGGCCCGGCCCTGTGGAACACCGCGGTGTTCACGATCGTCTCGATCGTCTTCCAGTTCTCCATCGGGCTGGCCCTCGCCGTGTTCTTCTACCGCAACTTCCCGCTCTCCGGCACGCTGCGGGCGCTGTTCCTGGTGCCGTGGCTTCTACCGCTTCTGGTATCGGCATCCACCTGGTCATGGATGCTCAACAGCGACTCCGGCGTCGTGAACTCGTTCCTGAATGCCGTGCGTCTTCCCTCGATCAACTGGCTCACCTCCCCCAGCTGGTCGCTCACCGCGGTGCTGATCGCAAACATCTGGATCGGCATCCCGTTCAACCTGGTCATCATGTACAGCGGTCTGCAGAACATCCCAGGGGATGTCTACGAGGCGGCATCCATCGACGGTGCGAACGGCTGGCAGCGGTTCTGGCGCATCACCTTCCCGCTGCTGCGGCCGGTGTCGGCGATCACGATCCTGCTCGGGCTGGTCTACACACTGAAGGTCTTCGACATCATCTGGATCATGACCAGAGGCGGTCCGGGCAACGCGTCGACGACGTTCGCCATCTGGGCCTACCAGCAGGGCTTCGGGTCGACGTTGCCGCAGTTCTCCCCCGCTGCCGCGGTCGGCAACCTGCTCATCATCATCGCGTTCGTCTTCGGACTCATCTACATCCGCATGCAGCGACGAATGGACCTGTCATGAGTGCACGCAGATCTTGGTGGCGCATCGCGCTTGGCGTCATCCTCACCGCGATCATGCTGTTCCCGGTGTACTGGATGATCAACGTCTCGCTCACGAAGACGTCGGACATGCGCAAGTCACCGCCGAACCTTTTTCCCATCGACCCGACGTTCGAGGGCTACCAGCACGTGCTGGCCGAGCAGCTCCCGTTCCTCATGACGAGCCTGCTCATCGGCCTCGGCACAGTGGTGCTCACGGTCGCGCTGTCGGCCCCGGCCGCGTACGCGCTGGCCAAGCTTCGCCCGAAAGGCGGCGGGGCGCTGAGCTTCATTCTGCTGATCGCGCAGATGATCCCGGCGGTCATCATGGCCATGGGCTTCTATGCCATCTACCTGAACCTCGGGCTGCTCGAGAGCGTGCCCGGGCTCATCCTCGCCGATTCGACGATCGCCGTTCCGTTCGGCGTGCTCATCTTCACGGCCTTCATGAGCGGAATCCCCGAAGAGCTCATCTCGGCGGCGAAGATCGACGGCGCCGGGCAGTGGCGAACCTTCAGGTCGATCGTCATGCCGGTGAGCCGCAACTCGATCGTCACAGTGTCGTTGTTCGCGTTCCTGTGGGCGTGGTCCGACTTCATCTTCGCCTCGTCGCTCGACAGCGGCGGCTCCCTGCAGCCGATCACCATGGGCATCTACCGCTACATCGGCAACAACAACCAGGAGTGGAACGCGATCATGGCCACCGCAGTGGTGGCATCCGTTCCCGCCGCGATCCTGCTCGTCGTGGCGCAACGATATGTCGCCGCCGGGGTCACGGCCGGCGCAGTGAAGGACTGAAGACATCCATGACCTCCTTGGGAACCAGCACCGACGCATCGACCACCGCCCTTGCGGGCGAGTTCACGTTCGATGTGCGCGCCATTCCGTTCAGCCGCCGCGGTTCGTGGCTCGACCTCTCGCCCGTCGTCGGTCTGCACAGGAGCGAGCGGGACATCCATCTCGTGTCGCACATCACCGGCATGCATGCTGTGCTGCGACTTTCCCCGCGAGCGGGCCATGAAGCGGTGGATGCCTCGCTCACGGGCACCGCGGCATCCTTGCGTTGGGAGGCGGCCGGCGGCACCGTCGAGGCGGTGTTCGAGACGACGGACGTGATCCGCTTCCGTGGCAGAGGGCTCGGCATGCGCTTCGCCGAGGCGGCCACCGAGCTGACGCCGTTCACCGGTACCTATCTCTATGTGGATCCCATCGACGGCGCTGCCGTGTACACGTCGTACGAGACCGGCCGCCGGTACCGCGTGACCGCCATCGAGGGCGAGCTGGTTGTCGAGGGCGCTGAGGCGCTCGGGGCAGCGCAACGCTGGGTCGAGGCACGCGGAGACGCTTGGGAGCTGGTCATCGAGGAGCTCGAGAGCGCCAGGTTGCCGTATCGAAGGGATGCGTCGTTCGACGAGATCCACGACGCCGTCGGAGCCGAGTTCCGGGACTTCCTCGACGCTGTGGCTCCGTGGCGCACCGATGACGTGCCCGCGACCGCCGCCGCCGCGTACGTGCTCTGGTCTGCCACGGTGCGGCCGGAGGGCTTCCTCGGGCGCGAGGGTGTGCTGATGTCGAAGCACTGGATGGACAAGGTGTGGAGCTGGGACCACTGCTTCAACGCGCTCGCTCTGGCCGAAGGGCACCCGCGCCTGGCACTCGACCAGTTCCTTCTCCCGTTCGACCACCAGACGGACGCAGGTGCTCTCCCCGACTCGATCACGCACTCCGAGGGCCTCTACAACTACGTCAAGCCGCCGATCCACGGGTGGGCGTTCGCCAGGCTGCGGCATAGCCTTCCCGCCGAACTCGTCGAGCAGAACCTGCCTGAGGTCTACCGCAGGCTCGCGGCGTGGAGCCGATTCTGGCTCGATTACCGACGCGTGCCAGGGCACGCGCTGCCGCACTACCAGCACGGAAACGACAGCGGCTGGGACAACGCCACCACCTTCGATAAGGATCGCGTGATCGAGTCGCCGGACCTTGCGGCGTTCCTGCTCGTGCAGCTGCGTGTGCTCGCCGACCTGGCGACGGAGCTCGGGGGTGAGTCGGCCGGCGAGGCTGCGGTGTGGTCTGCCGCTGCGGCGGAAGTCGAAGCCGGGCTCGAAGACCTCTGGCGCGGCGACGGGTATGTCGCCGTCGGGGCATCCAGTGGCACGGAGGCGAAACGACGCAGCCTGTTGACGCTGTTGCCCGTGGTGCTGGGCGAGGCGCTGCAGTCGGATGCCGCAGCGGCGCTCGGCGAGGACATCCGCGGGCACCTCACGGAGTGGGGCTTGGCGACCGAACCCGTCGATTCCGACGACTACGAGGCCGACGGCTACTGGCGCGGCCCGATCTGGGCGCCGTCGACCGTGCTCATCGAAGACGGGCTGCGTCGGGCGGGCCACACAGAGTTGGCGGATGCCGTGCTGGAACGGTTCCTGCGCCTGTGCGAGAAGTCGGGCTTCGCCGAGAACTTCGACGCCGTCACGGGGGACGGTCTACGCGACCGCGCCTACACCTGGACGGCGTCGGCCTACCTGCTCTTTGCGAGGGAGAGCACGGCGCGTACGTCGCCTGCAACCACGCGGTAGGTGTCACAAGCCGATGGGCCCCGGTTCCGTGCCCGGGGCCCATCGTTGTGTCTGGCCTCAGCCGAGGTCGAGCACCGTCACCGAGTTCGGCGGCACCACCCTCGAGTAGCTGGTCGTGACGCCGCTGATCACGCTCGTTGTCGGCGCGACGGCATTCGGCGAGCTGATCGTGTTGGTATCCGTCGGGCTCCCAGACGTCAGCACGATCGCCTTGCCCGTCGACGGGATCGACTTGACGCCCGAGATGTTGAGCTGCGCCGTCTGCGCCGATCCGCCCGGGTTCACGATGACCACATAGATCTTGCCTGTGGCACTGTCACGCGTCGCCGTCACGTTGAGGCCGCCGATGCCGCTGTACGACGCATTCAGCACCTGATCTCCGTGATTGTTCGCCAGCATCTGCTGCACCCAGTAGCTCGGTGACACGTAGCTGGTGAGGCTGTCGAACCCGATCAGGTTGGTCTTCCACCTGTCGTCGTTCACGTTGACGAGCAGCGGGGCGTACGACTCGCCCATGACCACGTCGGAGTCACGGATCAGGCCGGTCAACCACGATGCGTCGCCGATCGCGGCGGCGAGATCGGGAGTGGGAGCACCCTCTTGCGACGCCCATTCACCCACCAGGACCTTCGGGCCGGTTCGCGACGTGGTGTCGTACTGGTTCGCGTGCGTGTTCATCCAGGCCGGCGACTGGTAGTAGTGGTCGTCGATCACATCGGGCGTGCGCGAGGCCACCGAGGCCGTCGCAACCAGCTTGATCGACGGATACGCCTTCTTGATCGCGTCGTAGAACATCGGGAAACGATAGGAGTCGTAGCTGCCGGTCTTGTCGAAGAAGTCCTCGTTACCCACCTCGACGTAGGAGATCTTGAACGGAGCAGGATGCCCGTCCTTGGCGCGCTGCGCACCCCACGTGCTCGTGACCGGACCGGTCGCGTACTGGATCTCGTCGAGGGCGTCCTGCACGTAAGGCTGAAGCTGAGCCTGCGGCACCGTCGTCCCGTTCAACGTGTAGCCCGCGAACACCGCGAGCATCGGTTGAGCCCCCAGCTGCTCGCACCACTCGAGGTACTCGAGCAGGCCCATTCCGTCGGTGGAGTAGTAGCCCCACGCGTCGTCTTCGTGGCCAGGCCGAGTCCAGGTTGGTCCGATGGTGTTCTTCCAGTTGAAGCGCGTGTCGAGCGTGTTCCCTTCGAGGTAGTTGCCACCCGGTTCACGGATGAACGACGGCTTGAGGCCGGCGAGCTCGGTCATCAGGTCGGTGCGCAGGCCGTTCGACACGTTGTCGTACGTCGGAGGGAACAGCGAGACGTTGTCGAGCCACAGCGTCTTGCCGGCGTTGCCGGTCGTCGTGATCACGTACCGGGCATCCGATGTCGCAGGCGCCGTCGAGGTCGTCTTCAATGTGGCGGTGAACTGCTTCCAGGACTTCGTGACACCGTCGATCTGCGCCTTCGCGTATGTGACCGAGCCATCAGAGCTCTGCACTGCCAATGTCAGCGGGCCGTGGAATCCCGAGGAGGCCATCGCGAAGAACTGTGCCCTATACGTCGTGCTCGGCTTGACCGGGATGCCCCAGTAACCGGAGTTCGCGACGCCCGACGGCGCGCTCGAGCTCGCCGCCCCGACTGTCACTTTCAGAGACTGCGTGAGCGCAGAGTTCAGCCCATTCGACTTGTCGAGTGCGAGGGATGCCCCGTTGACACTGTTCCAGTCCACCGGAGCCGTGCTGCTGGCCAGCATCGAGCGGTTGTTGATCAGCTCGGCGTACAGGCCTCCCGTCATCGAGTGGTTGATGTCCTCCGTCATCAGCCCGAAGAAGCTGCTCGGAAGCGCGTGCGCGGCGGTTCCGTCGTCGACGGTGAGTTCGCCGCCGGCGTCGCCGAGCATCGCGGAGATCTCGTTCCCGGTTGCTGCGTAGTTCAGGGCCTGCACGTCGTCGACGTCGCCGTTCAGGAAGTCCGCGGCACTCGCGTAGTAACCACGACCGGTGACGAACGCGCCCTTCGCCTGCCAGGGCGTCGCGTAGGCGACGGTGGATTGCAGCGTCCCATTGACGTAGAGGGACAGTGTTCCCGTCTCGGCATCGTCGACTCCCACCAGGTGATACCAGACACCGGTCTGCGGAGCAGAGGAGGCGGAGGCGACCGCGGCCGCGGCACTCGTCGAGTCGCCGGCCAATCGAGTGAACGCGAACTTGCCCGTGTCGCCGCGGAGCTGAAGGTAGAACCCGCTCACGTTCGCGCCGTCGACGGAGGCGACGTCCTGGTATCCGGTCGTCCCGTTGAGTTTGACCCACGCCGCCACGGAGAACGAGTACCTCGTGTCCACGACGGGAGAGCTCGCCGACGCAGCCCCGTTCGCCGTGCCGTTCGTGCTCAGGGCGTGCGCGCCGACGCGTCCAGCGGCCCAGCCCGCTCCCGATCCGAGCGTCTGGGTGTTGCCGTTGCCGGTCGAGTCGGCAGCGGTCGTTCCCGTTCCTTCGTCGTACGTCCAGTGAGCCGCCTGATCGAGATTCGCGACCTGCTCGGCGGTCAGCGCGGAGGCGAAGTACTGAACGTCGTCGACAGCGCCGTGCACGAAGTCGGTAGGTCCGTTGTAGTCGCCGCGCCCGATCGAGGTCGCACCCGTCGCCTTCCACGGCGTGGAGAAGGAGGCATCCGCTCCCTCCTGCCCGTCCACGTAGATCTGCAGCGTGGAGGTCTGCGCGTTGTCGACGCCCACGACGTGATACCAGGCACCCGCTACGGGTGCGACGGATGAGTCGGCGCGTACTTCCGTCGCGGAGTCGCTGTCGGATGCGCGTCGCGTCATCGCGAATTTGCCGGTCGCCCCGGAGAGCTGGAGGAAGAATCCGCCGATGTTCGCGCCGTCGATTCCCGTGATGGTCTGGTACCCCGTCACCGCGCTGAACTTCACCCACGTGGACACCGTGAAGCTCTGCGACGTGTCGACGGCAGGCGCCGATGCCACAGCTGCTCCATTCGAGCTTCCATCGAACGCCACCGCGTGTGCGCCGATGTGGCCGGCCGACCATGAGGCCGCTGAGCCGAGCGTCGCGTCGTCGCTGCCCGCAGAGTCCTTCGCGGTGGTCCCCGTCCCCTCGTCGAACGTCCATGCGGCGGCTGCTGCGGGAACGGATGCCGTTGTCGCGGAACTGACCGCTGCCCGCGCATCCGCGCTGTCATTGCTCAGAGCCGCGCCAGGCGGGCTTGCGAACGCGGTCACCGTGAGCGCGAGCACAGCCGCTCCCGCCACGGCGGCCACGCCGGCACCGCGGCCGAGCATCCGTCTCGTGCCGCCCGCTCGTTGTCGTGTTGCCTTGGGTGAAGACATGGGTCACCTCTCTTGTTCGTCGTTGAACATGTCGTGTTTCTGGCGCGCTAGCTTCGCCCT
This sequence comes from Rathayibacter sp. KR2-224, assembly GCF_049446075.1. NCBI lineage: Bacteria > Bacillati > Actinomycetota > Actinomycetes > Micrococcales > Microbacteriaceae > Rathayibacter > Rathayibacter sp. KR2-224. The sequence goes on from NZ_JBMSEB010000002.1 coordinate 13,198, forward strand.
CGCCCGAAGTACCTGGCACGTACCCGGTCGAGCAGAATCGCGATGCCCAGCACGGCGCCCTGGACCACCTGCTGGAAGTACGGGCTCACGTGCAGAGCAAGCAGCCCGTTGGCGATCAGCTCCAGCAGGATGGCGCCGGCAGCGACGCCGAGGATACGGCCCTCACCGCCGGTCAGGGACACACCGCCGACGACGGCCGCCGCGATCGCGGTGAGTTCCCATCCGGGACCGACCGACGGATCCGCCACGTTCATGCGTCCGATCACGAGCACGCCCACGAGGCCCGAGATCGCCGAAGCCGCCACATACATCGAGAAGATGCGCCTGCGAGTCGGGATGCCCGCCAATCGTGCGGCTTCGCGATTGCCGCCCACCGCATAGATCTGCCGGCCGACATAGGTGCGTTCGAGCACGAACCAGGCGATGAGCACGACCGCGATGAAGAACAGTGCAGGTACGGGCACGCCGAATACGTAGTAGCCGCTGATGTCGCTGAACATCGGGTCGATGCCGTTGATCGGGGTTCCGCTCGTGATGGCCAGCGAGAGTCCCTGCGCAATGGTGAACGTGACGAGCGTGATCACGAACGGCGGCACCTTGAGCCGCGTCACCGTGAAGCCGTGCCAGGCTCCGACGAGCCCGCAGATCACGATGGTCGCCACGATGGCGACGGCGGCGGGCAGGTGCATGTTCACGTTCAGGCTCGCCGCGATGATTCCGGCGAGGCCGGCAAGGGCACCGACCGAGAGGTCTATGCCGCCGGTGAGAATGACGAGCGCCTCGGCGACCGCCAGAATTCCGAGCTGCGACAGGTCGCGCCCCATCACCTGCAGGTTCCCGGCCGTCGCGTAGGTCGGCGCCGAGAACGCGATGATCGCGAACACGACGATGCAGGCGACGCCGACGCCGGCTTCAGGCGAGGCTGCGAACCGGTGCAGCAGCGACGGCCTGTCGCGACGCTTCTCGGATGCGCGTGCAGGCGTTGCCCCTGGAGGCGGGCCTGCTGGACTCGGCAGTGGGCTGGCTGGGCCGGCTGCGACGATCGTGGGGTCGGGTGCGGCGGTCATGCCGGATCTCCTTGCAAAGTGGATGCTGACACCGGCGCCGTGAGCGCCGGAATTGGGGTAGAGGCGGCAGCGGTCATGATCGCCTCTTTGGTGGCATCGTCGCGGTCGAGTACCGCGACGATGCGGCCGCGGTTCATCACGGCGATGCGGTGGCTGATGAGCTGCAGTTCCTCAAGCTCGGAGGATGCCGCGACGACGGTCATCCCTTCGGCCGCCGCGCGATCGATGAGCCCGTAGATCTCCGCTTTCGCCCCGACGTCCACGCCACGCGTTGGCTCGTCGAGCAGGAGCAGCCTTGGGCTCGTGGCGAACGCCCGACCGAAGATCGCTCGTTGCTGGTTGCCGCCGGACAGCGAGCCGATCGGCTGATCGACGCTCTGCATGCGCACGTTGACATCACGGGCGACCTTGACGGCGGCGGCGCGCTGGGTGCGCGATCCGAGCATCCCGAACCGGCTGAGCCTGCGAAGGATCGACACGGTGACGTTCGAGGCGATCGAGGCGAACAGTACGAGCGACTGCTCCTTGCGGTCCTCGGGGATGAGCGCGATCCCTGCCTCGACGCCGTCCTGGGCCGAGCGCGGAGCGTGTCGGGTTCCGGCCAGGGTCATGTTGCCCCCGGTCGACGGCTGGGCACCCGCGATGGTGTGGATGAGCCGACTGCGCCCGGAGCCCATGAGGCCGGCGATGCCGAGGATCTCGCCCTCCTTGACCTCGAGATCGACCGGGCCGAGTCCGTCTGCCGCGACTCCCTCGAGCTTCAGGAACACCGGAGCATCGGCCGGCGGTGCCTTCGGCGTGCCCTGTTCCAGCTCTCCGCCGACCATCTCCTTGATCAGGCGCGCCTCTGTGGCCTCGGCCGGGGACAGATCGGCGACAAGCCGTCCGTTGCGCAGAACGAGGATGCGGTCGCTCACCTCTCGCACTTCGTCGAGCCGGTGCCCGATGAACAGCACAGCGCCGCCGTGGTCGGCGAGCTGTCTGGCGAGCCCGAGCACGATCTCCGCCTCGACGGGTCCGAGGGATGACGTGGGCTCGTCGAGGATGAGCAGGCGCGGTTTGCGACCCCACGCCTTGGCTATCTCGATCATCTGCCTCGTGGGAACGGGCAGCGAGCGCACATCGCGATCGAGGCCGACGCGTCCGGCCGAGAGCCCGATGTCGGCCAGCATCGCAGCGGCCTCCGCCTGCTGCGCGCGCCGGTCGACCAGCCAACGGCTGCGCGCCTGCTCGGGGCGTCTGCCCAGCAGCAGGTTCTCGGCCACCGAGAGCTGCCCCACCAGCGGGAACTCCTGGGACACCATCGCTACGCCGAGCCGCTGAGCGGCCTCGGTCGAGCCGGCGACGAGCGATCCTCCGTCGATCGTGATCTCGCCGCCGTCACGGTGCACTGCACCTGACAGGGTGCCCATGAGGGTGGACTTGCCTGCGCCGTTCTCGCCGACCACGCCCACGACCTGTCCTGCATAGAGCTCGAGTGCCGGGAGGTCGAGCACGCGCACCGGCCCGTATTCCTTGTAGACCCCCTCCAGCCGCGCGACGACCGCGCGGCCAGAGGGGACGGTGGAGTCCGTCATGCCTAGCCGATGCCCAACTGGCTCTCGAGGGACTGGTAGTCGGAGAGATTCGACTTGGTCACCAGGCCGACGCCGGAGCTCAGAGTGCTGCCGTCCGACTCGAGGTACGGCTTGAGGATCGCCGCGGTTGCGGACGTGCCGAGCACCTTCTCGGCCGCCAGGATGTATGCACCCGTGTAGCCCTGCTGGTACGGCATCTGCACGACGGTGCCGCCGATGGCACCGGACTTGATGAAGCCGAGCGTCTGCGCGTCGGAGTCGTCGGAGACGATGCTCACGCTGGACTGCTTGCCTGCCGAGGTCACGGCCTGGGCCAGGGCGGGTCCGTCATACGAGTACACGCCGTACAGCCCGTTCACGTCGGGATTGTTGGCGAGGATCGTCTCGGCATCGCTCGTTGCTGTGCTGGCCTGCAGGTTGTCGTTGACCTTCTGCGCGACGGTGATGCTCGTGCCCTTGATGGCGGCCTCGAATCCCTGGATGCGCTGCACCGCGTTGGATGCCGTGAGCGAGCCGACGAGGATCGCCACCTTGCCCTTGCCTCCCAACAGCTGCTTCATGGCCGTGCCCGCCTGGAAGCCGGCCGTGTAGTTCGGTGTGCCCAGATAGAGCCCGGCGGCCGCGGTGTTCGGCAGCGGCGAGTCGATCGGCAGCACGAAGATGCCGGCATCCATGTCTGCCTTGATCGTGTTCGCCGTCGACGTCGGGTCGATGGCCGAGATCGAGTAGCCGGTCACGCCCTGGGACTTCAACGTCTCGAGCTCGGACGTCTGCTCCGTGAGCTTGCCGCTCGGCGGTGCGAAGTAGGTGCACTTGGAAGCGTCGATGCCGAGGTCTTTGCAGCCGGCTTGGAAGCCGACCTGGCCGGCCTTCCAGTAGTCCGCCGCGACGTTGACGACCATGGCGATGTTCACGGCCGATAGGTCCTTGCCCTGAAGTGCGGACTTGAGCTTCTGGTCGAGTTCGCCGAGCTTGGCCTGGTTGAACGCGAGCGCTCCCTTGAGCGAGGTCGAGCTCTTGGCGGAGGTGGTCGACGTCTCCGTCGCTGCCGACTTGGAACATGCCGCCATACTGCTGACGAGGAGCAGCGCAGTGGCGATTGCCGCCACTCTTGTTGTGATCTTCATCGTTCACTTTCCGTTGGTGTGTGAAGGGGACTCCCGCACGCGGGAGGTGATACCGCCGACGCCTTTGTGAGGGCTCACATTTTCAACACCGTTGCGGTGCTTCCTTGCGTACCGGTGGGCTCACCGAGCATTGTGAGCGCTAACGGAACCGGATGTCAAGAAGGACTTTGTCTGGCTTGAACGAGCCAACCCCGATGACGGACCAGCCTGCTGGGCCCTCGACGCCGCGTCGTCGCGGGAATGGCGCTGTGAACGCTAACGTAGCGTTGCACGCCAGGCGTGCCGGCTCTTCGACGACGCAGGGAGGAGATCAGTGACGATCACCCGACGCGCCATGCTCGGCGGCACCCTCGGGTCAGTCGCCGCCGGGCTGGCCGGCTGTGCCGCCGTCGACGCATCGGCACCGCTCATCTCCGTGGGATTCGCGCAAACCGGCGCGGAGAGCACCTGGCGCGCCGCGAACACGACGTCACTTCGCAACGCGCTCTCTCGGCGTAACGGCTTCGAGCTGATGTTCATCGACTCGCAGGGACGCCAGGAGAACGAGATCGCCGCAGTGCGCAGCTTCGTCACACGTGGCGTGGACGTGATCGTGCTGGCGCCGATGGTCGAGAGCGGATGGCACGATGTGCTCGAGGAGGCGCGGCAGGCGGGCATTCCCGTCGTGCTCGAGGACCGCGGCATCGACCCGAGGGATTCGTCGCTGTACGTGAGCCGCGTCGGCGACGACTTTCGCCGCGAAGGATTCCTCGCCGCGGAGTGGATCGCGGCCACCTCCAAACCGACGACCCGCATCGTCGAGCTCCTCGGCACGACGGGGTCGAGCGCAGCACTCGACCGCTCGGCCGGATTCGACGAGATGATCGCCGGCCATGGGTTCACCGTGCTCGACGCGCAAGACGCTGGATTCACGCGCGCGGGCGGCAAGGAGGTGATGGCGACATTCCTGGAGAAGCACGGCGACGACATCCAGTTGCTGTTCGCCCAGAACGACGACATGGGGCTCGGCGCCATCGAGGCGATCGCGGCCGCGGGACTCGAACCGGGGCGCGATATCCGGATCGTCACCATCGACGGCACACGCGACGCGCTGACCGAGCTCGTCGCCGGGCGCCTCAACCAGGTCGTGCAGTGCAACCCGATGCTCGGACCACGCGTGGCTTCCGTGGTGCGCGCCGTGCACGCCAGGGCCGAAGTGAAGCGCGAATACATCGCGACTGACCGCGTCTTCGACGCGAAGGCCGCGAAGGAGGTGCTCGCCACGTGGCCGTACTGACCCAGACACGCAGCGACTCCCTCGCCCGGCATCGGATGAACGCACTGCTGCGCCGACCGCAGCTGTGGTCCGTCGTCATCCTGCTCGTTCTGGTCGCCATCAACGCCGCCGTGCGACCCGACTTCTTGGCGATCTCGATGCGCAGGGGCGCCCTGTACGGCAGCATTCCCGACATCGTGCGAGACGCCGCACCCCTCATGCTCGTCTCGCTCGGGATGCTGCTCGTGATCGCGGTGCGCGGCCTCGACCTCTCCGTGGGTGCCGTGCTGTCGGTCGGCGGCGCCGTCGCGCTCGCGGTGATCGCGGCCTCCCCGCAGCCTGGTTCGATGAGTGCCGTCGCGCTCGGCGTCGCGGCCGGCCTCGGAGTCGGCATTCTGCTCGGGGCCTGGAACGGAATGCTGGTCGCCGCAGTCGGCGTGCAGCCGATCATCGCGACACTCGTGCTCATGCTTGCCGGACGAGGGCTCGCCATGCTCGTCACGCACGGTCAGGTGGAGACAGTCGTGAGCCCGCCATACGCGTGGATCGCGTCTGACACCCTGTTCGGCATTCCGGCACCCGCCGTCCTCGCCGCGGTGGTCGTCGTCGCCACCACACTGCTGCTTCGGCGCACCGCACTCGGCACCATGATCGAATCCATCGGGGCGAACCCGGTGGCCAGCCGCATGGCGGGTCTTCGCGTGCGTGTACTCACCTGGACCGTCTACGCGATCAGCGGCCTCTTCGCCGCCGCCAGCGGGCTCATCGTGAGCTCCGACATCATGTCTGCCGATGCGAGCAACGCGGGACTCGGCATCGAGGTGGATGCGATTCTCGCGGTGGTCATCGGCGGCACCTCGCTGCGGGGCGGCCGGTTCTCGATCGGGGGCACGGTGCTCGGCGTGCTCACCGTGCAGGTGCTCACCTCTACGGTGACGTATCTCGGCAGCTCGCCCGCGACGTCCCCGCTCTTCGAGGGCGTCATCATCATCGCGGTCTGTCTGCTGCAGGCACCGCGCACGGGTGCGCTCGTCGAGCGCCTCGGGGCGAAGTGGCGGGGCATCCGATGAGCACGCAATCGACCCACATGCCGCCGCTCGGATGGTCTGTCAGGCGACGGCTGCACCTGCCTCCTGTACTCGTCGCCGTCGTCATGCTCGGGATGCTCGTGCTCGGTGATCAGCTCGCGTTCGGCGGGTTCGTCTCGGCTCGCCTGTTCTCGAACCTTTTCCTCGACACGGGCTACCTCATGGTGCTAGCCATCGGCATGACGTTCGTCGTACTGTCGGGCGGCCTCGACCTGTCGGTGGGGTCGGTCATCGGGCTGGGTGGCGTCGTCGGAGCGAAGCTGCTCTCGGCGGGGGTGCCGGCCGGTATCGCCATACCGTTGGTCGTTGCATCCGGCGCCGGCATCGGTCTTGTCAATGGCGTGCTCGTCGCGCTGTTCGACGTGCAGCCGATCGTGGCTACGCTCGCCGGAATGTTCCTTGCCAGGGGGCTCGCTTACACGGTGAGCCTCACCCCCGTCGCGATTCACGACAGCGGCCTCAACTCACTGGCTCTGGTCTCGCTGGGCGTTGGCGAGCTCCAGTTCTCGGTCGGCGTCATACTCGCGCTCGCGCTCGCGGTCGCGGCGTTCCTGGTGCTGCAGCGCACCCGCTTCGGCCGCACGGTCTTCGCGATCGGCGGCAACGCCGACGGCGCTCGGCTCATGGGACTGGCCGTCGTGCGCACCACCGTGCTCGTGTACGTCGTGAGCGGTGTCTGCGCGGGCATCGCCGCCGTCCTGTTCTCGTCGTACACGTCGTCCGGCGACCCGCAAGCCGGGGTCGGCATGGAGCTCGCCGCGATCGCCGCCGTTGTCATCGGCGGCACGACGTTGGGCGGAGGTCATGGCGGCGTCGTCGGAACCGTCGTCGGGGTTCTCGTGTACGGCGTCATCCAGTTGACCATCGATTACCTGGGCGTCGACTCGTGGTGGACGCCCATTGTGCTGGGGCTGCTGCTGCTCGTCTTCGTGGTGGCGCAACGGTTCGCGAGCAGCAGGACGGCGGTGCTGCGATGAACTCCGGCGACCCGTTCATCCGGATGCTCGGCATCACCGTCCGCTACCCGGGACACCTGGCGCTGGATGCTGTCGACCTCGACCTGCACCGGGGTGAGGTGCATTCGCTGCTGGGTGAGAACGGCGCGGGCAAGTCGACGCTCATCAAGGTGCTGACGGGCGCCATCCATCCGGTGCGAGGTGAGATTCTGTGCAACGGTGCGCCCGTGCAGATCTCCTCGCCGGGCGACGCACTCGCCGCCGGGATCGGGGTCGTTTACCAGGAGGCCGGGCTGCTCCCGAACCTCTCGATAGCCGAGAACGTGATGCTCGGTGACGAGCCGCACGGCAGGTTCGGCATCGACCGTCGAACCATGCTGCATCGTGCCGCCGAGCTGCTCGAGCGCCTCGGCGCCGACGTGGATCCCCGCTCTCCCCTTGGCGGGCATCCGCCGGCCATCCGTCAACTCGTCGCGATGGCGCGCGCCGTCCGCTCCAACCCTCGGGTACTCGTGCTCGACGAGCCGACCGCGAGCCTCGACGAGGCTGAGACCGGACACGTGCTCGACGTCATCCGGTCGCTGCGCGACGAGGGCGTCGCCGTGCTGTTCGTGTCGCACATTCTGGAACAGGTCTACGAGATCGCGGACCGACTGACCGTGCTGCGGGGCGGCATCCGTGTCGGCGAGTTCCCGACGGCCGACGTGCTGCGGCGCGACCTCGTGCAGCGAATGCTCGGCCGCGATCCCCGCGAACTCGACGAGATCATCGAGCAGCGCTCTGCGGAGCAGCTCGTGAGCCCGGCCCCGATCTTGCAGGCCGAGGGCCTGCGCTCGGCCGGCTTGCGCGCACCCGTCGACCTCGAGCTGAGCGAGGGCGAGATCGTGGGTGTCGCCGGCCTGCTGGGATCGGGCCGCACGGAGCTGGCAAGGGCCATTACCGGCATCGATCCCATCGCAGACGGCCGGCTCGCAGGCGGCACGCTTCGAACCCAGTACCACTCCCCTCGCGCCGCGCTCGGCGCCCGGGTCGTGTATGCCTCGGAGAACCGCATCTCGGAGGGCCTGATCGGCCAGCTCAGCGTGCGTGAGAACATCACGCTCGCGATCCAGGCACAGCGCGGATGGTTTCTGCGGATGCCGCGGGCACGGCAGAACGAGCTAGCCATGAGCTACCTCGAAGCGCTCAACGTGTGGCCATGCGATCCGGACCAGCCTGCCGCGTCGCTCTCCAGCGGCAACCAGCAGAAGGTCCTGCTGGCCCGCTGGCTGGCGATCGCCCCGCGAGTGCTGGTGCTCGACGAGCCGACCAGGGGTATCGATGTCGGCGCTAAGGTGGAAGTCCAGCGTCTCGTGGCGTCGATGGCGGCCAATGGCGTCGGCGTCGTGTACATCTCCGCAGAGCCCGACGAAATCCTGCGCTTGTCTGACCGGATCGTGATCATGCGCGATCGGTCGATCGTGGGCATCGTGGCGAACGACGATGAGTTGGACAGGGAACTATTGCTGGCGCTCATCGCGGATGGAGGCGAGGCGAATGGCACGGACTGAGGGGAACCGTGCGGCGACGATCTTCGATGTCGCGCGCCTTGCCGGGGTGTCGCATCAGACGGTCTCCCGAGTGATCAACGATTCGCCTGACGTACGGGACCAGACCAGGGAGCGCGTACGCAAGGCGATCAAACAGCTCAGGTACGAGCCGTCTGCAGCGGCGCGCGCGCTCGTGACCAGGCGCACCCGAACGATAGGGCTCATCGCGCCCGGGTCCGCGGATTACGGGCCGGCGAGCATCCAGCGCTACTTCAACGAGGCCGCGCACGCAGCCAGGTACAGCGTGTTCACGGTCAGCGTTCCAGGCGGCAGCGCGAGCGAGGCGCGTAGCGCCGTCGAGTCCCTGCTGCGGCAGAACGTCGAGGCCGTGGTGCTCGTGCAGCTCGACGTCACCACGATCGAGTCTCTGCGCGGGCTCGACGTCGGCGTTCCGCTCATCTCGATCTCAGCGCCTGGTCGCGACGGCGACGTCGTCTCGATCGACCAGTACGGCGGCGCGAGAGCAGCCGTACAGCACCTCATCGACTCGGGCTACCTCGACGTGATCCACGTTGCCGGGCCGGCGGACCACCCGGACTCACGTGAGCGGCAGCGCGGCTGGGCCGACGAGCTGGCCGACGCGGGTGTTCCGCGGGGCGCCCTATACCACGCCGACTGGTCGGCGGCGGAGGGCCACCGCATCGGACTCGAACTCACCGTGATCGCCGGCAAGACGGCGGTTTTCGCCGCCAACGACCAGATCGCGCTCGGCGTCATGTCGGCGCTCACGCAGCGCGGACTCCGCGTTCCCGACGACGTGGGCGTCGTGGGCTTCGACAATATTCCGGAGTCCGTGTTCTTCACGCCGCCGCTGTCCACCGTCACGCAGGACTTCGCCGCCCTCGGACAGCTCGCGCTGCGGCGGGTGCTCGACAGACTCGACGGAGACGAGACGTCGCCGTCGCCGCCGCCCATACCCGTCGCCCTCGTCGTGCGCGCCTCGAGCCAACGGCGTCGCGGCCCCGCAGGCGACACGCCTGCGGACGCCGACGTGACCGAGCAATCCCGCACGCAGGCCACCCGCACACGCTGAGCAGGCCGATCGTCGGCGCTTTTTGCGCCAGTTCGTCGTGATTGCGCCCCATTTACTGGCGCAAGCACGCCGAACTGGCGCAATCAGTTGCTGGTGCCGTCGCGCTCGCGTCAGATGCCGCGCTGGAGACGCCAGTACGCGGCACTCCACTTGAGCTGCTGCTCGAACTCGCGAGGCCTCGTGTCGTTGTCGATCACCACGAGCTCGGTGTCGGCCATGCGAGCGAAGTCCTCCCACGCCTCGATGCCCACGGCGTTCGTCATCACCGTGTGGTGCGCGGCACCGGCCTGCAGCCAGGCCCACGCCGACGTGCGGAAGTCGGGCTCCGGAATCCACACGGCACGTCCGACCGGCAGCTTCGGCAGGGGCTCGGTGGGCGGCACCACCTCGACGACGTTGGCGGTGAGGCGGAAGCGGTCGCGCATATCCGAGAGCGCAACGACCACGGCCGGGCCGGCATCCGCGTTGAAGACCAGGCGCACGGGGTCGTCCTTGCCGCCGATGCCCAGCGGGTGGATCTCCAGCGTCGGCTTCGCCGAGCTCAGCGACGGGCTCACCTCGAGCATGTGGGCACCGAGAATGCGCTCCTGCCCCGGGGTCAGGTCGTACGTGTAGTCCTCCATCAGGGATGCCCCACCCGGAAGACCCGCACCCATCACGTTCGCGACGCGCACGAGCACGGCTGTCTTCCAGTCGCCCTCCGCACCGAATCCGTAGCCCTCGGCCATGAGCCGCTGCACGGCAAGACCGGGCAGCTGCTTGAGAGCGCCGAGGTCTTCGAAGTTGGTCGTGAACGCACCGAACCCGCCCTCCTCGAGGAACGAGCGCAGGCCGAGCTCGATGGCCGCGCCGTCGCGCAGCGACTGATGGCGCTCTCCGTCGCGACGCAGCTCGGGAACCACGTCGTACAGCTCTTCGTATTCGGCCACGAGCGCATCGATGTCCGACTCGGATGCCTGCGCGACAGCATCCGCAAGCTCGTTCACGCCCCAGGTGTTCACCTGCACTCCGAAGACGTGTTCGGCCTCGGTCTTGTCACCCTCGGTCACGGCCACGAACCGCATGTTGTCACCGAACCGGGCCAGCTTGAGAGAACGGGATGCCGCGTATCCTGCAGCAGCGCGCGCCCACGTACCGATGCGGCCGCTCACGGCCGGATCGCTGACGTGGCCGACGACCGTCGTGCGCGAGACACCGAGCCTGGACTGGATGTAGCCGAACTCCCGGTCACCGTGGGCGGCCTGGTTCAGGTTCATGAAGTCGAAGTCGATCTCACTCCACGGCAGCTCCACATTGGCCTGCGTGTGCAGGTGCAGAAGCGGCTTCTGCAGCGCGTCGAGCCCCGCGATCCACATCTTCGCCGGGCTGAACGTGTGCATCCATGCGATCACGCCGATTACCGAGTCGTCGGCGTTCGCCTCGAGCGCGATCCGCCGGATCTGGTCCGAGCCGGTCAGCACCGGCTTCCATACGATGCGCACCGGCACATCCGACGATGCCCCGAGCTGGTCGGAGATGGCGCGCGACTGATCGGCGACCTGCGCCAGCGTCTCCGGGCCGTACAGGTGCTGGCTCCCGGTGAGGAACCAGACCTCGTAGCCGTCGAGCGAGGTGGTGAGAGGAGTGCGAGTCATGGATGTTCCTTATGTGTCTGTGTTGATGTGTGTCTCTCGGGGCGACGCGAGCTACAGCGCAGTGATCGCCGCGCGCTCGACGGCGAGGCCGGCGCGGTACTTCTCGAGGTAGGCCTCGAATCCGGCGACGTCCCCGGCGTCTGGCTCCGCGGTGTGCACCGCGGCGTTCGCGAAGACGCGCTCGTTCAGGTAGTCGGCCAGGGCCGGCCGGGCTTCGCTGGAGACGGATGCCTCGCGTGCGTACGCGGCGAGCACCGCGATCCCCCAGGCGCCACCCTCCGCCGCGGTCTCGCCCACAGCCACCGGCGCGTTCAGCGCCGCCGCGAGAAAGCGCTGCGCGACACCGGCGGTGCGGAAGATGCCGCCGTGGGCGAGCATCCGGTCGATCGCAACACCTTCGTCGGAGAGCACGCGCATCCCGAGGCTGAGCGTGCCGAACACGCCGTAGAGCTGAGCACGGATGACGTTCGCCAGCGTGAACCGGCTGTCTGGCGTGCGCACGAAGAGCGGACGCCCCTCGTCCGTACCTGTCACCGGCTCTCCAGCGAGGTAGTTGTACGCGAGCAGGCCGCCGGCATCCGCTTCGCCGTTCAACGCTTCACGGAACAGCAGCTCGAACACACCGTCTGCGTTCAGGTCCGAGCCCGCGAGCTCGGCGAACCGTGAGAAGAGTCCGGCCCATTCGGCCAGCTCGCTCGCCCCGTTGTTGCAGTGCACCATCGCGACGGGGTCGCCGGACGGCGTCGTGACGAGGTCGAGCTCCTCGTGCGACTCGGCCAACGGATGCTCGAGCACGACCATCGCGAAGATGCTCGTGCCGGCACTCACGTTGCCGGTTCGCGGTGCGACCGCGTTTGTCGCGACCATGCCGGTGCCGGCATCCCCCTCTGGCGGACACAGCGGGATGCCCGGCTGCAGCACCCCGGACGGGTCGAGCAGCGCCGCACCCTCCCCCGTCAGTTCGCCCGCCGGCTCACCTGCCGAGAGCACCTCGGGGAGGAGGCTGGCGAGGGGGGCTGGGATGGCGGCCTTCGCCTCGCTGCGGGAGGATACGAGGGTGTCGAGGCGGGCGAGCAGGTCGGCGTCGTAATTACCGGTCGCGGAATCGATCGGGAACATGCCGGAGGCGTCGCCGACGCCGAGCACCTTGCGGCCCGTCAGTTTCCAGTGCACGTAACCAGCGAGCGTCGTCGTGAAGGCGACCTGCGGCACGTGCGGCTCGTCGTCGAGCACCGCCTGATAGAGGTGAGCCACCGACCAGCGCAGCGGGATGTTCACACCGAACAGCTCGCTGAGTTCGGCTGCGGCGGGCCCCGTCGTGGTGTTGCGCCAGGTGCGGAACGGAACGAGCAACTCGCCGTTGCCATCGAACGGCAGGTAACCGTGCATCATCGCCGAGATGCCGATAGCGCCGAGCGAGGTGAGCTCGCCGTCGTAGCGTCGCCGCACGTCTGCCACCAGGTCGGCGTATGCCGCCTGGATTCCGCTCCAGACATCCTCGAGCGAGTAGGTCCACCTGCGGTCGACGAACGCGTTCTCCCACGCGTGGCTGCCGGTGGCGATCGTCACCGCCGGATCGTCGCCGATCAGGCAGGCCTTGATGCGCGTGGATCCGAGCTCGATGCCGAGCACGGCCCGACCGGATCGGATGACGTCGGCCGCGACGCCCGACGCGGCGGCGTCGGCCGCGCTCACGAGTCGCTCCTGCGGGCATCCGTCGCCTGGCCGTAGACGTTCTGATACCTGTCGTAGAGCCGGTCGATCGACTCCGGTGGAATGGGGATCAGGTCGCCGCCCTGGCTGGCGATGTGCACCGTGCGAGCGACGTCCTCGACCATGACGGCCGCCTTGACGGCATCCTTCGCACTCACGCCGATCGTGAACGGACCGTGGTTCTGCATGAGCACCGCGCGGCTGCGGTGTCCGCGAAGCGTCTCGACAATGCCCCTGCCGATGGAGTCATCACCGATGATCGCGAAGGGGCCGACCGGGATCGGACCGCCGAACTCGTCGGCCATGGCCGTGATGACGCACGGGATCTCCTCGCCGCGGGCCGCCCAGGCGACCGCGTACGTCGAGTGCGTGTGCACCACGCCACCGACATCGGGCATATTCCGGTAGACGTATGCGTGTGCAGCGGTGTCACTGGACGGCGAACGCTCGCTGCCGGGCGTACCAGGGATGACGTTGCCGTCGAGGTCGCACAGGATCATGTTCTCTGGCGCGAGATCGTCGTACGAAACCCCGGACGGCTTGATCACGAACAGGTCTGCCCCCGGGACACGCCCCGAGACGTTGCCCCCGGTCCACACGACGAGGCCGTAACGCACGAGCTCACCATGCAGTCTCGCGACCTCCTCGCGCACTCTTGCCACGGCTGCCTCGGTATCGGCATCCAGAATCGTCACTGACTCCTCCGTCTCGACATCACGTCGTTCGCGCTTCAGCGCCCTTCGGTCGGTCTACCACACGGCCGGCCGCGCTCCTCTGGCATGTTACCGGTCACATGGAGGCGGGGCCAGTCCGGTCCGGTGGCCTCTGGGGCCAGTCCGGTCCCGTGGGCGCTGGGGCGAGGCATCCTGTCATCGGACGTCGGCCGCCGATCCCCGAACGACGACAGATCCCCTCATAGGATGTCCGCCGCGGATTCCCGAACGACGAGACGCGGCGGCGCGATGGATGCCTGTTCAACGGCCTCGACACCGAGCACCTCCGCGACGCACGCCCTGGCCTCGCCGTCGACGTCCATGCGCACGGTCGTGAGCGGTGGCCGGTAGAAGGCGGCGTCGGTGTTGTCGTCGAATCCCACGACAGAGACGTCGCCGGGAACGGAGACGCCCAGCAGCTCGAGGCCCGACATGAGCCCGAGCGCCATCTGGTCGTTCGCCACGATCACGGCCGTGATGGCTGCGGAGCGCACGCACTCCGCGATGTCTTCGGCGCGCGCGGCGCCGGATGCCGCCGACCAGTCCCCGGTCCACCGTTCAACCGGATCGATACCGGCGGCGGACATGGCCTCTTCGAACCCGCGAGCCCTCGTGGCCTCTTCCACCCAATCGGCCGGACCACCCAGCCGCGCAATGCGCCGATGCCCCCGATCGACCAGATGCCGCACCACGAGAGCGGATCCCTCGGCCTGCCTTCGCGCGCCTTCATCGGACGGCAGGGACGCGATCCGAACGCCGGTGCCGTGCTCGAGCAGGGTCGAAACGGTCGACACGCGAGGGGCGACGACCACGACACCGTCGACACCCTGCGAAAGCAGATGCTCGAGGGATGCCACGGCCGACGATTCATCCGAGGCATCGGCATAGACAGTGGTCACCCACCTGCCCGCCGCGCGGGCGGCGCCCTCCAGCGCAACCACGCCCATCGACGGCCCGAACAGCGCCGCGTTCGACGCGATGACCCCGAGCGTGCGCGTGCGACGAGTGCCCAGTGTGCGGGCCGCGTTGTTGACGCGGTAGCCGAGGGAGAGCATGGCGTCTTGCACCCGCTGCCGCGTCTCGTTCCGCACGCTCGGGTGCTCGTTGATAACCCTGGACACCGTCTGCGTCGACACGCCGGCGAGCGCCGCCACCTCGCGCACACCCGCGCGGCGTGTCTCGGGTGCGAGGTCAGGGCTGTCCATGAGGCATCACGATAGCCGGGTGAGCGATCGCCCCTACTCGGGCCCGCACCGTTCAGGCGGGCAGAGTCACACGACGCCGAGTGTCGACCCCCTTGCCACGAGTTCGGGCTGCACGCGTTGGATGCCGGGCAACGGGGAGCCGGCGATGGCATCCAGCAGGAGCTCCCCGGCTCGGCGCCCCACGTCACCGAGTCGACGATTCACGGTCGTGAGCGGAGGGCGGCTGCCCTCGACGATCACGTCCCAGTCATCGAATCCGGTGACGGCGATCTCGTCAGGCACCACGACGCCGCGTTCACGAAGCCGGTCGACCACGCCACGCGCGATCTGATCGTTTCCGCAGCTGACGGCATCCGGCGTCTCGTCCCCGTGGTCGAGCAGGATGTCGATCGCCGCGCGGCCCCACGCCTCGCTCCACGCACCGTGCAGGGGCTCGTGCACGAGAGAACGGCCGGCTCGCTCGGCTGCGTCTCGCGTGGCATCCGCTCGCACCTTCGCGCTGAACTGATCGACCGGTCCGGTGATGTGCGCCAGCCTCTGCCTGCCGAGGCTCGCAAGGTGGTCGACGATAAGGGCTGCCCCTGCTGCGTCATCGGTCACAACCGACATGTCGTTCTCGTCCTGCGACGGGGCATGCGCGTACACAACGGGCACGTCGGCCTTGAGCGATCGGCGCGGATCGGTGAATCCTCCGGTCACGATGACGCCGTCGACGCGCTGCTCCCGCAGCCGCTCCAGGTAGTACTGCTCGCGCAAAGGGTCGTCGCGTGTGTCGCAGAGCAGCACCATGATCTGACCGAGGCTCAGTGCGTTCTCCGCCCCGAGCAGAATCGGCAGGCTGAAGCGGCCATTGGAGTCGCCGGTGAGCAGCGCCACCGTCACGCTTCTGGTCGCTTCCCTCGCCCGCTCGGTGAAGCCGAGGCGATCGGCGGCTTCACGAACACGACGGCGGGTGCTCTCCCGAAGCTGGCCCGTGTTGTTCAGCGCCTTCGAGGCGGTCGCAGGAGAGACGCCTGCGGCGAGCGCGACATCCGCCACGCGCACGGTGGGATGCCCCGACACCGGCTCCACGACCACGTCTCCCGCCTTCCTTTGCGTTCACCCGTACACGCCGCGGAAAGCCGTTCCGCGCCGTCAAGCGCCCAGAATATCAAGCGTCGGCGGGTTGACCGCGGAGCGCGGCCGAGTTACCGTGAATGTTTGGTCCGGAACGTTCCGGAATGTTCTCACGAACTCACGCAACCACCACATCACCGAGGATCATCGTCGTGTCCACCATCGCCTCGTCAACAGCTCCCACTCACTCCGACCCCGACGTGCGCGTCGACGGGCCGGCGCATCCGCTCGCCCCGACGGCGCTTCGCCCGCTCGCCCTTTCGGACGTGTCGATCGGCGAGGGATTCTGGCTCGATCGCCAGCGCGCCAACCGCGACGTCTCCATTCCTGACGGCCTGCGCCAGCTGCGGGATGCCGGCAACCTCCGCAACTTCGAGATCGCCGCCGGTCGCGCAGAAGGTGAGGCCGTCGGCCCGATCTTCGCCGACTCGGATGTCTACAAGTGGCTGGAGGCCGCGGCCTGGGAGTACGCACGCGAGCCCGACGAGCAGTTGCTGGCCGACCAGCTCGAGATCACCGAGCTCGTGTCCGCTGCCCAGGAGGACGACGGCTACCTCAATACGGTCGTGAGACTCCGCGAAGGCGAGCGTTACCGGCATCCGGAGCGCAACCACGAGCACTACTGCGCCGGACACCTGATCCAGGCCGCCGTCGCGCAGAAGCGGGCGACGGGCCGTGACGACCTGCTGAACGTGGCGGTTCGCGTGGCCGATCACCTGGTCCGCGAGTTCGGACCGCGCTCGGCGACCGGCAGCGAGGGCGACGTGGACGGGCATCCGGTGGTCGAGACGGCGCTCGTCGAGCTCTACCGCGAGACCGGCACGGAAGAGTACCTCGACCTGGCGCGCTGGTTCGTCGATGCCCGGGGACACGACACGCTCGAGCGCTTCGGCGGCAATTCCACCTACCTCTCCGACCGCGTGCCTGTGCGGGAGGCGTCCACCGTCGAGGGTCACGCGGTGCGAGCCGTCTACCTCACGACGGGCGCGACCGACGTCGCGATCGAGACCTCGGACAGCGAGTTGCTGGCGACGCTCGGCAAGCAATACGACCACATGGCGGCGACGAAGCAGTACGTCACCGGCGGTCTCGGCGCCAGATGGGACGGCGAGGCTTTCGGAGACGAGTACGAGCTGCCGTCCGACCGCGCATACGCCGAGACATGCGCCGCCATCGGTGCCGTGCAGTGGGCGTGGCGGATGCTGCTCGCCACCGGCGAGGCATCCTACGGCGACCAGATCGAGCGGCTCCTCTACAACGGCTTCCTCGCAGGAGTGTCGCTGCGAGGCGGCGACTACTTCTACGTCAATCCGCTGCAGGTGCGGCACAACGCCCATGCGGACGACGAGCGGACCCCCAAGAACGGGCGCCTGCGCTGGTTCGGCTGCGCCTGCTGCCCTCCGAACATCATGCGCACCCTGTCAAGCCTCGGCGGATACCTGGCGACATCCGACTCGGACGGGGTTCAGCTGCACCAGTACGTGTCGGGTGCCGTGCGAGCGAGAACGGATGCCGGCGAGGTCGAGCTGACCGTGCACACCGAGTACCCATGGGACGGCCGAGTGCGCGTGACGGTGAACTCCGCCCCGACCGCCGCTGTCACGCTGAGCCTCCGGGTGCCGGCATGGGCCGAAGGCGCAACGCTCGACGGCGCGGATGTCACCCCCGGGCGTTACGCCACGGTCACCCGCGCCTTCGCCGCCGGGGACACGCTCGAGTTCGTACTTCCGCTGACGGCACGTGTCACCCGGCCGCATCCGCGTGTGGATGCCGTGCGCGGCTCGGTCGCCGTGGAACGCGGTCCCCTCGTCTACGCATTCGAGCGTGCCGACCAGCCTGAGGGCGTCGTGCTCGATGACGTCTCCGTGGAGCCGGATTCGCTCTCGGAGGCCGAAGGTCCCGACCTCGTCCCGGGGCTCGTGGGGATCTCGGTACGCACCCGCGATGGCCAAGCACTGACCGGTATCCCGTACTTCGCGTGGGCGAATCGGGGCGCCGACGACATGCGGGTGTGGTTGCCCGAAGCCTGAGGCAGGCCGGGTCGCGGCGCGGGCGGGGTCCGATCCGCCCAGATCCGACGCCGTTGCACACCGACCGTCGATAAGACGCGCAACAGCGCCAGATCTGCGGGCCCACATGCGCGTGTAGTTGACCTAAGCCCGAGCCCGGCCCGTAGCCGCCCGAGAGGTGAGCCCAGCCCCGCCCTCCGCAGATTCTGGTCGAGCCAGACCTGACGCGATTGCACACCGATCGTCGCTCCGGCGCGCAACAGCCCTCGATCTGCGGGGCCGATGACGGGCCGGCTGCGGGGCTGCTCGCAGCGGCGGCCCGGCCTCGCCCTGCCCGGGGTGCGGCCTCGTCGAGTCGGATCTGACGCCGCTGCGCACCGACCGTCGATCAGGCGCGCAGCTGCGCCAGATCTCCGGGCCCGGCGACGTGGGGCTGCCGGCCCCGTGAACTCTTGATAGCGGTTTCAGAAATCTCGGTGTATATTCCTGAAAGCGCTATCAAGCTTGCTCCCGATGCAGGCATCTCGAGCGGATCATGACCCGGCCAAGCATCCGGGTGCAGCTGCCCGAGGCCCATCCCGAACCTGAGGACGACGATGACCGAGACCACCCTCCGCCTTGACGATCCGGCCCTACCGGTTCGCCACGATTCGGCAGAGGGGGTCCGCACTCTCCACTGGGGAGACGAGGATCTCTTGTTCGAGATCCGCTGGTCGGATGCGAGCTCTCCAGCCCTCGCGAGCGTGCGCACCGCCGGCGTCGATGTGGAGCTGCCACACTCCGTGCCGCTGGTCGAGATCGTCACTGCTGCGCAAGGGCACCTTCCCGCGAACGACCGCCTCGCCCGCACACTGATCGGGGCAGAGGCACGATACGTCTCCCATACCGTGACGCAGACAGCGACCGGATCCCGTCTCACGATCACCGTGCGACATGCCGCCTCGGGAATCGAGGCCGAGCTTTCGCTGGTTCGGGCCCACGGTGTGTCGGCGGTGCAGGCATCCGTCGCCGTCAAGAACGTCGGCTCTCGACCCGTCATCCTGCGATCCGTGCCGTCGCTCACCGTTCCGCTCGGCAGCAATCCGGACGGCGCTAGCCCGTGGCTTCTGCGCCAGGGGCGCAGCGACTGGCTAGCAGAGGGCCGGTGGTCCGCGACCGATCTGAACGAAGAGCTCCCGGATGTCGGCGAGGACTTCGCGGGGCACCTTCAGCGCGGCGAGCTCTCGCTCGTGTCCACGGGGACCTGGTCCACCGGCAAGCACTTGCCCGTGGGCGTCGTCGAGCGCGCCGGGATCGCCTGGATGTGGCAGATCGAGCACAACGGTTCGTGGCGCTGGGAGATCGGGCGGGATTCGGTCGGGTCGTACCTCTCGCTCTCCGGGCCGACGCACCCCGACCACAACTGGCTCAAGCAACTCGCGCCGGGCGAGGAGTTCGTTACGGTTCCCGTGGCGCTCGCAATCGGTCAGGACTTCGAGGGCGCTGTCGCGGCGATGACCGAACATCGCAGGACGAGCCGTCGCAGGCATCCCGATGCCGAGCGCCTGCCCATCCTCTTCAACGACTACATGAACACCCTGGCCGGCGACCCGACCGAGGAGAAGCTCCTTCCGCTCGTCGAGGCGGCCGCGAGCGTCGGGGCCGAGGTGTTCTGCATCGACGCCGGCTGGTACGACGACTCCGGCGACTGGTGGGACAGCGTCGGAGCGTGGCAGCCGTCGCACACGAGATTCCCGAGCGGACTCGGCCACGTCATCGAGCACATCCGTCTGCGCGGGATGACTCCTGGCCTGTGGCTCGAGCCGGAGGTCGTCGGAGTCAACAGCCCCCTCGCTGCCGAGCTTCCCGATGAGGCCTTCTTCAGCCTGGGCGGCGAACGCATCGTCGAGCACGGCAGGTATCACCTCGATCTCCGCCACCCGGCTGCGAGGGCGCATGTCGACGGCGTCATCGACCGTCTCGTGGCGGATCACGGCATCGGCTATTTCAAGCTCGACTACAACATCGACCCCGGGACGGGCAGCGACAGAGCCGCCGACAGCACGGGCGATGCCCTCCTCGAGCACAATCGGGCGCACCTGGCGTGGCTCGATTCCGTTCTTGACAGGCATCCGCAGCTCGTGCTCGAGAACTGCGGATCGGGGGCCATGCGCTCCGATTGGGGCATCATGTCGAGGCTGCAACTGCAGTCGACCTCCGATCAGCAGGATGCCCTCAAGTACCCGCCCATCGCCGCCGCCGCGCCCATGCTGGTGCTGCCGGAGCAAGCAGCCAACTGGGCATACCCGCAACCGTCGATGACCGACGAAGAGATCGCGTTCACGCTCGCCACGGGCCTCGCCGGACGCTTCTTCCTCTCGGGCCATCTCGACCACATGTCAGCGGAGCAACGTGCGCTCGTCGCGGACGCCGTGGCCATCGCCCGCTCGCTGAGGCAGCATCTGCGCACCGCGAGGCCGTTCTGGCCGCTCGGGCTGCCTGGTTGGGACGACTCCTGGGTCGGGCTCGGCCTCACCTCGCAATCGGAGACCACGCTGCTCTTGTGGAACCGTGACCCCTCGATCTCCACCGTGTCCGTTCCGATCGAGGGCCGGTTCGCAACAGCACGTGGCTCCTTGCTTCGCACAGTCTTCCCCCGAGCTCTGACCGAATGGTCCGCCGAGCACCTGGGGGAAAGCGGAACCATACGGGTGCACAACCACACCGGCTCCCCCGGCGCCCGATTGTTCCGTCTCACCGCCGACGGCGGACCCAGCAACTGACACAGCACACGTAACGAGATGATCGTTACCTCATCAAGGAGCAATTCAATGAAGAAGACACTCGTCGGGCTCGCCGCCGTGGCGGCGGCAGCAGCCCTCGCCCTGAGCGGATGCAGCGACCCCGGCTCAGGCGGAACCTCCGGCGGCAGCGCCCAATGGCCTGCGCAGAACACCGATCTGAAGGGCACCACCCTCACCATCTGGGCCGCACAGAACTCGAACAAGACCGCGGACTCGGTCATCACGGGATTCGAGAAGCTGACAGGCGCCCAGGTGAAGGTGGTGACCATTCCCGACCCATACGAGCAGGGCGTGGAGACCAAGGTCGCAACGGGTGACAAGCCCGACCTCGCGTTCTGGCAGCCGACGGCGTCCATGCTCACCACGATCAACGCCAAGACCAATCTGCAATCGCTCGAGGGCGCGCCTTGGGCGAAGAACTACACGGGCAATCTCGGCAAGATGACCGGCCTCCTCGACGGAACCCGGTACGCCGCACTCGTCACGACGCCTGCCGTGATCGGCGTGTACTACAACAAGGACGTCTTCGCGAAGGCCGGCCTCTCCAGCACCCCCACGAACTGGAAGGACCTCATCGCCGACGCGCAGACGCTGAAGAACAAGGGCATCGACCCGTTCTACGACTTCGGCGGCGGCGGAAGCCCGTGGGCCACCCAGTGGTGGGTTCAGGCTCAGCTCGCGGATGCCGCCAAGAACGGCCTCTGGGATCGCGTGAACCAGAACAAGGAGAAGTTCACCGACCCCACGATCCTCAATGCCATCAAGCAGTACAAGTCGCTGATCGATGACGGGTACTTCAACTCCGACCTCAAGACGGCGACCTTCGAGGACCAGGGAAGCGCACTCCTCGGCGGCAAGACGGCGATGGCCCTTCAGGTGAACTCGTTCTTCGGTGAGCTGCAGGCGACCGCCTCCACCAAGGAGCTGAACGCGAAGATCGGGTTCTTCCCCATCTCGCCGTCCGGCAACATCGGCACTTACATCCCCGATCAGAGCAACGCGCTCGTCGCCTTCAAGACCGGAGACAGCAAGCGTGAGGCCGCAGCCCGGCAGTTCCTGTCGTACTGGCTCGGTCAGGGCTACGGGTCGTTCGTGAAGACGCAGAACACCGTCTCGCTCCTGAAGGGGACAGCAACGCCGTCGAGCGTTCCCACCGCATTGAAGGATGTCGCCGCCTCGCTCGACGACTCCGTCGGCTCCATGCAGGCGCTCGCGGTGGCCAACCCCGACCTCTACCTCAACCTCGGCGACATGATCCAGGGCACGAAGACGCCCGAGCAGGTCGCGGAGACCACACAGATCCAGTTCGCGCAGTTGGCGAAGGCGCAAGGCGTCAAGGGGTTCTGATCCCGATCCACCCTCAGGTGCCGGCGGTTCCCTCCGCCGGCACCTGAACGAAAGGCCCGAGAATGTCCATCCTCGACATCACGAAGCCGGCGGCGAAGACGGCGGAGCCCACCGGATACCGCGCGGCCGGCAGAAGTGGCCGGCGCAGCGACCATCCCTACTGGTTCCTGGTGCCGGCGCTCGCCGTGCTCGTCGTGTTCTTCTTCCTGCCGACGCTCTACAACTTCGTCTACGCCTTCACCGACTGGTCGAGTTTCAAGTCCCAGATCAACTTCGTCGGCGTTGCGAACTTCGGACAACTGCTCAGCAACGGCAGCCTCCTGGCCGACCTGCGCATCACCCTCGTGTACGCCGTACTCGTTGCGCTGTTCCAGAACCTGTTCGGGCTGCTGCTCGCCCTCCTCCTCGAGAAGGACACCAGGATCAACCGATTCGTGCGAGCGGCATTCTTCGTTCCCGTCGTCATGTCGGCACTGGCGGTCGGCTATATCTTCCAGGCGATGCTGAAGCCGAACGGCGTGATCAACGGAATCCTCGGTTTCGTCACCGGTCAGCACGTGACCATTCCATGGCTGGGGTCGACGACCTGGACCATCGTCGTGGTCGCCGTCATCCACGCCTGGAAGTGGATGGGCCTGTCGATGCTCATCTACCTCGCGGGGCTGAAGACGATCAACGAAGACCTGGTGGAGGCATCCCGCATCGACGGGGCCGGCCGCTGGCGCACGTTCCGCTCCATCAGGTGGCCACTCCTCGCCCCCGCGATCACGTTCAACGTGGCGACTGCCCTGCTCGGATCCATGAACGGATTCGACATCGTGCAGGCCACGACGGCGGGCGGCCCTGGCGGCACGACGGAGCTCCTGAACATCTTCGTGTTCCGCACCTTCGGGCAGGGCCTGTTCGCCCAGGCGACGACCATGAGCCTGATGCTGTTCCTGATGGTGGCCATCCTCGCCTTCCCCGTCATCTGGTTCCTCCGCAAGAGAGAGGAAGTGCTGTGACCACAGCAAGTGTGCGGCGCCGCCGCCGTCACCCGCTTCAGCCGATCTCGGCCGTGCTCGTCGCCGTGCTGCTGCTGGGCATCCCGTTCGCCGTCGTGGTCTTCACGGCCGGCAAGGATCAGGCGCAGGCGCTGAATCCGAACCTGTCGCTTCCGTCGCACTGGCAGCTGCTGCAGAACTTCGCCACCGTTCTCGACCAGGGCCGCATGCTGCCCGCGTTCTTCGGCAGCCTGCTCATCATGGTCCCGTCCGTCGTACTCGTACTCGCGCTCGGCGCGATGGCCTCGTGGATCCTCGCCAGACGCAAGTCGCGGATGGTCGCCTTCCTGTACGCGCTCGCCATCAGTGGCATAGTGCTGCCACCTGCTGTCGTGACGATCGTGCTCCTGCTTCGTCAGCTCGGCTTGGCGGGCACCGCGATCGGCATGATCAGCGTGTACACCGGCATGTACCTCTCGACCGTGGTGTTCTTCGTCACAGGGTTCATCCGCACCATTCCGCCCGAGTTGGAGGAAGCCGCGCGCATGGACGGGGCGTCGCCGTTCGCGGTGTTCGTGCGCATCATCCTGCCGTTGCTGACGCCAACGCTGGCCACGGCGACGATCCTGATCTGCCTCTATATCTGGAACGACGTCTTCTACGCCTTGTTCGTGATCGGCGGCCGACTCGACACGCTCCCGTTGAACCTGTACCAAGTCGCGAGCTCAGGGCTCTATCTTCAGAATTGGCACTTGATATTCGCGTACATCATTCTGATGAGCCTTCCGCTGCTGATCACCTTCGTTGCACTGCAGCGCAAGATCATCTCGGGGATCACCAGCGGCGCGGTCAAGTGACATCCGTGAAGGCAGGTTCATGAGCGCACCGGGCGTGGCACGCACCCCCACGATGGCGGACGTCGCAAAGCTCGCCGATGTCTCCGTTCCCACGGTCTCCCGTGTGCTCACGGGCGCCGCGAACGTGCGACCGGACAAGCGCGAGCGCGTCGAAGCGGCGATCGCGCGGCTGGGATTCAGGCCGAGCGCGGCCGCGCGCGCACTGGCATCCGGCAAGTCGGATGTCATAGCCGTCATCGCGGGAAACACGTCCAATTATGGATACGCGGAGGCGATCAGGGGCGTCGAGGAAGCAGCACGCGCAGAGGGCTACACCGTCATGATCACCGTGGTCGAGAGCGCGGACGATGCCGACGTCGAACACGCCGTGACGATGGCGCTCAACCAGGCGATAGCGGGCGTCGTCGTACTCAAGTTCGACAAGCCGGGCGTGGCTGCGCTGCACAGGATGCCAGAGGGCCTGCCGGTCGTCGCGCTGTCGGGCGTGCGAGAGCGCGGTGTCGCGCAAGCGGTGATCGACGAGACGCGTGGCGCTCAGGAGCTGACCGAATACCTGCTCGAGCTGGGGCACGCGACCGTGCACCACGTGCGCGTGCCGCCTTCGCGTCGTGAGGACGGACGCACAACCGGCTGGAAACGAGCGTTGCGCACTGCCGGGGCACCCGTGCCTCCCCCGCTCGACGCCACCTGGGAACCCAGGAGCGGGCGTGAGGTCGGCCAAGTGCTCGCCCAAGACCCGGACGTGACAGCGGTGTTCTGCGGCAACGACGAGATCGCCATGGGTGTCATCAGAGGCCTGTCGGATCACGGCCTCCGGGTGCCAGACGATGTCAGCGTCGTCGGATTCGACGACCATCCGCTCGCCGAGCTGTGGGTCCCGGCTCTCACCACGGTCGACCAGGACTTCGCGGGCCTCGGCCGCAGAGGCTTCGAGCTGTTGCAGAACGCGATCACGGGGTCGAGCGACATCCGCTTCTCGTCTGAGCGTCCACGCGTGGTGCGGCGAGACAGCGCTGCCGCGCCCGGCCGCACTCGGCACGCGCGCTCCTGAGCTTTCGCCGCTACCGGTCTCGGCATTCACGCCGCGTGCGCTCCTGAGCTGCGGCTGCTACGGGTCTTGGCGCAGGCGGCAGCGCATCTGAGTTGGCCGAACCGACCTCGGCGTGCACACCGCGGCACATCTGCCGGGCACCCTTGAAACCGCTATCAGAACGGGTCTACAGTTTCTGATAGCGCTTTCAAATTGCTCGAGAGCGCCCCATCCTCACGAGTACGAAGGAGTACGCATGCCTGCGACACGATGGCGAGCCGCGATCGGATGCGCCGTGGCGGCAACGTTGACGGTCGGCGCTGCGCTTGCCGGCGCAGCCCCCGCGACCGCCGCATCGGGCCAGACCCTTTCCGTCGACTTCGGCAACACGACCGGCGACTTCCGCGGCGGTGCCTCCGGCAGCCTCTATGGGCTCGGTGACCCCGGTGTACCCAGCCAGGCGGTCATCGACGGCGCCCACGTGACCAACGTGTCGCAGAAGCCGCCTGCCGGGGCACAGCATCCCAGCGGAGACGCACTGCAGGTCGAGAAGGGATTCTTCGCCGGCGGCGGCAAGGACCTCTACGTGTACGTGCAGGACATGTACCCGGACTGGCCGTACAACGGCGGCAAGCGCCCAGGCGACGCGAACGGCGATGGCGTGTGGGACTACCTGCCCATTCTGAAGAAGGCCGTCGAGGACGTCGCGACGAAGTCGGAGCATCCGGAGGACTACGTCTTCATCCCGTTCAACGAACCTGACGGCGGCAACTGGTACCCGGACTGGACGACGCAGAAGGATCAATTCCTCGCCGACTGGTCGGCCGCCTACGACGTGATCGAAGGCGTCTACGCCGAGCACGGGCTCGGGCACGCTCGCATCGGTGGCGACGGCGAATCGGTCTGGCGTGCCGGCCGCGTGAGCGACTTCCTCAGCTACGCCAAGGCGCACGACGAACTGCCCGACGTCATGATCTGGCATGAGCTCGGAACTCAGAACCTCGCCACCTTCCGCTCGCACATGAGCGAGTACCGCTCGCTCCTTGGTCAGCTCGGACTGCCGTCGATCCCCGTGAACATCACGGAGTACGCCATGCCGCGCGACATGGGCGTGCCCGGGCAGATGGTGCAGTGGCTGGCCATGTTCGAAGACGAGAAGGTCGACGCGCAGGCCGCCTTCTGGAACTACGCAGGCAACCTCTCCGACAACTCATCACGTGTCAACGGGGCCAACGGCGGCTGGTGGATGCTCAAGTGGTACGGCGACCTGGCCGGCTCCAAGACGGTGGCAGTCGCTCCCCCGCAGCTCAACACCGTCGACAGCCTTCAGGGCATCGGAGCCATCGACGCTGCGAAGCGCAAGGCGACGGTGCTGCTCGGCGGCGGAAGCAGCGACATCACGCTCAACCTGAGTGGCCTTGACGACAGGACATTCGGCAGCAGCGTCGATGTGGTCGTGCGGCAAGACCGCATCAACGGCGTCGAGGGCGACTCCCTGCAGCCGCCGGTGGTCCTCTCCACCCAGGCGACCGTCACGAGCGGCAAGGCGACCGTGAGCATCCCGAACAACGATCGCTACTCCGGATACCAGGTGGAGATCACACCGCATCTGGCTCTGCAGCAGGACGTCTCGGGCGACCTCGTGAACTCGACCGAAGCGGAGAACGCAACCGTCGTGGATGCCTGCCCCACGTATCAGGACCCGAGCACCGAATGGTCGCACCTCGCTTCGGGAAGCAAGGATGTCGGCTGCATGAACAAGCCGGACTCCTCGCTCACCTGGCAGGTGGATGCCCCGCGCGACGGCACCTACCGGCTCGAGATCCTGGGCGGTGCGAACCAGGCGCCTGGTAAGCAGGCGCTCTTCCTGGACGGCGCTCTCAATCAGGTCGTCTCGAGGTCCGCCGACCTGGGCTGGACCTACCGCGGAACGGCGACCGCCATCGTGAAGCTGAGCAAGGGTTCGCACACGTTCTCGCTGCGCTCCAGCTCGGATGGCAGCACCATGCTCCCGGGTTCCGACATCACTGCCGATCGCTTCGATCTGTATGACGTGACCGATGGCGAACGCGACAGCTACCCGGCGATCGATGCGCGGCTGGCGGGCGGAGCATCCGTCGACTACTCAAGGGCGGTGACCGCCGGAGACGTGAGCCTGAGCGGCAAGGCCACGGCCACGGTCTTCGCCGCCGTCGCCGACACCGGGTATTACGACGTGTCGGTCGCGTACCACGCGGTGGGCAGCACCACGGTGGCGCTGGCGGTGAACGGCCGCGATGTTGCATTGCCCGGCTCGCACGGCACCGGCTACTGGACGGCGACGGCCCGCGTGTTCCTGCCTGAGGGCGTGAACGAGCTGACGCTCTCGTCGCCACGTGGAGCGGATGTCTCCGCCGTGACGACGCTGCGGGGCGCCGATCAGATCGCCACCGATCACGACTCGAGCTACGCGAAGACCTACGCGCCCAGCGATCTCGCTCTCGCTGGATCGGCCGTCGTGCAGACCCTGCCCGCGAACTCGAACGGCGTGGGCGGCCACGACGTCGAGTATCTGGGCAACGGTGCGGCGAACACGGCGACGCTGAACCGGCCGAGTGGCTTCGGCGCCGGCGACTACCAGCTCGTGCTCGCCGCGGCCAACGCCGCCCAGTCGTCGTCGATCAACTACAACCCGCAGGTGATAAGCCGCTTCGTCGACATCTCAGAGGCGGGCGGATCAACGGTACAGACGACCATGCGCAACAACTACGCATGGCAGAGCTTCTGGAACCTGACGAGTCCGCTCACCCTGACGACGGCGAACGGTGCCATCACACTCGGCAACCCGAACGATTGGGCGCCGAACATCAACACGGTCACACTCGCGAAGTCCGTCGCGGGGACTCCGGTCGTGCAGCGTTCGTCGAAAGCGCCGTGGTGACGTCACCGTCAACCGCACGCTGAGGCATAGGGCCGGGCGGCGCTGCTCGTTCAGAGCGCGTCGCCCGGCCGCTTCATGACGGCTGAGCCACCAAGGTGGCCGTCACGGTGCGCTCGCTTCCATCGCGCACGTAGGTGATCTGCACCTTGTCGCCGGCCTTCTTCGTCAGCTGCAGCTGCGTCAGAACGTCGGCACGGTTCGCCGCGTGACCGTCGATCTTCGTGACCACGTCTCCGGCCTTCAGCCCCGCGGCCGCAGCCGAACCCGCGGGGTCGACTGCCTGAATGTAGAGACCGTCTTGGATGCCCCAGCGTTCCGCCACAGCCGGCGGGATGGGCGTCACCTGCACCCCGAGGTACGGGTAGGCCACCTGACCCGTCTCGATGAGCTGGTCAGCGATCCGCATGGCGAGGTTCACCGGAACCGCGAACCCGATTCCGACCGAACCACCTCCCGAGGTGCCTTCGGCGTTCGGCACCGTTGCGATGGCGGTGTTGATGCCGATGAGGTGACCGCGGCAGTCCACGAGAGCCCCGCCCGAATTGCCGGGGTTGATCGAGGCATCCGTCTGTATCGCTCCCGCAAGAGTGGCCGTCTTGCCGTCGTCGCTCGGCACGGGAACGTTGCGGCCGAGCGCGCTCACGATTCCCGCCGTGACCGTGCTCGAGAGTCCGAGGGGTGCACCGAGAGCGACCACGGGCTGTCCGACAGCCACATTCGTGCTGTCGCCGATGCCGATGACGGGCAGCCCCGATTCGCCGGTCACTTTGAGCACCGCGAGGTCGGAGAGCGGGTCGCGGCCCACGAGGTCAGCCGGCACCGTGTGCCCGTTGGAGAACGTCACGGTGATGCCGCCGCCGTTGCGTGCGGCCGAGATGACGTGGTTGTTCGTCACGATGTAGCCGCTCCTGCGGATGACCTCGCCGCTTCCGACACCGCTGCCGGCCGCAGCCGTCACATTGATCGTCACGATCGTCGGCAGCACGTCGTTCGCCACCGTCACCGCGTCGCACGTGCCCGCCGCGCTGCCCGGCGCCGTGCCGCTGGTCGCCCTCGAGGGGAACATCGCCCCCTCCCACGAGGCCCCGAGCCACCCCGCGCCCAGGCCGAAGGCGATCGCGACCATGGCTGCCACGAGCCACACGGTCCACGGCGATAACGACGAGCGTCTCGTCGGCTGCGCACTGTCGGCCGTACCTGAGCGGAGGTTCCTTTCGCGGTCGTCGCTTTCGCGGTCGTCGTACGGTGCTTTCTCATTCGGATTCGTCATTGCCCACCCCAAGTGACGCGCCGCCGTTCGACGGCATCCTCGACTTTCGGACTGTACCGCCGATCACCTCGTGCGGCCCAGACAATCCCTGCAATCAGATGATCGAGGATGACCGAGACGGCTCACCGAGCCGGCTCACGGGCCGGTTCACCCGGGGCGTCGACCGAGTCGGTTCGGCCCGGTCGACGCAACCGGGCCGGTCCGGTCGCGCCGGATTCGAGCGTCAGCCGACGAGCCGACGGCCCTCGAACGCGCGGCCGAGCGTGACCTCGTCGGCATACTCGAGGTCGCCGCCGACCGGCAGCCCAGACGCAAGCCTGGTGACGCGTATCTCCATGACCTGCAGCATGCGGCTGAGGTATGCGGCCGTCGCCTCGCCCTCCACGTTGGGATTCGTGGCGATAATGATCTCGCGCACAGAGGCATCCCCGAGCCGCGTCATCAACGGTCGGATGCGCAGCTGGTCGGGCCCGATGCCCTGGATGGGGCTGATCGCGCCTCCGAGCACATGGTACAGCCCGCGGAACTCACGGGTGCGCTCGATGGCCACGACATCCTTGGCCTCCTCGACCACGCAGATCAGCCCATGGTCTCGTCGCGGGTCACGGCAGATCGAGCACGTCACCTGCTCGGTGACGTTCCCGCAGATCTCGCAGAACCGCACCTTGTCGCGAACAGTGGTGAGCACATCCGCAAGCCGCGACGGGTCGTAGGTCTCGGTCTGCAGAATGTAGAACGCGATGCGTTGAGCCGACTTGGGACCCACCCCAGGCAATCGGCCCAGCTCGTCGATCAGGTCTTGGACGACGCCTTCGTACACGTGCCTACCTCGACCATCCTGAGCCGCCGGCGCCGGCGGATGCTCCGGGGCTCCGCGTGGACGTGATCTCCTGCTCCTCGATGAACTTGGCACCGAGCAGTTCGCGCACGACCGCCTCGCCGTACCTGGCCGGTTCACGGAATCCGACGGATGCCGTCGCCCGCGCGCTCCGGTCGGACGCAGCGTCTCTGCGGTTAGGGTTCGCCCCGGTGGGATTTGCGCCGATGGGGTTTGCGCCGGCAGGATTCGCGCCCGACGGGTTCGCGCCGGAGGAGCCAGTACCGGAGGAGCTCGCACCGGAGGAGCCAGCACTGGGAGAGCTCGCTCGCGACAGGTCGCCACCTGCGCTTCCCTGCACGGTTGGCGGCGCAGGCTGCGGCGCCGGCGACGCCGTCGGCCGCGACTGGGTCGATGTGCGCTGCGTCGCGGAGGGCGACGCTGCGAAGGATGGCGCGGCACTGCCGGCGAGCGAGGCCAGGCTCGGTTCGCCGGGATACTCGTCGGGGAACGGCGGTTCGTCGTCGTCGGGCGCTTCGGCGTCGGTGAATTGCGTGGGTGCCGGGCCGGCGGTCGGCTGGTTGTCGCGCGGGCGATCGGCGACCTGGGGCTCAGTCACGGGACCGTCCGGCTCCGTTTGGTCCGACTCGTCAGACGGGCGTTCGAGCACGGCCGTGGCCGACGAGCCCGGGATCGGCACGGTCGACCAGCTGACGGCGGACGACGACTGCGATGCACCGGAAAGCGCGGCCGGCGTGCCGCTGGTCACGCGTGATTGAGCAGACCCACGAGCCCCACCCGAGCCGACGGTGGAGACGCGCTCCCGTCGCTGCGGCGGCGCGACATCCTGAGCGGCCGGCGCCGGCGCACTCGCGGGCTTCGCACCGGGAGCATCGGCAACCGGGGCGACGTCAGGCGCACTCGACTCCGGTCCTTCGGGACCAGTTCCTGCGTTGCCACCACCGGGTCCCCCCTCGGAACCGGCAGGCTTGGCCACGAACTTGACCCTGATGCCCAGCAGGTCGACGATCGACTGCCGCAGCACCTCGCTCGCGGCATCCTTCGCACCCGGGGTACCACGGAAACTCTCGACGTCGTTCGCACTGGGGAAGGTCAGGGACAGCACGTCACCGTCGAGGGCGCGTACGGTCGCCGTGTAGACGACGGCCCAGGCGTTACGGCTCGCCTCCGCGACGGACTCGAGTATCTCGGGCCAGGCATCCCTCACCTGCTGCGTGGTGACGGGACCGACGGAAACGGCAGGACCGTCCGCCGTCACTCCCGGCGTCGCCCAGGCCGATGCGTCTTGACCCGG
Organism: Rathayibacter sp. KR2-224; assembly: GCF_049446075.1. NCBI lineage: Bacteria > Bacillati > Actinomycetota > Actinomycetes > Micrococcales > Microbacteriaceae > Rathayibacter > Rathayibacter sp. KR2-224. Next base: position 44,602 of record NZ_JBMSEB010000002.1, read on the forward strand.
TGTTGCGGGTGCGTCGGCGCCTGAGGCGCCCGGCGTGACGCCCTTCTTCGCCGCGGCTGCCGCGGCGAACGCCGCAGCCTGCGCGACTGCCGGGTCGGAGGATGCCTGCGGCGGCGCAGCGCTCGTGCCCGCCGAGCCGGCTGTGGTGGCGGAAGCAGAGCTCGCGGGAGCGGATGCTGCGGTGCCGACGGGAGCAGAGCTGGTTGAGCTTGCGGGAGCCGGTCCCTTGGTGCTCGTGGGCGCCGGTCCCTTGATGCTCGTGGCGGCCGGCTCGGTGACGCCCGCCGGGGCCGATTTCGTCGTGGATGTCGAAGCGGAGTCCGCGGCCCACGCAGACGTCGCTGCGGCGGCGGATGATGCCGCCGGCTGCGTCGGGCGAGCGGGCGGCTGCTGCTCGCGGGCATCCCGGGCGACGGCCTCCGTCGTGCCCTGCACACCCACTCTGCGTTCGAGGCGCTCGACGCGGGCGAGCGCGCCGCGCTCCGTCGCGTCGGAAGCGGGCACGAGCATCCGCGCGATCATGAGCTCGAGGTGCAGCCTCGGCGAGGTCGCCCCCGTCATCTCGGTGAGCGCGGCGTTCACGATGTCGGCGCAGCGCGAAAGCTCCGCGGCACCGAACACGGATGCCTGCACCGACATGCGGTCCAGCTCCTCCTGCGGGGTCCCGCGCAGCACTGCTGCAGCGGCATCCGGAGACGTTGCAGCGACGATGATGAGGTCGCGCAGTCGCTCGAGGAGGTCTTCCACGAAGCGCCTCGGGTCTTGCCCCGTCTGGATGACGCGGTCGACGGCGGCGAACGCGGATGCGGCATCCATGGCACCGATGGCATCCACGACCTCGTCGAGCAGCGCCGCGTGCGTGTAGCCGAGCAGCGCGACGGCCCGTTCGTACTGGATGGTCGAGCCCTCTGAGCCTGCGATGAGCTGGTCGAGCAGAGACAAGGTGTCGCGGGGCGAGCCTCCGCCGGCTCGCACGACGAGCGGCAGCACGCCGGGAGCAACCGCCATTCCCTCGCTCTCGCACAGCTGCTGCACGTAGTCGAGCATCTGCGCGGGCGGCACGAGACGGAACGGATAGTGGTGCGTTCGCGACCGGATGGTTCCGATCACCTTGTCGGGCTCGGTCGTCGCGAAGATGAACTTCACGTGCTCGGGCGGCTCCTCCACGATCTTCAGCAGGGCGTTGAATCCCTGCGGCGTCACCATGTGAGCCTCGTCGAGAATGAAGATCTTGTAGCGATCGCGTGCCGGGGCGAAGATGGCCCGCTCCCTGATGTCACGCGCGTCGTCGACACCGTTGTGGCTCGCCGCGTCGATCTCCACGACGTCCAGCGATCCTTGCCCGCCCCTGCCCAACTCGATGCAGCTCTGGCACTTGCCACATGGCGTGTCCGTCGGGCCTTCTGCACAGTTCAGGCAGCGGGCGAGGATGCGTGCGCTCGTGGTCTTGCCGCATCCGCGGGGTCCGCTGAACAGGTAGGCGTGGTTCACGCGATTCGTGCGCAGCGCCGTCATGAGCGGCTCGGTCACCTGAGACTGGCCGATCATCTCGGCGAACGTCTCTGGCCGATAGCGGCGATACAGGGCGGTGACCACGGCTCAATGGTAGTGGGAGGGTCTGACAGGCGATTGAGGTCATGTGAAGAGTGCTGGCACTCTCCACAGGACCGATTGAGTGCATTGAGTAGCAGTGCCGTGAGCACAGCCGATTGAGGCTTCTCGCCGGCCTTCGCCTGCGGAAAATCGGAGATCCGCGCGATCCGACGGCGTGTCGCCTTCATCGGCCGGCGTGCCGCAGAGAAGTTCCGATTTTCCGGGGTCACGCGACGCCGGATTAGGTCCCAGCAGCCGCTCGGACCTTGTCCTCCCCAGGCCTGCCGGGACCGACGTTGTCCACTGAGGCAGAAGTCCTCTCTTATCCAGCGCTGCCCGCGAGCAAGGCTCGGAAGGTGGTTCTGTGTGCGTTCGGTCACATTGCTTGGGCCCGCCAACTCCTCGCCGCCGGGATGACGAGAGACGGCTTGTCGCGCCTAGGCACGGACGCCGGCGTGTGGCGACCTCGCCGCGGCCTCTACGCCTGCGGACATCTCAGCGGTGAGGCGCGTCTCGCCCTCGCCGTCGGCGGTCGGCTCGATTGCGTGAGCGTGCTCAGGGAACGGGGAATCTGGACGGGCCAGGACAAGCGCATTCATCTGCGGATGCCGCCATCCGGTCGGCTTCTCGATGCGGCTCTGCTTCCCCCAGATACGTGCATCCATTGGTCGGGAGCATCGTCCGGAGATGACCCACTCAGGGTGTCGGTATCAGCGGCATTGCGCCAGGCGATGTGCTGCCTCCCGCCCGACGACGTCGTGGCCTCGCTGGAGTCCGCCGTCTACAAGAAGGCGATTTCCCGAGGGGAATTCCAAGCCCTGCGTGATGAAGCCCCGTCGCGCCTACGGCGCGTGCTCGCCGAGGCAGAGATCGGTGCCCAATCGGGCTACGAAACTCATGCTCGATTGCGGCTGCGGCGGGCCGGTTACACGGTAAGGGCGCAGGTGTACGTGCCCGGCGCTGGATACCTGGACAACGTCATCGAGGACCTGGTCGACCTCGAAACCGACGGTGGCGAGTTTCACAGGGAGACCTTCTACGAAGACAGAAAGCGTGATCTCGCCGTGCAATGGATGGGCCTGCGCGTACTGCGCATCCCGGCCACGATGGTCGACACCGATTGGGACCAGGTCGCCGAGACCATTGCCCGGATGGTTCGGGAGGGCCGGGCGCAAAGGGACCTCAGGTATGACCTCGGGTAGTGGGGCATCCGGATGCGAAAGGCCGACCACTCGCGCTCAAAAATCGGAGATTCGGCACGACACGCGGCCCATGGACTCGCGGCACGCTGCGTGGAACGCGGATGTCCGATTTTTGGCGGGTGGGCGGGCTGGTGGCCAGTCGGGTGGGCGGGCTGGGGGCCAGTCGGGTGGGTGGGCCGGGTTAGTGGCGGGCTGGGTGGGCAGGGGCCGGCCGGTGGCGGAGTGAATTGGGTGGTGCACGGTACATCGCAAACGCCAAAGGGGCACGGCCCGGTTCCCCGGACCGTGCCCCTTCAGCGCTCAGGACCGCTCAGGCCTTCGCCCGGCGATCAGACCTCCCGGCGTCGGCGCAGGAACATCAGCACGATCCCGGCCGCGAGCATCCCGAGAGCGGCCAGGGCTCCCCCAATGCCGAGCGTTGCCGCACCGGTTGCCGCCAAGGCCTGCGTCGCGGTCACGTAGGTGAAGGCGCCCCTCAGTGAGGATGTTCCGCAGTCACCCGCCCCGACCACCGTCACGTCGACCTTGCCGGTTCCTGCGGGCGTCACGGCGGTGATCGTCGTGTCGTTCACCACCGTGAAGCTTGTGGATGCCGTGTCCCCGAAGAGCACCTGCGTCGCTCCCGTGAAGCAGTGGCCGCTGATCGTCACCGTGGTGCCGCCCGAGGTCGGTCCAGATCCCGGGTCCACGCCATGAACATCCGTCACTGCGTAGTAGGTGAATCGTCCGGCGTTGGACTGGCTATTCGTCGCCGCGGGGGCGAACAGCAGGGGTCGCAGGAACGACTCAATGCTCGGTCCCGCCTGAACGTCCGGGCCGATCACGATGACGTCGACCGTCGACGGCACGTGCGCGGGGCTCGTCACCGTGATCTGCGTGTCGCTGTTCACCGTGAACGAGGTGCCGGCCAGACCGTCGAACGTTGCACCGGTTGCGCCGTCGAAGTTCGCTCCCGTGATGGTCACCACTGTTCCGCCCACCTCCGGTCCGCGGATCGGCGTGAGCCCGTAGATGATCGGAGCGGTCGTGTAGGTGAACGCGCCGGGCGCCTCTCCCGTGCCGCACGACTCGGAGCCCACCACGGTCACGTCTACGACGCCGACACCCGCCGGGGTCGTTGCCGTGATCGTCGTGTCGTCCACCACCGTGAAGCTCGTCACCGCGGTCTCCCCGAAGAGCACCGCGCTTGCGCCGGTGAAGCAGTGCCCGGTGATAGTCACCTGGGTGCCGCCGTGCTCAGGGCCCGAGTTGGGACTCACCCCGGTGATGGTCGTCGCCGGCTCGTAGGTGAACGTTCCCGCGGGGCTGTCACCGAACGTGCTCTGTACGATCACGTCGACTGGTCCCGGCGCGTGCGGCGGTGTCGTCACCGTGATCGACGTGTCGCCGCTCGGCGTGAAGCTGCCGGCCGGCACGCCATCGAACGTGACTCCCGTCGCGCCCGCGAACCCGGTGCCAGTGATCGTCACCGTGGTACCGCCGGTCTCCGGTCCACTGTCCGGGACGATCGAGATGATCGCCGCCGGCGGAACGAAGGTGAAGGTACCGGGCTCTGACGTGCCACCCAGCGTCGTCACCGTCACGTTCACAGATCCCGCACTATGGGCCGGTGTGACGGCGGTGATCTGCGTGGCGCTGTCCACGAAATAGGATGCCGCCGCGACGCCGCCGAATTCCACAGCCGTTGCGGCGTTGAAGTTCGTACCCGTGATTGTGACGGACGTACCGCCGGCCGTCGGTCCCTCGGTTGGAACGAGCGATTGGATGGTCGGCGCAGGCACGTAGGTGAACGCGGCGTTGTCCGTGGCGCTGCCGCAGGTTCCTGCTCCGACCACTGTCACGTCAACCGTTCCAGTGCCAGGGGGCGAGACGACCGTGAGCTGCGAATCCGAGTTCACGACCAGCCCGGTGCCGGCCGTGCCGCCGAAGAGCACCTCACTCGCGCCTGTGAAGCACTGCCCCGTGATCGTGACGGTTAGGCCGCCGGTCTCGGGACCACTGCTCGGATTGAGGCTGTCGATGCGGGTCACCGGTTGGAATGTGAACGTTCCTGGTGCCGAGGGACCCACTGGCGACGTCACGACCACCTGCGCCCCTGCCGGCACATGGGCCGGCGTGGTGACGGTGAGCTGTGTGTCGTTGACAATGTGAAGCGCCGTTCCCGCTACGCCGTCGAAGGTCACGCCCGTCGCGCCGGCGAAGCCCGTGCCGTTGATCGTCACGACCGTGCCGCCGGTCTCCGGCCCGTGGTCGGGTGCGAGCGACTGGATGACCGGGGCGCCGGGAGCCACGTAGGTGAATGCGTCGGGCAGTGTTGCCGTCCCGCAGCCCTGGGTGCTCACCTGTACGCTCACGGCGCCAGTACCGACGGGGGTGACTGCGGTGATCGTCGAGTCATCAACCACCGTGACGTCCGTGGCAGGGGTCCCGCCGAACAGCACATCCTGTGCGGTCGTGAAGCACTGTCCGCTGATCGTCACCGGCGTTCCGCCGGTCTCCGGGCCCGAGTTCGGGCTCACGGCCGTGATCTGAACGACAGGGTCGAATGTGTAGGTGGCCGGAGCGGAGTTCTTCAGAGGATCGGTCACCACGACGTCGACGGCGCCAGGAACGTGCGCTGGTGAGGTGACGTGGATCGTCGTGGCATCGACCACGTCGAACGCGATGCCGGCCGTTCCGTCGAAGGTGACGCCGGTCGCGTTAGTGAACCCGGTCCCCGTGATGGTGACTACCGTGCCACCGGTCTGCGGACCGTGGTCCGGTGCCAGCGAGGCGATGGCCGGCGTCGCCACGTAGTCGTAGGCACCCGGGTCTGTGCCGGTGCCGCAGGTGCCTGCGCCGACGACGCTCACGTCGACGGCGCCAGTGCCCGCGGGCACGACAGCAGTGATCTGGACATCGCTGTCCACGCTGAAGCTTGTGGCAGGAGTGCCGCCGAACAGCACTGCCGTGGCTCCGGTGAAGCACTGCCCGGTGATCGTGACGGTGTTTCCGCCGGCCTCAGGCCCGCTTCCCGGGTCCACACCGTCGACCTTTGTGACCGGCGTGTAGGTGAAGGTGCCAGGCGCCGAGTCGCCGTTCGGGCTCTGGACGATCACGTCGACCGCTCCCGGGGCATGCGGTGGGGTGGTGACGGTGATCGAGGTGTCACCCCCTGGCGTGAAGACCGTGCCCGCCACGCCGTCGAAAGTGACGCCCGTGGCATCCGCGAACCCGGTGCCCGTGATGGTCACAACGGTGCCGCCCGTCTCGGGCCCGCTCGTCGGGGCGAGCCCGCTGATCGAGGGCACCGGGTCGAAGGTGAACGCACCTGGTGCCGAGTCGCCGTTCGGGCTCTGGACCACCACATCGACGGCGCCGGGGGCGTGCACGGGTGTCGTCACGGTGATGTGGCCGTCGTCGACGATGGTGAAGTTCGTGCCTGCGACGCCATCGAAGGTCACACCCGTCGCCGCGGTGAACCCGCTGCCCGTGATCGTCACCGACGTGCCGCCGGTCTGGGGGCCGTGGTTGGGGACGATCGAGGTGATGGATGCCGGCACAGCCGCGTTGGGCCCGACCTCAGCGCGTCCGAGGTCGACCGTGGCGCCTGCCCCGGAGAGCAGCGAAACCCGGAGGGCGACCTCCCGGTAGGAGTTGGCTGCGGTTCCGGCCTCCTGCACGTTGAGGGTTGCGCCGATCACCGTGCCGATGGAGGTCAGCACGGGGTCGAGTGCCGTGGTCAGCGTGGTCACGTCGGTGCTGACCGCGGTGCCTACGGTGTTGATCACGCTGGTACGCACTGGCGTGACGACTCCCGCCAACGCGGTTCCGAGTGCACTGGTCAGTGTGTTCAGGATCGGTGCGAGCAGACTTGTGATCAGGCCAGTGCCTGTGACCGCGATGTGAGCGTTACCGGAGGCGAGGTCCCCGATGGTGCCGTTGTAAGCGAGGTCCAACTCACCGCCCGTGACGGGAGTCGCGCATCCCGCCGGGACGCACAAACCCCCGCCGATGGTGACGGCCACGGCGTCGAGCGCCGAGGCGAGCGTCGTGTTGATGTTGGTCTGCAGCTGCCCGAGGATGCCGTTCACGTCACCGACGATCGTGTTGATCACGTCCGCACTGAGCAGCGGGGTGTTGGGGCTGCGGTTGCTGATTCCGCCGATGACCTGCGCGAGGTCGACCGTGATGTTTCCGTTCGACAGGTTGAGCGATACCCCGCCCTGGGTGAGCGTTCCGGAGAGCACCGATGCAAGCGCCGTACGGAGGTCGGCGTTGATGCTCACGGTCACGTTGTCGGCACCACCACTCAGGGCCCCGATCAGGCCGGTCACCGTCGTGACGATCTGACTGTTGAGCGTGCTCGCCAGACCGTCGACCGTAGTACTCGCGGTGTCGAGCGTGCCGTTCACCGAGGTGACGAGCTGACCAACGAGCGGGGAGGTGAGGTTGAGCCCCGCGTTCGCGATGTTGTAGTCGCGACAGTTCAGCGGATTCGAGATGTCGGTGCACGACGTCGCGGGCGAAGCTCCGTTTCCGCCGAGTGCGGCCACCCCGGTCACCGCCCCAGCATTCAGGTTCGCAGCGGACAGAGCGGTCTGCGACCCGAGGAGTTGGGTGAGGTCGACCGTCGCGTCTGCCGGGAATGTGCCGCTGCCGCTGAGGTCCACTGCGCCGTCGTTGCCCACCGCTCCCGATGCCGCACGCGATACGCCGCCGTCGGACGCCTGCGCGTACTGGTTGACGGCTCCGAGCTGGATCAACTGGCCGAAGGGAACATCGAGCCCGCCCGGCAATGACACCGTTACCGCGTTCAGCGCGGTGAGGTCGAGCGTGCTCGTGTCTGTGACGGGCGTTGGGTTGCCCGGGTTGGTCGCGCTGGCCCCGCCGAGACCGGCGACATCGCCGAGCGGGATGCCCGACAGCAGCGAGCCCGAGAGGAACGTGCCGCTCGACGTCGAACTGTCACCTGGCGACGCGATCGCGGCGAGGGCGCCCGTCGACATGAGCAGCCCGGTGCCGAGTGCTGCCGTCCACTTCACGACCCGTTTGCGCCACTGAGGGCGGCGGTGGCGCGGCCGTCCTCTGTCGCGTCGTGCCTGTCCGGCAGAGTCGGATTCCGGGTATGCCGCAGGCACGTTCATTCAGGACTCCCCCCACTGCGCGTCTCCGCCCCGATGGGCGGTCCCCCCGCGCAGGCCCGCTCGTGCACCCACGAGCGATCGACCTGCCGCCAAGCTATCTGGAAGGAGCCAGCCGGGGCCAAGCATCCGGGTGAGATCACCCCCTAAGAGGGGCGAGAATCACTCACACCGGCGTGTGTACGTGAGCATTCTTCAGCTTGAGGATGCTCGTGAGTCGGGGCAGGCATCCGCAACCTGCGCTGAACATTGTGCGCTTGCCGCCGAAAATCGGACTTCTGACCGGACACGCGGTGAAAGACAGCCGGCGCGCCGGGCGAAGCGGCGTTTCTCCGATTTTCGGCAGGAGTCCTGGGGGCAGGAGCGGTGGGGGCAGGGGTCGCGAGGGCGCCGCCGCCTACCCGACGACCCGGAGGGTCTGCCTCGCGATCTCGAGCTCTTCGTCGGTCGGCACCACGAGCACGGCGGTGCGCGACTCCTCGGTCGAGATGAGCCGTGGCCCGGCGCTCCGGGCCTCGTTGCGGTCGGCGTCGACCTCGATGCCCAGCCACTCCAAGCCGGCCAGCGCCTTGGCCCGCACCACAGCAGAGTTCTCACCGACGCCCGCCGTGAACGTGATGACGTCGACGCCACCCAGCTCGGCGATGTACGCGCCGACGTACCGCTTGATTCGGCGCACGTAGACGCCGAGGGCCAGGCGCGCTCGCTCGTCGCCGGCATCCGCAGCTTTCGTCAGGTCGCGCATGTCCTGGTGCCCGGAGATGCCGAGAACCCCGGACTTCTTGTTGAGCAGGTCGTCGAGATCATCGACGTCGATGCGCGTCTTGCGCTGCAGATAGAGCAGCACGGCAGGGTCGATGTCGCCCGTTCGCGTCCCCATCACCAGGCCCTCGAGCGGCGTGAAGCCCATGCTCGTGTCCACCGACCGTCCGCGTTCGATCGCACACACGGATGCCCCGTTCCCCAGGTGCAACACGATCTGCTTGAGCTCGGTGAGCGGCCGGTCGAGGAACCGCGCAGCCGCCTCCGACACGTACTTGTGGCTGGTGCCGTGGAAGCCGTAGCGGCGGATGCGGTACCGCTCGGCGATGGATGCCTCGAGAGCGTAGGTGTAGGCATCCGGCGGCATGGTCTGGTGGAAGGCGGTGTCAAACACCGCCACCTGCGGCAGGTCGGGGAAGACCTTCAGCGCTGCCCTGATGCCCTGCACATTTGCGGGGTTGTGCAGCGGGGCGAGCTCGGAGAGGTCCTCGATGTTGATGAGCACGAGCGGCGTCACCAGCGTCGGCTCGAAGAACCTCGCGCCGCCGTGCACCACCCGGTGGCCGACGGCGACGGGCGGATGCTCGTCGAGGCTCGGCCCGTGCTCCGCGAAGGCATCCGTCATGACGCCGAACCCGGCCGTGTGGTCCGCGATCTCCAGTGAGCGCTCCCAGTGCCCTTCCGGCGTTTCGTGCATCGCGTGCCCACTGGAGTCACCGATGCGCTCGACGAGTCCCGACGCCAGCCGTTCCTCGCTCTGCGCGTCGATCAGCTGGTACTTGAACGACGACGACCCGCTGTTGATCACCAAGACGGATGACATGTTCATCTCCTCGCACAACGCGTTCGCAGGACATACGGGCGCCCGTCCACACTATGTGGATGAATGCTCGTATCTCCTGAAATGGTGCCGCCTCTCGTCGCAGCCTTGTTGCCACGCAGCCTGGTTGCCACGCGTCGCCGGCCGGGCACGTCAGCGGGCGCCGTCCTGAGCCTGGATGGCCGTGATCGCGATCGTGTTCACGATGTCGTCGACGAGGGCGCCACGCGACAGGTCGTTGATCGGCTTGCGCAGACCCTGCAGAACCGGGCCGATCGCGACCGCGCCGGCCGACCGCTGCACGGCCTTGTAGGTGTTGTTGCCGGTGTTGAGGTCGGGGAAGATGAACACGGTCGCACGCCCGGCCACGCTGGAACCTGGCAGTTTCGCGGCCGCGACCGCGGCATCCGCTGCCGCGTCGTACTGGATCGGACCCTCCACCAACAGCTCGGGCGCGCGCGAGCGCACGAGGGATGTCGCCTCCCGCACCTTGTCGACGTCGGCGCCGCTACCCGACTCCCCCGTCGAGTACGACAGCATCGCGACGCGCGGTTCGATGCCGAACTGGCGAGCCGTGACCGACGACGAGATCGCGATGTCGGCCAGCTGATCCGAGGTCGGATCGGGTATCACGGCGCAGTCGCCGTACACCAGCACCCGGTCGGCGAGCGCCATCAGGAACACGCTCGAGACGACGGAGACACCGGGCTTCGTCTTGATGATCTCGAACGCGGGCCTGATGGTGTGCGCCGTCGTGTGCTTGGCGCCGGAGACCATGCCGTCGGCGAGGCCGAGGTGCACCATGAGCGTGCCGAAGTACGAGACGTCGGTCACGACATCCGCGGCCTGAACCCGGCTGATGCCCTTGTGCGCGCGCAGCCTGGTGTACTCGTCGGTGAACCGCTCGTGCAGCTCGGGATCGAACGGCGACAGGATGCTCGCGCCCGCCAGCTCGAGGCCGAGCTCGCGCGCCCTGCCGCGCAGGGCATCCTCATCGCCGAGGATCGTCAGGTCGGCTATTCCGCGCGAGAGCGCGATGCTCGCCGCCTTGAGGATGCGGTCGTCATCGCCCTCTGGCAGCACGATGCGTTTGCGCTGCGAGCGAGCGCGCTCCACCAGCTGGTACGCGAAGGCGAGCGGGGTGATCACAGGTGCGCGCTCGACGTCGAGCAGCCGCAGCAGCACGTCGGCGTCCACATTCTGCTCGAACAGCGCGAGCGCGCGTTCGCGTTTGCGCTCGGAGTCGGCAGCAAGCCTGCCCCTCGTCTGCGTGATGCGCACGGTCGTCTCGTAGCTGCCGTAGCGCGTGCCGATCACGGGAAGGTTCGTACGGATGCCGTCAAGCAGTCGGCGGATCGGCTCGCTGAGCTCGAACCCGCCGTTCAGCACGATGGCGGCAACCGACGGGAATGTGCCTGAGGCATTCGCCATCAGCACGGCGAGCAGCACCTCGGTGCGATCGCCCGGAACCACGACGACCGAGCCTTCGATCAGCCGCGTGAGCACGTTCTCCATCGACATTGCGGCGACGACCACACCGAGTGCTTCGCGGTCGAGCAGCTCGGGGTCGCCGGAGACGAGCGTGCCGTCCACCGCCGCCATGATGGACGACACCGACGGGGCGACGAGCAGTGGATCCTCGGGGATGACCCCGATCGGAGAGCCGACCGCGGCCTGGATCTCGGCCGTCGCGAGCGGATCCGCACGGTTGACCACGATGCCGGCGAGGTCGGCGTGCTCCGCGCGCAGGGACGAGACCGCCACCTCGACCAACTGCCGTAGGTCGGAGGCGGTGCGGGCATCCGCTTGCCCGAGGCGTTCGTCTGCGCCCTGGGCCACCCGTCCGCCGAGCACCAGGAGCACGGGCGCGCCGAGGTTGGCTGCGATGCGCGCGTTGTAGCCGAGCTCGGTCGGCGTGCCGACATCGGTGTAGTCGCTGCCGACGATGACGACCACCTCGCTCGTGGCCTCCACCGCCTTGTATCTGTCGATGATGCGCGACAGGGCGGCGTCCGCGTCAGCGTGCACGTCTCCGTACGTGACGCCGAGCGCTTGGTCGTAGCCGGTCTGCACGCCATCGAGCATGAGCAACAGGTCGAGCACGTAGTCGCGCTCGGTCGTCGATCGCGCGATCGGCCGGAACACCCCGACCTTGCGGCCCTGCTTGAGCAGGAGGTCGACGACGCCGAGCGCCACCGTGGATTTGCCGCTGTGCCCCTCGGCCGAGGTGATGTAGACGGATCTCACGCGCACTCCTGCCGTTCGTCGCAGCTGCGGCGTAGGTCGCAATTGCGCCACTTCGTGGCGATTGCGCCACTCTTCCTGGCGCAATGGCCACGTTCGGGCGCAATCAGGGGGAAGGTCGAGCTCACGCGTTGTCCCCACCGGTGTCGGTGGCGAGGTTCACGGTCTCATCCGCTCCGCTCTGGTCGTGACCGACGGTGTCGTGACCCCATGCCCAGTTCGCGACCTCGGGGATGTCCTCCCCGTGTTGGCGAGTGTATTGCCTGGCGGCGAGGCGGGCATCCTGCATGTTCTGGCGCAGCTGCGCATAACGCTCCGCCAGCCCCGGAACTCGGTCGATCACATCGATAACGAGGTGGTACCTGTCGAGGTCGTTCAGCATGACCATGTCGAACGGCGTCGTGGTGGTTCCGTTCTCTTTGTAGCCGCGGGCGTGGATGTTCTCGTGTCCGTGCCTGCGGTACGTGAGGCGGTGGATGAGCCACGGATACCCGTGGTAGGCGAAGATGATCGGCTTGTCATCCGTGAAGATGGCGTCGAACTCCCGATCCGAGAGACCGTGTGGATGATCGGTCTCCGACTGCAGGCGCATGAGATCGACGACGTTCACCACCCGCACTTTGAGGTCTGGGATCTGCTCGCGCAGGATCTTGGCCGCGGCGAGCACCTCGAGAGTCGGGATGTCTCCTGCCGCAGCGAGTACCACATCCGGCTCCTGCCCCTCCACCTCCGTGCCGGCCCAGTCGAAGATGCCGAGGCCGCGCGTGCAGTGCGCGATGGCCTGGTCCATCGTGAGCCAGTTCGCGGCCGGCTGCTTGCCTGCGACGACGACGTTCACGTAGTCGACGGACTTGAGGCAGTGGTCGTAGGTGGACAGCAGCGTGTTGGCGTCGAACGGCAGGTAGACGCGCACGACGTCGGCGCTCTTGTTGACGACGTGGTCGATGAAGCCGGGGTCCTGGTGGCTGAATCCGTTGTGATCCTGCCGCCAGACGTGGCTGGAGAGGAGGTAGTTGAGGCTAGAGATGGGCCTGCGCCACGGGATCTCTCGCGTCACCTTCAGCCACTTGGCGTGCTGGTTGAACATCGAGTCGACGATGTGGATGAACGCTTCGTAGCAGTTGAACAGGCCGTGCCTGCCCGTGAGCAGGTATCCCTCCAGCCAGCCCTCGCACTGGTGCTCGCTGAGCATCTCCATCACGCGCCCGGCTCGCGCGAGGTGGTCGTCGGTGGCCCACACCTCTGCGTTCCACTGTTTCTGCGTGTGCTCGTACACGGCGGGTGCCAGTCGATTGGATGCCGTCTCGTCCGGCCCGAAGATGCGGAACGTCGACGGGTTGTCCTCGATCACTGTCGCGAGCCACGTGCCGAGCACCTTGGTCGCCTCGTCGACCGTCGCGCCGGGCGACGGGACATCCACCGCGAAGTCGCGAAAGTCGCGCAACGACAGCTCCTTGCGCAGCAGCCCGCCGTTCGTGACCGGGTTGGCGCTCATGCGCCGGTCGCCTTGCGGGGCCAGCGCTGTGGCCAACGCGACGGGCGAGCCGTCGTCGTCGAACAGCTCATCCGGGCGGTATTCGCGCAGCCAGCCCTCGAGGATGCGCGTGTGCTCTTCGGTGTCGCGCGCGTTCGCGAGCGGCACCTGGTGCGCGCGGTAGGTGCCTTCGACCTGGACGCCGTCGATGAAGCGCGGGCACGTCCAGCCTTTGGGCGTGCGCAGGATGATCATCGGCCAGGCTGGCGTGTCGCCGCCCTGCTCGTCACCTGGGGATGCGTCGTAAACCCCGGCGCGGGCATCCGCTTTGATCGTGGCGATGTCGTTGAGAACCTCGTCGAGCACCTTCGCGAAGCGCTTGTGCACCTCGATCGGATCCTCGCCGTCGAAGCCGCCCGAGACCAGGTACGGCTTGTGACCGTACCCGCGGAACAGCTCGAGAAGCTCGTCCTCCGGGATGCGTGCGAGCACAGCGGGGTTGGCGATCTTGTAGCCGTTGAGGTGCAGGATCGGCAGTACAACGCCGTCTTGCTTCGGATCGATGAACTTGTTGGAGTGCCAGCTGGTGGCCAGCGGTCCGGTCTCGGCCTCGCCATCGCCCACGACGCAGGCGACGAGCAGGTCTGGGTTGTCGAACGCGGCGCCGTACGCGTGACTCAGCGAGTAGCCGAGCTCACCGCCCTCGTGGATCGATCCGGGCGTCTCGGGTGCGGCGTGACTCGGGATGCCGCCGGGGAACGAGAACTGCCGGAACAGCTTGCGCATCCCCTCTTCGTCCTGGGTGATGTGTGCGTAGATCTCGGAGTAGGTGCCGTCGAGGTAGGCGTTCGCGACCATTCCCGGGCCGCCGTGGCCTGGTCCAGTGATGTAGATCGTGTTGAGGTTGCGCTCCCGGATCGCACGGTTGAGGTGCGCGTACACGAAGTTGAGCCCTGGCGTGGTTCCCCAGTGCCCTAGGAGACGCGGCTTGATGTCGTCACGGGTAAGCGGGCGACGCAGCAACGGGTTGTCGAGCAGGTAGATCTGGCCGACGCTGAGGTAGTTGGCGGCGCGCCACCAGGCATCCAGAGCGGCGATCATATCGGGGGTGAGCTCGTCCGCCGCCCGGAGCGGAAAGGCCGGGTCGAACCCGGCGTCCTGCCGTCGACCGTTGTGAACGGGTCGTTTCGCGGTCTCGGATGCCACCGCCTGGGCTTGCTCCGCCACCTTCTTCGCGGATCGATCGCGCTTCTTCTTCTCGGCCTTCGTCGGAGCCGACACGGATGCCACGTGGATCTCCTCCAGTCCGGTCGCGTTCGCGGCCACATTCCATCCTTGTCAGGCGGCTGTCCGACGCGCCAGGGGTTACCAGCCGTCGCCAGCCAACTCTCACCGCGTGCGCGGCGTCACTTTTGGCCGGGCCGCCGCGTACCGTGCCGTCACTTTTGGCCTATATGCCGATCGGAAGCGGCCGAGAGCGACGGCATTCGGGCGCGCGACCGTCGCTTGTAGTCGTCGGTGCCGACTCGGCCTGGCGCGTCGCTCACGCAGATGCGCCGATTAAACGAAAAGGACCCCCCGCGCACCCGCCAGAGCCTGGTTACCCTTGCTACGTTTCCGTCCTGGGGGAGTTGGCCTGGATGGCGCCACGCGAGGAGCCTCAACCATTGTACCGATGGACGAGACGTCATCGAGCCACCGCGGATATCGTCGAACCACCCCGTTCTCCGTGAGGACTGCCGGGCGGTTCGAACGACGCGGACGGCGCGACGAAGGATGCCCGCCCGCGGTCGCCGGGCATCCATGACACGAAGGGACACCATGCCGCTCTACCTCGACGACTTGCACGCCGGTCAGGTGTTCGTCACGCCGGGTCGCACGATCACCGAAGCGGACGTCATGTCATTCGCGGCATGGACGAACGACAACAACCAGGTGCACACCGACGCCGAGTTCGCCAAGAGCACCCGCTTCGGCCGGCGAATCGTGCACGGGATGCTCGGGGCATCCCTCTGCCTCGGACTCATCGCGCGCACGGGCGTCTTCGAGGGCAGCGCGGTCGCGTTGCTCGGAATCGACGAGTGGAAGTTCGAAGCCCCCATCTTCATCGGCGACACCGTGACGTGCACCGTCGAGATCCTGTCGACGCGTCCGACGAGTTCAGGACAGTACGGCGTCGTCGAGCGCCGCCTCACGCTGCGCAACCAGCGCGACGAGGTCGTGCAGAGCGGCCGCATGGACCTGATGGTGGCGACCGCACCTGTTGCATGACGGGAGTCGCGACGCACCAGGTGTCTGCGCCTCGTCACGAAGCCGATGTTGTCTGGCGCATCCGGTCGCGCACGCACAGCTCTGGCGGCCAGCCGGACCCCTCGGGTCGGGTAGGATTCTCTGAGGTCGTTTTCGAACGGCCGCCCGGAGGATTCGCCTAGTGGCCTATGGCGCACGCTTGGAAAGCGTGTTGGGTGAAAGCCCTCGGGGGTTCGAATCCCCCATCCTCCGCCATGCGAAGAGCGGGCTCGCCGTCAGGCGGGTCCGCTCTTCGCATTATCGGTACGGCGGACGAATCCCCCATCCTCCGCCGACATTGCGGCCCGCCGAGCGAGACCTGCGACACAGGGTCTGCTCGGCGGGCCGAAGATGTGACGGCGCGGTACGCCTAGTTCGTCGCCGATGTCCCCGTCGAGGTTGTGCCACCTGCCGGAGCATCTCCCCCGGTGACGAGATCGACCTGCAGCGTACGTCCATCGCTGATGTGGCGTGCGGTCGGGGCGCCTGCGCCGAGCCCATCCGCACCTGCCGCAGCGAGCTCGTACGTACCGACGGGTGCCTCGATGACGTATCGGCCATCCGCGTTCGCGTGCACCGATCCACTCACCGCTTGGCCACCGCCATTGCCTTGTCCGACGGTCCTGTAGGTGACCGTGGCCCCGGCAACGACATCACCGGTTGCGGAGGAGACCAGTCCCGTCAGCAGACCGGAACCTGCCGCCGGTCGGTACACGACAGGCCCGACGGTGGGCGGCGTCGTGAGCGACGTGCCGAAGAAGTCGGAGTCCAGAGGCAGCTGACTGCTGTCGGAGTCACCCGTGGCATTGAACCCTCCTGCTATCGCGGACAGATCCACGGGGGTCCCAGCCCACAACAATGGGGATGTGCTGGAGGTGGGAGCGGCGCCCCCAACGTCATCGGCCGGGTTACCGCCCAGCAACGGGTCGGATGTGATGGCTGCTGGATCGGTGCTCGCGGCCAGCACCTGGGGACCGAAGTACGCGTTGTTGCTGAAGGTCACCCCCGGGTACGCGGCACGGAACTGAGCCCCTGCAACGTCGGCGCGAGTGTTCACGTAGACGTTGTTCAGGATGTAATGCGCGTTCTGAGCCCGCAGGATGCTGCTCGCCGTACCCGATGACTCGAAGAATCCGACCGTGTTGTTCTTGAGCGGCTTGACGGTGTTGTAGAAGAGGTTGTTGTAGACCACGTTCACACCGCTGTCGCCGTGCGGATTGACGTAATTGCGGTCGATGTCCTCGATGATGTTGTAGCGAACGACGGCGCTTCCGAATCCGAAGCCGCAGAGCAGGATGCCCTCACCCGAATTGTGGATGTAGTTCCCCTGAATGAGTGCGTTCGTCGTTCCTCGATCGGGATCGATGGCGTTCGAGTCCGCGGCACCGGTGCGTCCCTCGAGCTCGGCCAGCTCGTTGTTCTGCACGACGATGTTGTCCGAGTAGTACATCTCGATGCCGGAGACACCTGCGCCGTCGATGAGGTTGTTCTCGACCGTCGCACCCTGAACAGAGGTCAGGTAGAGCGAGTCCCAGCCGTACTGGGTGTCCCGGTTGGTCAGATAGTTGTCCGAGATCTCGATCTTGGTCAGCGGACGCCAGTCGGGGTCGGCGGTGACGGTGCCGTTGCTGGTCGCCTTGCCGGCAGCGCGATCACCCCAGCCCGGCGCCACATCTTTGTATCGGTTTGTCCCCATTCCGGAGAACTGCTTGAAGACGACGTTTGCGAACGACGTGTTGGCGATGACGTTGCCGGTCACATCGATGTCGGTGAACTGGGTAACCGTGTGTGCGTCGCCCTTCAGCCCTTCGAAGAGGATGCCCCCCGTGCGCTTGGAGCGATCGAGACCGGCTCCGCTGACCGACCAGGTGACACCGCTGACATCGTGGATGAAGACGTTGTGGATCGTGTAGCCGGAGAGCGTCCCGGAGTTCTCGCCCTGCACGTGGATTCCACGCAGGTCGCCGGTCTTCGGGTTCTGCTCACCGGGAACCTGCCCGACGTTGGCAGCCGGCTGGAAGGTCGTCGCGTCGAACCCGTCGGTCACGTTGCTGATATCGAGGTTAGAGATATCCCAGTGCTGCTGGTTGGTGAGCTGTACCACGTCGTTGACGACGCCCCGGCCGTCCAGCACAGGAGCGGAGCCGTTGCCATAGCTCGACAGAACGATCGGCCGTGCCGCGGTTCCCGAACCCTGCGGAGCCAGCAAGGCGGTCGGCTTCGGGCCGACGACGGCGCTGGGCACCCCACCGGTCCACTGCGTGTAGTCATACGCCTCGCCGGCGACCTCGTTCCCCTGTGCCGACCAGGTGCTCCCTGCCTTGAGGAGGATGCGATCGCCGGGGCCGAACCTGGTGGCACTGACCCTGCCGAGCGATCGCCACGCCGTGGCCGGAGACAGGCCGTTCGCGCCATCGTCACCGCCGACCGAGTCCACGTAATACGTGTGCCCGCTGTGACCCTTTGGAGCCGATCCGTCCACGACCGGAAGCGCACCTTCCGCGACGACGGAGCGTCCATCCGCCTTCAAGGCGTCCTTACTGGTGAACCCCGAAAAGGATGTCGCCCTCTCGGATCCTGGCGGAGTAGCCGCGGCCGCGGCGGATGCTCCGGCCACGATCATCGACATCCCGACCGCCGGCGCCATGAGGCTCATCAGCCAACGCCTTGATCTCTTCATTTCGCGTGCTCCTCATTTGTCACTGGCAGTCTCGCGGTGCACCGCGGACCGGTCCATTCGTTGCGCGAACGAGTGTCTGCGTCCGACCGCGGGAACGGTCCGAGGCGGGAGGGAGTCGCTGAAGTCATCGGTGCTCCTTTGCACTCACGCCGGCTTTTCCTAGGGCTCGTCGCCGATCGAGCGGTGGCGTCGCTGTGAGTCTGCCAACGGTTCCACGCATCGTCAAGGATGTTGCCATCGTTGCTTTTCTCACACTTGAGGGTCAATACGTCCATCGGCAGCCCTGGTTCGGACAACGGTTCCATGCAGCGCAACGTGCGTGGAGACAATACCGGCCGAGCTGACGCGGGCTCTGGACCCGAGGCATCCCACGCCCGGAAAGGTCGTCAGGCTGCGAGTGTGCTGGCGCGGACGATCAACCGACCACGCAGATGAACGTCCGGTTCGTCCGCGCTGCTGAGCGCAAGAGCGAGAGCTGCGCGGCCTGCTTCCAGGAACGGCAGTGCGACGGTTGTCAGCGGCGGCGTGAGATCGCACGCTATGGGGATGTCGTCCACTCCGGACAGAGCGACATCGCGCGGCGTCGCCAGGCCGGCCTCGTTCAAGGCGTGCAGAGCCCCGATGGCGAGCACGTCATTTCCTGCGAGGATCACGTCCGGCCGGCGCGACCGCTCGAGCAGTCGACGGGTGGCGTCGCGCCCGCCCGCCCGCGAGACGTCACTGTTCTCGATCGCGATGCGTTCCACGTCGTACCCGGCCTCCGCGAACGCGTCGAGGAATCCTCGTGCTCGGCTCTCCATGGCAGGATGCCCGTGCGAAGTCAGGATCGCCGGCCTGCTGCGTCCGAGCGAAGCCATGTGGCGTCCCACCATGCGTCCGACCTCCTGATCGTCGAAACGAACGGCCGGAAAGTCGTAGTCGTGCTCGCCGATGAACACCACATTGGCGCCATCGCGGCGCACGGACCGCAATTCCGTGAGGATCAGCTCACGGTCGGACGCGGCGAAGCTTGCGCTCGTCACGACCAATGCGAGAGGTCGCATACCTCTGAGGACTCGAAGCGCCGAGATGTGGTCGCTGGGATCCTGGCCCACGGCGGTGATGCTCACCGTGACGTCGTGTTCGCGCCCGGCCTGTTCCATGCCAGCGGCCATCGCGGCGATCGACGCGGTGCGCGGATCCTCCGCCAGGAGCACGACACCGGAACGCAGCCCGCGCAGTGCGCGCGCCGCCTGGTTGCCGACATAGCCGAGCGCGTCGGCGACCGCCAGGACCCTGGTGGACAGTTCGTCGCTCACCGCGCGTGCACCGCGGTTGAGCACCCGAGACGCCGTCGATGCGGAGACGCCGGCGACTTCTGCAACGTCGCGCAGCGTCGCGGCACCGGCACGTCGTTCCAACACCACCGACGTGTCTCCGTTCGTTGATCGGGCGTGCACCCAGGAGTGATGCTCTGTGCCTTAGCATCTCGCCTGAGCGCGATGGGACAATCATTGCGCCCAGCGCAAGCAGCATCTCATTGTTGCGGAAGGAGTTCCGTGGTCACCCTGCGCGATGTCGCCAAGGAGGCCGGGGTGGGCGTGGCCACCGCATCTCGCGCCCTCGATCCGACGTCTGAGCATGTGACGTCCTCGGCCCGCACCCGGGTGCTCGCCGCTGCCGCGTCGCTCGGATATCGGCCGAACTCGTCGGCGCGTGCGACCACCACGGGAGCGACCCCGATGGTCGCGGTCGTCGTCTCCGATATCCGCGACCCGTACAACACGGAACTGGTTCATGGTGTCATCAGTGCGGCACGCGAGCGCGGCCTGATGGTCACCATCACGGGAACCGATCACGCGGACGAGGACGAGGTCCGCGTGCTCCGCACCCTGCGCAGCCAGCGTCCGCGCGCGCTCGTGGTGGCCGGTGCACGCGGCGGCTCGAACTCCTCGCACGCAGCCCTGCTCCGCGAACTCGAGCGATACGAGCACGATGGCGGTCGAGTGGTCGTGGCGGGCGAAGACGAGCTCCCGTTCGACACAGCCCTCGTCCCCAGACGTGAGGGTGCCAGGCTGCTGATAGTGCGGCTCGCGGAACTCGGCTATCGATCTGTCTCGCTGATTCGACCCGATGGCGACTCGTCAGGGATCCGCTCTTGGGAGACGGGCATCGCGGAAGGCGCTCGACAGGCGGGGGTGCTCGTCGACCACGTCACCCACCTGCGCGATGTGCCGATGTCGCGCGACGGCGGATACGCAGCCGCGAGCGACCTCCTGCGTGACATCCGCAGGGAAGTCGAGGCACTGGTTGCGGCCACGGACAGCATGGCGTTGGGCGCGATGGCGGCTGTGCGTTCCGCCGGCCTCTCGCCGGGAGCAGACATCGGCGTTGCCGGCTTCGATGACGTCGTCGACGCCGATGACGTCACCCCGGGCCTGACGAGCGTCGATCTCTCGCTGGAGCCTGTCGGTGCCACCGCTGTCGAGCTGGCGACGTCCGCCCCCTCGGAACGGCGGCGCGTGCGGGAGTTCGATGCGCACGTCGTGGTGCGGGGCAGTACGCCACCACGCGTGTAGAGCATCCGCCCGCAATCCAGGCGAGCCGCGTCGGATGCCGCACCTCACCACCCGCTGCGCGTGGGAGTGTGTCCCTGGCGCGCGTCGTCCGGCATCGCCATCTCGGCCCGTACGCCGAGGAGCCGAAGCGGCCGGTCTGGCTCGATCTTCGCGACGAGGTCCAGGATCTCGGCGAGAACCGTGTCGCGATCGAACGTCTCTGAGATCTTGTGGACGAGCGTCGTGGTCGTGAACGGCGCATAGCGCACCTTGAGCCCCACCCCGACGACGGGTCGCCCTTCTGCGATCACATCTTCGAGCATCTGCGCGATGAGCTCACGGGCCGCCTGCTCGATTTCGACACGATCGGTGAGGTCCTGCTGGAAGGTCGTCTCGCGACCGTGTCCTCGCGCCACCCATGGGGTGTCGTCCACGACGGACGAGCCTTCGCCACGGCCCAGACTGCGAAACCAAGGCCCCATCTTCGGGCCGAACTCCTCGACCAACACGCGTTCGTCTGCATGAGCCAGTTGCGCGACGGTATGGATGTCGTGCGCCGCGAGCCGCTTCGAGACCTTCGATCCCACTCCCCACAGGGCGATGGCCGGCCGCTCCCCCATGACATCCATCCAGTTCTCGGCTGTGAGTCGGAAGGTTCCACGCGGTTTTCCGAAGGTCGTCGCATTCTTCGCCCGCACGAGAGTGTCGCCGATGCCGACGGTGCAGTGCAGCTTCGTTCGCTCGAGCACCGCGGCTTGCACGCGTCGTGCGTACACCTCCGGATCCTCGGTGGTCACGCCGAGGAACGCCTCGTCCCACCCGAGCACCTGAATGACGGCGCCCGGTTGCTCACGCAGCGTCGCCATGACCTCCTCGGAAACTTCTTTGTAGAACGGCATATCGACGGGCAGGATGACCGCTTCAGGTGCCTTGCGCGCCGCGATGCGTAGAGGCATCCCGGAACCGACTCCGAACGCGCGCGCCTCGTACGAGGCGGTGGAGACCACGGCTCGTTCGGTCGGGTCTCCCCTGCCGCCGACGATCACCGGTTTGCCGGCCAGCTCGGGCCGCCGAAGCACCTCGACAGCCGCGATGAACTGGTCGAGATCGACGTGCAGCACCCAGGGGTGCACCGGTTCGCTCATACGTCCAGTGTGGTCGTCCTCTGCGCCCAGCCTCATTTCCCCTTGCCTGCACCGTTGCCTGGATTCTTGTCTCCCGACTTCTCCTTGCCTGGCGGATTCCCGTGGCTTCCGTTCCCCGTTCCCTTCCCCGGATTTCCGGTGCCCTCTTCGTTCTGCGGCGTTCCCGAGCTTTGCGTCGCGACCGGCGCCGGTGCCGGTGTTGCGGTTGGGGTCTTGGTGATCACGACCGTCGGCACCGGTGCGTGGGTTGCGGTGTGCGGATCGGCGCTCAGAGCGGTCCAGGCGAAGACTCCTCCGGTGATGCCCAGGGCGAGGAGCACGACGGCAAGTGCCATGACGACCCGCAGCCGCCGCGACCGAGCGCCTGTGAGCGCAGCGCCTTCTGCCGGTGCAGCCACGGTCGGCTCCATGACCGCGGACCCCATCGGGACCGTTGATCCTGTGCGCGAAGCGAACGACGAGTTCAGCGGCAACGTGGATGCCTCGCCTGCCACGAAGGAGGAGTTCATCGCGACCGTGGATGCGCCGTCGGACGCGCTCCCGGCATCGACGTCGAGCCTCAGGGGCTCGCCGCGCTGCAGCAGCGACTCGAAGGCGGCCACGACCTGTGCCGCCGATGGACGGACGGCCGGATCCCGCTCCGTCATCGCCCCGAGGAGCGCGTTCCAACCGGTCGGGACCCCAGCCGGGATCACGGGATCCCGCACAAGCCGCGCAACGCCCGCTTCCACCGCCGGCCCTGGGTACTCGCGGCGACCCGTCAGGCATTCGAGCACCACCAGGCCGAGCGAGTACACATCGCTCGCGGTGCCCACGTCCCCTCCCGACACCTGTTCCGGGCTCAGGTACGCCGCGGTTCCCAGCACCAGACCGGCCGTCGTGATCCGTTCCGATCCGCTCAGCCGGGCGATGCCGAAGTCGACCAGCTTGATCGAGCCACTGGCATCCTCGATCAGGATGTTCTCCGGCTTGAGGTCGCGATGAACGATGCCGCGACCGTGCAGGTAAGCGAGCGCGTCACCGAGCTCGCCACACAGGCGCATCGCAAGCTCCGGGTCCGGCCCGCGTCGATCGATCGTGACGCGCAACGACTCGCCCTCAACGAGCTCCATGACGAGGAACGCGTTCTGCCCCGCCTGGGCATCCGTCGGCCATTCCGCGTCGTACAGCGTGACGAGATGCGGATGCCCCGCCGAAGCCAGCACACGCGCCTCGCGCAGCCTGCGCTCCCCGTCCGCGGCGAACGGCCCGTCGGAGGCGAAGACCTTGACGGCGACAGCACGCTCGAGCTTCTCGTCCCAGGCGCGGTAGACCGTGGCCATCCCGCCTCGCCCGAGCGCCAGACCCAGCCGATATCGCCCCGCCATCAGGATGGCGGGCGCGGCTGGATCGCCTTCCGGCATGCGGCACCTCCGATCGGCACCCCACCATACGGAAGCGCCGGGTATTGCCCTAGGGCTTGACGCGCGGGGACGTCGTCCGGATCAGCGCACGACGACGTCGACGGTGTGCCAGCCGGTGGCACCGTTCGGCGCAGGTGGCGCGACGGCCGAGGTCTGCGTCTGGCCATCCGCGTTCGTGGCACGCACCTGGAGTGTGTGTTTGCCAGTTACGGCATCCCATTCCCACACCCACTGCCGCCAGGTGTCGGCCGAGACCGTCTGCGCCAGACGCGCCTGCTGCCATGGCCCATTGTCGACGCGTACCTCGACGGAACGGATGCCCGTGTGCTGGTCCCACGCCACTCCGGCGACCGCGTACCGCCCGGCCGCGATGGATGAGCCCTCCCGCGGGCGATCGATGCGGGACGCGGTCTTGATCGGCCCTTTGACCGACCAGCCCTTGTCGGTCCAGTAGCCCTGCGCTCTGTCGAACCGCGTAACCGACAGCTCGGAGAGCCACTTGGTCGCCGAGACGTACCCGTAGAGCCCAGGCACGACCATCCGCACCGGAAAGCCGTGCTCGAGCGGCAGAGGCGAGCCGTTCATGCCGACGGCGATGAGGGCATCCGTGTCGATGTCCGTGAGCACCTCGAGCGGCGTGCCGGCTGTGAAGCCGTCGACGCTGCGCGACAGCACCATGTCGGCGGATGCCTGCGGTTTCGCCCTCGCCAGCAGCTTGCGCACCGGATAACCAAGCCAGGTCGCATTGCCGACGAGGTCACCGCCCACGTCGTTGGAGACGCACGCAAGCGTGATCGTGTGCTCCTCCAGAGGCAGCGCAAGCAGCTCGGCGAAGGTCAACGTGACGGGCGCCGCGACCATGCCGCCGATGGTGAGCTTCCACGTGTCCGGGTCGATCGCCGGAATCTGCAGCGCGGTGTCGATGCGGTAGAAGTCGCTGTTCGGCGTGAGGTAGGGCGTGAGCCCCTTCAGATGCAGGTCCGTTGCGGCGGGGATGACCGGCCCCGGCTTCACTGCAACGGGGAGTTTCACGAGCGCTCGCGCCGAGGCGACGGCCACGCTTCCGGCGTTGATGGTGCGTGCGATGACCCCGGCGACCAGTCCGACCGCGCCCACCCCGATCCCGAACGCCAGGAACGAGCGTCTCGCCGGTCGACCGCCGAAGCTGGGCACACGGGAGGGCTCGGCCGAGCGCTTCCATTCCCGCAGCCGGTCGATCGCCCGAACGAGCACGTACACGCCCGCGAGTGTGCCGGCGACCGTGGGAAGGAGCCACCAGTAGGTGGCGTTCGCCCTGGTCAAGACCGCGACGAGGGCGACGAACCCGATCACGCCGAGCAGGATCGCGCCGAACGGGCGGCGAACGAGCTCGAGGATGCCGGCAGCTCCGGCGAGCGCCACCACCAGAACGCCTAGGCACACGAACAGCACAAGCTTGT
Organism: Rathayibacter sp. KR2-224; assembly: GCF_049446075.1. Classification (NCBI taxonomy): domain Bacteria; kingdom Bacillati; phylum Actinomycetota; class Actinomycetes; order Micrococcales; family Microbacteriaceae; genus Rathayibacter; species Rathayibacter sp. KR2-224. Next base: position 69,313 of record NZ_JBMSEB010000002.1, read on the forward strand.
CGCCAGTGCCGAACAGCCCGATGACCAATTCCTTGAAGCCCGGCGGAGTGAGATCGATGACCCACGATCCCACCGCGAACAGCGGAGAGGATGCCGCGCCCACGAAGACGGCGCAGACCTCGGCGAGCGCCCAGCCCGCAACACCCGCGACGACGCCGCAGGCTGCGGCCGTCAGATACAAGGCCGCCCCACGGGGCGCGCGGGCGACGGACGACATGAGGCACAGCCTAGGTGCGGGCCCTCCGGAGCGAGCTGTGCGAGAGATAACGGTCCGACGGCATCCTGAATCGCTCCAGCGACCACGCAGATGCGTGGTCGCTGTGCGCATTCACCCGCCCATGCGGCAGTAATGTCGTGTTCTATGACGCATTACCGGATCAGTGAGGCCGCGGAGCTGCTGGCCGTGAGTGACGACACGGTTCGGCGCTGGATGCGCGACGGCCTCGTCGAGGGCGGCACAGACGACTCCGGCAGGCAGGTGATCGAGGGAGCAGAACTGGCGAGATTCGCCGTGGAGAGCGCCAAGGCGCCCGCCGACACCACTGGAGTGCTGCGCAGCGCACGCAACCACTTCGCCGGCATCGTGACCAACGTGGTCAGCGACACCGTCATGTCCCAAGTGGAGCTGCAGTGCGGAACGGCGCGCGTCGTCTCGCTGATGTCGACTGAGGCTGTGCGCGACCTCGGGCTCGAGGTCGGCTCGCGCGCGGTCGCCGTCGTGAAGGCCACGATGGTCGTCGTCGAAGCCTCGAAAGGGGAGAAGGCATGAGCACCGCATCCGCCATACGCCACCGCTCGCCCGGAAAGCTCCGCAGGATGGGCGTCGGTTCGGGCATGGTCGTCGCCGCACTGCTTGCCCTCAGCGGATGCTCGGCGCAAGCGGAACCGGCATCGACAGCGAAACCGCAGTCCGGCAGTGCGGCCCCAGCGCTCAAGGGCGAGCTCACGGTGTATGCGGCAGCATCCCTGACCGCATCGTTCAACGAGCTGGCGGCAGGGTTCCATGAAGCCAATCCCGGTGTGACGGTGGCCCCGATCGACTACGACGGATCCCAGATCCTCGCAACCCAGATCGTGCAGGGCGCCCCTGCTGATGTCTTCGCCTCTGCCGACCAGCAGACGATGGCGACCGTACAGAAGGCCGGGCTCACGGCATCCGACCCGAAGGTCTTCGCCACGAACACGCTGCAGATCGCCGTGCGCTCGGGCAATCCGAAGAAGATCGCGAGTCTTGCGCAGCTGGCGAGCGCAGGCATCCAGACCGTTGTCTGCGCGCCGGCAGTGCCGTGCGGGGCGGCGGCGCAGAAGCTTTTGACGGCCGACGGAGTGAAGCTCACGCCGGTGAGCGAAGAGCAGAACGTGACGGCGGTTCTCACGAAGGTGTCGTCGGGAGCAGCGGATGCCGGACTCGTCTACGTCACCGACGTGAAGGCCGCCAAGGGAAGCGTCACGGTGGTGACCATCCCGGACGCCGACAAGGCGGTCAACCGGTATCCGATCGCGGCCGTGACGAATGCGCCGCACTCGGCGATAGCGAAGGCGTTCGTTGCGTACGTTCTCTCGTCCGCCGGGCAGAAAGTGCTGCGTTCGTACGGCTTCGGAGCTCCATGACCGGGCCGCGCTGGCTGATCGCGCCAGCGGCGGTCGCGCTGGCGCTGATCGTGCTTCCCCTCGTCGCGCTCCTGCTGAGGTTGAACTGGGCCTCGGTTCCGGCCGCGATCGTGTCACGGGAGGCGCTCTCCGCGCTCTCGCTCTCGCTCGCGACGGCCGCGGGCGCCACGGTCATCTGCGTGGCACTCGGCGTTCCTCTGGCGCTGCTGATCGCCCGCTCCCCCGCCAGGGTCGCCGGCGCGCTCCGCGCGATCGTGACCCTTCCGCTCGTACTACCGCCGCTCGTCGGCGGCATCGCGCTGCTCTACCTGCTCGGCCGCACGGGGCTCATCGGTTCCCTGCTCGACGGGGTGGGCATCCGCATCCCCTTCACCACAGGCGCCGTCATCATCGCGCAGTCGTTCGTCGCCATGCCGTTCCTCGTGATCGCCGTCGAAGGGGCGTTCCGCAGCGCGGGCACCAGGTACGAGCAGGTGGCAGCGACGCTCGGCGCCTCGCGCTGGACAGCCTTCCGCCGCGTGACGCTCCCCCTCGTCGGCCCGAGCCTCGTGGCGGGGATCGTGCTCTGCTTCGCCAGGGCACTCGGCGAGTTCGGAGCGACGGCGCTGTTCGCAGGCAACCAGGAGGGCGTCACCCGAACGATGCCGCTCGCCATCTACACAGCGTTCAACGGGGGCGGTGTCGGGCAGGAGACCGCGATCGCGTTGTCTCTGCTGTTGGTCGTCGTCGCCATCCTGGTGCTGCTGGCCGTGCGCGGCAGGCGCGAGGAGGCGGCGCTGTGACGCAGGCGTCGGGACCCGCACCTGTCGAAGGCGTCAGCCTCATGGCGAAGGTGCACGCGCGACGCGGCTCGTTCGCGCTCGACGTCGAACTCGACGTCCTCCCGGGACGCACGCTGGCCGTGCTAGGTCCGAACGGAGCCGGCAAGTCAACGTTGCTCGAGACGATCGTGGGGCGACTGCGACCCGAGCACGGTCGCGTTCGCGTCGGCGAGCGGGTCGTGTCCGAGCCGGGCCGCGGCATCCACGTGGCGCCTGAGCACCGCAGGGTGGGGCTGCTCAACCAGGCGCCGTCGCTCTTCCCGCATCTGTCCGCGCTCGAAAACGTCGCGTTCGGTCCGCGGGCGGCCGGCGTCTCGCGCAACGAGGCGCGGGACGAGGCCGCGCGGCTCCTGACGGCCGTCGGCCTGCGCGGCCACGAAGAGCGGCGGCCAGCCCGGTTGTCCGGCGGTCAGCAGCAACGGGTCGCCCTCGCCAGAGCTCTTGCCGCCCGGCCAGACGTGCTCTTGCTCGATGAGCCGTTCTCGGCGCTCGACGTGGCGACTGCGGCAGACATCCGGATGCTCACTGCCGAAACACTGCGCAGCACGGCAACGACGGCGGTGATCGTGACCCACGACGTGATCGACGCGCTGTCGCTCGCAGAAGACTGCGTCGTGCTCGACGCCGGCCGGGTCGTCGACGCCGGGCCGCTCGAGCGGGTACTCGGAATGCCGCGATCGCCCTTCGTCGCCGCCATGGCAGGCATGAACCTGCTCGCGGGAACCAGCGCGGGCTCCGGTCTGCTGACCACCGACGACGGACGGATGCTCCGCGGCCGCGAGTCGCAGCCCTTGCGTCGCGGAGCGCGCGCCTTCGCGGCGTTCGCACCGGCATCCGTGCACATCGCGCGTCTCGAGCATGCCGGCGTGCAGGAGGACACATCCGAGGAGTCGTCGGTACGCGGCACCGTCGAACGGTGGGAACTCGGCACCGGCGGGGTTCGTGTACGTCTGACGAGTGGATGGGCCGCCGACGTGCCCCCTGCCGAGTTTGCCTCGCTTCACCTGGCACGCGGGGATCAGTTGCTGCTTCGCGTGCCGTCATCTGCCGTCATCCTGTATCCGGCCGACACCCGGGGTGAAGTGGAGCCCTGACGGTCGGGGCGCCGTCGTCACACCGAACGTCCCGGTCCGGCCGGTTACGGTGATCACATGGGAGCACAACTGATCGGAGATCGATACGGCCGCGCGCTGCGCGACCTGCGCATCTCGCTCACCGATCGCTGCAACCTGCGCTGCGTCTACTGCATGCCGAGGGAGGTCTTCGGCGCCGACCACGTGTTCCTTCCTGCCGACCGGCTCCTGTCGTTCGATCAGATCGAGCGCGTTGCGCGGGTCGCGGTCGCCGGCGGCGTCGTGAAACTCAGGCTGACGGGCGGCGAGCCGTTGCTGCGGCCGGCCATAACCGATCTCGTCGCACGTCTGAGCCACCTACGGACCCCGGATGGCGGGCACGTCGAGATCGCGTTGACCACCAACGGGACCGGCCTCGCACGGCTCGCCGGGCCGTTGCGCGAGGCTGGACTCGACCGCGTCACGGTATCGCTGGACAGCCTCGACCCTCAGGCATTCGCCCGGATCAGCGACACGAAGATCCCTCTCACCCGTGTCCTCGACGGCATCGCTGCAGCGCGGACGGCCGGCCTGCCCGTGAAGGTCAACACGGTCGTTCGAAGAGGCTTCAACGACGACGACATCGAGTTCATCGCCGAGCATTTCCGCGGCACAGGGGTGACCGTACGGTTCATCGAGTACATGGACGTGGGAGCCACAAACGGCTGGCGGCTCGACGACGTCGTTCCCTCTGCCGAGGTGATCGAGCGCATCGGCCGAAGGCATCCGCTCGAAGCCGTCGCCGAGCGCGGAGCCGCGACGGCGTCGCGCTGGCGCTACGTCGACGGCTTAGGCGAGATCGGCGTCATCTCGAGCGTCACCGAGCCGTTCTGCGGGTCGTGCACCCGCGCTCGCATATCGGCGGACGGGCACCTCTTCACCTGCCTCTTCGCGTCGGCGGGCGTCGACCTGAAGCCCGCGATCGAAGAAGGCGACGAAGCGGTTGCTCGAGCGCTGTTCGGCACCTGGCGCAGCCGCGACGACCGCTACTCGGAGCTGCGCGGTGCGGAGACGGCTGCCGACAACGGCAGGGGACGCGTCGAGATGTCGTTCATCGGCGGCTGAGCCGAGGCTCGGGCGGCTCGCTCACGGGTTCCCTTGCCGCGTGCCTACCGCGATACTGAAGACGGCCACACCGGCCCCGGTCGACGGCAAAGGCGGTTAGCAGATGGCGCTCATCACTCGCGGGTTCGGCAGCAGAAGCCACGACCGCGACACGCGGCTGCCGCCCGGACAGACTCAGGTCGAGGACTGGCCCGTGCTCACGGCAGGAGCAACGCCCGACATCGATCCCGAGATCTGGGAATTCACGGTGACGACCGAGGACGGCACCACCACGCGCTGGGACTGGGACTCGTTCCGCGCGCTCGGGCTCGAGGACTTCACGGTCGACATCCACTGCGTCACGCACTGGTCGAGACTCGGGATGTCGTGGCGCGGCGTGCCGCTCGACCGGATCTTCGACCACGTCGAGACCTCGTACGACTATGTGATGGCGCACAGCTACGGCGGCTACACGACCAACATTCCCTTGGATGAGCTGCTCGACGGCAAGGCGTGGATCGCTTTCGAGGCGGATGGCGAGCCGCTCGAGCCCGAGCACGGCGGTCCGGCCCGTCTCGTGGTCCCCCACCTGTATTTCTGGAAGAGCGCCAAGTGGGTGCACGGTCTCGAGCTGATCCCGCAGGATGAGCCGGGGTTCTGGGAGGAGCGCGGGTACCACCTGCACGGCGATCCCTGGACCGAAGAGCGCTATTCGTGATCGCGCATGCCGCGTGGCATATGGCAACCGTGTCGGCCGCCCGCCCGGAGACGTCGAACGCACGCCGCATCACCCTCGACATCCCCGACTGGCCGGGCAACGCAGCGGGCCAGCATGTCGACATCCGGCTCACGGCCGAAGACGGCTACCAGGCCAGCCGCTCCTACTCGATCGCGTCCTCGGGAAGCGCGACGTCGATCGAGCTCGCCGTCGACCGCGTCGCCTCAGGCGAGGTCTCGCCGTTCCTCGTGGACGACCTGATGGTTGGAGACCAGCTCGAGGTGCGCGGTCCGCTCGGTGGATGGTTCGAGTGGACGCCTGGCGCATCCTCCCGCCCTGTGCAGCTCATCGGGGGCGGCTCAGGAGTCGTACCGCTGGCCGCCATCGTGCGCGCACACCGAGCTGCTGCGGATGCCACGCCGTTCCGTTTGCTCTACGCGGCACGAACGCCAGACGACGTCTTCTTCCGCGAGGAGTTGGACCGTGAGGCCACCGCCTCCGATCCCGCAGCGGTACGGGTCGATTACGTGTTCTCCAGACGAGCCCCAGACGGATATCCCCGCCCGGCCGGCCGCCTCACACGCGAGCTGCTCGGCGAGCTCGTGCTGCGGGTCGACGAGAACCCGCGCGTGTATGTGTGCGGGTCGACGCCCTTCGTCGAGCGGGTGCTCGGCTGGCTGAAGGAGCTCGGGCACGACGTCGACGACGTGCGTGCCGAGCGGTTCGGAGGTGCGTGATGCAGAAGTTCGACGGAAACGTGCTCGCCGGCCCCCTGTCCGAGGTGATGGCAGGTGATGCAACGGCTGCACGTGCGCGCTGCGCGCACTGCGGTGACGTGGCGGTCGTCGCGCAGGCCGTGGTCTACGCGGACGGCAACAGGTTCGTCGCCAGGTGCCGCCGCTGCGATGGCGTTCTGCTCACGATCATCGAGGCCGACGGAGAGGTGCGGCTCACGATGACAGGCGTCACGGCGTACACGATCCCGACCTGAACCGCCTGACGAGCCGGCGGCCGCGCCGCCTCACCGCATGAGCGGGATGACCTCCACACCGCTGTGGTCCGTGCGCGCTTCGGCCAGGAGGCCGGCGAGAGCGACGGCATCCGCCTTCTCGGGCACGTCGATCACGTAGAAACCGCCGAGCATCTCCTTCGTCTCGGCGAAGGGTCCATCGACTGCGGTCGGTTCGCCCGAGCCGCCGAGGCGCACCGTTGTCCAGTTCTCCCGATCCTGCAGCTGGCCCGCCGAGAGGATGCTTTCGCCCGCTTGCTCACGGAAGCGGCGGTGACCCTCGTCGATGGCGGCCCAGTCATCCGAGGTCATCGCGGCCCACCGCTGCTCGTTGCCGTTGATGGCGATGAAGTACTTGGCCATGGGTGTGTTCCCGTCTCTCGAGTGGTGCCGACGGCGTCGGTCGCCGTCAACAAGACGTCGAACGGACTGGGCCGTTTTCGACAGCGACCCACCCCGGCAGGAATCAGTCCAGCTTGCTGAGCACCTGCATCGGAATGGCGAACGCGAGCGCCATGGCGACGACGCCGCCGATGAAGGTGGGTCCCTGCCACCCCGTGAACTCGGGCGCATAGCCCATCAGAGCCATCCCGCCGAGGAACAGCACGAACGACACGATCAGTGCGATCACATTCATCCCGAGAACTCCCAGTCTGCTGCGCACCGGGGGCGCCGGTGCCTCGCGAACCAACCTACCGGTTCGGGCGCCCGTGCGGCCTGGCGAACGGGCCAAGAAGCATGACCGAATGCGGGCCCGAGCGCGAGGGGAAGAATGGGGGTTCTATCCGTGAGAGATTCTCGCTAATCTTGCCAGACACGCGGGCGGCATGAGCGGCCCCGTACTCGAGTGGCCGAGAGCCGCACGACGTCGCCGAGCGCGGCGTTCCGATACACGCAAAGCCCCCAGCCGGTGGAGGAGCTTCTGTGCTTTCCGAGCAGGTGATGACGACGGAGACCCACGTGTTGCGTCCGCATCGCCATCTGCTCTCCAGCGGTGTCATCGCAGCCCTGGCGCTGACCACTCCCGTGTTCGCTGTCGCGTACTGGCTCACGATCGGCAACGGGGGCTGGCCGGTGACGCTCCTCGTGCACGCGCTCGTCGCCCTCATCGCGCTGATCGCCGTTCTGCAGTTCAGGCGCACGGCGGTGATGGTCTCGCCGGAGGGCGTGCGGGAACGGGGGTTTCTCGGGCGGGTCACCGAGATCGCAAACCGAGACATCGCATCGCTGTGTCTGCTGGAGCTCTATCGCGACAACGCGCTCGACACGCAGCCCAACCTGTTCATCCTCGACGTGCACGGGATGCCACGGGTGCGGCTGCGGGGACAGTACTGGTCTCGCGCAGACATGGAGGAACTGGCCGAGGTGCTCGACCGCCCGCTCGCCAGCCCGTCCGACTCGATCACGCTCTCGGAGATGCGCTCGGCGCACCCCGAATGGCTGTACTGGTTCGAGCGCATCCCACTGCTCACCTGGATGTGACCGCGCCGCCAGAAGGGGCGGCCCCACCTGGGCGCGGCGGCCTCTGCGCCGTACGGCCGGTCAGACGACGGCGTCGGTGCGGATGCCCACGCGCGTGCCGGTCGCGCTCGAGGGCAGGGGAGCGAATCCGAGACGCTGGTAGAAGGCACCGGCGCTCACGTTGTCTGGCGCATACTCCAGCCACACGGCAGGAACTCCGCGCGACGTCAGCTCCGCAAGCAGGGTTCGCACGAGCATCCTGCCCAACCCCTGCCCCTGCAGATCGGGGAGAAGGTCGATGTGCAGGTGCGCGGGGTAGTCGCCGAGCTCGGGAATGAGCATCCGCTCGGGCCGCCGGCCGTCCCGGACTATTCGCTGCGTCGTGCTCTCCTCACCGGTCAGCGGATACTTCTGCTCGAAAGCCGGAAGCCACTTGGCTCGCAGGCGCTCGACGAATTCGGCGGTGTCTTCCACTCCGAGGATGTAACCGCGAGCACGGCCCTCGACGTCGACCACGAACGCGGTCTCCGGAGCGAGGTCCACGTATGGCAGCGCGTAGATGTCGGGCAGCAGGTCGTCATCGTCGAGCCAGCCCGTGGCATCCGTGCCCGACCTCCCCGTCTTGAGGCAGATCTCGTACATGTCGTCGCGATCGCTCGTTCGGTAAGGACGGATGTGTGCCACGGTCTTCCCTTCACCTGGGTGTGCTGAGTGAGTGCTGAGCGGGTGCTGCTCGGTGCCCGGCGTGTCCCGGAATGACGAGGCCGCGTCTACCTGGCGAGTGCGGGCACGGTGCGCGGCCGCACGACGAACCACAACGAGCACACCGAGACGATCGAGCAGGCGAGCATCACGATACCCATTGGTGCGGCGCTGGCCACGCCCAGCAGCCCGACGAGCGGCGAGATCAGGCCGGCGATCGCGAAGTTGGATGCCCCCTGCAGCGACGCCGCCGTGCCCGCCTCGGAGCCATGGCCGTTGAGCGCCAGCACCTGCACGCATGGGAAGCCGAAGCCGCACGAGCAGATGAAGCACCAGAGCGGAACGATGACGCCCCAGATGCCGCCGGTTCCCGTGCTGCCGAGGATCACGATGAGGGCGGCCGAGATCGTCATCGTCGCGGTCGAGACCGCGAGCACCCACTGCGGGCCCACGCGCTTCGCCAAGCGTGCAGCGGTCTGCACGCCGATGATGATTCCGACCGAGTTGGCGGCGAATAGCGCGCCGTATTGCTGCGCGTCGAACGAGTAGACCATCTGGAACACGAACGAGCTCGACGAGAGATACGAGAACAGTCCCGAGAAGTTCATGGCGCTGACGATGACCACGCCGACGAAGATACGGTCGCTGAGAACGGACTTGAACCGCTGACCGACGCCGGTGTGCCCAGCCGCGTGGCGGGCATCCTTCGGCAGGGTCTCGACGATCCACAGCACGAGGCAGACGAGCATCGAGGCGCTGTACGCGGCGATCACCCAGAAGATTCCGCGCCACGGCATGATGAGCAGCAGCTGCGAGCCGAGCACGGGTGCGATGACCGGCGCGAGACCGTTCACCAGTGCGAGCCGCGACAGCATGGTGACGAGACGGTGCCCACTGAACAGGTCGCGCACCATGGCCATCGCGACCACACCGCTGGCTGCGGCGCCGAGTCCCTGCAACAGACGGAACAGGCTCAGCAGCTCCACGTTCGGCGCGAGCGCCACGCCGAGCGACGCGAGGATGTGCACGGTCGTCGCCACGATGAGCGGAACTCGCCTGCCGACCTTGTCGCTCCACGGTCCGACGATGAGCTGACCGAGTCCGAAGCCGAGCGTGGTGGCCGTCAGCGTGAGCTGGATGACGGCGGTCGTGACGTGGAAGTCGGTCTCGAGCTTCGGCATCGACGGCAGGTAGGTGTCCATGGTGAACGGACCGAGCGCCGTCAGCGCGCCGAGGATGAGGATGTAAGAGAGCCGTCTGCGCGTGGGCAGGGCGTCGCCCGGGTGCACGACGGATGCCGGCGACGTGGCGGGCGAGCGGCGACCCCTCGCTGCAGCACCGAAGTCGATGGTGGGGATGCCGCCTGTCGGCATGCCTGCGGTAATGCCGACGACGGGTATGCCGGAGGTCTGCGTGGCGACGTACTCCGACTCGCGCTCCTGCTCGGTGCGCGAGCCGTGCGATTCGCCGCTGCAGGCGAGCTCTGAACGCTTCGCCTGCCCGTGACGGTGTGCCCCGCGAGACCGCTCTTCGGATTCGGGGACGACGGGAATGGGCTTGGTGGCTGTAGACATACGTTTCGCAGATCTGTGGTGTGGTGGCAGGGCGCGATCAGGCAGCGGATGCCCGCGGCGAGCATTGCGGCTGCGCGCACGCGGGTGCGGCCCGAGTGGTGGAGCGAAGGGATCGAGATCGAAGATCGCGCCCGAGGAAGCGCGTCGAATCGATTCGAGACAATCATACCGGACGCCTGCGGGGCGAACGCCAGACCTCAGCGCGAAGAAATCGAGATTCAGGACCAGCGGCCGCTACACGCCGCCCGCTACTCGCTTGCGAGGCGCCCCTGACCGGGCACGAGGGCGTTGCGCTCCCCCGCCTCGGATGCCGAACGAAGAGCGTCGGCCGGCGATTCGCCGCGCTCGAATGCCGCGAGCAGGCCGCCGAGGAAGGAGTCGCCGCTGCCTGCCGGGAATCTCCCCCGCCTGGTAGCACCGGGAACCTCAGCCTCGACGCCGGCCATCAGCGCTGCCGACCCTGCAATGCCGTCGGTGACGACCGCGTCGCATCCGTAACGAGCGCGCAACTGGCGGCAGGCATCCGCCGCCGTCGCCTGCTCCGCGCCGAGCAGCTCGGATGCCTCTCGTCTGTTCACCTTGATGAGGTCGGCCGCCGCGGCCGTGGCGCGCAGCCCGTCACCCGACCCGTCCACGACGATGCGAGCGCCCTGGAGCCGGAGCTCCGCGAGGAGCTGTCCGAGCTGCTCGAGAGGTACGCCGGGCGGGATCGATCCGCTGAGCGCCAGCCATGGCGCTGAGCCGCCGCGGCCAGTTTCGGCAAGCGCACCGGCGACCGATTCGCTGACGGCCGCGGCGAAGGCGTCCCACTCGCCCCGGTCCAGTTCGGTGGCGGGCTCGTAGATGTCGGTGCTGGTTGCGGACTCCGCACTTTCGACGACGGCGATGCAGGTTCTGGTCACCCTGCGCAGCGGCACCACGACGGCCTCAACGGCGTCGTCCGCCAGCATGGCAGCCACCCAGTCCCCGGTCGGACCGCCGAGTGCCGCGACCGCGTGCACGTCAGCGCCCAGTGCTCGCGCCGCACGCGCCACGTTCAGCGCCTTGCCCCCCGCGACCCGAGTGACGCCCGTCGGCCGCGTGATGTCGCGGGTATGGAGTTCGTCGACCTCGTACGTCACGTCGAGGCTCGCAGAGAGCGCGAGAGCTATGATCATGCGCGCTGCACCGCCGTCGGGTCGGCGATCAACCGGGCGAAGGCGAGCTCGGCTGCCCCGACCGTGAGCACTTCCGAACCGAGCTCAGCTCGCACGATGTCCACCTGTTCCACTGATGTCGCCAACGACTGCGCGCGCACCTCAGCATCCAGCACTTCGGGGGCGGCGTCGAGCAGCAGGCCGAGGAATCCACCCAGCACGACGCGGCGCGGATTGAGGATGTTCACGGCGTTCCGGATGGCCACCGCAAGATAGCGCAGCTGCCGCTCGACCTCTTCGCGCCCCTGCGGATCGAGGTCGCTCATGGCCGATTCGAGGTCGTCCGGGTCGTGCAGGCCGAGCACCTCGAGGAGTCCGGCCTGCGAGACCTCGGTCTCGAGGCATCCGACAGCTCCACAATGGCAGGGGGAACCCGCCGAGTTGACCAGCGTGTGGCCGAGCTCCCCTGCGTAACCGAAGCTGCCCGTGAGGGGGCGCCCGGCCGTGATCACTCCACCGCCGATGCCGCCTGAGCCGCCGTTGAGATAGATCAGATCGTTGATGCCGCGTCCTGCTCCGAACAGATGCTCGGCGTTCGCTCCGAGGCTCGCGTCGTTCGCCACCGACGCGGGAAGGCCCGTAGCCTGCTCGAGGAGAGCGGCGAAGGGCTCGTCGACCCAGCCGAGGTGCGGCGCAAGGCGTACAACGCCGTCCGCCTCGCGAACGCTTCCAGGCACGGCCGCGCCGATGCCTGTGGCTCGCAAGCGCGAAACCGCTGGTCCGTTGAAGTCGTCGAGCATCGCGGCAACGATGCGGGCGGCGTCACCGGCCGCGGGCGGCTCTTGCGTGACGTGCCGCTCACGGCGGTGAACCGTGCCGTCCAGGCCGACGAGTCCCACCGTGACGCCGTCCACCTCGGGGTTCACCGTGACGACGACGACGCTCGGGTTGGCGACGACGATCGGGCTCGGCCGCCCGACACCTGTCGACTCTCGCGGATCCTTCTCCGACACCAGCCCAAGCGCGGAAAGCTCCGCCACGAGGGCTCCGATCGTCGACCGGCTCAGCCCGGTCGCCTTCGTGAGCTCGGACCTGGAGCGTCCAGGAATGCCGTGCACGAGTCGAAGCACCGCCCCAAGGTTGTGCTGACGCACACCGTCGAGGTTGCTCCCCAGAGGGGGACGCAGCGGCGCAGCATCGGGCGGCGCCGAGAGGGCTTCGGTCACGCAGGCAGCCTAGTGGTATTCAGGTTCGGCTATCGAACTTATTCGAGGTTGCCGCCTGCTACTCCGGGATGCTGCGCGTCGCCGCAAGCTGCGAGTACCAGGCCGCGCTGTCCTTGGGCAGGCGCTCGAGCGAGTCGTAGTCGACGCGTACGATGCCGAACCGCTTGGAGTAGCCGAAGCCCCACTCGAAGTTGTCCATGAGCGACCACACGAAGTATCCGCGCAGATCGACGCCGTCCTGCAGGGCACGATGAGCGGCGCTGAGGTGGCGGCGCAGGTAATCGATGCGGTCGAGGTCGTGAACGGCCGGTCCGCTCTCTTCGTGCGACACGACATCAGGGAAGGCCGCGCCGTTCTCGGTGATCATCAACGGCTGCTGGGGGAACTCGTCCCGCAGCGAGGTCAGCAAGTCGTACAGTCCGGCGGGCTCGATGTTCCAGCCCATCTCGGTGTATGGGCCTGGCTGTTCGAGAAACTCGACGCGATCGGCGGCGGGCCACGGCGACGCACCGGCATCCTTGTGCCCGTCCGCGTGCTGACGCTCGCCTCTGCCGTCCCACAACCGCACCCGGTTCGTGGAGTAGTAGTTGACGCCGAGGATGTCGATGGGCTGATTGATCGACTCCAGGTCGCCGGACTGCACGAACGACCAGTCCGTGAGCGACTTCGTGTCCTCGAACAGGTCGGCCGGGTACTCCCCCTTGAGCATCGGGTGCGTGAACGCGCGGTTGCCCAGCGCGTCGATCTGGCGAGCAGCCTCCTGGCCGCTGTCACCCTCCGGCCGGATCACGTGCAGGTTCAGCGTCACGGAGTACTGGGCGTCGTCCTTGGCGACGGATGCCCGCAGCGCCTGCAACGCGAGCCCGTGGCCGAGGTTGAGATGGTGCACGGCACGCAACGCAGCCGCCCCGTTGGTGCGGCCGGGTGCGTGAGCGCCCGACGCGTAGCCCAGGTACGCGGAGCACCACGGCTCGTTCAATGTCGTCCATACGGCGACACGGTCGCCGAGACGCTCACCGATCGCCTCGGCGTAGTCCGCGAAGGCGTACGCGGTCTCACGGTTGGGCCAGCCACCCTCGTCTTCGAGCACCTGCGGCAGGTCCCAGTGGTACAGCGTGGCCACCGGAGTGATGTCGCGCTCGAGCAGTCCGTCGACGAGGCGCGAGTAGAAGTCGACGCCCTTCGGGTTCACCTGGCCCCGGCCGTTCGGCACGATGCGCGGCCACGCGATCGAGAACCGGTAGGCGTGCAGGCCGAGGCGCTTCATGAGGTCGAGGTCGGCCTCGAGGCGGTGGTAGTGATCGTCGGCGACATCGCCGTTGTCGCCGTTCCAGACCTTGCCGGGAGTGTGGCTGAAGGTGTCCCAGATCGATGGCGACCTGCCGTCCTCGTGCGCGGCGCCCTCCACCTGATACGAAGCGGTGGCCGAGCCGAACACGAACGAATCGGGGAACTGCAGCCCGCTGTCGCGGAAGTCGTCACTGCCTTGTGTCATGTCATTCCTGCCTGTGGGCGCGGACGCACGGATGCCGCGCTGCGGGGTGAGTAGAGAGGGAGCGCTCTGAGAGCGCTCTTTCCTCCCGACACCCTATAGGCGATTGAGGGGAGTGCCGTGCGAACTCATTCCCATGACACTCCCCTCTTGAACTAGTAAGCGCCGGAGTGCTACCAGGTGGCGGGCGTCGAGTCCAGCGGCACGGGCGCGGGGCGCTGCACGGTGCTCGCAATGTCGACCACCGCGTGGTCCTTCGCGGCGCGCAGCACGGCATCCATCACCTCGAGCACGTGGAACGCGAGTTCGCCGCTCGCGCGGTGCGGGCGTCCCGTCTCGATCGCCCTCGCCAGGTCTGCCAGCCCGTAACCGCGTCCGGAGTCGGCCCAGCCCGCCGAGACGGGGATTGCCTTCCACTCGCGGTCGGCCGCCGTCGCGATCTCGACGTCGCCCTCGAAGCGGTTCGGGTCGGGCACGGCCATGCTGCCCTCTGTGCCGAACACCTCGAACAGCGGAGCACGGGACTTCCACACGTCGAAGCTCACGGTCATGGTGGTCGTCAGACCATTCTCATGCTCGAGCAGCGCGCTCACGTGCGTCTCGACATCCACGGGAATGGGGGTGCCGGCCTGTGGTCCGGTAGCGACGGTGCGCTGGCGCGACGACGTGGTCGCCACGCCCGAGACCCGTGCGATCGGCCCGAACAGCGTCACGATGCTCGTCAAGTAATAGGGACCCATGTCGAAGAGCGGTCCGCCGCCCGGCTGGTAGTAGAACGCGGGAGCCGGATGCCACAATTCGTGGCCGGGAGCGCTCCAGTGGATGGCTGCGGCGATGGGCTGTCCGATCGCGCCATCGTCCAGCGCCTTGCGCGCGGTCTGGATGCCCGTGCCGAGCACGGTGTCCGGCGCACTCCCGACGCGCAGTCCCTTTTCTTCGGCGAGCGCGAGCAGGGGCTCGGCCTCCGCGGGGTTCAACGCGAGCGGCTTCTCGCCGTACACGTGCTTGCCCGCCTCGAGCGCACGGATGCCGATGGCGGCGTGCGCCTGCGGGATCGTGAGGTTGAGCACAGCGTCGATGCCGGGATCCGCGAGCGACTCGTCGACGGTCAGGGCACGCACCTGGCGGCCCTGCGTGCTCCGCTCCGCAGCCACCTCGCGTGCTCGCTCCTCGTTCACGTCGGCGACCGCGACGAGCTCGAGGTTCGACAGCTTCGGGATGTGCGCGAAGTACTGAGCGCTGATGTTGCCTACGCCGATGACGCCGACGCGTAGCACGCTTGTCGCTTCGACTTGCTGCCCTAGCTCAGCACGCGGTTGCTGGTCGCTCACTCGCCCGCCTCGATTCCCGAGGTCGCGGCCGCGACGTCAGCAGCGCTCGGCGCAGGCTGCCCGGATCCCCGTGCCGCCCAGAGCAGACCGCGCTCGATGATGGTCCGCACGTTCGGGTCGTTGACCACCTCGAGCTTGTGACCGGGCGCCGAGACGAAGATGCGGCCCTCGCCCCACAGGCGCGTCCAGATGGCGGGCGCCGTGACAGGGCGGTGCCAGGCATCCCATGGCCGCACGGACTGGGTCGTCGTGGCGAGCACGTCGTTCAGTTCGTCGCTCAGCACCCAGTACTGCTCGGTGACGAGCTCGAAGTCCTGGATGCCCGCCGTGATGGGGTGCACCTTGCCGAGCTCCGTGATGTGCACGGTGTACGGGATGTAGTTGTCCTCTTGGCCGCCCGCGAGCTCCTCCTTGGGAGCCCTCGACGCGTGGTGCGCGAACTGGCCGCCGATCATGTGCAGGTAGTCGGCCTCGTTGCGGTAGGCATCAGCGATGCCGCCGTGCCATCCGGCCATTCCCATGCCGCGGCGCACCGCCCGGTCGAGGCCGGCCATCTGCGCCTTCTCGATCGTGTTCATCGTGTTGATCTGCACGAGCAGGTCGACCGTGTCCATGTACGCCTCGTCGGTGTAGATGGCGGGCGACTCCTCGACTCGCACCTCGAAGCCGTTGCTTGTCAGGAACGGAATGAACGATTCGGTGGTCTCGACGGGCTCGTGCCCGTCCCAGCCGCCTCGCACGATGAGAGCTCGGCGTGTTGCGTCAGTCATGAAGGTCTTTCGTTGTGTTTGTGTGATCGTCCGTTGTCGTCAGCGTCTCTGGCCGCCAGGTCGGCGTCAGCGGCTCTGCGAGAAGGCGGCGTCGAATGCGGCGGCAGGCGGCGTGATCTCAGCGAGCTTGCGCACGAACTGAAGCGCCTCCGGGCCTCCGACGAGTCGGTCCATGCCCGCGTCTTCCCACTCGACACTGGTCGGGCCCTCGTACCCGATCCAGTTCAGGGTGCGGAAGATCGGCTCCCACGGCACTTCACCGTGACCGGTCGAGACGAAGTCCCAGCCGCGACGGGGGTCGCCCCACGGCAGGTGGGATGCCAGACGACCGTTGCGGCCGTTGAGCTGCGTCACCGACTCCTTGCAGTGCACGTGGTAGATCTTGTCGGCGAAGTCCTGCAGGAAGGTCACCGGGTCGATCTGCTGCCAGACGAAGTGCGAAGGGTCGAAGTTGAACCCGAACGCATCCCGGTTGCCGATGGCCTCGAGGGTGCGCTTGCTCGACCAGTAGTCGAATGCCACCTCGCTGGGATGCGGTTCGAGCGCGAAGCGCACGCCGACCTCGTCGAAGACGTCGAGGATGGGATTCCACCGGTCGGCGAAGTCCTGGTAGCCGTCGTCGATCATCGACTCGGGCACGGGCGGGAACCCGGCGATGGTCTTCCAGATCTTCGAGCCGGTGAACCCGGTGACGGTCTTCACGCCGAGCGCGGCCGCCGCACGCGCGGTCTGCTTGAGCTCCTCTGCCGCGCGCTGCCGAACACCCTCGGGATCGCCGTCGCCCCACACGTGCGGAGGCACGATGTCTTGATGCCGCTGGTCGATCGGGTCGTCGCAAACCGCCTGGCCCACCAGGTGGTTCGAGATGGTGAAGACCTTGAGCCCGTTGCGCTCGAGGATGTCGAGCCGGTTCTGCGCGTACTCAGGGTCGGTGGCCGCCCGGTTCACGTCGAGATGGTCGCCCCAGCTCGCGATCTCCAGACCGTCGTAGCCCCACTCGCCTGCGAGCCTGGCCACCTCCTCGAACGGGAGGTCGGCCCACTGGCCGGTGAACAGCGTGATCGGACGCGTCATCGTCCGCCCTCCTTCTCGGTCGTCTGCCACGCGGACCTGTCGTCCGCCGATTGTTCAACGGCTGCCAGCACGCGCTGTACCTGCAGCGCGTCATCGAACGACGGCCTGGGCTGACGACCCGCAGCGAGGTCGCCCACGAGGTCGACGACCTGGTGCACGAAGCCGTGCTCGTAGCCCAGCCCGTGACCCGCCGGCCACCAGTTGCCCACATACGGATGCGACGGGTCGGTCACGATGATGCGCCGGAATCCCTGTGTCTCTGCCTCGTCGGTGCCGTCGTAGTAGTTCAGAACGTTCATGTCTTCGAAATCGAAGGCGATGGATCCCTTCGACCCGTTCACCTCGAGCCGGATAGCGTTCTTGCGCCCGAGCGCGAACCTGGTCGCCTCGAACACCCCGATGGATCCGTTGCCGAATCGGGCGGTGAACGCCGCCGCGTCGTCGACGGTGACCGGCCCCTTCTCCGCGTCGCTCGACGCCGTGCCGCCGAGACCCACCTTGTCGCCTGCGATCGGCCGCTCGGTGACGAACGTGTTGACGATGGCGGAGAGTCCGACGATGTCCGAGCCGGTCACCCACTGCGCCAGGTCGATGACGTGGGCGCCGATGTCGCCCAGTGCACCGCTGCCCGCCTTGGACTTGTCGAGCCGCCAGGTGAGGGGCGTGTTCTCGTCGCTGAGCCAGTCCTGCAGGTACTGGGCGCGCACGTGCCTGATTTCGCCGAGCCTGCCCTCCTCCACGAACCGCTTCGCCAGGGCGAGCGCCGGCACGCGGCGATAGGTGAAGCCGCACATGGCGAAGACGCCCTTCTCCGCGGCGGCGCGAGCGGCATCCGTCATCTGCTCGGCCTCAGCCACCGAGTTGGCCAGCGGCTTCTCGCACAGCACGTGCTTTCCTGCGGCGAGAGCGGCGATCGCGATCTCGAGGTGGGTGTCACCGGGGGTGCAGATGTCGATGAGGTCGATGTCGTCGCGCTCGATGAGGCGCCGCCAGTCGGTCTCCGCGCTCTGCCACCCGAGCCGCTCCGCAGCCTCGGCGACGGCCTCTGGGTTGCGACCGGCGACCGCCCTGAGTTCAGGCGTGAGCGGGAGGTCGAAGAACCTGTGGGCGTTGCGCCATGCCTGCGAGTGCGCCGCACCCATGAAGGCGTAGCCCACCATGCCGACCCGCAGCGGCGGCTTGCTGACTGCCATCGCGACTCCTTCGTGTCGATGATCCGTTGTCGTGTTCGTGTCGTCTTGCCTTGTCTCTGGGGCGCGTATTGCGCAACTCGGCACGGCGGATGCCCGATCGAGCGTCGATACCGCGGCATGCTCCACACGATCCTCCCACCTGGATGCCCGGCGAATCAAGCGCAGAGCCATCTTCATAACTTGCGCAACTCGGATCTACGATGGAGCGATGACCGAGCAATCTCCCGCCGCTTCCGCCGCAGGCAGGCACCCAGCGGCCGGCTCGGGCGATGGCACGGCCCGCGACATCGCCGCCGGCGTCCCGCCCTCTGTGACGATGGCGGAACTGGCTCGACTGGCCGGCACGACGGTACCGACGGTCTCCAAGGTGCTCAACGGCCGCTCCGACGTCTCCGTTGCCACCAGGGAGCGAGTCATGCGCCTGGTCGACGAGACGGGTTACCGGCGCAGGCGCCGCGCCGCAGGCATCCAAAGCCCCGAGACCGGCGGCCTTGTCGATCTCGTGATCAGCAGGGTGAGCGGCTCGTGGGCCAACCTCGTGCTGAGCGGAGCCGAGCGCGCGGCGGCCTCGGCAGGACTCGACATCGTCGTCACGGTCGCCCGCCAGGAGCAGGACGCCGGCGCCGACTGGGTTGCCAGGCTGCTTGCGCGCAGATCTCGCGGGGCGACGGTCGCGCTGCTGACCCCGACGCGTGCCCAGGTGCAGGTGCTCGGCGCTGCAGGCATACCCCTCGTGCTGCTCGACCCGTCGTCCGACTCGGGATCAGGCACACCGAGCATCGGAACCACCGACTGGGCGGGCGGGTACGCGGCCGCCGCACATCTGGCGGCGCTCGGCCACCGCGACATCGCGATCGTCGGCGGGTCGGGCGACTACCGATTCGGAAGAGCGCGCGTCGACGGTTTCCGGGCGGGGCTCGAGCAGGCGGGCATCCAGCTCGACGGCGGGCAGATCACGACGGCGGACTGGAACCGAGACAGCGCCGCCGTCGCCGCGGAGCGGATGCTTCGTACGGCGCCGCCTACGGCCGTATTCGCCTGTTCGGACGAGATGGCGCTAGGCGTGTATCGCGCTGCCGCGGCCGTGGGCATCCGGATTCCCGACCAGCTCAGCGTCGTGGGGTTCGACGATCTGCCGGAGTCGGCATGGCTGACGCCGGCGCTGACGACGGTGCGACAGCCGATCGAGGAGATGGCCGCGGCGGCGATGCGGATGCTCCTGCGGCTGAGGCAGGGCGCGGCCGCGGGCTCGGCCCGCGAGGAACTGTCGACGGAACTCGTCGTCCGCGGCTCGACGGCAACGGCTCGGTAACGTTTTGGGCGCATCTCGATCCGTCGTATAGCGTGTTCGTGAGAGCGCTCCCACGGGTCGAACGAAACATGCGATTTCATGTTTCGGGGAGGCATGTGGGAGGCTCCATCGAAATGTTGACACGTCCAACAAAACATTGAATGATGACACCACGGCCGTGGAAGACGTGGCCGCGACCGGCGCACCAACCTGACATTCAACGACGAATATCCACATCGAGGCCCTGCACCGATGTGGACGGAAGGATCTGATAATGGCATCGGAATCCACAGGCGCAGCCTTCACCCGACGCGGCTTCCTTGGTCTCGCGGGCGGCGTCGCCGCTACCACGCTCCTCGCAGCCTGCTCAAGCGGCGGCGGCGGGGGCAGCACGGGCGGAAGCGGTGGAACGCTGAAGTTCTGGAACATGCCCTGGGGTGGAACTGCGTTCAACCCTCTGGACAAGAAGATCACCCTCGCCTACAAGCCGAAGAGCGGCATGCCTGCGGCGACGTACCAGGAGATCCAGTGGGCGAACTTCACGCAGACCTTCTCGTCTGCCGTGGCGTCGAACACCGGCCCTGCCGTCAGCTCCGGCGGCGGCACCCAGGCCTTCCAGTTCGCACACCAGGGCAAGATCGCCTACGCCGACAATCTCATCAACAGCTGGGCGAGCAACGGCATCAAGGATGACTTCCTCGAGGGCCTGCTCGACACCATGAAGACCGATCAGGGCTACGCGGCAGTGCCGTACAACCTGGATGTTCGTTGTTCCTGGTACAACAAGTCGCTGCTGTCTCAGGCCGGCGTCGACGTGCCCACCACCTGGGACGAGTACAAGCAGGTCTGCGCCGCTCTCAAGAAGATCGGCGTCTACGGCTTCGGGCTCGGTGCTGGCGCCGGCAACTTCACGGGCAGCCACATCCTGACCGCGTTCATGATCAACAACGGCGGCGGCCTCTTCAACTCGAAGAAGGAGCCGGACTGCGTGACCGACGCGAACGTCGAGGCCATGGACTACGTGCTCGAGCTCGTGCAGAACGGCTACTCCGACCCGGCGGCGGCGACGTACACCAGCGCCAACGTTCAGTCGCAGTGGAAGGCGAAGAAGTTCGGCTACGGCTGGGACGGCGCGGGCCTCGTGGCCAGCGTCGGCGATGTCGCCCCCGACATGGTCGTCGGCGATCCGCTGACGAGCCCCTCTGGGAAGAAGGGTGGCCTGTACTTCCCGAACAACATCATGATGTACAAGAACACCCCGAGCCAGAAGGGCACCGAGGCGTTCGTCACGTACTACTACAAGAACATGGCCCAGCTGTGGACCAAGAAGACGGGCATCGGCCTGCCTCCGCTGAAGTCCATCGCGAACACCTCCGAGCTCAAGAGCGACCCGGTGACGGTGAAGATCCTGAAGGACTGGAACCCGATCTACGGCACGTGGGCAGCACCCGGTGGAAAGGGCCTGTTCTACAACATCGCCAACACGGTGGATGGCACCCAGCCGATGATTACCTTCTCGCAGGCGATCCTTGGTGGTAAGACGGATGCCAAGAGCGCTCTCACGACGCTGCAGAATGCCATCGAAGGCCTGATGAAGTAAAGACAGGATGCGGGTGGGCTTCGGCGTGTTTGTCGGGCCCACCCGTTTTCACTGTTCCACCCGAAGCTGTCGAAGGAGAAGCTGACATGTCGACCGATTCCGTGGCCGGCGCGCTGAAGAAGGCGCGTAACGGTGTGGGAGTGGCCGGGTCGGGACGCCCGCCGAGTCAAGGCAAGCGTGGCCGGGCGATCTCGCATACCTGGGCGTTCTTGTTGTTCGCTCTGCCGTCCCTGTTGCTGTTGGTGTTGTTGAACCTGTATCCGGTGATCTACGCCGGGTGGCAGTCGACGCGTAACGGCGACCTGGTGGACTCGGGTGCGTTCGTCGGCTTCAACAACTACATATCGGTGGTGCAGCAGCCCACGTTCTGGCATGCCGCCCTGTTCACCGTGGTGTTCACCCTGGTGGGCGTGTTCGGGTCGTGGGCGGTCGGACTGGGGTTGGCGTTGATGCTGCGCACCCGGATCCCGGCCGGCGGCGTGTTCAAGGTGTTGCTGCTTCTGCCGTGGGTGGTTCCCACGGTGGTGTCGGCCACCTCCTGGAACTGGTTGGTCGCCACCCCGCAGTCCCCGTTGCCGCTGTTGGCGCAGGCGCTCGGGTTCGGGAACGTGTTGTTCCTGGCGGATCCGCTCTTGGCTCAGATCACGGTGTGCGTGTTCAAGGTGTGGATCAGTTTCCCGTTCATGATGATGATGATGTCCTCAGCGTTGGCCTCGGTGGATACCAACGTGTATGAGGCGTCGAAGGTCGACGGGGCAGGCACCTGGCAGACGTTCACGCAGATCACGTTGCCGATGATCTCCCGCACCACCTATGTGTCGTGGATTCTGATGACGATCTTCTGCGTCAACGACTTCCCAACGATCTTCCTGCTCACCGGTGGTGGGCCGGTGAACGCAACCCAGTCGCTGGTGGTGCTGGCCTACCAGACCGTGTTCCAGAACTACCAGGTCGGTCCCGGTGTCGCGATCGCGTTCATCATGACCATCGTCCTCGTGATCATCTCGGTGCTGCTGTACCGCCAGATTAGGAAGGTGAACATCGAATGACCACCGAAACCTCTGCCGAACTCATCGGCACCCTCGACCTCGGCGTCACCGGCGGCAGACGCCGCACCCTCAGCCAGCTCGGGGAACGCGGCAAGTGGTGGCGCCTGCTGGCCATCTTCGTCATCACCGCCGTGGTGCTGGTGCCGATCCTGGCCGTGATCATCCTCTCCCTGACCCCGTCCCTTGGCTCCACCGCCACCGGACTGACAGTGGAGAACTACGGAGCCGTGTTCACCCAAACCTCGGTCGGCACCTGGCTGGGCAACAGCCTCCTGGTCGCCCTGGTCACCGTGGTCGCCGCGGTCGTGATCGCCGCCCCCGCAGGCTACGTCCTCTCCCGCGGACGCAACCGGCTGGTCTCCAGCTACTCCCTGATCCTGTTCGTCGTGCAATCCCTGCCAGTGGTGACCGCGGTCATCCCGCTGTTCTTCCTGTTCGCCAAACTCGGCCTGGTCGACAACCTCGTCGGTGTGATGATCATCTACACCGGCTCCACCATGTCCGTGGCCTGCTGGATGATGGCCGCCTACTTCGACTCCATCCCGATCACCCTGGAAGAAGCAGCCTGGATCGACGGAGCATCCGTATTCGGATCCTTCACCCGAGTCGTGCTCCGCAACTCACTGCCCGGCATCCTCTCCACCGCGATCTTCTCGTTCCTGCTGGCCTGGAACGACTACCTCGTCGCCGTGGTCTTCCTCCGCAGCGACCAGAACTACACCCTCCCCATCGGCCTGCAAACCTTCTTCCAACAAAACCAGACCAACTGGGGACTGGTCATGGCCGTCGCCGTGATCATGATGCTCCCACCGATCATCATCTTCTCCGTCCTGAACCGGTTCTTCAGCGTCGGCGGCATCGGCGGATCACTCGCCGGACGCTAAACCCGGCACCAAGGGCGGTCGTGCGAACAGCGCGGCCGCCCTTCGCATTTGACGGCAACGGCTTGGGCGCACGGCCGAGTGCGCAGACCAGGAAGGTAGACGCATGACCGACACGGAAGAGACCGGCGAGCGTGCAACCCGGCGCGGGGCGGACGCGGGCGCGAGGTGGCGCAACGCGAGCCTGCCGGCATCCGAGCGGGTGGACGCTCTCATCGGCGAGATGACGCTGCGCGAGAAGGTGGCGCAGCTGTACGGCATCTGGGTCGCCTCGTCGCCGACGGGCGGCGACGTCGCACCGTTCCAGCACGACATGAGCGAGGATGCCCTCGAGCTCGACGACCTGCTCCCGCACGGGCTGGGTCAGCTGACGCGGTCCTTCGGCTCGGCTCCGGTGGATGCCGCGGTGGGCGTCGTGTCGCTGGCTCGCAGCCAGAAGCGCATCATGGCGGCCAACAGGTTCGGCATTCCGGCCATCGCACACGAGGAGTGCCTCGCCGGCTTCACCGCGTGGGGCGCCACCAACTACCCCGTGCCCCTCTCCTGGGGCGCCACCTTCGACCCGGCGCTCATCCAGCGCGCCGCCCGGCGCATCGGCGAGGGCATGCGGTCGGTCGGAGTTCACCAGGGCCTGGCTCCGGTACTCGATGTGACGAGGGATCCACGCTGGGGCCGCACGGAGGAGACCATCGGCGAGGACCCGTACCTGGTCGGAACGATCGCGCTCGGCTATGTGCGCGGGCTGGAGTCCGCAGGCATCGTCGCCACGCTCAAGCACTTCATCGGCTACTCCGCCTCGAAGGCCGCCCGCAACCTGGCACCCGTCTCGATGGGCAGGCGCGAGTTCAACGACGTCATGGTGCCGCCGTTCGAGCTCGCCGTGCGCGACGGCGGCGTGCGCAGCGTGATGCACGCGTACACGGATGTCGACGGCGTGCCCTCTGCGTCGGACGACTCCCTGCTCACCGGCCTGCTCCGCGACACGTGGGGATTCACCGGCACCGTCGTCGCCGACTACTTCGGCATCGCGTTCCTCAAGACCCTGCACGGCGTGGCCGGGTCGTGGGAAGACGCCGCGGCATCCGCACTCAAGGCGGGAGTTGACGTCGAGCTTCCCACCGTGAAGACCTACGCCGAGCCGCTCATCGCCGCCATCGAAAGCGGTGATCTCGACGAGTCGTACGTCGAACGTGCGCTTCGACGGGTGCTGCTGCACAAGGCCGAATTCGGCATGCTCGACCCCGGCTGGTCGCCGTTGCCCGAAGGCTGGGCCGAGTCCGATCTTGCCGACATCGAGGCCGTGCGAGGGCGGGTGCAACTCGACTCGGCGGAGGATCGTGCACTCGCCCGCGAGATCGCGGAGCGAGCAGTGGTGCTGGTGCGCAACGACGGGACGCTGCCCTTGGCAGTGGACAGCGGCATGCGCATCGCGGTGGTGGGGCCGCTCGCCGACGACCCGTTCGCCATGCTCGGCTGCTACTCGTTCCCGAGCCATGTCGGCACCCTGCATCCCGACGTACCGATCGGCATCGAACTGCCCACGGTTCTGCAGAGCCTGCGCGCCGAGTTCCCCGACGCGCTCATCGATGTCGAGCCGGCCGTGAGCGTCGACGGCAAGGGCGATGGCACCGCGCAGTCGGATGCCGCGGGGATCGACCGTGCGCTGGTCGCCGCACGCAATGCCGACCTGGTCATCGCAGTGCTGGGTGACCACGCCGGCCTGTTCGGCCGCGGCACCTCCGGCGAGGGATGCGACGCCGCGAGCATGCGTCTCCCGGGACGACAGCAGGACCTGCTCGACGCGCTTGTGGCATCCGGCACCCCGGTCGTCGCGACGTTGGTCGAGGGCCGGCCGTACGCGCTCGGCTCCGCCGCGGAGCAGGCATCCGCGATCGTGACCGCGTTCTTCCCGGGCGAAGAGGGCGGCCCGGCGATCGCGGGGGTGCTGAGCGGCAGGGTGAACCCGAGCGGGAGACTGCCGGTGAGCATCCCCGCGCACGAGAACGCACAACCCGCCACCTACCTCGCGCCGCCGCTCGCGGGTGCCAGCGACGTGTCGAACATCGACCCGACGCCGGCTTTCCCGTTCGGCCACGGGCTGTCGTACACATCGTTCGAATGGACGGATGCCGGTACCGACGCCGCGGAGATCCGCACGTCTGGCACGGTGACGGCGTCTGTAACGGTGACGAACACGAGCGAGCGCGCCGGCATCGAGAACGTGCAGCTGTACCTGCACGATCCGGTGGCATCCGTCGTGCGCCCCGTGAACCGTTTGGTCGGCTACGCCACCGTGCCTCTGCAACCCGGGGCGAGCGCCAGGGTGTCGTTCGAGGTGAGCGCCGATCTCTCGGCGTTCACCGGGCGGGACTACACGCGCGTCGTGGAGCCAGGCGAGGTCGAGCTGCGGCTGGGGGCATCGAGCGGAGACATCCGTTTCGCGCTCCCCGTCACACTCAGCGGGCCCGCGCGCACCGTCGACCACACGCGCACGCTGACCAGCCGGGTGACGGTCGGCTGACCTGCGGCGTTCGCCTCCTCACCGCGACCTACCGCACGGTGAGCAACGCACTCACGTCGAGGGCGTCCGCCCCCGGACCTGCGGCAATGCCGTACTCGCCCGGCTGAACGCGCAGGGCCCCCTCGTGCAGCCAGTCCGCCGGCGCCCCCGCGAGTCGGATGCCGTCGTCCCACACGGCCAGTCTCGCGGGCGAGAACTGGAGTACCACGTCGCGACGTTCACCCGGTTCGAGGCGAACGCGCCGGTACGCCACGAGCACGCGTCGCGGCGCCGGGATATCGAGGTCGACAGGAGACAAGGCGTAGAGCTGAACGAGTTCTTCGGCCGGCCGTTCGCCGTTGTTGGCGACCCGGACGGTGGCTGCGACGGTCTCTTCTCCGTCACCCGGTTCGAAAGCAGTATGGCGGTGCGTAGCGTCGGGTGCTGAGACGGTGTCGACTTCAAGAGAGACGCCCTCGTACTCGACGGCGGAATACGTGCAGCCATGCCCGAAGGCGAATGCGTAACGCTCAGGCTGATGCCGGTACGTCGCCTGCTGCCTGGCCGTGTCGTAGTCGAACAGGTCGCCTGCCTGCTCGGGCGCGGCAGGCCAGGACTGTGCAAGGCGACCCCTTGGCTCGCGGTCGCCGCTCAGCACGTCTGCCAGTCCTCGGCCCAGCTCCTGTCCGCCGTGGCTCGACCACACGATCGTTTCCGCATCGCTCACGCCTCTGGGGAGCACGTACGGATAGCTCGAGATGATGGCGAGCAGGCTCCTGGCGTTGTGCATGCGCGCGGTGCGCCACAGTTCTGCCTGGGACTCGGGCAGGAAGAGATGCGGTCGGTCCTGCGTCTCGCGGCCCGAAAGGTGTGGCTCGTTTCCCAGCGCCACGACCACCAGGTCGGCCGACGCGGCCGCGCGAGCGACGGCATCCTGCCCCGACACGAGGGTGCGCATGGTGAAGCGCTCCGCCTCCTCCACCGTGATGCCCTCGGCGACGAGCAGTCCCGAGTCGCGCAGCACTCTCACCCATCGCCCAGTGCCCAGGTTGAGAAGCGACCATGAGCCATCCGAATGCACATGGCGCCGGAAGCTCTCGTGCACCACCCACTCGCCGACCTGGCCCGCGTCGGCGCGCATGGGCCACTGAGCTCCGCTGAGCAAGCGGCCGCTTGCACGCGAGCGCAGCGTGAGGATGCCGTCACCCCAGTCGGTCACATCGAATCCCGTCGCGTCGTCCGCTCGTTCGGCGCTCGCGTCGACGTCGCGCCCATCCGGCGTGCTCGTAACATAGCGGCCGGTGGAGGCCGACCGAAGGGCCACCGTATCGGCACCCGTGACGACCTTCACCTGGGCCTCGGGGTAGCGCTCGGCGAGCCCGGCCGCCACACCGAACTCGTATGGCGGCGTTCCGGAGTACCAGTCCATCAGCACGGCATCGGCCAGCGGACCGACCACGGCGATGCTGCCGGGCTGCGCGAGCGGGAGGATGCCCGAATCGTTGCGCAGCACGACGACCGAGCTGCCGACGATCTCGCGCGCGAGCTCCCGCGACGCCGGCAGATCCAGATCCGCCGTCGTGATGCCCGAGTACGGGTCGTTCTCGCCATCGAACTCGCCTGTGCGCAGGCGTAGTTCGAGGAGCCGCAGCACGGCCTCATCGATGTCGTCGGGCGTCAGCCTGCCCGCGGCGAGCGCCTCGTTGATGTAGCGGATGGTCGGCGCGGCATCCGGCCCGTCGTCAGTGAACGAGTCCATGCCGGAACGCAGAAGTGCAGCGGTGGCTGCCACGTGGTCCGGCTGAGCACGTTGAGCCGTGACGAGCAGGCTGGGAGCGCCGGCATCGGACACGACGGCGATCGACCCTGTCGCCCAGGAACGCGCCTCGGCGACCAGTTCGGGCTGGGTGTGTGCAGGGATTCCGTTGACCCTGTTGTAGGAGAGCATGACAGCGCCCGCCGCACCGGTCTCGAGCGGGGCGCGGAAGGCCGGCAACTCCTCCTCGTGCAGGGTGCGCAGCGACATCTCGGACGAGGTCGTCGACCGGTCGGTCTCGTTGCTGTACGCGAGGAAATGCTTGAGCGTAGGCACAGTGCGCCACACGCGCTCGTGGTGGCCGCGCAGTCCCCTGGCGTACGCCGCACCGAAGTGCGCGGTGAGCTGGGGATCCTCGGAATAGCCCTCTTCGTTGCGTCCCCAGCCGGGGTGCCGAAGAGTGTTCACGACGGGCGCCCAGGTGTTCAGCCCGACCGTGGGGTCGGCAGCACGCTTCGCCCGCACCTCGATCGAGGCGACCTCTCCTGCCCTTTCCAGGAGCTTGGTGTCCCACGTTGCGGCCAGGCCCACCGCCTGCGGGAACGTGGTCGCCGCGCCGAGCCACGCAACGCCGTGCAGCGCCTCGCATCCGGTGTGGAACTCGCCTATGCCCAGTCGCTGAATCGCCGGTGCCGCCTGGTGCAGCATGGCGATCCGCTCTTCACGGGTCAGTCGCGACAGGAGGTCGCGCGCGCGTTCCGTGAGCGGCAGGTCGGTTCGCCTGAAGAGTTCGTCGGCGGTCATCACGTGCCTTCCGTTGTGCGGTCGATGGATGCAGTCTGTTCGGCGAGTGCCAGGGTCAGCTCTCCCGCGCCCTCGGCATGCACGGTCGTGTCACCCACTTGAAGCGACCACGGCGCGCGAGCGCTCTCGCTGCTCGCCATGATGAGACCGCCTTCACGGCGAACCCGATACTCGACGTCTGGGGTACCCGCGCGACCGGGCACACGGGTGACAGAGTCGTAGCCGTCTGGTAGTTCGAAGCAGCGAAGAGTGACCCCATGCGCCCAGTCGTAGTCGGGCCGGTCATCCCTTTCGCCGAACGGAAGCACAGTGCCCGGCCTGACGAGCAACGGGAGCGAATCGAAGCCGTGACGCTCGGTGTGCCACCTGAACCCTGCGCGCGTCGAACCGTCGAGCAAGGACGTCCAGCTTCCCTCGGGAAGGTAGTACTCGACGGATCCGCCGGCCGTGAAGACCGGGGCGACCAGGAGTGAGTCGCCCAGCATGTACTGACAATCGGCGTCGTATCCGCCGCGATCGTCCGGGAATTCGAGCACCATGGGGCGCATCATGGGCGTGCCCTCTGTGTGTGCCTGGGCAGCCGCGGACGCAAGGTAGGGCATCAGCCGCATCTTGAGCTTCGTGAACTCCCTGGCGATGTCGACGGATTCGTCGTCGAAGGCCCATGGCACGCGCACCGAGTCCGACCCGTGCAGGCGGGAGTGGGAGCTGAGGAGCCCGAAGGCCAGCCACCTCTTGAACAGGCCGGGGTCGGGCGTTCCTTCGAAACCGCCGATGTCGTGG
Organism: Rathayibacter sp. KR2-224; assembly: GCF_049446075.1. Classification (NCBI taxonomy): domain Bacteria; kingdom Bacillati; phylum Actinomycetota; class Actinomycetes; order Micrococcales; family Microbacteriaceae; genus Rathayibacter; species Rathayibacter sp. KR2-224. Next base: position 98,251 of record NZ_JBMSEB010000002.1, read on the forward strand.
CTCCAGTAGCCGAAGCCTGACATCGCCAGCGAAAGGCCGCCGCGCAGTGATTCGGCCATGGACGCGTACGAAGAATCGGAGTCGCCGCCCCAGTGCACCGGGAACTGCTGGCATCCTGCCGTCGCCGATCGGGCGAAGACGATGGCGTCGCCCTTTCCTCTGCGTCGCTCGAGGGCATCGAACACGGCGCCGTTGTAAAGCTTCGCGTAGTAGTTGTGCATGCGCCGGGGATCAGAGCCGTCGTGCCAGGCAACGTCGTCGGCGGGGATGCGCTCCCCGAAGTCGGTCTTGAAGGCGTCGATGCCCTGGTCCATCAGGTGCTCGAGTTTGCCGATGTACCACTCGCTGGCGGCTGGGTTGGTGAAGTCGACGAGTCCCATGCCCGCCTGCCACAGATCCCATTGCCAGATGCTGCCGTCCGTGCGCTTGAGGAGGTATCCGGCCTCCGCGGCTTCGGCGAAGAGGGCCGACCGCTGCGCTATATAGGGATTGATCCACGCTGACACGTGCAGGCCTTTGTCATGCAGCCTGGCCAGCTGCCCCTCCGGATCCGGGAAGTAGCGAGTATCCCAGGCGAAGTCGGTCCACTGGAATTCACGCATCCAGAAGCAGTCGTAATGGAACACGCTGAGCGGGATGTCGCGGTCTGCCATTCCGTCGACGAAGGCGTTCACGGACTTCTCGTCATAGCTGGCGGTGAACGACGTGGTCAGCCACAGGCCGAAAGACCAGGCTGGAACCTCGGCCGGCCGGCCCGTGAGAGCCGTGTACCTGCGCAAGACATCCTTGGGCGTGGGACCGGCGATCACGTAGTACTCCAGTGACTCCCCCGGCACCGAGAACTGCACTCGGGAGTTGACCTCGCTGCCCACCTCGAAGGAGACGTTCCCCGGGTCGTCGACGAAGACGCCATAACCACGACTCGTCATGTAGAACGGGATGTTCTTGTACGCCTGCTCGCTCGAGGTGCCGCCATCCGCGTTCCAGCTCTCGACCACCTGGCCGTTCTTGATGAAGGCGCCGAAGCGTTCGCCCAGGCCGTAGACGCGTTCACCCGGCTCGATCGAGAGCTGCTGATGCACCCACGTGCCCTCGCCCGCGGCTTGGCCGCCGGCAAGAGCGCTGATGTGACCGACAGACCGCGGCAGTGAGCTTGTGATCCGCTCGCCCGCGTGCTCGAAGTCGAAGCGCCACGGCCCGGTGCGCGGCACCCGAACGCGGAGGTCTCCAGAGACGAGCTCGCCGCTGTGATCGTGGATCGAGATCGATGGGCTGAAGGATGAGTCCACGAACTTCTCGAAGTCCGGTCCGTGATGCACGGCACCCGCGTGTCTTTCGACTCGCACCCTGATGATCCCCGCCATGGGCGAGGAGAAGGTGATGGTGAGCATCGCGAGGTTGAGGGTGTCGCCACGTTGCCTGATGGGCTTGGTGGGCGCGTAAACGGTCATCGTTCCCGCCTCGTCGTCCACCCTTATGTCATCGACCTCGACGGCGTACAGCGGCTTCAGGCCCGGCCTCGTGAGCCAGAATCCATCGGTGAATTTCACGTAGTGCGCCCTTCGATCAGCACCAGGGCCGTTCCTGGCGCGAGCGCCGCGGCACGGTCTATTCGTTCGTTCGTCAACAGGTCGCACAAGGGCGCGGGCAGCTCGATTTCGACTGCCCCTCGACCGTGATTGAGCAGGAAGAGTGCGGGGCCGCGGCGTACCGCCTCAAGCCCGTCGGGAAGCGGCCGACCTGGTGTGACGCGCTCTCCGAGCGCGTTGTCGACACCCGCATCGTGCAGCGCAGTCTCGAGCACTCCAGCCAGAAGTTCGTCGGAGACGACGGCCCCGAGATACCACGCGGTCCCGTCGCCATAGCGATTGCGCGTCACCGCCGGATGCCCGGCGAGCGAGCCGGTGGCGAACGTCGCCAGCACCTCCGCCCCGTCGGATCGCAGGCGTTCGCCGAGCACGATCGCCGAGTGCTCACCGAGGGGCGCTGCATCCCATATCGAGGACATCGCCAAGGGGGTGGGCTCGTCGGGCAGTGCCTGCCATTCCTCACCGCTGACGCCCACGAGGTCGTGCAGCAGAACCGGGAACCTGCCCTGCAGAATGCCGGCATTCACATCGGCGACGCAGCTGAACGGGCCGATCACTACCTTTGCCCCACGCGCGGCCGCTGCGCGGAGCATGTTCGCGGCAACGGATTCGAGCAGGTAGCTGTGCGGAACGAGCACGACGTCATATCCGTCGAGATCCACGCCAGGGCGCACGACGTCCACGGCCACGCCGCCCCGCCACAACACCCGATACCAGCGTTGGAGCTGCTCGACGGTGCGCAACCGCTCGGTCGGCCTCGCCGGCTCCTCTGCGGCCCACCAGGACTGCCAGTCGAAGAGCATCGCCACCCGCGCATCGACGCCGAGTCCCGCGACGGACCTCAGGAGCTTGAGATCCGCCCCCAGCCGCACCGCGCCCCGGAACACATCGGTATCGGCACCGGCATGCGGAAGCATGGCGGAGTGGAACCGCTCTGGCCCGGTGCGCGCCTGTCTCCATTGGAAGAAGCACACCCCGTCCGCGCCACGGGCAACCGCCTGGAGCGATGAGAGCCTGGCCGCCTGAGGAGTCTTGGGCAGGTTGTGCTCGCGCCACGAGACCGCGCCGATCGCCTGCTCCATGAGCAGCCAAGGGCGGCCGCCGCCGAGCGAACGCATGAGGTCCTGCACGAGGGCGATGTCGCCGGGTGCCTCGGCCGACGCCGGGTCCGGGTACTCGTCGTCTGCGATCACGTCGACCTCGCCAGCCCATGACCAGTAGTCCGCGTGGGGGAAGAACCCCATGAAGTTCGTGGTGATCGGTTGCGTAGCGCCGGCGGCCCGGAGTGCGTCGCGTTGCTCGATGTAGCACGCCAGCAACTGGTCGGATGCATACCGCTTGAAATCGAGCGTCTGCGCCGGGTTCATCAGATACGGCGCTCGTCTCGGCGGCAGCACCTCGCCGAACGACGCGTAGCGCTGCGACCAGACCGAAGTTCCCCATGCTTCGTTGAGCAGATCTACGGTGCCGTATCGACGCTCGAGCCACAGCCTGAACTCGCGTGCGGCCTCCTCACCGAAGTCGACCTCGCCGTATTCGTTTCCGACATGCCACATGCGCACGGCTGGATGCTTCGCGTAGCGCTGGCCAAGCTGAGTCGCGACCCCGCGGGCATGCTTCCGATAGACGGCGGATGCCGGGGCATACTGATTGCGCGAGCCGGCTACGAGCCGCACACCGTCGCGGGTCACGGGCAGCGTCTCCGGATACCGGATGCCCAGCCATGGCGGCGGGGACGCGGTGGGCGTCGCGAGATCCACCGCTATGCCGGCCGCGTGCAGCAGGTCGAGCACGTCGTCGAGCCATCCGAAGTCCCACACGTCGGGCGCAGGCTGGATTCTTGACCAGCTGAAGACGCCTACCGTGACCAGGTTGACGCCGGCCCGCACCATGAGCTCGACGTCTTCGGCCCAGGTCTCGCGCGTCCACTGCTCGGGGTTGTAGTCCGCGCCGAAGCAGATGCCCATCTCGGCTGCCCCGTGGGCGAATCGTCCGCTCGACGGCCGACTCGTTTCGGAGGTCTGTCCGGGCAGCCGGTCTGCCACATCGTCGAAGCGCTTCACCACTTCGACCTTATAAGATGCAGTCGAGTCCTGTCCACGTGGCGTCGAAGCGCCTGTGCGATTCGATCGGTGTCGCGAACCCGTCTCGCCGAGAAAGAAGGCGAACTCCACAATGGTCACGATCGCAGACGTCGCCGAAGAGGCGGGCGTCTCCATCTCGACGGTCTCGTATGTCATGAGCGGCAAGCGCACCATCTCAGTTGAGACGCGCCGACGGGTAGAGCGCGCGATCGCCACGCTCGGGTTCAGTCCGCACGCCGGTGCTCGCTCGCTGGCCTCGCGGTCCACCAACGTCATCGGCCTGCAGGTTCCATTGCGCTCCGGTGTCGACGTGCACGTCGTGATGGAGGTCGTCACGGGTGTGGCCGTCAGGGCGAGGGAGCACGGTTACGACATCCTTCTTCTCACGAGCGACGACGTGCACGGCATGGAACGAGCCGCCAAGGGATCGATGGTCGACGCGCTCGTGGTCATGGACATCGAGTCCGACGACCCGCGCATCGGCGTGCTCGCACGCCTCGAACAGCCGAGCGTGCTGATCGGGTTGCCAGAGGGACGCCGCACCATCCCCTGCGTCGACTTCGACTTCGAAGAGGCGGGATGGGTCGCCGTAGACAGGCTCGCCTCACAGGGCCATAACCGCATCGCTCTGATCGGGTCGCCCCCAGAGGTGATGGCACGACACACCTCGTACGCCGACCGCCTGGCCAAGGGATTCCTCGCAGCGTGCGCGGCCTCGGGAATGACGGGGAGCATCCACCCGTGCCCCAGCAGCGCAGGCGCCGCCGAGTTGATCGACGAGATAACCGGCGCCGACCCCGGAATCACCGGATTCCTCGTTCACAACGAGGGAGCGCTGCCGCATGTCTTCGCACGACTGGTCGAGGCGGGGCGTCACTCGCCCATCGCACCCTCGATCGTTGCGCTGTGCCCGGAAGACGTCGCGCGGTCGGTGCCCGGTGCGGTGGACAGCATCGCCATCCCCGCAGAAGCGATGGGCTCGGCAGCCGCTGACGTCATCTGCGAGTTGATCGATGGCCTGACACCGCCGGGGGTGCGGCTCATCGCTCCGAAGCTCACGATCCGTACAGCATCGGTCGGACCTGCTAAAGGAAAGCGCCAAGCCAGAGCATGAACGTCGACCCCACCAGCAAGGTCATGAGTGGCGCTTCAACCTTCGTGTCGTTCATCGTGCTCAACGTGGTGTTCATCGTGACCTGCATTCCGATCGTCACGATCGGCATGGCGACGAGCTCGTTGTTCGAGGTGACCATGCGATATTCGGACGAGGAGGGCGGCCACCTCGTCTCGGACTATTTCCGCGCCCTGGGCGGCAATGCGCTCCGCGGAACGATGGTCTTCGTCTGCTTCGCGCTCCCGATGCTTGCGTTGACCTTCAGCGGTCTTTTCTGGGCCTTCGGCGGTGGAACGTTCGCCATAGCCGCCGCAGTGGTCGCACTAATTGGCGCTCTCTACTTCTTCGCGGCGTTCCTCTACGGCGCAGCGCTCGTCGGGCGCTATGACAACCGGCTGCCCCAGACCCTGAAGAACGCGATGCTCTTGCCAGTGGCCGAGCCCTGGCGGACCTTCGTTCTGATCGTCATACCCGTGACCGCCGCAAGTCTGGCCGCCGCATTCCCGGCATTCGTCATCGTGCTCGCCACCATCGGATTCTCGGTCGGCGCATATTCCACCGCGTTTCTTCTGCGGAACGTTTTCTCCAGGCACTGACCAAGAGGCTCGCGATCATGGACAGACGCAAGAGAATGCCCGGAAGTCGCCTTCCGGGCATTCTCGTCGACGTGCTGTTGAGTTCAGCCGAACTTCTTAGCGACCGCCTTACGGGCGGCGTCCTGCGCCTTCGCGTGCTCCATGTCGGTCTTCAGCACCTTGGCGTACCCGAGACCGTTGACCGTGGCCTGCATGTCCTTCAACAACGATTCGAACTGAGACGTGCTCGTTGACATGGCCATCTTCCACGAGTCGGCCACGATGATCGCCTTGATCTGGTTGCGCAGCGTCTGCGTCTGAGAGTCGTCGGCCGGTGCGTTGTACCCCGAGCCAGGTGCGACGATGATCTTCTTGTTGTCCCTCAGATAGTCCATGGTCGTCTTAGCTCCACCCATGTGCGACGACCAGCTCTTCGTGAGGGGATTGGCGACGAGCTTCTGGTAGCTGGGCCACATCTGGTATGCGAACGAATAACCGGTCGCAGGGTCCTTGTCGACCGCCGTGACGGTGGTCACGTTGAGCGCCGAGACGCCCTTCGTGAAGGTCCCGGTCCCCCAGCTGGAGGGAACCTGCTTGGTCGAGCCTTCGAGGAACGCGTTCTGGCCGAATGCGGTCAGGGCCGGTTCTTTCGACGAATCCATGTCCCAGGTGAGTCCCTTTGGCCCGGCCGCCGAACCCGTCTGACTGCCGTTGGCGTACGCGCCTTCCGGCGAATAGAGCCAGTCGATGAATGCTGCAACGCGTTCCGGATCGCTCGCCTTCGTGCCAATGCCCAGCGAGTAGTTGCTGCTCCCGTAGACCTCGGAGCCATAGGAGAAGATCTTCATGTCCTTCAGCGGAGCGATCTCGAACCCGATGCCCTTCTGCATGTTCTCCGTCGTGTTGTACGCGGGCTGGGCCACCCACGGCCAGAATGCGAACAGCACCTGGCCGGCTTGGTATTTGGCGTACATGGTCGAATAGTTCTGGGTGGGCGAGTCAGGGTCGACCAGGCCCGCCTGACTCGCCTTGCTGAAGAACTTCAACGACCGCACATAGTGCGAGTCGGAGTCGATGATGCTCTCGTAGGAAGATCCGTCGGCTGCCGCGAGAACGAAGCCCACCTCGTCGTAACCGTAATAGCAGGCCGGCTGCTTGGCGTTGTTCATCATGTTGCCGTCCCAGTCCTTGAACAAGGACAAGCCGTAGACGGGCTTGCCGTTCGGGGCCGTCGGCGATGACTTCTGCATCTCCTGGAGGACGGGAATGATGTCTTCGAGGGTGCCGATCTCCGGGAAGCCGGCCTTCTCGTACAAGTCCCAGCGCAGATAGGGGCCGAACGTCGGCTCAGTGCTCTCGGAGGATTGGGTGGGCTTGAGCTTCGACACCGAGGTCGGGAACGCGAAGGTTCCCTTGTTGCCCGCATTGGCCTTCTTGACAGCAGCGTCGTAGCCGCCAATGTTCTTCATGTTCTTGTAGTAGGTCGAAGCGTCGAGGAGCAGCCCGCCCTTGAGCGCCTCGGTGAGGTGCTGGTAAGACCCGAGAACCACCAAGTCGCCGAGATCGCCTGCCGCGGATCGGGTGTTGAAGAGCGTCTCCCCGCCACCCGCGACGTTGGGGGCGATGACGTTCAGCTTCATATTGAACTTGTCTTCGACGAGCTTCGCGAACCAGCCGGTCTGCGTACCTTGAAAGTTGGCAAGGTCGTCGAAGACATCGACCGTGATCTGCTTCTTCCACTTGGATGGGAAGGCCCCGCCAGACCCGCCCTGGGCTGTCGAGCTGCCTTCGATCAGAGAGCACGACGACAACGTCATCGTCGCGATCGCTCCGATTCCCGCCAGTGCCAGGAACTGTCTACGCTTCATTGCTGTATTCCTTTCTCGGTGCGCTTGGCAGTCCGTCAACCCTTGACGGCGCCGAGCATGATGCCCTTCACGAAGAAGCGCTGGAACAGGGGATAGATGAAGATGATGGGCAGCACGACCACGACCGCCACCGTCATCTGAATAGACGTCGGTGTCTGCGATGTCGCGGAGTTCGCGATGGCGCTCAGGCTTCCGCCTGCCGCGTTCTGCGCGGCTGTCGCCAGGCTGTTCGCCTGATTGATGAACATGTAGAGCAGGTACTGCAGCGTGTACAGACTCTGGTCCGTGATGTAGATGAGGGTGTCCTGGAACATGTTCCACTGGGCGACCGCCGAGAAGATCGCGACGGTCGCCAGGATGGGGGTCATGTTGGGCAGGTAGACGCGGAAGAAGACCTGAAGGATGTTCGCGCCGTCCATCTCAGCCGCCTCCTGCATCGATCGGGGCATGGACTCCACGAACGTCTTCACGAGGATGATGTTGAACGGCTGCACGAGGTACGGGATCACGTAGACCCAGAAGTTGTTGGTCAGGCCCAGTCCCTTGATGATCAGGAAAACCGGGATCAGTCCGGCGCTGAAGTACATCGTGATGACCGTGAACCGGTACCAGAAGGTGCGTCCCCACATGCGCTCCTGGGTGAACATGAACCCCAGGAATGCCGACACCAGCACGGTGCCCGCAGTTCCCAGCACAGTGCGCGCGACACTCACCGCCGTCGCGAGAGAGAGCCCCTGCAGCTGGAACACCTGGGCATAGTTCGACAGATGGAACCCGGTCGGGAAGAAGCGCACGTCGCCAAGGGCTGAGAGGTTGTTCGCGCTGACCGAGTTGATGATGAGGTAGTAGAAGGGGTACGCGCAAATCAGAGCCAAGAGGGCGAAGACCACGTAGTTGATGACGCCGAACGTTCTTTCCCCGGCGGTTCTCGGCACTCGGTTGGGGCGTCGTGAGCGGGAGGCACGCACGGGGCTTCGGGTAGCGGGCGTGGCATCCGTTGCCGTAGTCATGGTCGGGAGCTCCTAGATGATCGACGCGCCACGGGCACGCTTGGCGATGAGGTTGACGGTGATGAGAAGGATCACCGAGATGAGGCTCTTCAGCATTCCGATCGCGGTCGCCAGGGACAGATTGTTTCCGGTCAGGCCCACGTTGTAGACGTAGAGGTCCAGCACCTGGATGTGCTGCATGTTGAACGCGTTCTGGAAGACGTAGTACTGGTCCATGCCGTTGTTGAGCAGATTCGCAACGGACAGCATGAGCAAGACGACATAGGTCGGCATGAGCTGCGGGATCGTGATGTACCGCATGAGCTGGAATCGGCCGGCTCCGTCGATCTTCGCCGACTCATAGAGGGCGGGATCGATCCCGGTGATGGCAGCCAGGTAGATGATCGCTCCCCAGCCGAGCCCTTTCCACAGGCTCCAGAGCAGCATCGTGAGCCAGACGTGTTCGCCGGAGTCCAGGAACTTGATCGGGGTCGTGATCAGGCCGGAATCTGTGAGCACGCTGTTCACCAGGCCGGAACTGGAGAACAGCGAGAACGCGATCATGTAGACGAGCACCCAGGAGATGAAGTTCGGCAGGGTCGTCAGCGTCTGAACGATGTTGCGGAACCACGGCGCCTTGACCTCGTTCAGGAACACCGCAAAAACGATGGGAAGGAACGAGGTGAGGATGCCGAGGAAGCTCATGGCCAGCGTGTTCATGAGCACCTGGCCGATTTGCGCCATCTGTGTCGGCGAACTCACCAGCATCTGGAACCACTGCAGACCGACGAAAGGGCTGCCCTTGAGGCCAAGTGCCGGTTGGTAGTCGTAGAGCGAGAAGATCCAGCCGTACAGGGGCAGGTAGGAGAACACGAAGACGAGAACGAGGAACGGCACGATGCAGAGGAACATCGTGATCGACTTCCTGCCTGGCCGCCGGCGCGCCGACGGGCGCGGAGCGTCGCCCTCCGAATGCAGCAAGTTCGATGACGCAGCTTCCTGGAGTACAGCCTGCGACGTCATCGGATCAAGGCCTTTGCCTCCGCGTTGCCCGCTCCCGTGTCACCGGATGCCTGATCGCGTCGCATCTCACTCCCTTGTGTCGACTCGCAGCCGTCTCACGACTCACCAGCCGGCCTTGACGAAGGCGGCGAACGAATCGCGTACAGCCGTTCTTTAATCGAACCGCTTCGACGACCATAGAAGGTCCCGGGGGCATCCGTCAAGACGCATCGCGTGTACTCCGAACTGGGGACACGCTGCCGGCAATCGATCAGCCCGGCCTTTGCCGTGTCAGCTTTGGGCGCGCAGCAAAGATGTGCCGTCGGCCGGGACGTCCCAACGCCAACGCGTTCCCGTGCCTGCCGTAACCTCAGGAGTCGCGGCGACGATCCGCCCAGCACTGTCGAGCACCGTCGGCGTGACGTTCGCGTCGAGTTCGACGACGAGGTCGCCTTGCGGCGAGCGGAGCTCCGCAGAGGTCAGACGCCCGTGCCGCCAGTTCAGGTCCACTCGGTGCCCTCCCCGCGCGCGCAGGCCGCGAACCGAGCCGCTATTCCAGGCATCGGGGAGCGTCGGGAGGAGCGCGATCGCCTCGTCGTGGCTCTGCATCAGAAGCTCCGCGAAGCCTGCAACGGCACCGAGATTCCCGTCGATCTGAAAGAGGGCGCCGCCGGGCCGGCCCGTGTGCGGGTGCAGGTCGAGCAGGGATGGCGAGCTGAGTTCGTGCACGAGTGCATGGATCGAGGAAGCGGCCAGAGGCCTGTCCCCGAGCCTGGCCGCGAGGCACAGCGTCCATGTCTGGCTCCACCCGGTGTAGCCGCTGCCGTTCTCCAGACGATAGGCAAGTGATCGTCGAACCGCCTCGAAGCTTTCGGGGTGCGATGTGCCAGTGATCCGGCTCCCCGGGAAGGCGCCGTAGAGGTGGGAGAAGTGACGGTGTCCAGGCTCCGTGCCTTCGAGTCCCTCCTCCTGCCACTCGCGGAGCCGCCCGTGCGAGTCGATGCCGGGCAATCTGAGCAGCTCGAGGGCTTCCGCCGCTCGTTGCGCCAGCGGATCTGCTTCGCGCCAGCGAGCCGTCAGCCGCACGTACTGGGAAAGGAGCTCGTGCGCGATCTCCTGGTCGATGCTGCTGCCGTGAGTGACCGATGCGACGACGCCTGTCCTATCCCTGAAGCTGTGCTCCGGAGAACTCGAAGGAGAGATCTCGAGCGCTCCGTCTACGCTCACGAGCTGGTCGAGCAGAAAGGCAACCGCTTCGCGGCAGATCGGCAGCGCGACGTCGTGGGCGAACGCATCCGACGGACTGTGGTCGAGTCTGAGGCCGAGATGGGCGCACATCCAGGCGAGCCCGAACTGCCAGTTCGACCACTGCGGGTTTCCGTCCACGGGCGCGGTGAAGCGCCAGATGTCGGTGTTGTGGTGGCAAACAGCGCCGCGTGCACCGTAACGAGCGGATGCGGTGCTGCGGCCGGCGACCGCCAACTCCCGCAGCATGTCGAAAAGCGGCTCGTGCGTTTCGCCGAGATCGACGACTTCCGAGCCCCAGTAGTTCATCGGTGCGTTGATATTCGTTGTGTACTCGCTGCCCCAACCGGGCCGCACATCGTCATTCCATATGCCCTGGAGGTTGGCGGCCTGCGTACCCGGTCGTGAACAGGAGATCAACAGATAGCGGCCGAAATCGAAGTAACGCTGCGCATCAACCGCTGCCTTGTTCCCAGACGGGGTGAGGTCGAGCTGCACGCGATCGAACAACGATCGGTAGTCCGCTTCGTGGCGACTCAGGAGCTTCTCGGTGCTGATGGCGAGCGCCGCCGCCACGCGATGTCGTGCCCGTTCGGTGAGCTCCGCGAGGTCCGCCGACGGGCGCTGGTCCCAGCTCCGGAAGCCGGTTACGACGGTCGCGACGAGCCGACTGCCCGATCCCGTGGCCTCCATCGCGACGGCGAGCGCCCAGCCCATGCCCGCGGAGACGGTGCCATCGGCATCCGGGTCTTCCGTCGAATACAGCACGGGATGCTCGCTTCGCTCGTACTCGGGCACGACATGCGCCGGCGCTCTGCCCATGGCAGTGAGCCACTCGACTCCGCCGACGCTCTCGCGTTGAACCCTCGTACCCTCGTGGGGCGACTCGAACACCGGTGGCTGCACGTCGGTGTGCGAGGTCTCGACCACGAGCACGTCGTCGGGGTGGGAGACGAAAGCCGTCATCCTCTCGCCGCCTGCGAACGTCTCGGCGCGAGCCCGGCCGAGATCGAGCGTGCGCCTATAGCCGCTGGCGTCGTCTGCGCCGCGCCAGCGCCAGTGCAGCCGCCCGACCGGCTGGTAGGACTGCGTCCACCCCGACGACTGAAGCCGCCGCGCCGATGCGTCCGCGGCGGCGTGGTCCCCTCGTGCGATCGCGGCCCTCAGCTCCTCGACTACGTACGAGAGTCCTGAAGCGTCCTCCGCGCCGGTATCTCGACTGGGGCCGCCGGACCAGAGCGTATCCCGATTGAGGTCGAACCACTCTTCGTCGGTCCGTCCGTACACCGCTGCTCCCAGCGAGCCGTTGCCCAACAGGAAGGTCTCGTGGAACAGCGCTGCCGGTCGGCCGAGGGACACCCGAGAAGGGTCGCCGTGTGTGCGGGTCATCGCTCTCTCAGGCTCAATAGCTGCGCAGCTCCGGCGTCGACGGCTCTCATCGTGCTCGAGCGGGTGCAAGCGCTCCGGCGCCACGCCACGCCCGAAGCGCCTCACGTACGTCGTCTCTCCTTTCCTTCGCGACTGCATCGGCATACGCACGGTCCAGGATGTCGGCCAGTTGCACCGCTCGCTCTTCGGCCGCCGATTGCACGGCGGCCTCCACCATGGCCAGGCTGTAGACGTTCGAGTGCACGTCGCCAGAGGGAACCGTGCCTGTGCGAAGCGCGTGCACGAACTCGTCGAGCGCGCCCGCGATCTCCGACCTGCCACCCTCCACGGCGGGCCTCTCCGCAGTCGCGCCATCGGCGAGTTCGAGCTCGGGGCGGCCCTCACCGTCCCATGCGGCACTACCGAGGGCTCCGCTGACGCGCCACCTGCCGTTCCACGACGTCTCGAGTCCAGGGCTGCACCAGCTGCCGGTGTACGAGAACCGCGTTCCGCCTTCGAAGACGAAGGTCGCCGTCGCCGCGGCATCCCCTCGATACCAGCTCCAGCTCGGGTTGAACGTGCGGCAGTCCACCGACACCGGGTCGGCGTCGAGCAGGTATCTGGCCACGTCGAACGAGTGGATGGCCATGTCAACGAGCAGCGGATGATCCATCTCGTCGCGGAAACCGCCGAAATGCGGCGCCTTGAAGAACTCCGTCGTGAGGATGCCGACCTCGCCCAGCGAGGGCAGCAACGCCTTCAACTCGGTGAGCGCCGGGTAGTACCTGCGGGACTGGCTTGTCATGAGCAGCTGCCCGGACAGCTCCTCGGCGGCGATCAGCGACAGCGTCTCGGCGACGGTCGGAGCGATGGGCTTCTCGCAGAGCACGGGCAGACCGAGGAACAGCGCCTCCGTATTCACGGCGTGGTGCGCTGGCGGCACCGTGACATCGATCACGGCCTGCGCGCCGGTCTGCTTCACGACCGCGCTGAGCGAGTCCGTCGCGACGGCATCCACTCCGCGTGCCGCGAGCGCCTGCCTGGCGAGTTCGACGTCGAGGTCGACGAGCCCGACGAGCTGCACCTGAGGCGTCTCGGTGATGACCTGCAGCCAGTGCCGTCCCATGGCACCTGCGCCGACGAGCACGACCTTGATGGGGGCATCCCCTTCGACGGTTGCGAAGCCGCTCATTCCTCGTCGTCCCGGTTGTGCAGCGCGCCCTCGTAGCCCCGACCGTTGAAGAAGTCTCCCGTCTCGTACCTCAGCAGAGTCGGCAACTGCCGGCTCGGCCGGTCGGATGCCGCCCAGGCGACCCCGTTCGCGATGACGCGGCGTACATCCTTGTGGTGGTACACCGGGAAGTCCTGGTCTCCTGGGCTGAAGTAGAAGATCTTGCCGTTGCCGCGACGGTAGGTGATTCCGCTGCGGAACACCTCTCCCCCGGTGAACGAGCTGATGAACACGATCTCGTCTGGGCGCGGCACGTCGAACTGCTCGCCGTACATCTCCTGCTGAGGGATTTCGATGGGATGCGGCACACCCTGTGCGATGGGATGCGTCGGGTCGACCGTCCAGACCAGCTCGCGGTCGTTCTCGCTGCGCCACCGCAGCGTGCACGTCGTTCCCATCAGCTTCTGGAAGATCTTCGACCAGTGCCCAGAGTGCAGCACCACGATGCCCATGCCCTCCAGAACGTGGCGGTGCACGCGCTCTACGACCTCGTCCGACACCTCGCCGTGCGCCGCGTGGCCCCACCAGGTCAGGACGTCGGTCTGGGCGAGCCGCTCCTCCGTCAGACCGTGCTCCGGGTCGTCGAGCAACGCCGTCGTGACCGACACCCGGTCTCCGAGGTTCTCCTCGATGCCGGCCTTGATGGCGTTGTGCATGCCGTCTGGGTAGAGCTCGGCCACATGAGGCTCGAGCTTCTCGTGCCGGTTCTCTCCCCAGACGACGACGCGCAAGGGCCGGTCGGCGGTGGTGTTCACGTACTTCTCCTTCGTGTTGTGCATGACGACGCGGCGGGCCGCGTCACTTGATGGCGCCGCCAAGAGCCCCGGCCGCGATGTACCTCTGGGCCAGGATGAGCAGAACGCCCGCGGGCACCGATGCGATGACGGCCGTGGCCATCACCGGACCCCACTCCGAGACGTTGGCGCCGATGTAGTTGTAGATGCCGAGCGTGATGGGCCGAACGGCAGGGGTGCTCGTCAGCGTCAGCGCGAACAGGAAGTCGCCCCACGCGCCGAGGAACGTGAAGAGCGCGGCGGTGATGATCGCGTTCTTGCTGATCGGAATGACGATCGAGATGAACGCTCTGAAGTTGTTCGCGCCATCGACCAGAGCAGCCTCGACGAGGCTCGTCGGAATGGATGCCATGAAGGCACGCATGAGGATGATCGCGAACGGGATCTGCGCGGCGCTGTCCGCGAGGATCAGCCCGAGGTACGAGTTCAGCAGACCCCAGTTGTTGAACAGCGTGTAGAGCGCGTTCGCGATGACGATCGTGGGGATCATCTGGGTGATGAGCAGCACGAAGACGAACGCCGTCATGCCCTTCATCTTGAAGCGCGCGAGACCGTACGCTGCTGGCGTCGCGATGACGAGCGTCAGCAGCACGGCGCTGATCGAGATGATCAGGCTCGTCGCGAGGTTCGCACCCTGCTGCTGGAACGCGGCCTGGTATCCGGCGAAGGTGGGGTGGATCGGGAACCAGTCGGTGTTCGCGGCGCCGGAGTTGCCCTGCAGGCTGCTGTTGATCATCCAGTAGACGGGGAACACCATGATCGCGAGGAAGATGATGCCGAGCACCGTCATCGGCCATTTCGTGACGTGCTTGCGCCGCTCGACGTGCGAGCTGGTCGGAAGCACGAGCGCGCGAGTCGCGGTCATTCGTCGACCCCCTTCCGGTTCATGTACAGATAGACGATCGCGAACAGCAGCGAGATCACGATCAGCACATTGCTGATGGCCGCGCCCTGACCGAACGCGAACTGCACGAACGAGTTCTGGTAGGCCCAGGTGGCGAGGGTCTGCGTGGAGTTCGCAGGACCTCCTCCCGTCAACCCCAGGATGATGTCGACCACCTTGAGCGTGTAGACGACGCCGAGCACGATGACCACGCTCACCACGGAGCGGATGCTCGGCCAGGTGATGTGCCAGAACGCGCGCCATCCGACTGCGCCGTCGAGCGCCGCGGCCTCGTACAGCTCCTCGGGCACGCCCTGGAGACCCGTGTAGAGGATGGTCGTGTTGAACGGGATGCCCAGCCACACATTGACCCCGATCACCGCGACCAGCGCGAGGTTCGGGCTCACGAGCCACGGCACTGCGTGCACCCCGAAGATGCCGAGGAACTGGTTGAGTGCACCGCTGCCCTGATCGAGGATCCACTTCCACACGGCGGCCGACGCGATGAGCGGGAGCAGCCACGGCAGCAGCAGAAGCGACCGCAGGAATCCGCTGAGCGGGAAATGCCGCTTGAAGAACAGCGCGAGACCGAGGCCGATCCCGAACTGCAGAACGATCGAACCGATCGTGAACAGCGCGGTGTTGATGACGGTCGTCGCGAAGATCGGGTTGCTGAAGACGTTCGCGTAGTTCGCGATCCCCACCCACGGCGCGACGCCGGTGTAGAAGGTGGTCGTCGTGTAGTTCTGGAACGACATCACCACGTTCTGCACGATGGGATAGCCGAAGAAGACCAGCACGAACAGGATCGCAGGTGCCACGAACAGCCACCTGGTGAGGTAGCGCATCACGCGAGGCCTTCGCCCTGGAGTCTTCGCTCGCTGTGCCGCGGCTGCCGACCTGCGATCGATGCGGGCATCCACTGAGGTCATATCACGCTCCTTTGCGGGATCGGATGCCGGGCGGGCGGCACACGCCACCCGCCCGGATCGGGCCTACTTGTTCTGCGCCTGCGCCTGCTGGAGCGCGTCCTGCGGGCTCGCCTTGCCGGTCAGCGCCAGCTGCACGGCGGTGTAGATGGCCGTCGCCGCCTTGGGCCACTTCGGGCCGAGCTCCGCCGTGCGCGCCCTGGCGGTCTTCACCGTCTGAACGAACGCCTCGACCTGCGGGTGCGACTTCGCCCACTGCGCGGCGGACGCCTCGTCGGCCGGCACGTTGCCGGAGATCTTCGCGATCTTCAGCTGGGTTGCGGGCTTGTTGATGCACGCCACGAACTTGCCGGCGAGACCCATCTTGGTCTTGTCACCGGTGTTCGGAACGTTGTACGTCTCACCACCGAGCGGCGACGCGACCTTCTGGGAGGTGGTGCGGGTGGGGATCGGCACGCTCGCGAAGTTCAGCCCCTTCGTGGCGTTGAGCACCGGCAGCTGCCACGGGCCGTTGATCATCATGGCCGCCTTGCCTGCGACGAACTGGTTGTTGACGTCCTGCTGGCTCCAGTTCACGGAGCTCTTCGACATGGATCCGTCGTTCTGGAGGTCGACGTCGAACTGCAGCGCCTGCGCGGCAGAAGCGGTGTTGATGTTCTTCTCATCGCCTCCGTTGGTCCAGAAGAACGGCAGGAACTGCCAGGTTCCCTCGTAGGTGTTGATGTTGCTCATGGCGAAGCCGTACTGACCCTTGCTGGCATCGGTGAGCTTGAGCGCGGCGGCCTTCAGCTCGTCCCAGGTCTTCGGAGGCGTGACGCCTGCGGCCTTGAGCATGTCCACGTTGTAGTACAGCGCGATCGAGTTGATCACGGGAGCCAGGCCGTAGACCTGACCGTTGTACGTGCCGGCCTTCACCACCGAGGGAACGTCACCGCTCGGCGCGCTCACGCCGTAGTTCTTCAGCGGCGTCAGCGCTCCGGTGGCCGCAATCTGCTGCACGTCCGGGTTGTCGAGCATGAGCACGTCTGGCAGCGTCTTCGAGGATGCCTGCTGCAGCACCTTCTGAATCAGGGATGCCCCTGCGATGTGCACCGGGTTCACCTTGACGCCGATCGAGGTTCCGCACTCCTTGTAGATGGAGTTGTACCCGCTCATGCTTGGGTTGGCAGAGTAGTAGTCCTCGACGGTCAACGTCTGCCCGCTGCCCGTGCTCGAGCCGGTCGAGCCTGATGAACAGGCCGCCAGCGATAGTGACACGGCGGCCGCACCTGCGATCGCCGCGATGACGCGTGACTTCTTCACGAATGAGCTCCTTTGCTTCTCTTGAGAAGGTTTCCGCCATCTGGAGACAGCGAGGTCAAGCGCTTGACCGTTCGTTCGGAAAACTCCCTCGTGCGACCTCTCCCTGGCGGGGGAAGAGCGCGGGGGATGCTGCGTCGGTGGGCTGCGCCGAACGTGCGGAAAGTGCTTGACAGGCATTCTGCGCATCCATCGCCCATCAAGTCAAGCGCTTTACTAAATCGTGACGGATCGGTGCGATACTTGCCCCGCGAGCACGAGCACGGATGCCGGCGGCGCGAATGGAGGTTGGCCATGGTCACGATGCAGGAGGTCGCCGACCGTGCGAAAGTGTCCATCTCCACCGTCTCGTTCGTGGTGAACGACACCAAGCCGGTGACGGCCGAAACGCGCGAACGCGTGCTGCGAGCCATCGAGGAGCTCGGTTACCGGCGCAACTCCATGGCCAGGGCTCTCGCGAGCCGCAAGTCGAGGGTCATCGCGCTCATCTACCCGCTGCTCGACCACAGGCACCACCATTCGTTCGTGGATGCCGCGGCGACCGCCGCCGAGGAACGCGGCTACAGCCTGGTGCTGTGGCCGATCCACAGCGACAACGTCTCGGCCGAGATCGCCTCGCTCATCCAGGCCGGATTCGCAGACGGCGTCATCCTGATGGAAGTCCAGATGGACGACGAGCGCGTGATGCACCTGCAGCAGGCGGGGGCTCCGTTCGCGCTCATCGGACGCACGCGCGAACTGGACGGGATCGACTACGTCGACATCGACTTCGAGCGCACCATCGAGCAGGCCGTCGACGACCTGGCAGCCCTCGGACACCGCGACTTCAGCCTCGTCATCGAAGACCTTTCCGACACGCCGCTCGCCGGCTACGGCCCACCGATCCGGACCGAGCAGGCATTCAACGAGGCAATCGCTGCGCACGGAGCCCGTGGCACCGTGCTGAGGGTGGGGCACGACTCCGCATCAGTGCTCGGGCTGACGGACGAACTCGCGAGACGGTCACCCGACTCGACCGCGGTCATCGCCATGCATGACGAGGCGGCCCTGGTTCTCGTGAACACCCTGCAGCGACGCGGGGTGCGCATCCCCGACGATATCTCCGTCGTCGGCGTGGCGACCTCCACGGCGACAGGCGACCTGTTCTCGCCGCCGCTCACCACCTATGAAGCGCCAGGCAGTCCTCTCGGCTGGCTCGCCGCGGAGGCATTGATCGCGCGGCTGGAGGGTTACGCCGACAAGCCAGTGCAGCGACGCATCGCCTGCTCGCTTCACGACGGCGGCTCCGTCGATGTCGCGGCCCCGGGACGCGCTCCCCTGACCGAGCTCCTCGGCCTCGAGTCCGTCACGCAAACCTGACCTGCCGCTAGGCGAACCAGCCGGAGTCTGATATGTTTGGCTCCGCAACAAATACTCATCAACGACGCTGAAGGACTTTTCCCATGGCAGTCACGCCCACCCGCGAAGACAAGTTCTCGTTCGGTCTCTGGACCATCGGCTACAACGGCACCGACCCGTTCGGCGGTCCCACGCGGCCCCAGCTCGACGTGGTCGAAGCGGTCGAGAAGCTGAGCGAGCTCGGCGCATACGGCCTCACGTTCCACGACGACGACCTGTTCGCCTTCGGTTCGACGGATGCCGAGCGCCAGAAGCAGATCGACCGCCTCAAGCAGGCACTGAACGACACCGGGCTCATCATCCCGATGGTGACCACCAACCTCTTCAGCGCCCCCGTCTTCAAGGACGGCGGCTTCACCTCGAACGACCGCGGCGTTCGGCGCTTCGCGCTGCGCAAGGCGCTGCGCCAGCTCGAGCTCGGAGTCGAGCTCGGTGCGAAGACATTCGTGATGTGGGGTGGACGCGAGGGTGCCGAGTACGACTCGGCCAAGGACGTCCGTTCCGCGCTCGAGCGCTATCGCGAGGCTGTGAACCTGCTGTCGGACTACGTGCTCGACAAGGGTTACGACATCCGCTTCGCGATCGAGCCCAAGCCGAACGAGCCGCGCGGCGACATCCTGCTGCCGACGCTCGGTCACGCGCTCGCGTTCATCGACTCGCTCGAGCACCCGGAGCTCGTGGGTCTCAACCCCGAGGTGGGCCACGAGCAGATGGCCGGCCTCAACTTCGCCGCTGGCATCGCTCAGGCGCTGTACCACGGCAAGCTGTTCCACATCGACCTGAACGGTCAGCGCGGCATCAAGTACGACCAGGACCTGGTGTTCGGTCACGGCGACCTGCACAACGCGTTCGCGCTCGTCGACCTGCTGGAGAACGGCGGGATCGCCGGCGTGCCCGCCTACGACGGCCCGCGTCACTTCGACTACAAGC
This sequence comes from Rathayibacter sp. KR2-224, assembly GCF_049446075.1. Lineage (NCBI taxonomy): Bacteria > Bacillati > Actinomycetota > Actinomycetes > Micrococcales > Microbacteriaceae > Rathayibacter > Rathayibacter sp. KR2-224. The sequence continues at coordinate 117,549 of NZ_JBMSEB010000002.1, forward strand.
CGTCGCGCACCGAGGACATCAACGGTGTGTGGGATTCCGCTGCCGCCAACATGCGCACGTACCTGCTGCTCAAGGAGCGGGCCGCCGCATTCCGTGCGGACCCCGAGGTGCAGGAGGCGCTCGAGGCGGCCCGCGTCGCGGAGCTCGCGCAGCCAACGCTCAACGAGGGCGAGGGCTACGAGCAGCTGCTCGCCGACCGCAGCGCGTTCGAGGACTTCGACACGGACTCGTACTTCGGCGGCAAGGGCTACGGTTTCGTTCGCCTGCAGCAGCTGGCCACCGAGCACCTGCTCGGCGCCCGCTGACCCGAGGCCGCGCGTCAGCGCAAGCCACAGGCACAATCGGCCTTCGCCCGCGTGCCGTCATTTCGGCCGTCATGCTCCGGCGTGACGACGGTAAGTGACGGCACGCGGTCGGCCCCCAGCACAGAGGAAGAGGGATGACATGACCCTGATCGCCGGCGTCGACTCGTCGACGCAGAGTTGCAAGGTCGTCATCCGCGACCTCGAGACGGGCGCGCTCGTGCGCTCCGGCCGCGCGACGCATCCGGACGGCACAGAGGTCGACCCGGCCGAGTGGTGGTCGGCGCTGGGCAGGGCCATCGCCGACGCGCGCGGCCTCGACGACGTCGCGGCGGTCTCGATCGCGGGTCAGCAGCACGGCATGGTCGTGCTGGATGCCGATGGGCGCGTCATCCGTCCGGCGCTGCTCTGGAACGACACGCGAAGCGCAGCGGCTGCCGCGGCGCTAACCGAGGAGGTCGGTGCGGGCGAATACGCCATGCGCGCCGGCTCCGTGCCTGTCGCGTCGTTCACGGCCACCAAGCTGCGCTGGCTGCGGGATGCCGAGCCGGAGAACGCTGCGCGCGTCGCGGCCGTGGCTCTGCCGCACGATTGGCTGACCTGGCGCCTGCTCGGGTACGGCCCGGCTGACGAGTCCCCGCTCGGTCCTCAGCTGGATGCCATGGTGACCGACAGATCGGATGCCTCCGGCACGGCATATTGGTCGCCCGCCGCAGAGGACTACGACCTCGGGCTGTTCGAGCTGGCACTCGGGCGTGCAGCGCGGGTCGCCGGGAACGGCGATGCGGCATCCGGCGCCGTCGTGCTCCCGCGCGTGCTCGGGGCAGCAGGCGCAGCGGGCACCACCGTGGCCCAGAGCGGCACCGTCACGGTTCCCGGCGGCGTGCTCGTCGGACCGGGAGCCGGTGACAACGCAGGGGCCGCGCTCGGGCTGGGTGCGGCATCCGGAGACGTCATCGTCTCACTGGGCACGAGCGGCACTGTGTTCGCCGTGACCGACACCTCTGTGCCCGATCCGACTGGCTCGGTCGCGGGCTTCGCGGATGCCACCGGCCGCTTCCTGCCGCTCGTCGCCACCCTGAACGCAGCGCGCGTGCTCGGCACGGTGGCTGATCTGCTCGACGTGGACTTCGACGAGTTCGCCGAGCTGGCGCTGCGCGCGCCCGCAGGCTCGGAGGGCGTCGTGCTCGTGCCGTATTTCGAGGGCGAGCGCACACCGAATCTTCCCGACGCACGTGCGAGCGTGCACGGGCTGTCCATCGCGTCGAGCCGCCGGGAGAACCTGGCGCGGGCGGCGGTCGAGGGCATGCTCGGCGGCCTGGCGGCCGGACTCGACGCCGTGCGCGCCGTCGGGGTGCGCGAGCAGCGGCTTCTGCTGATCGGCGGCGCCTCGCTCAACCCGGCGGTGCAGGCGGTGGCCGCGCAGGTCTTCGACGCGCCGGTCGTCGTGCCTGCCCCCGGAGAGTACGTGGCGAACGGCGCAGCGGCGCAGGCAGCGTGGGCGCTCACCGGAACGCGTCCCGAGTGGACGCTCGAGGTCGTGGCAGAGCCCGAGCAGGACTTCCGGCCGGTCATCCGCCAGCAGTACGACCGGTACGCGCGCATCGCGGCGCTCTAGTTCCTCGAAGGCATTTGCCGATCGCCAGAGAGGTGTGCGAGCATCTGGGTGATCGTGACACGACACAGGAGGTGAGACCCATGAACGCAGTATCCGAATGGGTGCTCCCCCGCAGTCCACGATCGCGCGACTGAGGTAGTCGTCACGGGGAGCGCCGGAAACGCGATCGCGAAAGGCGACTCCCATGAACACAACACCTTCTTCCGCCGAACAGCCCGATTCGGCAACGTCACCCAATCCGCACGAGCGAGCACTCGTCATCGCAGGCGGCGGGGCGGCGGGCAACGCCTGGGCGCTCGGCCTCATCGCCGGTCTCGCCGACGAGGGGATCGACGTGACCGACGCCGACCTCATCGTCGGAACGTCATCCGGATCGACGGTTGCCGCCCAGATCACCAGCGGTGCGCATCCTGCAGACCTGTACGCGAGCATCCTCGCCGAGGCTCCCCGCCCGCCGCAGGCTGGCGCAGCACAGTCTGCAAGGGGACGCGGCCCCGCTCTCTCCGGACCGAGCTATCTCGAGTGGTCGAACGCCATCATCGGCTCCGCCGCGGATGCCTCGGACATGCGGCGCAGGATGGGCGCCGCGGCGCTCGCGAAGGATGCCTCGGACGGCGCCGACGCGGCGCGGTGGCGCAACGTGGTCGCCGCGCGGCTTACGAGCAACGAGTGGCCGGACCGCAGGGTGCTCATCCCGGCAGTCGACGCTGCCACAGGGGAACCGGTGGTGTTCGACCGGCACAGCGGCGTCGAACTGGTGGACGCCGTCGCTGCAAGCACCTCGGCGTTGACCCCGTACCCCATCGGCGAGCACAGGTACCTCAACGGCGGGTACCGACGCAGCGAGAACGCCGATCTGGCGGCCGGTTACGCCCGCGTGCTCGTGCTCTCGCCGTTCGGCGGCAGGTCGCGCATGCCGCGCGAGTGGGGCATGGATCTGGCCACCCAGGTCGACGAGCTGCGCGCGGCCGGAAGCGTGGTCGAGACGGTCTTTCCGGATGCCGGCGCCGGCGACGTCTTCGATGCCAACGCCTTGGACCCGTCGACTCGGCTTCAGGCCGCTCGCGGAGGTCACGACCAGGGCCGCGCGCTCGCGGTGCGGCTTGCGGGATTCTGGGGCGAGCATCCGGAGCTCGGCACGCGGTGAAGTCGGGGCCGGGCCGGCCTTCGGCTGACGTTCAGCCCTGGACGCGGCCCGGTCTCGAGCCACTCCCTAGGGGGCGGGTGAGGATCCCGCGCTGAGGGCAAGCCGGCGGCCGGCCTCGCGAAGCCAGCGCGCGGGATCCTCGATCGCACGATCGACCGAGCCGGCCAGGTCGGTCAGGGAGACGACGTCGGCCATCCCCTGCGGCTCGGCCGCCACCGCGCCTGCCACCAGCGCGACGGGCACGTCGACCGCTCGCGCGCGGCCGGCCACGACGGCGGGAGCCTTGCCGGAGTCGGTCTGCGCGTCGTAGCGCCCCTCACCGACGATCACGAGGTTCGCTCGAGCCAGAGCGGCGTCGAGTCCGACCGCGTCGGCGATGGCCGTCGCCCCGGAGGTGAGCCGCGCACCCCAGGCGAGAAGGCCGAAACCGGTGCCTCCCGCCGCGCCCGCACCCGGCGCTGCCGGATCGATCCCGGTCTCGGCGGCGACGAGTGCCGACCACGAGGCGAGGCCCGCGTCGAGGGCGAAGCGCTGGGCGGCGTCCGCTCCCTTCTGCTCCCCGAAGACGTGTGCGGCGCCGGCCGGCCCGAGCAGCGGGTTCGTCACATCGCTGAGCACGAGCGCACCGCCGCTCGGCAGCCCGCGCACTTCGGAAAGGTCGACGGATGCCACCTCGCTGAGCGTGGCGCCGCCCAGCGCGACGGGTCTGCCTACCGCGTCGAGCATCCGCGCGCCGAGAGCGACCAGCGCCCCTGTGCCGCCGTCGGTCGACGCGCTCCCTCCGATGCCAAGCAGCAGGCGGGAGAGGCCGTGATCGAGCGCGTCGGCGATGGCCTGCCCGAAGCCGAGCGTGTGCGCGCCGAGCGGATCCAGCCGCTCGAGCAGCGTGAGCCCGCTCGTCTCTGCCAGCTCGACGACACCCGTTCCGCCCGGCAGACCATTGGTAGGTGGCAGCAGCATCCAGGATGCCTTCACGCGGCCGCCGTTCGGCCCCGTCACCTCGACGGGCATGCGCTTCGCGCCTGGCACCGCGAGTTCGAATGCGTCGAGCGTGCCCTCTCCCCCGTCGGCCATCGGGAGCTCGACCAGCTCATCGTCGGGGTGTACCGATCGCCATCCAGCGGCGAGCGCTTCTGCCACCTGAACGGCCGTTGCGGACCCCTTGAAGGAGTCGGGGGCGATCACGATGCGCATGCGTTCACTCTTCCGCATCTTTCGTGGTGGACGCCGGCGCCCGCCGCGCACCCGTGCTCAGAGGTGTGGGGCGACGACGCCGCTGAAGGCGGCCGAGGTCTGGGCGGCGACCTGGTCGTAGGGGCGTGCCCAGACATCCGCGTTGAAGATCTCGCACTCGATGTCGCCCACGTACCCCGCCTCGGCGACAGCACGTGTGATGGGTGCGAAATCGATGTGGCCCTCGCCGGGAACACCTCGTCCGAGCAGAACGTCGGCGGGCAGCGGGGTCAGCCAATCGCACACCTGGTACGACGCGATGCGGCCGAGCCGGCCGGCGCGCTCGATCTGCTGCAGCACGTCGGGATCCCACCACACGTGGTAGGTGTCGACGACGACGCCTGCCGTGGGACCCGCCGCGACGGCGAGATCGATCGCCTGCCCGAGCGTCGAGACCACGGCCCGGTCGGCGGCGAACATCGGATGAAGCGGCTCTACTGCGAGCGCCACTCCGGCGGATGCCGCAAACGGCTCGAGCTCGCCGAGAGCGTCCCGAACCCGTTCGCGCGCCCCTGCCAGGTCCCTGGAGCCGTGCGGAAGTCCGCCTGCCACGAGCACGAGCACGGCCGCCGATCCCTGGGCGCCTGCCGCGGCGAGCGCGGCTGTCTCCTCGATCGCGCGGCGGTTGTCGTCGAGCGCTGCCACGCGTTCGGGCCCATCCGGCGCCGTGAAGAACCCGCCGCGGCACAGGCTCGAGACACGCAGCCCGGAGTCGGCGACAAGACGCGTCGCGACCTCGAGGCCGACGTCGGCGACCGGCTCCCGCCACAGTCCGATGCTCTGGATGCCCGCGCTCTGCGTCGCCGCTATCGCCTCGGCGAGCGATGCGTGCTTGACCGTCGCCTGATTGAGCGAGTACCTGGGATGCGCGGTCATGCGCGCGCCGCCTCGTGCGAAGCATCCGGCTCCGCGGGCGCCGTGGCCGCTTGCGTCGATCCTGCTCGGGTCGCGGTCTGCGACACGCCTCCGACGATGCCGTTCAGGGCGAGCATCCCGTGCCAGCGCGCCGCCGCCAGCTCAGGACGCTCGAGCGCGCCCGATCCGTTGGCGAGCCGCACGATCTCCGAGAGGTGCGGGAGGCTGCGTGCCGAGTGCAAGCCGCCGACCATGGTGAACGACTCCTGGTGGCCGTTGAGCCAGCTGAGGAACGCCACGCCCGTCTTGTAGTAGAACGTGGGCGCGGCGAACACCTGCCGGCTGAGCGCCTCGGTCGGGCGAAGGATGCGCTCGTAGCCATCGCGATCGCCGTCGTCGAGCGCGCGGATGGCTCTGGATGCCACGGGCGCGATCGCCGCGAACGCGCCGAGCAGGGCATCCGAGTAGTGTCCGTGCTCCTCGGCGCCGACCGGTCCCGTGCCGTCGCCCGCGATGAGATCGACGTAATTGAAGTCGTCGCCGGTGAACATGCTCGCGGCGCGCGGAAGACGGGAGCGAACGTGGATCTCTGCGTCGGCATCCAGCAGGCTCATCTTGATGCCGGACACCTTGTCAGCATTCGCCTCGATGATGCGGATGACCGTGTCCGCGGCTTCGCGGAAGCCGCCGTCGCGCCCGCCGAAGTACCCCTTCAGCGCAGGGTCGAACGCCTCGCCCAGCCAGTGCAGGATGACCGGCCCGCTCGCGCGCTGCAGCACGGCGCCGTAGACGCGCTCGTAGTCGGCGGGCGATTGCGCGGCGCGCGCAAGGTGACGCGAGGCCATGAGCACGACGCCTGCGCCGGCATCCTCGGTGAACTCGAGCTGCTCGAGATAGGCGTCGATCACGGCGTCGAGCGAGATCGCCTCGTCGTCCACGTGGTCGGTGTTGACCCCCACCACGAGCGCACCGCCGACGGTTGCCGCCTCGCCGGCGCTGCGCGAAATGAGCTCGCGCGTCGCTGCGGCATCCAGTCCCATGTTGCGCTGGGCCGTGTCCATGGCATCGGCGACGCCCAGACCCTGCGACCAGACGTGGTGGCGGAAGGCGAGTGTGGCATCCCAGTCCAGGTCGGCGGGAGCGCCCGGCACGTTCTCGGCGTACGGCTTCGGGATGACGTGCGCCGCCGCGTAGGCGACCCGCGACCGCAGCGGCTTCGCCGCCGCGAGCGCTGGCTCATGCTCGATGAGTGGCTGCGTGCTCAGGGCTCCGTCTTTGGCGACGAGAAGCAGATCCGTCATCGCAGCGCTCCGGCTGCCTCGGCGCCGCTCTCCACAACCCCGGCCAGCTCGCGCACGTTCTCGGCAGTGACGGTTGGCACGTCGACGCGAACTCCGTCGCGCGAGCTCTCCAGGCCCTTCTCCGCGAGCAGCACACCCCGGGCGCCGGAGAGGAAGTCGTACGGGAACGGGGCGTCTTCCGCGACATGGCGGATGAACTCTTCCCACTGCACCTTGAAGCCGTTCTCGAACGCCTCGGTGTCCGGCAGCTCGTGCCAGTCCGCCGCGTAGTCGTGCGTGTCGGGAATGTCCGGATTCCAGGTGGGTCGAGGCGTGGCGTTGCGCGGCTGGATCTTGCAGCCGAACAGCCCGACGACCGCGCTGCCGAGGGTTCCGTCCACGTGGAACTCGACGAGCTCGTCACGATTGACCCGTGTCGTCCAGCTCGAGTTGAGCTGTGCCGTGATGCCGCCGGCGAGATCGAAGACGGCGTACGCCGCGTCGTCCGCCGTCGCCCGGTACGCGCGTCCCTGCTCGTCGATGCGCTCGGCGATCTCCGTGACGGCCCGCGCATAGACGGACTCGACGCGTCCGAACAGGTACTCCAGCACGTAGTTCCAGTGCGGGAACATGTCGACGATGATGCCGCCGCCGTCTTCGGTGCGGTAGTTCCAGCTCGGGCGCTGCGCGGGCATCCAATCGCCCTCGAACACCCAGTAGCCGAACTCGCCGCGAACCGAGAGGATGCGACCGAAGAACCCGGAGTCGATCAGGCGGCGCAACTTGCGGAGCCCGGGCAGGTAGAGCTTGTCGTGGACGACGCCGTTCTTGACGCCGGCCTCGTCGGCCAGCCGGGCGAGCTCGAGCGCCTCCTCGAAGGACTCTGCGGTCGGCTTCTCGGTGTAGATGGCCTTGCCTGCGGCGATCGCCTTCTTGATGGCGGATGCCCGCGCCTTCGTCACGAGGAAGTCCGCGTACACCTGCCACCGGTCATCGGCCAGCGCTGCGTCGAGGTCGGTCGTGTAGTGCTCGAGGCCGTGGCGCTTCGCCAGCTCGGCGAGCTTCGCCTCGTTGCGGCCTACGAGCAGCGGCTCGACCTGTACACGGGTGCCATTGGAGAGCTCGACGCCCCCCTGCTCCCTGATCGCGAGGATGGAGCGCACGAGGTGCTGCCGGTATCCCATGCGTCCGGAGACGCCGTTCATGATGATTCCGATGGTCGACTCTGACACTGTCGTTCTCTTTCGTGGTCGTCGCGGCTTCCACTCCGATCGGGAAAGCGCTTACCACACCATAACAGCAGGCGCCCCACGACGACAATCCCGGGGTGCGCGGCGCCACCGTCGTCCGCGCCGCGCCAGCACCGGCCGCGGCGCTTCGCCGCCGGCGGACCGCGTCATCGTCGGCCGCGCGGCGCCAGCATCGGCCGTTTTCAGGACATACGGCCGGCCGAGCCAATAGTGGGGACGAGCGGGATGACGTCCTGAAATAGCGTTGCCTCCGCCCCGGCTTCGGCGCCGGCGGCGGCCGCACCACGCCAGCGGCGGCCAGATCAGGCCACCGTCTGCCGGGCCGCGTCGCCGTCGGCCGGGCCGCATCACCCTCGGCGTGCCACACCAGCAGCGGCCGTTTTCAGGACACAGGGCCGGCCAGGCCGCCAGTCGGGCCGAGCGGGACCATTTCCTGAAATAGTGTTGCCGGCGCCGCGGCTTCGGCACTGCTGCGCTCAACCGACATGTCCGGCGCTACACACCCTCAACACTCAATCGCTCGATCCGAGAGCAAGCGAGCTTGCCCTCTTCTCTCGCTCACTCGCGTACTCGGGCGCTACGCACCCTCAACACTCAATCGCTCGATCCGAGAGCAAGCGAGCTTGCTCTCTTCTCTCGCTCACTCGCGTACTCCGAGAGGTATTGGCCGGTCAGGGTCGGGCGTGTGGCGACGAGGTCGGCCGGGGTCCCCTCGAAGACGATGCGACCGCCGTCGTGCCCGGCCCCCGGACCGAGGTCGATGATCCAGTCGGCGTGGGCCATCACCGCCTGATGATGCTCCACCACGATGACGGACTTGCCGCTGTCGACGAGCCGGTCGAGCAGCGCCAGCAGTTGCTGCACATCCGCAAGATGCAGGCCAACAGTCGGCTCGTCCAGGATCAGGATGCCGCCCTTCTCCCCCATGTGCGTCGCCAGCTTGAGCCGCTGCCGCTCGCCGCCGGACAGCGTTGTGAGCGGCTGGCCGATCGTCAGGTAGCCGAGGCCGACATCCGCCAGCCGGTCGAGGATGCCTGCAGCGGCCGGCGTGCGTGCCTCGCCGCCTGAGAAGAAATCGCGGGCGTCGACCACGGACATCCCGAGCACCTCGCTGATGTCCTTACCGGCGCCGTCGGGTCCATGCAGCTTGTACCCGAGCACGGATGCCTCGAACCGCTTGCCCCCGCACTCCTCGCACACGGTCGAGACCGTGGCCATGATGCCGAGGTCGGTATAGACGACACCAGCTCCGCTGCAGACGGGGCACGCGCCCTCCGAGTTGGAGCTGAACAGCGCAGGCTTCACGCCGTTAGCCTTCGCGAACGCCTTGCGGATCGGCTCGAGCAGCCCTGTGTACGTCGCCGGGTTGCTGCGGCGGGATCCACGGATGGGCGTCTGATCCACGGTAACGACGCCGTCGCGCGGCGCGACCGCCCCTGCGATCAGCGAGCTCTTGCCGGAGCCCGCCACGCCCGTCACGACGACGAGCACGCCGAGCGGGATGTCGACATCCACGTTCTGCAGGTTGTGCGTGTTCGCACCGCGCACCTCGAGCGCGCCGGATGCCTCGCGCACCTCTGGCTTGAGCCGCGCCCGGTCTTCGAGGTGGCGCCCCGTCACGGTGTCGCTGGCCCGCAGATCCTCCAGCGTGCCCTGGAAGCAGATGGTTCCGCCGTTCGTGCCTGCACCTGGGCCGAGGTCGACCACGTGATCCGCGATCTCGATCAGCTCGGGTTTGTGCTCGACGACCAGCACGGTGTTGCCCTTGTCGCGCAGTCGCTTCAGCAACCGGTTCATACGCTGAACGTCGTGCGGGTGCAAGCCGATGCTCGGCTCGTCGAACACATAGGTGACGTCGGTCAGGGCCGAACCCAAGTGCCTGATCATCTTCGTGCGCTGCGCCTCGCCGCCGGAGAGCGTGCCTGCCGAGCGGTCGAGCGAGAGGTATCCGAGGCCGATCTCGACGAACGACTCGAGAAGCCGTTGCAACGAGGTCAGCAGGGGCCCCAGCTTCGGGTCCTGGATGCCGCGCACCCACTCGGCGAGGTCCGTGATCTGCATGGCACAGGCATCCGCAATGCTGATGCCGTCGATCTTCGACGACCTCGCGCGCTCGTTCAGGCGACTCCCGCCGCACTCCGGGCACGTGCCGAATGTGATCGCGCGCTCCACGAATGCGCGGATGTGCGGCTGCATCGCGTCGAGTTCCTTCGAGAGGAACGACTGCCTGATGCGCGGGATGAGCCCCATGAACCAGACGTTGATGCCGTCGACCTTGACGCGCGTCGGTTCCTTGTACAGCAGGTCGTTCAGCTCGCGCTTGCTGTACCGCGCGATGGGCTTGTCGGGGTCGAGGAATCCCGCGCCCCCGTAGATGCGCACGTACCAGCTCCCGCCCGTGTGGTTGGGCACGAGCAGGGCACCCTCGTTCAACGATTTGGTCTCGTCGAAGAGCTGTGCGAGGTCGAAGTCCTGCACCGTGCCGCGGCCCTCGCAGCGGGGGCACATGCCGCCAGTGACGCTGAAGCTGCGTCGCTCCTTGGTCGTTCCGCCCTGCGCACGCTCCAGAGTGACGGCACCGCTGCCGCTCACCGACGCGACGTTGAACGAGTACGCCTGCGGCGACCCGATGTGCGGCTCCCCTAGGCGGCTGAAGAGGATGCGGAGCATCGCGTTGGCGTCCGTGGCCGTGCCGACCGTGGATCGGGGATCGGAGCCGATCCGCTCCTGATCCACCGTGATCGCCGTCGTGAGCCCCTCGAGCACGTCGACGTCTGGACGGGACAGCGTCGGCATGAACCCCTGGATGAATGCGCTGTACGTCTCGTTGATCAGGCGCTGGGACTCCGCGGCGATCGTGGAGAACACGAGCGAGCTCTTGCCCGAGCCCGAGACGCCCGTGAACACCGTCAGCTTGCGTTTGGGCAGCTCGACGTCGACGTTCTTGAGGTTGTTCTCTCGTGCGCCGTGGACGCGAATGGTGTCGTGCGTGCTGTCGTGCGTGGACGGAGCGGATGCCTGAGCCGAGATCGTAGACGAAGTCGCGTTCATGCGCCCAGGCTATGCGGGCGGCGGTGGCGGCGCTTCTCCGATCATGCTCGGCCCGGTGACCGGTCGAGTGCCGCCGCCGAAAATCGGAGATTCGTCGCGGCCGCCGAGCGCGTCGCACCGTTCACCGGCGCGTCGCCGCGAATCTCCGATTTTCCGCAGGTGTTGGAGGCGGGAGCCGGGTGCGGGGTTGGGGGGTGCGGGCCGCGGCTGTTGTGGGTGCGGGCCGCGGGTGAGGCCCGGCCGTGGCGGCGGTCAGGCCTCCGCGGGGCGGGCGCGGTTGGGGCGCAGTCAGGCCTCCGCGGGGCGGGCGCGACCGACAGGGTCTGCCGCAGCGACGGCATCCGGCTCCTCCGCGGTGAAGTCGACGCCCTTCGCGTGCGTGCCGAACGCCGTGAGCAGGATGACCGCTGCCGCCGCTCCCGCGACCGTGATGGCCATCGCCCACGGATATCCGATGTGTGCGGCCAGGGCCTGCTGGATCGGCAGGTTGAACGCGGCGATCACGTTGCCGAGCTGGTACGTGACGCCCGGGTAGAACCCTCGGATGGCGTTCGGCGACATCTCGTTCAGGTGGGCGGGGATGGCGCCCCATGCGCCCTGCGTCGTGAACTGGATGAGCGCGGACCCGAGGCAGAGCAGCCCCGCGGTCTGCGAGAACGCGAAGATCGGAATGATCGGCAGCGTGAGCGCTGCGCCGAGGATGATCGTCGCCTTGCGCCCCCAGCGGTCCGAGAGCGAACCGAGCACGATGCATCCGACGATGGCTCCGATGTTGTAGACGACGGCTATCCAGCCGGCGGTGGCGGCATCGAGGCCCGCCCCGCCCTGATTCGTGGCCTTCAGGAAGGTGGGGTAGATGTCTTGCGTGCCGTGCGACATCCAGTTGAAGGCCGCCATCAGCAGCACGAGGTAGATGAAGCGGCGCAGCACTTTGGCGTTGAAGAACACGGCCCTGATCGACGTGTTCTTCTTCTGCATGCGGTCGCGCGTGGTCTCCCACACTTCGGATTCCTTGACGCGCGTGCGGATGATCAGGCTGATCAGCGCCGGCAGCAGGCTCAGCACGAACAGCCAGCGCCAGCTCAGGCCGAGCGCCGAGTGCACGAGCAGGAACGCCAGTGCGGCCAACAGATAACCGGCGGAGTAGCCGGCCTGCAGGATGCCCGAGAAGAATCCCCGACGCTCGCGCGGCACCTTCTCCATGGTGAGCGCGGCGCCGAGGCCCCATTCGCCGCCCATGCCGATGCCGTAGAGCAGCCGCAGGATGAACAGCACCGTGAAGTTCGGCGCGAAGGCGCAGAGGAATCCGACGAACGAGTAGAAGCAGACGTCGACGATGAGGGGGATGCGCCGTCCGACCCGGTCCGCCCAGAGGCCGAACAGGTAAGCACCTACAGGTCGCATGATGAGCGTGATCGTGGTGAGGAATGCGATCTGCTCGAGCGATACCCGGAACTCCTTCGCGATTTCCGCGTAGACGAGCACCACGATGAAGTAGTCGAAGGCATCCATCATCCAGCCGAGCAGCGAGGCGGCGAACGCGTTTCGCTGGTCGGAGGTCAGTCGTCTGGTCGGTGCCGACGCCGTTGTCATGGCCAGTTCCTTTCGTGTGACCCTGCCGCGTCCGGTCCTCTCGTGGCCCCCGTATGAGGTACAGGAAAGCGGTTGCCGAACTAGCATAGGCTGACTCCCGAGCCGCGCAAGTCGGTTGACATCCGGGCCGCACACCGCCGCACAGCCGAACCCGGAACCCGAGGAGGACCAATCGTGAGCGCCAACATCGTCGTCGTGTCCGGGAGCGGCCGGTACGCCGATCCGTGGCATCCGCTTGCGGAGACCTCGGCGCGAGTCGCCGATGTTCTCAGCTCGGCCGGGCACACGGTGACGGTCGACGACGCCGTGGATGCCCGCCTAGCCTCGCTCGCAAGCGCGGCGCACGACGATGTCGAGCTTCTGGTTCTCAACGTCGGCGCCGGTCGCACTCCAGATGAGCGAGCAGTGCTCGAGAGCTCGGACGACAGGGCGGAGACACCCCTCTCGGCCGAGGATGCCGCTACCGCGCACGGCCTGCTCTCGTACCTGGAGCGCGGCGGAGCGCTGCTTGCCCTGCACGTCTCGGCCACCACGTTCGGGTTCATGCCCGAATGGGAATACGTTCTGGGCGGCATCTGGGTTCGCGGAACCAGCATGCATCCGCCGTACTCGAAGGCTCGTGTGCACGTGGCGACGGACGCCCACTCCATCGTGGCTGGAATCCCCGACTTCGACGTCGACGACGAGCGCTACTCGAAGCTTCGGGTCTCGCCCCGTTCTCAGCAGCTCGCGTGGCATGACATCGATGGTGTGCGCCATCCGCTCGTCTGGACGCATGAGTACCGCGGGGCGCGCATCGTGTACGACGCACTCGGGCACGACGCGGGCTCGTACGACTCGCATGAGCACCGCACTATCCTGTTGAACTCGACGGCGTGGCTGCTGGGATAAGCCTGAGAGGCTAAGGCGAGCCGTCGCCTCTACTGACCGGCCGAAACGGGTACGCTACCGGTTCCACCGGCTCTGGCCGGTGTACTCCACGGGGCCGGTAGCCCAACGCATCCGCCTCACCCAGGAGGTCGGCGAGAAGCCAGATGATGCTGAGCCACATCTCCGTGCCCTGCAGGCTGGCTTCGCTGTCAGGGCCAGACCCCGCTGCGGCGAATGCCATGCCCTCGCCGTCGCGCCACCTGCCGAGCGCCGACTCGAGCTGATCCCGCGCCCACGCTTTCGACTCCTCGCCGCGGTACATCGTCTGCCGCCGAAGATGCCACATCGGATGAGCCACATCGAGCACATTGCACGCGTTCTGCTTGCCTTCGGCGAACCAGCGCTCGTCTGCAGCATGCTCGATCACGGTGTCGATCGTCCGATCGCCCGCGGGCAGCGGCACGCCGAATTGCGCGAAAGTACCTCGTGTCAGCCGGTAGTAACCATTGACCGCCTGCAGCCATCCCTGTTCATCGGAAGGCGGAGACCACATGCCGGTCTCCGGATCCATACGGGTCACCAGCCAGCCGAAGAACGCTTCCGCGGCTCCCGGCCGGCCGAAGTCGCCCTTCGAACCGTTCCAGTGCAGCGCCGTCCCCCACGCATCCACCCACGCGCCGCACGCCCAGCCAGCGTCACGCCAATCGAGCCGCTCGAGCCGGTCGCACACATCGCCGGAACTGGCCTCGGAAACCTCCCGGACCGGATACGGGAACGCGCTGCCGAGAACGCTCAAGGCGTAGCCAACGGAGAGCACGTGGTACGTGGCGGGACCTTCTCCGAAGTGCGGCGCGTCGCGATCGCCTAGTTCGGGAACGAGGCCGCTCTCCTCGAGCTGGCGTTCGCGCAGGAGTCTTGCATGCTCGGGACGACTGAACTGGGCCGGAACGTCGCCGAGCAGCAGATCCGCGATCTCGATGGCATCGGCGTGCGCACGCACTGTGGGTGCTGCTCCCGGACGGTCGACGTAGACGCCCTCGGCCGAGTCCCACGATCGTGCGATCAGCGATGGCGCGTCGGCACGTGCCCGATCGGCGAACTCCTTGAGGCGACTCGCCGTTGATCGGGCCTTCGCCTCACCGCGCCGATCCTTCACGACGCGAGCGGGGTTGCCGGCCACAACCGACCAGCTGTCCACGTTCTTCGTGACTACGGCCCCGGCGCCGACAATGGCGTGATCTCCTATGCACACGCCATCGAGGACGATGGCCGAGGAACCGATCCAGACGTCGTCCCCGATCTCGATGCCTTTCGAGGTGGTCGGCTGCCGGAACACGGGCAGGTCGATGCCGGTCGAGTGATTGAACCCGAGAATCGACGCGTGTGCGCCCACACGCACTCCGTCGCCCATCCTCACCGTGCCGCGCACGACGGCGAACGGGTTGATCGTGCAGTCGTCGCCTGTCGTCAGGTTGTGCGTGACGTAGGAGTTGACAGCCAGATAGCAGCGGTCACCGAGGCGCAACTCGTCGGCCGCGAGAATCGCCCTGGGGGAGATGTAGACGTCGGAGCCGAAGGCTGACCCTTCTCGCGCGAGCTGCTCCTGCAGGAGGCGCTGCTCGGCTCGTTCTTCTTCTCTGGGATCCATCGCGTAGAGCCAGGGAGCGGCATCCAGACGGTCTCGCATTTGTTGTGAACTCTTCCTTCTGGTCTGGCTGAAACTCTCCCGAAGCTCAGGCTTTGGCGCAGGTCTCGGTCTGCTTCGGGCGACCCATCGAGTGTTCCACCGTGCGCCCTTCCTGCGCACGGGTTTCGGCCTCGACGGCCCGGTGGAACGAGTACTGCGCGTTCGCGAACACCGCGTACAACAGGATGCCAGGCACGAGCGCCGCGCCCAGTACCGGCTGCAGCAGAACCGCCGCCCCAATGAGTCCCACCATGGCGAGCCCCACGAGGCTGAAGTACCACCGGCGCACGGCGAGGTAGAGGGCTGCCTTCGCGATCGCACGCAGCGAAGCCGAAGGGAACACCGCGAGCCCGCCCAGTGCGAAGAGAGCGACCGCTACCGAGCCGATGCCGAGCACGGCCAGGAGCGGTCCGAGCAGCGGTGCCCAGACGGTTCCGGCGAGCGCCGTGCCGTCGAACAGCGCGAGCGCCACCATGACGGCGGTCCCGAGACCCACGACGAATCCCGCACCGCCTCGTCGCCGATAGCCCTGCATGAAGGCCGCGAACGGGCGCGGCCTTCCGTCTTCCCGCATCGCTCGGAACACCTCGAACGCGCCGACCAGCGAGGGTGCGAGTGTGAGCGAGAGCAGCAGGAAGAACAGCCACGACTGCAGCGAATCCACGGTGACGAACAGCATGACGGCAAGGGGCAGGTTGAACAGCACGAGCAGCACGTCGACCATCAGCAGGGCGTAGGCGTATCCGAAGATCGTCTCCGTCGTCTCGTGGCCGAGACGGAAGAGACGGCGACGGGGGCGGGGAGCCGTGGCGGTCATCCCTTCATTCCGCTCGTCGCGATGCCGCTGATGAAGTAGCGCTGACCGGCGAGGAAGATCGCCAGGATGGGGATGATCGAGATGACCGATCCGGTCATGATCATGGCGTACTGCGCCGAGTACTGGCCGATGAACGATCTGAGCCCGATCTGCACCGTCCACAGCTCGTTGCTCGACAGGTAGATGAACGGGCCCATGTAGTCGTTCCAGGTGTTCACGAAGGTGAGCAGCGCGAGGGATGCCAGCGCGGGCTTGGACAGCGGCAGGATGATGCGCGCCCAGATGCCGTAGTCGTTGAGACCGTCGATGCGGGCCGCCTCGTTGAGCTCGTCCGGAATGGTCACGTAGTACTGCCGCATCAGGAACACCCCGAACGCACCGAACGCCTGCAGCAGGATGAGCGCGGTGAAGGTGTTCGTGAGCCCGACCTTCTGCATCATCACGTACTGCGGGATCATGTACGCCTGCCACGGCACGGCGATCGTGGCGATGTATGCGAGGAACAGGGCATCCCGTCCGGGGAAGCGCACCTTCGAGAACCCGTACGCCGCGAAGCTTCCCGTGAGCACCTGCAGGAACGTGATCACGACGGCGAGCAGGGCCGAGTTCGCCAGGTATCCGGCCATCGGGATCTGCGTCCAGATGTGCGAGTAGTTGCTCCACACGAACGTGCTCGGGATCCACTTGATCGGAACGCTGAGCACCTCGTTGTCGTGCTTGAAAGAGGACGACAGCATCCAGAGGAACGGCAGCAGCACGAGGACGAGCAGCACGACCAGCAGTGCGTACATCGCGGCCTTGCCGAAGCGGGAACGGATGCGCCGCCCCCCGCGCCGCTGAGGAGATGACGAAGGATGCGTTCGCCCGGTTTCGAGCTCTTGGGCGAGGTCCGAGGTGAGGGTGGACATCAGCGCTCCCGTCTCTGCTGCAGCTTGAACTGGAAAACGGTCACGACCAGCACGATGAGGAACAGCACGAGCGAGATGGCCGAGGAGTAGCCGAACTGGCCGTTGATGATGCCGTCCTGGTAGATGAGCTGGGACAGCACGAGCGTGGCCCTGCCTGGACCGCCCTGGGTCATGACGAAGATCAGGTCGAACACTTTGAAGCTCGACACGCTGAGCAGCACGAGCACCAGGAACGTCGTGGGACGCAGCGACGGAAGCGTGATGCTCCAGAACTTGCGCCACCGCCCTGCGCCGTCCACCTCCGCCGCCTCGTAGTACTCGTTGGGAATGGCCTGCAGCCCGGCGAGGAAGAGCACCATGTAGTAGCCCATGTCGCGCCAGACGCTCGTGATGATGACGGCCGGGAGCGCCCAGGCGGTGCTCGAGGTCCAGCCGGGCGCGTTGGCGATGCCGATCGAGTGCAGGAACTGATTGATGGGGCCGTTCGTCGGATCGAACAGCATGTTCCAGACGATCGCTATGGCGACCAGCGAGGTGATGTACGGGAAGAAGATCGCTACCCGGAAGAACGCGATGCCTCGCAGCTTCTGATTGAGCAGGATGGCCAGCCCGAGCGAGAAGGCGAGCGTCAGGGGCACGTGCCCGACCGCGTACAGCAGCGTGTTGCCGAGAGCGACGTGGAAACTGTCGTCGCGGAACAGGCGCACGAAGTTGTTGACGCCGGCCCACGTCGGCGGGTTGTAGGCATCCCAGTTCATGAACGCCAGCACGAACGCTGCGATCACCGGCACGAGCGTGAACAGGGCGAAGCCGACGAAGTTCGGCAGGATGAAGCTCCAGCCGATGAGGATGCTGCGGCGACGCATCCTGCGGCTCACGGTCGCGCGCGCGGGCGCGGGTCTGGGCCGAGAGGGAGGCGTCGTTGTCTCCGGTGGTTGCGTGATGGTCGTCATGATCTGTTTCGGCTCAGCGGAACCGCTCCGTTCTGTTGCGTGAAACCGGTGCGCGGCCGGCGCCGGTGGTGTGCACTCGGCGCCGGCCGCATCACGGCTCGGGATGCTACTGGTTGAGCACTTCCGACTTGACCCGGCTCGCCATTTCGGTGAGGCCGTCGTCGACCGACTTGCTGCCGGTCATGATCAGCTGGTGCTCCTGGTTGAGGATGGTGCTGATTGCGGCCGTGTTCGCCGCAACGGGTGCGTCGAGGTTGATCGTGTCCGGATTGAACGCCTTCTTCGACGTGGCGTCCTGCGGCATTCCGTCGAGGCCGAAGTAGGCCTTCGTGATGTCGGCGCTGTGGTACGCAGGCACGATTCCGACCGAGACCACGGCCTTGGCTCCGGCTGGGCTGACCGCGAACTGCAGGAACTTCTTCGCCGCCGCGACGTTCTTGGAGTTCTTGTTGATGCCGAAGCCGGTCGGGCCGCCGTCTGTGACGACCTTTCCGCCCGACTTGATCTGCGGCAGCGGAGCGATGCCCCAGTCCACGTTCGTCGTTCCGGCCTTCTTGTCGGCCAGGAGGGGCGCGATCAACCAGGTTCCCATCGGCACCATCGCGGCCTGCTGCTTCTCGAAGACGTCTTTGTACTGGACCTGCTGGCTGTTCGCCGTCGCCCAGTTCATGATCGTGCCGTCTTTCTGCATGCCGAGCGTGAGGTTGTACTGGTCTTTCATCCAGCCGTAGCTGGGCTTGTTCGGGTTGTTTCCCGTCTGAGCCGCCGCGATGCCCTGCACCATCGAGTTCCAGGTGTGGATGTACGCCCCGTACACCTTCGATGCGCCGTCACCCTTGGTGAGCTTCTTGGCGTCTGCGGCGAACTCGTCCCAGGTGAGGTTCTCGGGGTCGGCGATGCCGGCATCCTTGAACATCGTCTTGTTGTAGTAGAGGACGTTGAAGTCCTGCCGGTACGGGATGGCGTAGGTCGCGCCGTCGAACTTGTAGTTCGAGAGCGCCGGGATCTTCTCAGACGGCAGCGACTTCGCCAGAGCGGACACGTCGACGAACTGCTTCTTCTGCGCGTAGCCGGAGTAGTCGGTGAGGTTCTTCACCGTGATGATGTCGGTGGTGTCGCCACCGGCCAGCATGGTCGTGACCTTGTCTTCGTAGTTGGCCGCGAGGATGTCCACCGGCTGGATCGTGATGTTCGGGTTGGCCTTGTGGAATGCGTCGAACAGGGCTTTGAACTCGGGCGTCTGGGCGTAGTTCCACACCGAGACCCGGAGAGTGGTCTTCGCGTCGCCGCCTGCGGCTGCCGAGGAGGACGACGAGGGGGTGCCTGCGCAGCCGGAGAGGCCGAGCGCAACGGCGGCGGCGATCGCCGCTGCTGCGATGAGTGGGCGTTTCATGAGGGATAACTCCTTTGTTATGCGGGGCTGTGATCGGCGAGAGCGGGGGGCATCGCGGAGTGTGTTCGGTGGTGTCTTCCTCCTCGTGCGTGGTTGTCGTTGTGAATGCGGTCGGCCTCTTCTCAGGCGCTCAGCCGCAGGTCTTCGCTGGTGATCTCATCCATCAGCGGCTCCCCGGCCGCATAGCGCTCGAGCTCGTCGAGGGCGGCATCGGTCATGCGGTGCAGCTCGCTGCCGAGCGACCCTGCCAGGTGCGGTGTCACCATCACGTTCGGCAGCGCGTAGAGCACCGAGTTCACCGGCAGCGGCTCTGGTTCGGTCACGTCGAGAATGGCGTTGATGCGGCCCGTCGAGCATTCGGCCTCGAGCGCTGAAGTGTCGACGAGGCTGCCCCGGGCGGTGTTGATCACGGTTGCATGGTCGCGCAGAGCAGCGAGCTGCTCGGCACCGATCATGTGGTGGGTGGATGCCAGCGCGGGCGCATGCAACGACAGCACGTCCACCCGCGGCAGCAGCTCGTCGAGCGTGACCAGTTCCGCTCCGGCCGCACGAACCGCGCGCGGATCGGCATAAGGATCCGCCACCAGGCATGTGACGTCCTCGAGTTGCTGCAGCAGGTCGACGACACGCCTTCCCACCCGGCTGAAGCCGACGACACCGACCGTGCGGCCCAGGTTCGACAACTCGCCGTAACGCTCGATGCTCAGCCCGTTGCTGCGTCGGGCCTCCGAGTCGGCCGCGATGAACGGAGCCTTCTTGCCTGCGAAGATCACAGCGGCGAGTGTGAACTCTGCGACCGGCACCGCGTTCGCCTCCGCCACGGTGGATGCACGGATGCCGCGGCGCCAGAACTCGTCGCTGACCTGCGGCCTGATCGTGCCGGCGCAGTGGAGCATCGCCCTGAGCCCTGGCATGCGGTCGAGGAATTCGTGGTCCAGGCGAGGCGCTCCCCAACCCGTGAGCAGCACTTCGACCTGAGCGAGCCGGTCCGCAAGCCCTGGATCGTCGAGGTCGTCTGTGAAGAGCGGGTCCGGCACCTGCGCGAGACGGTGCAGTCGCTCGATGCGATCCGCGTCGAACTGGCTCTCGAACACGTCCCGAGCCATCACGACGAGCGCGTTGGGACGGCTCATGCCGGCGCGCCGTGCGGCTTGGCGGGTCGCGCGGGCCGAGCTCTCGTGGCTCGAACTCGGAAGGCTCGTGGCGGTCATTCTCGGCGGGCTCCAGCGAATTCATCGGATCTAGGACCTGCGACGGATTCGCGTTGCGTCGTCGCGATGAACAGTAGATACTCAATTCCGATCGACAACAAACACCACGAACACACTCGAACAACAAGATACACAACCGAACGACCGACGCCCAATGATCGGCGCCAATGCTCGACGCCGAATCATCGCCGCGAAATGATCGACAGAGGAGCCAAGGACAGCGACGATGCTGGAACGCACCAACGACACCCACGATGGCTCGGCTTCTCCGGCCGAAGCCGGTAGTACTTCCAGGGTGAGCGGTCATGCGGTCCCGCCCGCAAGCATCCGTGTCGATTACCGGGAATTCCGTGGTCCGCTGCACGCAGTGTGGGGCGACGCGATGCGTGAGCAGGGGCTGGTCTCTGCCTTCCAGGAGGCGGACGCGAGCGACCTGCGGGGCCGGCTCGGACTCCCCTCCTCATCCGATCGCGACGCTTGGCGCGCCATGGACGCGACCACCCTCTCCGCCGTCCGCGAGGCAGCACGCGCAGAGCGAGGCACCCCTTGGCCTGCTCTGCCGGCCACCCTCTTCGCCCGTTACGTGCGTGATGGCAACCGGCGAACATATGAGGACTCGCTCTTCGCCAGGCAGGAGCGGCTGAGCCGGGCGGTCGTGGCGGCCGCGAGCGCCGACGACAACGACCCGGATGCCCGCGGGTGGCTCGACGAGGCCGCTGACGGCGCCGTGCTGCTCTGCGAACAGAGCACGTGGTCGCTGCCCGCGCACGACGACGCCCACGCCAGGCGAGGTTTCGTCATCCCGGATGCAGCGTCCCCCTACCTCGATCTCTGGGCCGGCGAGATCGTGGCGCAACTGGCAGTCGCAGATCATGTGCTGGGCGCGCGATGGGATGCCACGTGGCCCGGGGTGCGGGAACGCATCCGCCACGAGGCTGAGCACCGGGTCTTCATCCCGTTCGAGACCCGCGACGACCTGTGGTGGCTGGGCTACTGGCGCGATGTCAACAACTGGAACCCGTGGATCATCGGCAACGTGCTGCTGGCCGCCGTGCTGCTCCTCGACGACGACGAACGACTGGCCAGGTTGATGGCGCGCGGCCTCGAGAGCCTCGACCGCTACGTCGCGACCTTGCCCGCCGACGGCGCCATCGACGAGGGCGTCGCGTACTGGTGGAACGGCGCAGCCCGCATGCTCGAGTGTCTCGAGCTCGTTGCTCGTGTGACGAACGGTTTGCTTGATGCCGGGCACGTGCCTGTAGTGACAGAGGTGCTGCGGTTCCCGATGCGCATGCAGCTGGGCAGTTCAGCGGCGGGCGATTGGTATGTCAATGTCGCCGACGGCTGGGCTCGCAGTTCGGGCGAGCAGCCCTGGCAGGTTCCCTTCAGGTGGGGCGCTCGGCTGGGTGACGAGCGCGTCGTGGCGTGGGCGAGCGGCGGCAAGCGACCCGGAGAGCCGCTTGCGTACGCGAGCGGTGGCCTGCCGCGCCTTCTGCGCGCCCTGTCCGACACCACGTGGCGGGACGCATCCGCCGCCGCTTCCCCGCTCCCCGCGCTCGTGTGGCTACCCTCGGTTCAGGTGCTCGTCTGCCGGGCACGTGGCGGAGAGCAGCGCGGGCTCGTCCTCGCCGCCAAGGGCGGAACGAATGACGAGAACCACAATCACAAAGACCTCGGGTCGTTCATCGTCGCCGCCGGTGGCCGTCCGCTGCTGGTCGACGTCGGCAAGCCCACGTACACGAGGCAGACGTTCAGCGCGGGACGGTACGGCATTCGGGCGATGCAGAGCGGATGGCACAACGCGCCGGCCCCGCATGGACTCGAGCAGAGCGAAGGCCCCGAGTTCGCGGCATCCGTTCTGCGCGCACCGCTCGGAGGCGAGCCCGGCACCGCTCGAGCCGAAAGCGAACTTCCGGTCGAACTCGAGCTCGAGCTCACGGGGGCGTATCCACCCCGTCACGGCGAGCGCTGGCTCAGAACCTTCCGGCTCGCCTCCGAGCGCCGCGTGGAGATCGTGGACACCTGGATCCTGACCGACCCGCGCGATGAGACGGGATCGGATGCTCATGGCACGGGCGCCGTACACCTGATCGCAGCGGGAGACGTCCACGTTAGCGGTGCGGAGGCCCGAGTGACGGCGGAAGGACGGGGCATCCGCATCACGACCGCCGAAGGCGTCGCGCCCACCACCGAGGTGTGGGAACTCGACGACCAGGAACTGATCGACGTGTGGGGCGCACGCCTCACTCGGCTGACCTACCCGATCGAGGCGTCCGCCGGATCACTCACGACCATCATCGAGGAGCTCGCGCCATGAGCGGAGACCAGTTGTTCGCGCTGCAGCGGCGGGAGCGGATCATGGACGAGATCCGCGAGCACGGGTCTGTGACCGTCAGCGCCATCGCCGTCCGGCTGGGTGTGAGCGAACTCACCATCAGGCGCGACATCAACTCGCTCGCACAGCAGGGTCTCGTCACGAGGGTGCACGGCGGTGCAACGCTGCGCAGCTCCATCGAGCCCGGCCTGGCTCCCGGGCTCGCCGGCCACGACCCCGGGGTGACGAAGTACACGATCGGCATGGTCGTGCCGTCGCTGGACTACTACTGGCCGCCCATCGTCAACGGAGCCAGGGCCCAGGCGCTGCAGCTGCGCGCGCGACTCATGCTGCGGGCATCCACCTACGACGCACGCGACAACCGCCGGCAGGTCGAGGCGCTCCTGAACACGCCAGGCATGCACGGGCTGATCGTGGCGCCTGACACCTCGGGCGACGACGGACTTGAGATGCTGAGGTGGCTGGATTCGCTGCCGATGCCCGTCGTGCTTGCCGAGCGACGCATCCGCTCCGCCGCGGGCGTGCACGGTCTTGAGTCCGTGGTCACTGACCACGTCGCGGGCACGGCCGAAGCTGTTCGTCACCTGCACGCCGCAGGTCACGAACGCATCGGCCTGCTCACGCAGTCCGAGTACCCGACCGGCCGCTACGTTCGGCGCGGGTGGCAGACGGCGCTGCGATCGCTCGGACTTCCCACCGACGGCGTGCACGTCGACGGCATCCGCTTCGATGCACCGGGCCGCGAGCGAGAGATGGACGAGGTGCTCGACGGCTGTGCGAAGACGGAGACGACCGCGGTGATCGTGCTACCCGACCCGCAGGCCATAGCTCTCGAGCAGCACTGTCTCGACCGCGGCGTGCGGGTTCCGCACGACCTGGCGATCGTCGCGTACGACGACGACGTCGCCCGCTTCGGCGATCCGGCCATCACTGCCGTGCGTCCGCCGAAGCAGTTCGTCGGTCGCGAAGCCGTCAACCTGCTCATCGCCCGCCTCGAGGCCGCAGACTCCCGTCCGGCGCATCGGGTGAAGCTCTCCCCTGAGCTCCACGTGCGCGATTCGTCGATGCGCCCACCGGTCGACACCGGCTTGGAAGCCGAGGAGGGCCGGATGGCTACCGCGCAGGAGGGAGCAAGCGCGTGACACTCGATCTGCCAGCCGAGAACCGGCAGCTCTCACCCCTCACCGGGTGGGCCCGCGACCATTGGGCCGCGGTCGCCGATCACCTGCTGCTGTCGCTGAGGCCCTACTTCTCCGCCACCAGGAGCCGCGTCGTACTTCCCGGCCGCACGAGCTCGAGCGGCGCAGACAGCGACGGCCTCGAGGGCTTCGCCCGCTCGCTGCTGCTGTACGCCTTTCGGATGTCCGGCGAGAGCGGCCGCGATCCGCTCGGCTTCACGGCCTGGTACCGCGATGGGCTCGTCGCAGGCACGGACCCGCTGAACCCCGAACGGTGGCCCACAGCAGCCGAGACGGACCAGGCGAAGGTGGAGGCGGCATCCGTCGCGCTCGCCCTGCAGCTGACCAGGCCGTGGCTCTGGGACACGCTCTCGACGGGCGAACAGCAGCAGGTCATCGACTGGCTGGAGCTTGCTCCGCGGGGGTGGTACCCGGACAACAACTGGCTGTGGTTCCGCATTACCGTCGAGACGTTCCTGGCTTCCGTGAACGGGCTCGTCGACCGCTCACGAGTGAGCGCCGACCTCGCCACGATCGAGTCGTACTACAGCGCGGACGGTTGGTACGCAGACGGTTCGCTGCGCGCCTACGACTACTACTGCGGGTGGGCCATGCAGGTGTACCCCCTGCTCTGGGTCCGGTCCGCAGGCGCGGCCGGGCTAGGGGCCGCGGCACTCGAGCCCGTGTTCCGCCAGCGGCTCGCCGATTTCCTCGACGACTATGTGTGCCTCATCGGATCCGACGGAATGCCCGTGCTCCAGGGCCGCAGCCTGATCTACCGCTTCGCCGCGGCGGCACCTCTGTGGATGGGAGCAGTGACGGGCGCCACCGCCCTGTCGCCCGGGCTGATCAGGCGCGCGGCATCCGGCATTCTCCGAGCGTTCGTCGAGCACGACGGCATCGACGAGCGCGGACTGCTCACGCTCGGCCTGTACGGCGAGTGGCCGCGAATGGCTCAGACCTACTCCGGAGCGGGGTCGCCCTACTGGGCGTCGAAAGGGATGCTCGGCCTCATGCTCCCCGCCGAGCATCCCGTCTGGCAGGCGGTCGAGGAGCCGCTTCCGATCGAACTCGGGGACGTCCGCCGCATCATCAGGCCGGCGGGATGGATCGTCAGCGGCACCCGGTCCGACGGCATCGTGCGCCTCTACAATCACGGCACCGACCACGCGTTGCCCGGCGACAGAGCTGGTGATTCCCCGCTGTACGCACGTTTCGGCTACTCGAGCTCGACGATCCCTCCGCTTACGGGCGAGACGATCGACTCTCCCGTCGACAACTCGGCCGGAGCAGTGGATGACGTCGGCAGGTCGACGCACCGCACGGGGTTCGAGCGCGGCCCCATCGGCGATGACGGGATCGCCGCGTTCGCCACCTCTCTCGCGCACTCGCACTGGGTGGACTCCAGCGGCGTCTCCGGCCCGGATCACGGTTCAGGGCGGGAAGGGCTCGTGAGCGACGGCCCCGTGCTGCAGAGCGCTTCGGTCATGCGCGGGGCCTGGGAAGTGCGGGCCGTACGCCTGTCGGGCGAAGGCGGGCAGGCATCCGATGCGGTGAAGTTGCGGCTGAGCGGATGGCCGGTTGCGGGCGAGTCGCCCAGCATCGCTGTCGGAGACGGTGTGGCTCGGGCCGAGTCGGACGGGCTCGTCGCCGAGCTGATCGCCCTGGCCGGGGATGCTCACGCGCGCGTGCACGAGGAGGCGGGCACGTCGCCCATCGGTTCGCGCGTAGCGGTGCCCTGGCTCGAGTTCGACTCGGTGGAGCCGGGAGAGACTGTGATCGCGGCGTCGTTCCTCGGGCGAGACGCCTCGTCGGCACTGCCGACGAGGTCAGCGACGCGCGCCCCGAGCGCGCGAACGCTGCGCGCGGGTGACGCCGTGCAACTCGAGGTCACGTGGCCCGACGGCGCGATCACGGTGGTCGCGTTCGCCTGACCCACCCGCCGGCATCCGCGGTCGCCGCCCGACGCCTCAGACCCGCGACGGCGTGCTGTCGCGCAGCGTGACCTCGCCGCGGAACGGCTCCAACTCGGGCGGCACCTCGGCAAGCGCGAGCTCGAGCGAGCGCTCGCCCAGCTCCCGTAGCGGCAACGACACCGTCGTCAACGACGGCACGACGTCTTGCAGCATCTCGATGTCGTCGAACCCTGCTACCGCGATGTCCGCTCCCGGCGTCAGGCCCCGCTCACGCATAGCGGTCATGGCGCCGACCGCCATTACGTCCGTGACCGCGAAGACGCACTCAGGGCGGATGCCTGCATCCAGCAAAGCGCCCATGTCGCGGTATCCGGCGTTCCGCGTGAACCCGCCCGTGACGAACGAGGCATCGCCGAGGCGGATGCTGTGCCTCGCCAGCCCGTCCCTGAATCCTCGCGCACGATCGGCGGCGGTCGTCAGCCCCGCCGGCCCGGCGAGCACGGCGAAGTCGCGGTAACCCAGCCCGACGAGCGCCTGAGCGAGATCGGATGCGCCCTCGTCGTTGAGCACGGGAACGGCACGGAATCCGTTCGCGCGCGCCCCGATCAGGGCCACGCTGCCGCCCTGCCCTTCCACCGCGCGCAGCTCGTCGGCGATCGCCGCCTCCGTCGCGTCGTCCACGTAGCGGCTGCCGACCACGATCACCGCTGTGGGCCTCTGGCCGCGCAGCGCCGCGATCGTCTCTACGACGTGATCCGGGTCGGTCCCCGCGGTGGACATCGTGACCACGAGGCGGTGCCTCGCTGCGGCATCCGCAACGCCCGCCGCTATCGCGGAGAAGTACGGGTCGGCGATGTCGCCGAGCACGAGCGCCACCGTGCGGCTCGTGCCGCGCGCCACGGCCTGGGCCTGGGCGTTGGCCGTGTAGTGCAGCTGCCGCGCGGATGCCTCCACCTTGGCCTTGAGCTCGGGATTGACCGTGCGCGTGCTCCCGTTCAGCGCTCGGGATGCCGTCGCCAGCGACACCCCCGCGTGTCGCGCCACATCGGCGAGGGTAGGCACCGAAGCACTCACTTCCGGCTCGTCGCCCGCGGCGATCTGGATATGTGCTGCCACGCCTGCTCCTTCGAACGCCGCACCCGGCGGACACTCCGATTGTCGCGCACCCCTCGGCATCCGCTGCTCACCGGGGTTCTCCCGCGCGTCGGTGCGATCGTCGCCGCTGTTCAGGCGTGCCGACCGCGTGCTTGCCCGAGGCTACTTGATGCCGGTTGTGGCGATGCCTCTGATCAGGAACCGCTGGCCGACGAGGAAGGCGATGAACACGGGCACGAGCGACACCACCGACATGGCGAACAGGGCGCCCCAGTTTCCGCCCGTCTGATTGTCGATGAACTGGCCGAGCGCGACCTGCACCGTCCAGGTGTGCGGCTGGGTGAGGTAGACGATGGGGCCGAAGAACTCGTTCCACATCCAGATGAACGTGAAGATCGTGGTGGTCGCGAGCGCCGGCGTCATGAGCGGAAGGATGACGCGGAAGAAGATGCGCGGATGACCGCAGCCGTCGATGCGGGCGGCTTCGTCGAGTTCCCTGGGGATGGCGCGGATGAACTGCACCATGAGGAAGATGAAGAAGGAGTCAGTGCCAAGCACCTTGGGCAGGATGAGCGGCCAGAACGTGTTCAGCATGTGCACGTACGAGAACATGATGTACTGCGGAACCAGCGTCACCTGGAACGGCAGCATGATCGTCAGAAGCATGATCGTGAACGCGATGCGCTTGAACCGGAACTCGAGCCTCGCGAACGCATATGCGGCGAGCGAGCAGGCGAAGAGGTTGCCCAGGATCGCACCGATCACAATGATGATCGAGTTGCCCAGGTACAGCCCGAACGGCGACGAGAGCGCGTTCCACCCCGCGACGTAGTTCTTCCACTCGAAGCTGTTCGGAATGATGCCCGGGTTCGTGAAGATCTGGTCGTTGGGGCGCAGCGAGCTGACGACCATCCAGAGCAGCGGATAGATCATCAGGATCGCCAGGGCGATCATGATCACGTGCTTGACCACGCCTCGCACCGAAGCCTTCAGGCCACGAGATGTCGCCCTGCCCTGGCGTCCCGCCGGGACGAGCAGCGCCTTGGTTGCGGTCTCAGTTGTCATAGAACACCCAATACTTCGAGGTGACGAACGTCACCGCGGTGATGATGGCGATGATGATGAAAAGGAGCCAGGCCATCGCAGACGCGTAGCCCATGTTGAACTGGTTGAAGCCCTGCTGGTAGAGGTACAGCGTGTAGAACATCGTCGAGTCGGACGGTCCACCGGTTCCACCCGAGACGATGAAGGCCTGCGTGAACGACTGGAACGCGCCGATCAGCTGAAGAATGATGTTGAAGAAGATGATCGGGCTGAGCATTGGCAGCGTGATTCTGGCGAACCGCATCCACCGGCCGGCGCCGTCGATCGACGCGGCCTCGTAGTACATGTCCGGGATCTGCCGCAGGCCGGCGAGGAAGATGATCATCGGTGCGCCGAACGTCCAGATGTTCAGCAGGA
Source organism: Rathayibacter sp. KR2-224 (assembly GCF_049446075.1). Lineage (NCBI taxonomy): Bacteria > Bacillati > Actinomycetota > Actinomycetes > Micrococcales > Microbacteriaceae > Rathayibacter > Rathayibacter sp. KR2-224. The sequence continues at coordinate 145,702 of NZ_JBMSEB010000002.1, forward strand.
TGATCGTGCCGAGAGCGAACTGCGGGTCCGAGATCCAGCCAGGCAGGTTGTGAAGGCCCACGACGCCGAGTACCTGGTTCACCAGTCCGCCCTGGCCGAAGATCTGCCGCCAGAGGATCGCCACGGCGACCGAGCTGCCGAGGAGCGACGGCAGATAGAAGACCGACCGGTAGAACGGCAGCGCCCGCATCCCCTTGTCGAGCAGCATGGCGGCGGCAAGCGCGATGACCAGCTGGATCGGCACCGAGATGAAGACGTACTCGAACGTCACGCGCAGCGAGTTCAGCAGGCGCGGGTCCTGGAACATTCGAACGTAGTTGTCGAAGCCGATGAAGTTCGGCGACTGGATCAGGTTGTAGTTCGTGAACGAGATCCAGAGCGAGGCGATCATCGGGCCGGCCGTGATGAGCACCAGGCCGATGAGCCAGGGCAGCAGGAAGAAGAACGCCGCCTTGTTATCGCGCTTGCCCGTCGACTTGGATGAGCGGACAGAACGCAGTTCTTCGAAGACGCTCACGCGAGCTCCCTTGTAGTCGACGTTGAGTACATGGTGCGGGTCACTTGGGCGATCGTGCCGCCGATCACTGCTGTGCGGTGCGGGAATCGGAAAGCGCTTGCCGCCGACCGCTGCGGCAACGTTACCCGTGCCGCTCCCATCGAGTCAAGCGGGACCAGAAAACGATTTCTGCTCGTCCTGGACATCACAAGCCGAAGTCCCACGTCGTGAGCAGGCCGCACATGCCATACCTCGGCTCGGCACCCTGAATCGCCTCGCGAATACCAGAGCCGGTCATGATGCCGGGCAGCCCGGCCGCGAGCGCATCGAGCTGAGCTTCCGTCTCGCGCACCTGGCCGGATGGCCCGGATTCAACCAGTCGCTGCCATGAGGCGGTGCGGCCGCCCACGAGCAACGCCGCTGCGGAATAGAGCCGGCTGAGGGTCCCCTCCAGGTCCTGGGCGACGCTGGCGCGCAGCTCAGCAAACCCTTCGAGAGCCAGATCGCGCCGGACCCTGGCGGCGTCCGCCGACCACGACTGCCCGACTGCCTGCGGAAGCGCGGCGTTCCGTGCGTAGGCGTCCGGGTCCTGCAGAACACTCATCGGAAAGGTGAGCACGGCGTCCCCCGCCTCGGGAAGCCCGGCGTTCGACATCACCGTGAGGATGTCCAACTCACCATCGTCGTTGATGAGCCGGTGCACGGTTCCCGGCGTGAACCACGCGATCGTTCCCGGCACGAGCTCAGTGCTCGCGAAACCCTGAGAGCTGAGGGTCTGAACCTTGCCCCGGCCGGCGAGCACCACGTAGGCCTCACTCGAGGCGGTGTGCAGATGCGGGGATCCGCCACGAAGACCATCGGAGGCGGGCCAGTCGTAGACGCGAAGCCGCGACACCGCGACGCCGCCGGGTAGCCCGCTGTCCAGGGCTCCGTCATTCATCGCCCTGCCCTTTCGGACCAGGGTGCGCCGTCGCCCGCCATGCTTCGGTAGAACGGAGAGCCCTCCCCGATCTCCCCCGCGGACACGCGCTCACCGGTGAATGCAGAGGCATAGATGCCTGCGATCAATTCCAACGTGGCCCTGGCCTGCTCGAGAGGCACGGGAATCGGGTGACCGTCCTGTAAGGCATCCGCTATGGCGGCGAACTGCGCAGCGTGGCTGCTCTCCTTGCCCGTCGGGCCCATCGTCCATGCCGCAGCGGCGCGGTCTTCGTAGCCGGGCGCGGCGGTGATCTGCCACGAGGCATCCGAGTAGCCGTAAAGGTGCTCGAGCTCCACGGTCGCGAACTCGAAATCGAAGCGCAGGTAGCTCGTCTCGCGAGGGGAAAGCACGCTGTTCACGACGCTGACGACCGCTCCGTTCTGCAACGTGACGATCGCGTGCGTCAGATCTTCGGTCGCCACGGGACGCGCCCGCCTGGCCGCGACGGCGACCACCTGCGACCACGGGCCGAGGACCGACAGCATGGTGTCCATCTGATGGATGCCGTGCCCCATGGTCGGCCCGCCGCCTTCGAGGCGCCAATCGCCGCGCCACGGCACGTCGAAATACGAGTCGGGACGATACCAGAGCGTGTTGCACACGGCTGTGAGCGGACGGCCGAGCGCACCATCGGCGACGCGGTCGCGAAGCCACTGGGCGCGCGACCCGAATCTGTGCTGCGACACCGTGGCGAACTGCGCGCCTCCTGCGCGCTCGGCATCGGCGATCTCATCCAGCTCGGCGAGAGATAGAGCCGGCGGCTTTTCGCTGAGCACATGGATGCCTCGGCGAAGGGCTACGACCGCTTGCTGCTTGTGCAGCCCAGGAGGGGAGCAGAGGTGCACGATGTCCAGTTCAACGGCATCGAGCAGCTCCTCGATGCTTGTGGCACCGACCGGCACATCCCACTTGTCTCGGAACGCGTCGACGCGCTCCTGCTCGATGTCGCACGCCCCGACGATGAACGCCCGCCCGCCGAGGCTCTTCAGATTCTCCGCGTGGGCACCTGCGATGCCGCCGGTACCGACGATGCCCACCCGTAGAGGGCGTTCGCGGGTGGCCGCCTCTGGGTGTGGGCGCCGCTCGTTGCCGAGGTCGACGCCGGATGTCGTTTCCGTCATGATCGGATCTCCTCAACAGTCAGATCGGACCGCTCGGCCGCCAGCCGGCCGGCCTCGGCCAGCGCGGACATCCGATGCCGATCCGATGAACCGTCGGCGATCACCACGGTGTGCAGCAATTCGATCGTCTCCCCTGCTTCCACGACACGAACCCGGTCGAAGAACGGTGCCGGATTGATGCACGCGAAGGGCTCGGACCGCGCGAACCACTTGGTGTCGAAGCGTTGGTCGGGCGTGCGGTCGACGAACACGACGGTGGATGCCGCGTCTTCGCCATCGTGACGTCCGCTGAAACCGGTCCACGGCCCCCGGCTGCCACGTACGGCCTCGCCCTTCGTTCCGTCTGAGCCGATCAGGTCTCCGCCCGTGAACGATCGAGGACCGCGCCAGAACAGGCCACCGTATCCGGCGTTTTCTCGACCCTCAGTGGTGGGCGAGCCCATCTCGATGACCTCACCTGAGATGTTCGTGAGTCGCGAGTGCCAACCGAGCATCCATGCCCCGGCCTCGGGCAGGAGTGCCGCCGAGATCGCTCTGTTCTCGCTGAAAACGCTCTCGCCCGCCTCGCCGGCTCGCGCCGGCTGCCGGCGCCAGGTGAGCCGGTGTCCGAACGCGACACCCTCCCCGGGCTGCTCGACGACCACTGCACCCTCGTAGTCTTGCGAGCCGTTGTTCGGAAGGTCGACGTATCCGCCTGCGTCTCGTCTGAAGCTCGGGCCTCCCCAGAAGTTGTCAGCACCGACGACGGGCAATGCGAGCGTGATGCCTTTGTGCCACACGTGGTCCCACGGCCTGAAGACAGTCACAAGCCGGCCCTCGAGAGTGCGAACCGGGTGCACGTATGGGCGAGGCGACTCGTACTGCGCCTCGGACGGCCGGTACACGTACCGCATCAGTTCAACGCGGGCACCGTCGCCGGCGGCTGCCGACAGGGCGACACTGCGATCACCCTCCGGAAGCAGCTCGAGTGGGACTCCGAAGTCTCCGCTCATCGCGTCTGCCCCCTTTCGGCGACCTGGTCGCCCGCACGTGCGGCGCCGAGCCGTGAGGTATCGCGCAGTACCACTTCACAGCGATAGTGCTGCGAGGCCGTCATCTCCCCACGGAACCAGAGCAGCGCCACCCGCTCGGGGTCTCCAGGCACCACGATCGGGCGAAGGTTGTCCACGTCCGATCCCTCGGTGATGGCCGTCCACGACCACGTCGCCCCGGCATCCGTTGTTCGACCCGCGTAGATCTCGTGGTGCTCGGTCGCGTTTCCGGAGCGTGGGTCGAACGGTGTGGAGATGTAGACGGAGTCCAGGTCATACGGATCGATGGCCGCGAGCCCGGTGTAGTCCTGCTCGTGCGGCAGGAGGCCGGCGCCGGCCTTTCCCAACGGATGCCGCACCCACTCCCGCCCTGGTTCCTTTCGTGCATAGACGAAGCGGTGATCGAGAACCGGACGTGTGCGCGCGAACTCCTCGTCGGGTCCTGCCGGATTGTCGTCACCGCGGGCCGTGAGCGTCGCGGCAATGGTCCCGTCGACCGAGCGACGGATGTCCGAGGTCCAGGCGTGCGTCAGGCTCACGCCGTCGAGTTGCTCCCCAGCGGCCAGCACGGTGGTCAGCTCGATCTGGGACGGCGCATCCGCCTCGGCATCGAAGAGGTGATCGTGCACGCGCGAACCGTCGGAGCGATGCAAGGCACCCTCGGCGAAGTAGCCGTGATAGATCGAGTTGTCGTAGTCGCGCGGATGATGGTCGGTCGTGACAAGGTCGATCCGGTCGGCCGTTGCTGCGTAGCGCGTGTAGCCGTTGACGTAACCCAGCTTCGGGCGAGTGAAGATCTTGCCTGCGTACGCCCAGCTGTCGCCCTCGTCGTCGGAGACGAGCGCGCAGGGATCGTCGTTCACTGCTCGCGTGAAGCAGTACAGCTTGCCGTCGAGCTCGTGCAGGTTCGCATACGTGACGCCGCGGCCACCTGTATAAGGTGCCCAGTCGAACGTGCGCTCGACTCCCCACGTCGTCGGGTCGTTCGGTTCGCTCACGCGCCACCGCAAAAGATCGTCGGTCTTGTGCTTGGTGTACGCCGCGAGCCACCTGCCGTCGGACCTGCGCCAAAGGGCGGGCACGTCGTGATCATCGGCTTCCAGTGCCTCGTGCAGAACGACGACCTGAGCGCTGTGCGAAACGAGGTCGACGATCGTCAGCTCGACGTTGCCTGCCCGTCCCTCACCTCCCTGCCCCTCCGCCGCGGCGATGGAGCCGACGACGAGCGTCTGGGTCTCCTGGTCGACGAGCGCTCGCTCATCCTGGAACCAGCACCAGGCTCCGTTGTCGTTGATGACGTACTCCGACATGTATTCCTTTCACAACGTGCGCGGGACGGTAGCCCCGAGCATGGCGAGCACGGGTGCTACGAGTTGCTGGCGAGCAGACTCTGAACCTCTGTCTTGAAGGCGGCAGCGGCGCTGGCCGGGGTGGCTCGACCGAAGATCACATCCTGTTCGTGGCGCTGAGCCACCGAAGACACCGTGCTCGTGCCCTTCGGCGGCACCGGCGGCACCCACTTGATCTCGGGCTTGATCTTCGACAGGTAATCGACCGCATTCTGGTCGTACTGCGAAAGCAGCGGCTTGATGGCCGCAACGACGGCCGAACCGACCGGCACCCCGCGCTCCGTGAGCTGAATCTTGTTGGCCGGGATGTCATTGAGCAGGTAGTTGATCAACGCGCCCGCCTGCGCCGGATACTTCGTCTGCGATCCGATCGACCAGTACATCGACGGCTTGTAGTACAGGCCGTTCTTGTCGGCGGATCCCGCAACGCTCGGCGGACGCAGCAAGACGCAGTCGCCACCGTTGGCCTGCTGGAACGCCGTGATCTGCGTGTTCCAGATCCATCCGAGCGCCGCCTTGCCCGTGCCGAACTGGGTCTGCTGCACGGATGCGGCGATGTCGTTCGTGTAGATATCCGGCGTCGGTCCGCCGCCCGAGGTGAAGAGCTTCTGCACCATCGTCAGCCAGCTCGTCACTGTGTCGACATTGAATCCGAGCTTGCCCTTGTCGGTGTAGAGCTGCTGCCCGTGCTGGTGTAGCCAGATCTGCAAGTCCATGTCGCCGCCGTACCAATTGCTGCCCGTGAACGCGCCCTTGCTGCCCTCGGCCAACTTCTTGCAGATCGACAAGTAGTCGTCCCACGTCCACGTCTTGTCGTCTGGCACGTCGACGCCGGCCTTCTGGAACAGGGTCTTGTTCGCGCAGATGCTGTAGGCCGTCTCGCCGATGGGGATGCCGTAGAGCTTGCCGTCGAGCGTTCCGTCGGCGAGGGAAGACTTCACAGGGGCGGTGTCGATGGAGCCGACGGTGGAAAGGTCGAGCAACGCGCCCCGCCCGCCGTACTCGGCGATGTACGCCTGGTCCATCTGCATGACGTCGGGCTCCGTCTGCCCTGCGACCTGCGTCGACAGCTTCGTCCAGTACGTCGCCCACTGGCCCGGCTGCTGATTCACGGTGATCTTCGAGTGAGCCTTGGTGTAGCCGTCGACCATCTTGTTCGTGTTCGACGACCGCACGGGGTTCGTCCACCATGCGAAGTTGAGGGTCGCCTTCTTGAAGGCGTTTCCCGCTGCGATCGTGGATGTGGAGCCGGTCGCCGGCGTTGCGGACGTACCGCAGCCCGCGAGCAGGAACGTCGTCCCGATACCGGTCAGTGCCAGGGCGCCGAACTGGCGCCGGGAGAGCTGCTGTGACATGTGGCCTCCTTGCCATGGTGTGTTCGCGATGCTCCGGGTCGGCAACCGCTTTCCCGATTCTGCGTCACAGTAGCATGAATAGTGATCGTTCACTATCTGGCTGGAAATCAGTTGCCGTGGCACGCTCGGGATAGGGTTTCGAGCGGCGAGAGCAGGTCGCAACTGCGACATCAACGATGAGGGGGAAGAACATGGCGGAGGCAACAGGTGCCGGCATCGATGCCACTCGCCGTAAGCGCGTGACCATCGTCGAGGTCGCTGAGCATGCGGGCGTCTCCCATCAAACCGTCTCGCGATATCTCCGCTTCAACGGGGGACTCAAGGTCGCGACCGTGGAGAAGATCGAAGCCGCGATTCGCGACCTGGACTATCGCCCCGATCTCATCGCCAGATCGATGCGAACCAGGCGTACTCGTCGCATCGCCGTGGTTCTGCCCGAGCTCTCCTACTTCGTCCCATCCCCGTTCCGGGGTGCGGCGGATGCAGCGCACGAAGCCGGGTATCAGGTAGACGTGGTCAGCCTGGAAGGCGATGAGACCCGCCGTCGCGAACGTGTTCTGACACTGATGGACGAACGGGTGGAGGGCGTCTTCTCCCTGACACCGCTCGGCGATGTGTTATCGGTGGAGGCTCAGGACTCGGTCCCGATCCTCGTCATGGGCGAGTACGACGACAAGATGCGGTCGACGGGTGCATTCGCAGACGGAGCCTTCGCGGCAGATGTGGTTCGGCACCTCGCGGATCTCGGGCATCGCCGTTTCCTGCACGTGGCCGGCTCTCCCGGCTGGGCTTCCGCCCGGAATCGACGCGCAGTATACCTGGAGACGATCGAACGACTGGGCCTCGAGTCCTACGGAGTCGTTGGCGGAGAGTGGTCGGTAAGAGCCGGGTACGAAGCTGCCAGGGACCTGCCCGCGAACTCGGGCGTGACCGCTGTACTGGCCGCCAACGACCAGGTCGCGTTCGGAGTGATCCGCGGGCTTCAGGATCGAGGCATCCGGGTTCCGGACGACGTCAGTGTTGTCGGATGGGACAACGACGAGGTCGGGCGCTTCATGTCGCCGACGCTGTCCACGGTCGAGCTGAACCTCGAGTTGATCGGCAGGCAGGCCATGCAAGAGCTCATCGCCCGCATCGAGGATCGCGAGCCCCCGAGCTTCGCACCCCAGGTGATGGGCCGGCTCATCGCCAGAGGATCGAGCGGCCCTGCACCAGTGTGAGCCGGGGAACGACGACCGTCGTTGCCAGCTACAGTGAACGATCACTATTGTCGAGCATTCGTTGCTGCCGGGCTGCTGCGGTCCGCGCCTTTCGTACAGCGGCCTCGCCGATGGGTACTTGGACGTACGCATGGACGACCGATTGAGCAACAGCGCTCGGCCAGCCCGGGCTGGTGCGCCGGGCGCGAAGCGAAGGTTCGTGGCCCTCGGCGGCAGCTCAGAAAGCGATTTCTGAGAACTTGCCACGCCGCTTGACACGATTCAAGATGCCTCACCATAATGTGGCAGACGGCGCTGGAAAGCGTTTGCCCGTCGTGACCACAGCATGGCAAGGAGGCCAGACATGGCACAGCAGCAGATTTCCCGGCGCCAGTTCGGCGCCCTTGCGTTGACAGGCATAGGAACCACGTTCCTGCTCGCCGGGTGCGGAACATCCGCAACCCCGGCCGGAGCCGGTGCGACGAAGACCGCGGCGGCAGGTGATGCCTTCAAGAAGGCGACGCTCAACTTCGAGTGGTGGACCAACCCGGTGCGCTCGGCCTATACCGACAAGATCATCCAGAGCTACACGACGGCGCACCCCACGATCACCGTGAACCAGGCGCCAGGACAGTGGGCGACCTACTGGACCAAGCTGTCGACGCAGGTTGCGGGACAGACCGAGCCGGACATCATCCAGATGGACCAGGCGTACATCGCCGAATACGGCGGCCGTGGCGCGCTGCTCGACATGTCGAAGGTCGCGACCATCGACACTGCGCCGCTCAAGTCGTCGCTCGCCGCCGGGACCCTTGACGGCAAGCTGTACGGCATCCCGACCGGCAACAACGCCTACGGAATCGCCGCGAACAAGACGCTCTTCGACAAGGCGGGTGTGGACCTGCCCGATGACAAGACGTGGACCTGGAACGACTACCTCGACATCTGCAACAAGCTCAAGAGTGGTTCCGGCGGTGCCTTCACCGGCTCGAGCTGGCAGAGCGGCGACCAGGACATCCAGGTGTGGCTGCACCAGCACAACGAGCAGCTGTACACCGACAAGGGCAAGCTCGGCTTCAAGGTGGCAACCATGACGAGCTGGTTCACGATGATCAAGAAGTTCTTCGACGCCGGCTACGGTCCAACACCCGACGAGTTCACCAACGACGTGGCGGCATCGCTGCAGCAGACCCTGTTCGGCACGAACAAGGTGGCCCTCGGCTGGACGTGGAGCAACCAGATCACCGCGTATCAGCAGTCCAACGGCGGCGACATCGTACTTCTGCGCCCGCCGAGCGTCGCGGGTTCAGCCAGCAAGAACGGGATCTACTACAAGGCGTCGATGTACTGGTCGATCGGTTCCCAGACCAAATACCCGGCACAGGCGGGCGGGATCATCAACTACTTCCTGAACAGCACGGATGCCGCCAAGCTGCAGCTCGCGGAGCGCGGCGTTCCCGCAAACTCCAAGGTGCTCGCCGTGGTCAAGCCGCTGCTCTCCCCCACCGACCAGCTCGCGGTGAAGTACCTGGAAGACATCAAGAGCGAGATCAAGTGGGTGCCGCCCGTGCCTCCGAAGGGAACCAGCACCGCGGCAGCCGTCTCGCAGCGGCACACGCAGGATGTGATCTTCGGCCGCGCAACGCCCGCTGCCGCCGCACAGGCATTCACCACCGAGGTGCAGGGACTCATCACCTCGGCCTCGTGAGTTCATCGGCGATTCCCGGATACGAGGACTGGCCCGAGCACGCCCGCGAGACACCGGCGTTCGTGGCGAAGAATGCCACGGCGCAGCGGCTCGCGGACGTGCTCGGCCTGCGCGCCAAGCCGGCACCTCCGCCCGTTCGCCGTGGAACAACCACCGTGCACGAGGGCGTCGCCATTACCCCTCTGCACTGGCAGCTGCCGTACGGACCGCCGACCGAAGCATGGGAGTTGCGGCCGGCGCAGACGCAGGGGCGGGAGGACGACCCTGAGCCGCTCACGGGCATCCTGGCGTTGCACTCACATGGGGGACGACGATCGACCGGCGCGGCGCAGCTGATCGACTTCGCGGGCGAGAACCCCTCGGCCATCGGGAATCGTCTGGCACTGGCGGGCTTCGTCGTGCTGGCGCACGACACGTTCTCGTGGGCGAGCAGACGGTTCGACCTCGCAGCGCCTCCACCCAAGCTCCGCCGCACCCTCGACGCGTTCCTCGCGCTCTGGGAGGCGGAAGGCCACGAGCCGACGGAAGACGAGGTCTTCGACGCGGTCTCGGGCGAGCATGAAGACCTCATCGCGAAGGCCGCGGGAGTGCTCGGCGAGACGTTCGCAGGTGCGGTCGTCTCCGACGATCTGGTTGCGGCAGACGTGCTGCGCGGACTCCCCGGGGTCGACGCCGGCAGCATCGCCGCGATCGGGTTCTCGGGGGGAGGCGGGCGTGCACACCTCCTCGGCGCGCTCGACGACGGCATCGGCGCCGTCGTGATCGCGGGCATGATGGCGACGTTCGATTCACTCGTGCCCGACTACCTCGAGACGCATTCGTGGCTGCTGCACAGCCCCGGCCTGGCGCAAGTGACCGACTGGCCGGACATCGCACGCGTCGGCACACCGCGGGAACTGCTCGTGCTCTACGGCGAGCGCGATCCGCTGTTCCCTCTCGACGGCATGTTGGCGGCGCACCACCGTCTGAGCGAACTGGGCGCCTACCGCGGCGAATTCTTCGACGCCGGCCATGAGTTCACCGGACCGATGATGGATGCCGCGACCCGGTTCCTCGCCGCGTGGCGTGATCGCGCAGTACAGGTCGATGAAAGCGAGAAGCGATGACGAGCGAGAGGTCCTCCGACGAGACCGGGCAGGGACGCGTGGGCGACGTGAGCGCGGGCGACGCCTCGCTCTTCGAAGGTTTCCGATCGCCCCCTCCCGAGGCTCGTCCCATGATGCGCTGGTGGTGGTTCGGCCCCGACGTCGATCGCGACGAGCTCGAGCGCGAACTCGTCGCCATGCGCGATGCCGGAATCGGAGGCGCGGAGCTGGCGTTCGTGTACCCGCTATCGGAGGTGAGGCATCCGTTCCTCTCGCAGCGCTGCCTCGACGACGTCACCTTCGCGGCGCGCAAGGCACACGAGCTCGGACTGCGTTTCGACCTCACGGTGGGCAGCGGATGGTCGTACGGCGGTCCGCACATCACGGAGCACACGGCCGCACGGGCCTTGCAGTGGGACGTGCGCGACATCGGAGCGCAGGCGACTGAGGTCAGGCTCGGAAGCCGCCACCCGGGGGATGCCTTCGTCGCGGCCTTCGTAGGCGACGGCACGCTGCAGGAGCTGCCCGAGGAGTTCGACGCTGTGGATGCCACGCACCTGGATGCGACGAGCGAGCGGCTTCGGATTCCAGCCGGAGGCGGTCCCCGAGTGCTCGCGATCGCCTGGTCCGTGCTCACCGGGCAGCAGGTCAAACGTGCTGCCGCAGGTGCCGAGGGTCCCGTGCTCGACCACTACAGCGCGGAGGCAACCGCCGCGCACCTGAGCGCTGTTGCGGATCCCCTGCTCGAAGCCGCATCCGCCGAGCTGGTCGGATCGGTGTTCTGCGACAGCCTCGAGGTGTACGGCGCGAACTGGACGCCCGATCTTCCCGGCGAATTCCGGAGGCGGCGGGGAGCCGATCCCACACCCGAGCTGTGGCGCCTGCGGTTCGAGTCGCCAGGGTCCGACGCCTTCCGGGCCGCGTTCTACCAAACACTCGGTGAGCTCTACGAGGAGAACTTCCTCGACGTGGTGCGCGCATGGGCCAACACCCGCGGCGTCCCGTTCCGCGTGCAAAGCTACGGGTCGCCGCCCGCGCGACTGGGAAGCTATGCGCACGCCGACCTTGTGGAGGGTGAGGGATGGGGCTGGCGAGGCGTGCCTCAGACGCGCTGGGCGTCATCCTCCGCGCACCACGCGGGCAGAACAATCGTCTCCGCCGAGGCGTGGACGTGGGTGCACTCCCCGTCGTTCCGGGCAACTCCCCTGGATCTCAAGGGCGAGGCTCACGAGCACTTCCTGCTTGGCATCAACCAGCTGATCGGGCACGGCTGGCCGTACTCTCCGCACGATGCGCCGGGCCTCGGCTGGTTCTTCTACGCGTCAGGCGCCCTCGACGACCGCAATGCGTGGTGGCCCGCCATGCCCGCGCTGACCGGCTATCTCGCCCGGCTGAGCTGGCTGCTCCGCCAGGGCCGGCCTGTGCGCGACGTGCTGCTCTACCTCCCGTCACTGGATGTCTACCCTCGGCTCGGCCCCGAGCGCGGCGGCAGCCTCGACCTGTGGCGGCAACTGCGCGACGCCATCGGCTCGCAGATACCCGCCGCCATCCGGGACGCCGGCTTCGACTTCGACCTCGTGGACGACGACGCCCTGGCAGACATGACGCTCGACGAGCGGTCCATCGTTGTGCTGCCGTTCGTCGACCGGATGCCCGAGCGCACGCTCGCGCACCTGCGCGCGGGCCAGGAATCGGGCGCGCTCGTGCTCGACGTCGAAGGTGCGGCTGCGGCACCCGAATTCACGCCGACGACCGCCTCAGCGCTGAGCTCCGAACTCCGGCACCTGCGCGAACCCGACCTCGTCATGGAGCCGCACTCGCCCTCGGTCGGATTCGTGCATCGTGCCCTCGACGACGGCGACCTCTACCTGCTGGTCAACACGGGACCGGAGGCACGAACGTTCGAGGCCAGGCCGAGGGCGCTCCGGCGCGGGTGGCAGCTGTGGTCGAGCGAAGCTGCAGTAGTCGTCGGAGCGGGCGGTGCCGGCTCCCCCATCACGGTGCGACTGGATGCCTACCAGGCCGTCGTGCTCGTCACCGACGGCGCTCGCGCGTCAGGCTCTGCTCCAACCGTGGTCGACCGGCACGGCGGCGAGGAGCTGTCGGCAGGTCTTCCGCTGCGTGACGGCTGGCGCGTGCGCTTCCTCGATCGTCGGGAATCCGCTCCAGTCGTGCTTCCGCACGACTGGCTGCTCGAGCGTCAGGGCTACGCCGGTTCGACCGAGTACGTGTGCGAGTTCGACGCGCAGGCGCTCTGGCCGGGCGGAGTTCCGGAGCGCGTCGTGCTCGACCTCGGCGACGCGGTACCGCTGCACGACGACGCGGCCGCGGAGCGCGGACTCCGTGGAGCGTCGTACCGCACCGAGGCGGAGACTCCGTTGGGAGACGTGGCAACCGTTGAGATGAACGGGCGCCCGTGCGGTGTGCTGTACGCGCCGCCGTACGAGGCCGACGTGACAGACGCGCTCCTTGCGGGCACGAACATCCTGCGCATCGTCATCGCCAATTCCACCGCGGCAGCCCTGACCGACCGAGCCACGAGGCGGGCGATCGACGACGTCGTCGCCCGCTCCCGGGAGCTCTACGGCGCGCGGTTCAGGATGCAAGACCTCGACGCCGCGGCAGACGGGCTGCGCTCCGGGCTGCTGTCTGTCCCGGCGCTCCGGTGGGCGGGCGGCGCCTGAGCCGCTGCCCGTGCGCGGGCGGAGGCCGTCACGGCGTTGCGCGGCGCGCCATCCCCTTCACGTACTCGGCCTGGCCCAGATGCTTGACGTCGTCGTCGACGATGCTGATGAGCCGGATTCCGAGCGTGACGGGAGGGTCCCAGCGGGTGTCGACGACGCGATCGAGCTCGTTCTCGGTCGTGGATGCCAGCAATGCGAGCGTGGCCTTCTGGGTCGCGTCGTAATAGCCGAGGAGAAGGTCGGCCGGCACACGCACCGCGGCGACCTCGTCGCTCGACTGTCCGTAACCCGTGACGCCAGGCGAGAACGGAAGCGCGAATCTGTCGGCCCAGCCCTCCGCCGTCCACACCTGCTCCGTGTCGTATGCGTCGGCGATCTGCGCATCTTGCCCGCGGGTGAGGTGCCAGACGAGCCACGCGATCGTGTTGGCTTCCGGGTCGGGACGGAACGTGAGCAGTCGCTCGTCCGCTCCAGCGAGCAGGCGATGCACGCCGTCGCCGATGCGACCGACGGCATCCGTCAGCAGGTCTCTGGTGTCCATTCATCCTCCGTTCTCAGGCAGCGACACGGATGCCGCGGCATCCGCTCGCCACGTTACGCGCACGGCGCGGCTCGTTCGGACACGGCCCTGCTACACGATCGCGAAGGCTCGTACCGGGAAGGTGCCGAAGCCTTCGACGGCCGGCGGCGCTGCTGTGAATCGGGCACCGGCGGGCGGCAGCTCACCGAGGTTGGTCAGGTGCTCGACGACATGGATGCCTGCTGCGAGCAGTCCGGAGTGCGCCGGCCGCTCCCCGCCAGACTCGGCGTCGTCGATGTTGAGGGAGTCGATGCCGACGAGTGCCGCACCATGCTCGATGAGGTACGTGACGGCATCCGTTGCCAGGAACGGGGCGGCCTTCGCGTACTCGGGCGTGCCGAAGTGCCGATCCCATCCGGTGTGCACAAGCACGGCCGCGCCGCGCACGTCGCGGCCGGCGAACGCGGATGCCGGTATGCCGCGGTCCGCCGCGCCCGTCACGTGCACGACCTCCGCGCGGAGGTCGACAAGGGTCGCCAGGTCGAGCGAGGCCAGATCTCCCCCATCTGCGTAACGGTGGAACGGGCTGTCGAGATACGTTCCGGTGTTGCCGATCATCGTGATGACGTCCATGGCGAACTCGGTGCCCGGCGCGTAGACCGCACGTGAGGCCTCGCGCGTGAGGTGCGGGGTGATCGTCGGCGACGGCAGGCCCGGGTAGGTGACGAGGCCGGCGCGGATGCGATGGCTGAGGTCGACGATTCGGCGATCTGTCATTGGGCTCTCCTTTTTGTGACGTCGCAGGCCGCCGGGTCTCGACGGGGGTGCCGGCCGAGCCAGCATATTGGCGCGGCCGCCACCCCTGATCGCGATGGAGGTATCACTTCGTGAGGTCGTACAGCGTCACCCCGCCCACCGTCTCGGCGGTGAAGTTCTTCGCCACCCATGATGCGATGGCGCTCGAGTCGCTGCTGCCTCCATTCGCCTGTCCGACCGATCCACCGATGAAGTAGTGGATCTTGCCTGCCGCGACGAGCTTCTCGAACTGCGCGAGCGTCGGGGACGGGTCACTGCCGTTGAACCCGCCGATCGGCATCACGGAGTCGCCGGTCGCGAGTTGATAACCAGCCGCGCTGTTCGAGCCGACCGCCGCCGCGACCCACGTGTATTGGGCCGCGTCCTTCTGCAATGCGGCCTTCACAGCGGGCCCCACTGTGGATGAGCCGAGCAGGCCGGCCGCCCCACCGGCGCGTCCTCCGGCAGTGGGCGCCCCGCCCTGTGTCGTTGCGTTCGGGGCAGTGCCGTTCCGGGCGGTGCCGTTCGGCGCGGTTCCGTTCTGGGCGGTTCCGTTCTGGGCCGTGCCCGGCCGCCCGCCCGGCGCGGCCCCTGCTGGTGGCTGTCCGCCGGCCGCTCCTTGCCGGAATCCTCCCCCTGGGCCGCCCATGCCGCCCGCGACGGCGGGACCGGCCGTGGGAATGGATCCGGTATGCGCCGTCGTGATGGTCTCCACCGTGTACGCGAAGGGGGCGAGCAGTACGGCGACGAGCGCGACGGTCGCGGCGAGTGCAGACATCCGTGCCGACTTGAAGCCGCTCACGAAAAGGACTGAGCCCACCGCGGCGACGGCCACCACGACCCACTTGAGCCACGGAAGCCAGTCGGATGCCTCCTGCAGCAGAACGAAGGCCCAGACGGCACTGCCGAGTACGAGCACCGCGGCCACGATGCGGGCCCACAACGCCCACCGCCTGCCCCAGAGCAACTCAGCGCCGATACCGATCACCGCGGCCAACGAGGGAGCAAGCGCAACGGTGTAGTAGGCGTGGAAGATGCCAGCCATGAAGCTGAAGGCGAGCGCGGTGACCACGAGCGTTCCGCCGAACAGCACGAGGGTGGCCCGGCGGGCATCCGTGCGCGGAGCACGCCCGATCAGCACGATGCCGATCACGAGCAGCACGAGCGCCGCGGGGAGCAGCCACGAGATCTGCCCGCCTATCTCGTTATCGAACAGGCGCAGCGGCCCGGTCGCACCCCACATGCTGCCGCCCGTCGCGTTCCCACCGCCCGTGACGCTTCCGGTCTCGTTGCCCGTTATGCGCCCGAGCCCGTTGTAGCCGAACGTGAGCTCGAGAAAGCTGTTGCTCTGCGAACCGCCCACGTAGGGCCGCATGGATGCCGGCATCAACTCGACGATCGCAACCCACCAGCCGGCCGATACGACGATGGCGGCGAGCGCCGCGAGCAGATGGAGCAGCCGTTTGCCGAACGACGTGTTCGCCATTCCGAGGTATGCGAGCGCGAGCACGGGAACGACCAGGAACCCCTGCAGCTGCTTTGTCAGGAAGGCGAGGCCCACCATTGCGCCGGCCCACACCACCCAGCGAATGCGTCCGGACTCGATGCCCCGCAGCGTGAAGTACGTCGCGAGCACCGTGAGCAGCACGAGCAGGGCATCCGGGTTGTTGAACCGGAACATGAGCGCAGCAACCGGCGTGATCGCGAGCACGCCGCCGGCCAGCAGGGCTGCGCGCGCCGTGAAGTGCCTGCGCACGGTCACATAGAGGATGCCGACCGTTGCGACCCCCATGATCGCCTCAGGCAGCAGGATGCTCAGCGGGCTCAGCCCGAAGACGCGTGCCGACAGCTCCATGATCCACAGGCTGGCCGGCGGCTTGTCGACGGTGATCGAATTGCCTGCATCGGAGGAACCGTAGAAGAAGGCCTCCCAGTTCTTGCTGCCGGCCTGCACGGCGGCGGAGTAGAACGAATTCGCCCAGCCGCTCGCGGCCAGGTCCCACACATAGAGCACTGCCGTGACGGCGAGCAGCCCGAGGAGCGCCGGCCGCTCCCAGCGGGCGGTGTTTGCGCGGCCGCGAACGATCCAGCGTGCGAGCTCTCGCCAGCGCGCCCAGGTCGGCGGCGGCATCGCTGCGCTCGATGGCCTCTTCGTGCCTGACGGATTGGTCGGGATGGCCTGGGTCGATGTCGTCGCGCTCATCATCGGCTCGCTTTCTGGATGGGATGGGTCGGGTGTCTCCCGGATATGGCAGATCCGGCGCTTTCGGGAACAGGCTCTGCGACGTGCGCGGTGACGGATGCGATGGGATGCTGCGGCACTGAGCCGGGCACACTCGGAGGCTCTTCTCCCGGACCACCGACCGTCGTCGGGCTGCGTCGCTCACGGGCGAAGACCCAGGCCCGCAGCAGCACGAAGCGCACCACGGTGGCGAGCAGATTCGCGCAGGTGAGCACCGCGATCTGAAGCCCGGACGAGGCATCCGGCCGCAACGCCCCCAACACCGAGAGCGAACCCGACGTGATGGCCCACGCGATACCGAACACGACGAGACCCTGCACCTGATGGGCGAGCGCACGTTCCGGGCCGCGCACCCCGAATGTGAATCGCCGGTTCGCCCATGTGTTGGCCACAGCCGTGATCAGGAGAGCGGCGAAGTTCGCCACCTGCGCGGTCATCGCCTGCTGGAGCGCGAGGTAGAGCAGCGCGTACGCAGCGGTGGAGAGCACGCCGATCGCACCGAATCGAAGCACCTGGCCGAAGAAGCCCGGTCGCGTGGGCGGCGCGTACGGATGCCTGCCGAACTCCGCGTAGATCGCCGCGACCGGCACCCGCCCCCGTGCGAGCCCCCACCACACGCGGCACAGTCCTCGCATGTCGGCAACCGCCGTCGCCCAGATGTCGACGGAGCTCTGCGGATCGTCCACCCAGTCGACGGGCACCTCGTGGATTCGCAAGCCCGCGCGCTCGGCGAGCAGGAGCAGCTCGGTGTCGAAGAACCACCCCGTGTCCTCGACGAGCGGTAGCAACCGTCGCGCGACATCCGTTCGCATGGCCTTGAAACCGCACTGCGCGTCGCTGAAGCGGGCGCCCGCCATGCGAAGCATGGTGTTGTAGCCGCGGGAGATGAACTCACGCTTTCCGCCGCGCATCACGCGAGAAGCGCGATCGAGCCTCGTGCCGATCGCGAGATCGGAGTGTCCGGAAAGCAGCGGGGCGATGAGCGGTGCAACGGCGGCGAGATCCGTCGAGAGGTCGACGTCGAGGTACGCGACGACGGCCGCGGGAGACGCGAGCCACACCTGCTTGAGTGCTCTGCCCCTGCCCCTCTCGTTCAGGTGCACGGCGCACACCTGAGGCAGCTCCGCCGCGAGCTCGTCGGCTATGCGGGGCGTGGCGTCCGTGCTCGCGTTGTCGGCGATCGTGATGCGCCACGACTGCGGCAGGTGCGCCGTCAGGTGCGCGTGCAGGGCGCGGATGCCCGCGGCGAGGGATCGTTCCTCGTCGTAGACGGGAACCACGACCTCGACGTCGAGCTCTTGCTCATGGGGCGTGCTGTTCTCGGACATGGCAGCCATGGTTGCCGCCCGCCTTCTGCAGCCCCTTTCCCTGCAATGTCACGAAACGATGTGAGTCCCGCAAGCGTTCGGGGAGAACGCCATGGGCCTCCTATGCCCGATGGCGGTGGATCAACGCTCGAGCGCGCGCTCCAGGTCGGCGATCAGGTCGTCGATCGACTCGATTCCGACCGAGAGGCGCACGATGTTCCCCGGCACCTCCAAGGCGGTTCCGCGAACCGATGCGTGCGTCATCTCGCTCGGGTAGCCGATCAGCGACTCGACGCCGCCGAGCGACTCGGCGAGCTGGAAGACCTCGGTGGACTCGGCGAACCGGCGTGCGGCATCCGCTCCGTCTTTCAGCGCGACCGAGAGCATCCCGCCGAAGCGCGACATCTGGCGGGCCGCCAGCTCGTGGCCCGGGTGCGACGGAAGGCCGGGGTAGTAGACCTGCTCGATGGCCGGATGCTCCGCCAGCCGCTCCGCGATCGCCTGCGCGTTGTCGGAATGCCGCTGCATGCGTACGTCGAGCGTCTTGATGCCACGCACGGTCAGCCACGCCTCCATGGGGGCCAGCACGGCTCCCGCCGCGAACTGCTGGAACGCCAGCTTCTCGGCCAGTTCGCCGTCGCCGAGCACGACCGACCCGCCGATCACATCCGAGTGGCCGCCCAGGTACTTGGTGGTCGAATGCACGACGATGTCGGCGCCGAGGAAGAGCGGCTGCTGCAGCGCCGGCGAGGCGAAGGTGTTGTCCACCACGATGAGCGCACCTGCGGCGTGGCCGAGCTCCGCGAGGGCGGCGATGTCACTGATCTTCATCAGTGGGTTACTCGGCGTCTCGACCCAGAGCAGCTTGGTGCGCTCGGTCTCGAGAGCGGTCCGAACGGCGTCGAGGTCGGCAAGATCGACGGTGGTGTGACGGATGCCCCACTCGCCGTGGATTCGATCGATCAGCCGGTGCGTTCCGCCGTACACATCGTTGCCCAGCACCACGTGGTCCCCTGAGCGGAGGGCGGCGCGCAGGAGGGCATCCTCTGCGGCGAGCCCTGACGCGAACGCGAGCCCGCGGTCACCACCTTCGAGGGCAGCGAGCACGGTCTCGAGCGAGGTGCGCGTGGGGTTGCCCGAGCGCCCGTACTCGTAACCGCCGCGCAGACCGCCGATGCCGTCTTGCACGAACGTCGACGTCTGGTAGATGGGCGGCACGACCGCCCCCGTCGTCGGATCGAATTCCTGCCCGGCATGGATGGCTCGTGTGGCGAATCCGCTCTGGGGGTGTGCTGAGTCAGCGTGGTGTTCGGCGGTCATTGCCGTCTCCCGTTCTCTCGTGGTTCGCCAGAAATGCGCAAGGTGGAAGTGCTTGCCTGATGCAAGGGGGCGCCGATGGGGCGCCTCATCGGCTGAGGAACGCCAGCAGGTCGGCGCGCGTGATCACCGAGACCGGCTTGCCCTCGTCGGTCACAAGCAGCGCGTTCGCCTCTCCGAGCGCTGCGCGTGCCGCCCCGACCGTCTCGTTCGCACCGATCAGGGGCAGCGGTGGCGCTACGAGCGACCCGACGCTATCGGCCATCTTCGCCTGGCCTGCGAAGACCTGGTCGAGCAGCGTGCGCTCGTCGAGCGAGCCGACGACCTCACCGATCACGACGGGCGGCTCTGCGTTCAAGATGGGCAGCTGGCTCACGCCGTACTCCGTCATGATCGCGATGGCGTCGTGCACTGTGTCACTCGGATGCGCGTGCACCAGATCCGGGAGCTC
This sequence comes from Rathayibacter sp. KR2-224, assembly GCF_049446075.1. NCBI lineage: Bacteria > Bacillati > Actinomycetota > Actinomycetes > Micrococcales > Microbacteriaceae > Rathayibacter > Rathayibacter sp. KR2-224. The sequence goes on from NZ_JBMSEB010000002.1 coordinate 165,344, forward strand.
GCCCGATTTCGTGGCGATCACCTCCCGCACCGTGGCTTCGCCCGTGTCGTCGCTGAAGCCGTAGGAGCGCATCCAGGCGTCGTTGAAGATCTTGGCGAGGTAGCCGCGGCCGCCATCCGGCAGCAGAACGACGACGACGTCGTCCGGGCCGAGCTCGCGTGCGGCGCGCAGTGCGGCGACCACAGCCATCCCGCTCGAACCGCCAACGAGCAGACCCTCCTCGCGGGCGAGCCGCCTGGTCATCGCGAACGAGTCGGCGTCGGAGACGGCGATGATCTCGTCGGGGACGGAAGGATCGTAGGCATCCGGCCAAAAGTCCTCGCCGACGCCCTCGACGAGGTACGGCCTTCCAGTGCCGCCCGAGTACACGGATCCCTCCGGGTCGGCGCCGATGATGCGCACGCGCCCCTGAGACGCCTCCTTCAGGTACCGCCCCGTTCCGGTGATCGTTCCGCCGGTGCCGACGCCCGCGACGAAGTGCGTGACGCGGCCGTCGGTGTCGCGCCAGATCTCCGGCCCTGTGGTCTCGTAGTGGCTGCGCGGACCATTGGGGTTCGAGTACTGGTTGGGCTTATACGCCCCTGGGATCTCGCGCACCAGCCGGTCGGAGACGCTGTAGTACGAGTCGGGGGCGTCTGGCGCGACGGCCGTTGGAGTGACCACGATCTCCGCACCGTATGCCGTGAGCACGTTGCGCTTGTCTTCACCGACCTTGTCGGGGAGCACGAAGATGCACCGGTAACCGCGTTGCTGCGCGACCAGCGCCAGTCCGACGCCCGTGTTCCCGCTCGTGGGCTCGACGATCGTGCCGCCCGGCTTCAGCAGCCCATCGCGCTCCGCCGCGTCGATGATGCGCTCGGCGATGCGGTCCTTGCTCGAGCCGCCAGGGTTCAGGTACTCCACCTTCACGAGCACGGTGGCGCGGATGCCGTCCGTCACGCGATTGAGGCGTACGAGGGGCGTGTTGCCGATGAGATCGGTGATGGAGGCGGCGAACTTCATGGTCGTCCTGACTGCTCATAAGGTCGGTCGTGGGTCTTATGCCGCACGCACGCCTCATGGCGGCGCGGCGTCAGTGGCGACAACAGTTCAGGAACACGCGCTCAACGATAGAGCACATCGGCCGCATCTCCCACTCTGCCCTGCCCGGTCACGGCACCGACGTCGCTGGTATCGCCCTTTGATGCACGTGAGCCGACCCCCGCGACTGGCGAGCGGGCATCCCTAGACTGATCCGCATGTCCGTCTCGTCACTCACGAACACGGCGCAGGACTACCTCAAGGTGATCTGGGCCGCCAACGAGTGGGAGTCGGCGCCCGTCACGGTCACGGCTCTCGCGGCACGCATCGGCGTGCGCGCTGCGACCGTGAGCGACGCCATCCGCCGTCTTGCCGAGCAGGGTCTCGTGGTGCACGAGCCGTACGGCGCGGTCGAGCTGACCGCTGCGGGCAGGATGCACGCGCTCGCCATGGTCCGCAGGCACCGCTTGATCGAGACCTTCCTGGTCGAGACGCTCGGGTATCCGTGGGACGAAGTGCACGACGAGGCCGAGGTGCTCGAGCACGCGGTCTCCGACACGCTCGTCGACCGCATCGACGCGGTGCTGGGGCATCCCGTGCGGGATCCGCACGGCGACCCCATCCCGACCGCCGAAGGCGACCCGCGCACCCCGCGCGCCCAGCGCCTGCTCGACGCCGAGGTCAACGAGCGCCTTCGCGTGGTGCGCATCTCGGATGCCGATCCGGCTGTGCTGCGCTACCTGGCCGAGCGGGGCATCCGTTTGGATGCTCGTGCGTCGCTTCTCGAGACACGCTCGTTCGCCGGTGACGTCGTGGTCTCGGTCGACGACGGCGATCCGATGACCATCGGCGTCGTCGCCGCCGACGCGGTGTGGGTGGCGCCGCTCCCGCTGGCCGAGTAGCTCCGAGCACCGCTGGTTGAGTGGCGGCGCAGCCGCGTATCGAAACCTGCCAGCCGCAACCAGCCAGTCGCAACCGCCACCCTCACACCCGCCGAAAATCGGAGATTCGTCGCGACGCGCCGCCGAGCGGCCGAACGGACGCCGGCCCCGCGGCGTGTCTCCGATTTTCGGCGGCACCCAGCCCAGACCCAGCCCCCGTGTCAGCGCACGGCCGCGGCATCCAGCTGTCTTCCGACCGGCGCCTCCTCGGCGGCCGGACGCGGCACGATGGGAACGGCCGCGACGGGCGCGAGGGCCACGACGGCGAACGCGATCGGATACCCGACGAGCGTGATGAGCGCGCCGACGGCCGGCCCCACGATCGAAGCGGCGAGGAACTGACCGGTGTTCTGCGTGCCGAGCGCTCGTCCCGACCAGAACGGCCCGGCAAGCTCCGCCACCGCCGTGTAGGCCAGGCCGTTGTCTGCGACCGTGATCGTCGCGGCGACGATGAGCGCGGACGCCCCCAGCCAGGCAGGCCCTGCTTCGCTGACCGCCAGCACCAGCATCACTCCTGCCGCCGCCCAGGCAACCCAGCGCAGCGGTCGCAACCGGCTGCCCACCCGGTCGGAAAGCACTCCGACCGCAACGCGGCCGAGAGCTCCGACGAACTGCGACACTCCGACGACGATCCCGGCCGAGGTGGCGGCCATGCCGCGGTCCGCCGTGAGCCAGATCAGGCCGAAGATCGAGACCGTGAACTGCGGCACGACGAGAAGCGCCGACGCCAGATGGATGCGCACCAACGTGGCGGTGCCGCGATACGGGTTCGCGGGGCGCGACGGCGCATCCCCTGCCGACCCTGCATGGCGCGGCGGACGCGGCGGGTCGGCGATGATCACGGCGCTGAGCACGGCGAGGACGGCGGTCAGCACGAGCGGCAGCACCATGGCCGCACCCACTCCCCCGGATGCCGCCAGCGGCGGAACAGCGACGGCCGCGAGCGCGACTCCGAGCGGCTGGCACATCTGCCTGATGCCCATGGCCAGCCCGCGGCGCTCCTTGGGAAACCAACCGACGACGACGCGACCACTGGCCGCGTTGGTGCTTGCGGATGCCGCACCGCCGAGCAGCAGGAACCCACCGAGCCCGAGATATCCGGATGCCGTCATCGCCCCGACCGCAGCGAGCGCCGTCAGCGCCATGCCCCCGGCGATCACCCAGCGCTCGCCCACCCGGTCGGTGAGTGCGCCCCACGCGACGAGCGTGAGAACGAGGCCGAGCGTCGGCGCGGATGCCAGCAGTCCGGCTTGCGCGAGAGGAACGCCGCGCTGGGTGTGCAACAGCGGGATGAGGAACGCGGGAGCGGACTGGAAGACGGTTCCCGCCGCCTGGGCCAGAACCGCGGTAGCGAGCATGAGCCACGGCCGAACCGATCCCGTTCGGGGCGTCGAAGCGGGGTGTGCTGGTCGTCTCGGCGCCATGAAGGCCTTCTCCTTTACCGTGTGCCGCGTCGGCGAAACTCCATGCCTGGAGTCCCGGGCCGCGGCCGCGGGCTCGATCGGCCGTGACTCCTGCTCGTTACGGGATACCATAGTGGTATACCAATGCTCTCGCAACAGGAGGCAGTCCCGGTACTCGCACTGGCCATACTGGAGGGACGGCCCAGCCATCCACCTGACGCGCGACCGCGGGAAACGAGCATCCATGCAAGCCGCCTCACAGACAGACCAGGTGTACGACCAGGTGCGGCAGGCGATCCTGTCGCTCGACATCGTGCCAGGGGCGCGGCTGAGCGAGCGCAGTCTCGAGGCGGAATTCGGGGCATCCAGAACGCCGGTCCGCGCAGCCCTGATGCGCTTGCAAGGCGAGGGCCTGGTCGCCCGCGACGGACGAGCCTGGCAGGCGACGCCGATCGATCTCGACGAGGTGACGGCGCTGGCCGAGTATCGAGAGGCGATCGAGGCGGCCGCCGCGAGACTCGCGTGCGAACGGGCATCCGATGCCGACCTCGCCCGCTTCGCCGAGTCGGTCACCGCGCAGAGCACCGAGCCAGACGACGAGCACGCCGGCATGCGGCGCGGCTCGGACTTCCACGAGGGCCTCGCCGCCCTGAGCCGCAACCCGTTCATCGTTCAGGCGGTCGCGGATGCCGTGACCCGCATGGCGAGAGCGCGCTGGCTCGAGATGCGCACCGAGGACGGCAGGGCCGCGGCATGGGACGAGCACGCCGAGATCGTGGACGCCATCGTGCACAGAAATGCGGATGCCGCCGCCGCCGCGATCGCTCACCACACGCAGGCGAACCTCGATCGGCTGCTCGTCTCGATCCGCTCCGATCGCCGTGCTTTCGGCGCACGTGGACTTCGCATCGTCGGGGAATGAAGGGCGGATGGCGTAGCGTCGCTACGTGGAATTGCGGCAGCTCGAACACTTCATCGCCGTCGCCGAGACGAGGCACTTCACCAAGGCCGCACGGTCGCTGAACATCTCGCAATCGGGACTCTCGGCATCGATCAGGGCACTGGAGACCGAACTCGGGACAGAGCTCTTCCTCCGCAGCACCCGCAAAGTGGAACTCACCCACGCGGGCCGTGCGCTGTTCACCGAGTCGGTGCGCACGGTCGCGAGCGCCGCGGCGGCCAAGGAGGCCGTCGCCGCGGTTCGCGAGGTGCTCTCCGGCACGCTGTCGGTCGGGTCCGAGCAGTGCCTGGGTCTCGGCGACCTCCCCGCCGAGCTCGCCGACTTCAGGACCGCGCACCCTGGCGTGCGCGTACGTCTGGGTTTCGCGGGCTCTGCTCGGTTGCTGGATGACGTGGCATCCGGCCGCCTCGACGTCGCGTTGATCGCCGAGTGCGGCGTCAATCCGCTGGGTGTGAGGGTGCGACGGGTTTCGACCGAGCCGTTCACGGTTCTGTGCGGCACAACCCACCCGTGGTCTTCGCGCTCATCCGTCACCCTGCACGACATCGCGACCGAGACCATCGTCGGCTTCCAGAGCGACTGGGGCGCCCAGCTGCTGGTCGGGCGCGCTCTCGCCTCGATCGGGGCCGGCCGCACAGCCGACCTGGAAACCAACGACGTGCATTCCCTACTCGACCTCGTGCAGCACGGCCTGGGAATCGCGGTCGTCCCCGCTCACTTCGCCAAGAAGCGGCCCCAGGCGTTGTCGTCTGTGCCGTTGGACGCGCCCGGTCTCGAGTGGTCGGTGGGAGTGGCGACGCCCGAGGTCGTCGGACCGGCGGCGAGCGCATTCCTCACCCAGCTGGAGGGATCCGACCTCGCGGCGTGAGCGACCCAGTGCGAGTCGCCCGGCGAGGTCGGATCCCTCCGGTGGCGTCGGTCCTTACCAGGCGTAGTCCTCGGGCGCGGTCTTGTATCCGGGGAAGATCTCGTCGAGTCGCGCGAGCGCGGCCTGGTCGAGCTTCAGGTCGAGGGTGCCAAGGATGCTCGTGAGCTGCTCGGGCGTGCGCGGTCCCGTGATCGGGCCGGTCACCGCCGGCTGGTGCAACAGCCACGCCAGGGCGAGCTGCGCGGGCTCGACGCCCAGCTCATCGGCGAGCGCCTCGTATGCCTCCAGCTGCGCCCGGTGCCCCTCGAACGACTGGGCCGAGCGTCCCTCGTTGCGCCGCGAGGCATCCTCCTGCTTCTTGATGATGCCGCCGAGCAGACCGCCTTGCAGCGGCGACCACGGAATGATGCCGAGGCCGTACTGCTGCGCGGCCGGGATCACCTCGCGCTCGAGGTCGCGGACGATCAGGTTGTAGAGCGACTGCTCGCTGACCAGTCCCAGGAAGTGACGGGATGCCGCCGCCTCCTGCGCCTGCGCGATGTGCCAGCCCGCGAAGTTGCTGCTTCCGGCGTAGATCACCTTGCCCTGTTGAACCGCCACCTCGATGGCCTGCCAGATCTCATCCCATGGCGTGTCGCGGTCGACGTGGTGGAACTGGATCAGCTCGACGTGGTCGGTCTGCAGCCGGCGCAGGCTCGCGTCGAGGGAGTTGCGGATGTTCAGTGCCGACAGCTTGCCGCTGTTCGGCCACTTGTTGCCCATGTCGCCGTAGAGCTTGGTCGCCAGCACCGTCTTCTCGCGGCGTCCGCCGCCCTTGGCGAACCAGTTGCCGATGATCTCCTCGGTGTGGCCGGGGTGGTCGGGGCCGCCGTAGCCGTTCGCGGTATCGAAGAAGTTGATGCCCTCGCTCAGGGCCGTGTCCATGATCGCGTGGGCCGTCTGCTCATCCGTCTGGGGGCCGAAGTTCATCGTTCCGAGCACGATGCGAGACACCGTGAGGCCGGTGCGTCCGAGATGCGTGTATTCCATGTGATCAAGCCTGGCGCCCCGTGCACTCATGCGTCCAACGGGAGAATTCGATCGTTTCCTGCGGCTCCGGTTCTGAATAACAGGTCGGATACACCTTGTAAGCGCTTGACGCAAACGCTTACATTTGAGGCCGCCTAGGCCTATCGTTGCCGGACAGCACACGCACCATCACGCTCGAAGAGGAGTGGACATGAGAAGAGCGCGCAAAACGTCTCTACGTCTGGCGGGGGTCGCCGGCGTCGCAGTGATCGGCATGGTCTTGGCCGGCTGCTCAGGGGGAGGAGGCGGTGGCTCGGGCCCCGCTCAGCAGAACCTGGATGGCACGGGGCCCATCACCTACGTTCAGGGCAAGGACAACAGCAACGTGGTTCGCCCGCTGATCGCGAAATGGAATCAGGCGCACCCGAACGAGAAGGTCACGTTCAAGGAGCAGTCCGACCAGGCCGACCAGCAGCACGACGACCTCGTGCAGAACTTCCAGGCCAAGAACGCCAACTACGACGTCGTCGACGTCGACGTGGTCTGGACGGCGGAGTTCGCGGCAAAGGGCTGGCTGCAGCCGCTGACCGGCAAGATGGCGATCGACACGTCGAAGCTGTTGAAGCCGACGGTCGCTACCGCCACCTACAACGGCACGTTGTACGCGGCCCCGCAGACCAGCGACGGTGGGCTGCTCTATTACCGCACAGACCTGGTGAAGACCCCGCCCACCTCGTGGGACGAGATGATGAGCGACTGCTCGATCGCAAAGCAGGCCGGCATCGGATGCTATGCAGGGCAGTTCGCGCAGTACGAGGGCCTCACGGTGAACGCGGCCGAGGCGATCAACACCGCAGGCGGCACGATCGTCGGCAAGGACGGCAAGACGCCGACCGTGAACTCGTCTGAGGCGAAGAAGGGCCTGCAGCGACTCGTCGACGCCTTCAAGGACGGCAACATCCCCGCGGAGGCGATCACCTACCAGGAGGAGCAGGGCAGGCAGGCGTTCGAGTCGGGCAAGCTGCTGTTCCTGCGCAACTGGCCGTACGTGTACAACCTGGCCAAGACCGACGGATCCAGCGTCGTGAAGGACAAGTTCGCGATCGCGCCGCTTCCGGGCAACGGCGACGGCAAGCCCGGCGCATCCAGCCTTGGCGGACACAACGCGGGCATCAGCGTGTACTCGAAGCACAAGAAGACGGCGCACGACTTCGTCGAGTTCCTGCAGAGCGCGGAGACACAGAAGTTCTTCGTGACCCAGGGCTCGCTGTCGCCTGTGCTCGCCTCGCTGTACGACGACGCCAGCCTCAACGCCAAGTTCGGCTACCTGAAGACGCTCAAGACGTCGATCGAGAACGCGGTTCCCCGCCCGGTGACCCCGTTCTACCCGGCGGTGACCAAGGCGATTCAGGACAACGCATACGGCGCACTGAAGGGTGACAAAACCGTCGACAAGGCGCTCAGCGACATGTCCGACGCCATCAAGGCGGCAGGCGCGGGAAGCTAGCCGCGTCATCGGGCCGGCGTCGAGGCATCCGTCTCGCCGCCGGCCCATCCCCACCCATCTCTTTTCTTCGGCTCCGTCCGAGGCGTGCAGTCGCCGCGACGGGGTCATCGGCTCGAAAGCTCATGGAGGCGTGCATGTCAACGGAGACAGCCACCGCCGCGGGGACGGTGCGAACACCGCGACCCGGCAGACAACAGCGCAAGCGCAGTCAGGTGCAATCGGTCGTCTGGCTGATCCTGCCGACGATGGCCCTCCTGGCCGTCGTGATCGGCTACCCGATCGTCAGCGCGATCGTGATGTCGTTCCAGAAGGATCCCGGCCTCGACTCGGCCACCGGCCTGTTCGTACAGGGCGGCTTCGCCGGTTTCCAGAACTACGCGCACTGGCTCCTGCAGCAGTGCTCGTCGTCCACCGGCGCCATCGCGTGCCCGCCAGGTAGCCTGGGTGCCCAGTTCTGGAACGCCGTCGGGGTCACGTTCTTCTTCACGGTGGTCACCGTGATCCTCGAGACGCTGTTCGGGCTCTGGATGGCCATCATCATGAACCGCGCATTCCACGGCCGCGGCATCGTGCGTGCAGCAATCCTCGTGCCGTGGGCCATCCCGACGGCGGTCACCGCGAAGCTCTGGTACTTCATCTTCTCGGCAGCCGGCATCGCCAACGCTCTCGTCGGCCAGCGCATCCTCTGGGTGAGCGGCGAGTGGTCGTCGCGCTGGGCGATCATCATCGCCGACACCTGGAAGACCACGCCGTTCATGGCCCTGCTCATCCTGGCCGGTCTGCAGCTGATCCCTGAGGAGCTGTACGAAGCGGCGAAGGTGGACGGGACCACCACGTTGCAGCGGTTCTGGCGCGTGACGCTACCGCTGCTGAAGCCGGCCCTCATGGTCGCGGTGCTCTTCCGCATCCTCGATGCGTTGCGCATCTACGACCTGCCCGCCATCCTCACGGGAGGCGGCGGCGGAAGCGGCAACGCCACGACCACCCTCTCGATCCTGGTCGTCGATCAGATCAGGCAGGGACCGAACAGCGCATCTGCACTGTCGACCATCACGTTCATCATCATCTTCCTGGTCGCATTCATCTTCGTGCGGTTCCTCGGCGCGAACGTTGTGCGAACTCAGGAGTCCCAGCAGAAGGGCACGCTATGAGCGCCATCGCGGGGCCAGCCACTGCCACGACCGAAGGCGCGGATCTGCGGCGGTCCGGAACCAAGGCGGCGAATAAGACCGGCAGGCGCCGGCGCCGCAATCAGAGCCTCCGCACGGGCATCAGCGCCATCGTCATCGTCATCTGGTGCATCGCCCCGTTCTACTGGATGATCGTCACGTCGTTCCGCGACGTGGGCTTCACCTTCGACAACACGTTCTGGTTCACCCACGTCACGTTCGACAACTACGTCACGGCGCTGTCGACGAACCTCGGCAACCATCTTGGCCTCGCGCTGCTGAACAGCCTGATCATCGGCGCCGCGACCACCATCGTCTGCCTCTTGTTCGGCATCTTCGCCGCCTACGCGCTGGCGCGCCTGGACTTCCGGTTCAAGGGCATCGTGATGGGCATCATCCTCGGCGCCTCGATGTTCCCTGGCGTCGCGCTGCTGACCCCGCTGTTCCAGCTCTTCACGAACTGGGGCTGGATCGGCACGTACCAGGCACTGATTCTGCCGGACATCTCGTTCGCACTGCCGCTGACGGTCTACACGCTCACGTCGTTCTTCCGGGAGATGCCGTGGGATCTCGAGGAGGCCGCACGCATCGACGGCTGCACGTCGGCGCAGGCGTTCCGCAAGATCATCCTGCCGCTGGCCGCTCCCGCGGTCTTCACCACAGCCATCCTCGCGTTCATCGCCAGCTGGAACGAGTACCTCATCGCCAGCCAGCTGACCACCGATGCGACGCAGACGGTCACGGTGGCGATCGCCGGCTTCACCGGCAGCCAGCCACACCAGGAGCCGTACACGGCGGTCATGGCTGCCGGCGTCGTCGTGACGATCCCGCTCGTCATCCTGGTGCTGATCTTCCAGCGCCGCATCGTGGCCGGCCTGACCGCCGGCGGTGTGAAGGGCTGACGCCGGTGCCGCGCATCCGCATGTTGAGCAGCGCGTCGCAACCCGACCCGCGGGAGATCCTCGACCTCTTCATCGGGGGCATCGGGTTCTTCACGGCCGCGTTCTTCGTCATCACCGTGATCTACGAGCTAACGGGGCAGGATGCCCTCGGCTGGGCGATCACCCTGCTCGCGTTCGTCGTGCTGTTCGCACTGCTGCTGGCAGCACGGCACCGCATGACCGAACGGATGCGCCCCGCCGGCGATGACCACTTGGTGCGGCCTCCCACCGAGAACCGCACCGGCACCACCGGCCACTAGGTTCCGCAATGACCGGCATCGATGACGTCGCACGCGCGAGCGGCGTGTCCACGGCCACGGTGTCGCGCGCTCTGCGCGGCTTGCCGAACGTGGCACCGACGACGAGGGAGGCGGTCAGGCGGGCGGCCGACCACCTCGGGTACGTGCCGTCCGCGGGCGCGGCAGGGCTGGCATCCGGTCGCACGCTCGCGATGGGAGCCGTGGTCCCGTCGGTGAGCAGGTGGTTCTATACCTCGGTGCTCGAGGGCATCGACCGTGAGCTGCGCGAGGCGAGCTACGACCTCATCCTGTTCAACCTCGGCGGGCGCGGCGGGGACCGGTCGCGCGTCTTCCACAGGTCGATCCTGCGCAAGCGCACCGATGCGCTCGTGGCGTTGTGCCTCGACTTCAGCGCGGAGGAACGCAGGCAGCTCGCGTCGACCGGGCACCCGACCATCGCGGTGGGCGGACCGGTGCGCGGCATCCGTCACATCGGCATCGACGACCTCGGCGTGGCGGAGGCCGCGACGAGGCACCTCATCGACCTTGGTCACACCGACATCGCCTACCTGGGCGGCGACGACGAGGAAGGACTGAACCCAACTGTGCCGCGGTCGAGGCAGAAGGGGTGGCGCCGGGCGATGGAGGCCGCCGGGCTCGCGGCACGCGACGACCGGGTGCTGCACGGCCGGTTCGACACCGAGGTCAGCCGGCACGCAGTGGACGCCATGCTGGATGCCGCGGACGGGCATCCGACCGCCATCTTCGCCGGCAGCGACGAGATGGCCATGGGGGCCATGCTGTCGCTGTGGGCGCACCGGCTACGCATCCCGGACGACGTCTCCGTGATCGGCGTCGACGGGCATCCGCTTTCCGGCGTGTTCTCGCTGAGCACCTTCGAGCAGGATCCCGCGGCGCAGGGTGCTGCGGCCGCCCGGATGCTGCTGGACGAGTTGGCGGGCAGTGACAAGCGCATGCGGTCGGTACGGCATCCCGTGCGTTTCGTCGACCGCGGCAGCACGGCGCCGCCGCGCTGACACGGCGGCGGAGGGCAGGGCTCAGCTCTGGGGAGCTGGCAGCGGGTCTGGCGGGAGCGCCGCGAAGCTGCGCGGCGGCATGTCTCCGGAGAGTCGGCCCTGCCCACCTGAACCTTGAGGGCCGCGGCCGGCGCTAGCCTGCCGATATGGCATCCTTCAGACTCGATCATGTCGGTGTGGTTGTGCGCGACCTCGAGCGCGTCGTGGACTTCTTCGTCGCGCTCGGGTTCACGCGCGAGGGCTCGTCCGAGGTGAGCGGGGAATGGGTGGACCGCATCATCGGCCTCGGGGATGTGCGAAGCGAGGTGGTGTTCCTCCGCCCGCCTGGCGGCGGTGCGGCGCTCGAGCTGTCTGCGTTCCGCTCCCCCGAAGCGATCGGCGAGGAGGACCTGCCGTCGAACACGGTCGGATACCGCCATCTCAGCTATGAGGTCGACGACCTCGACGCGGTCGTCGCCAACAGCAGGGCCGCCGGCTACGACCTGGTCGGCGAGCTCGTCGACTACGAGGATGTCTACCGCCTCGGCTACCTCCGCGGACCGGAGGGCCTCCTCGTAGAAGTGGCGCAGTCCCTGCGCAGCTGAGTGGTCAGGGAGCCGGCTTCGGTCCGCCCCTGGGGTCTTAGTCGGCGTCGCCGATGGCGATCGCCTCCGCCTCCTGCTCCGCGTTCTCGACGGCGCCGTCCGCCCGACGGAGCGCGCGCCGGCCGAAGACCACGATGAGCGTCGAGATCACGAGCACGGCCGTCCCGAAGAAGAACGGAACGGCAGCACCGAAGGAGTTGCCCAGCGCTGCGGCGACGGGAGGAGCGACGGCGCCACCGATGAAGCGAACACCTGAGTAGGCGGACGACGCCACGGGACGGGGAAGATCTGTCGCCTCCATGGAGCACTCGGTGAGCACGGTGTTGAGGATGCCTAGGAAGATGCCGCCCACGATCACCAGAACGATGATGGCGACGATCGACTTCACGAGCAGGGCGATCAGCAACAGGTCGGCCGCGAGCAGCGGGATGACCATGATGAGCACCGTGGTGCGGCGCAGCCGGTTGGTCAGCGCGGGAGCGAGCCACACGGATGAGATGGCGAGCGCGATTCCCCAACCGGTGAAGATGAGGCCTAGCGGGATGGCGGCATCCAGGCCGAGGTCGGCCAACGCGAACGGTGTGTAGGCCAGCAGCACGAAGAAGCCCATGTTGTAGAACAGCGCTGCTCCGGCCATGACGCCGAGACCGGGGCGGGCGAGGCCGCGGAACGGTGCCGTCAGCTTCGTGGGCGTTGGCTTGGACTCGCTGCCCTTGCGCAGCATGGTCATGATCGCGACGAAGCCGACGGCCATGAGCGTCGCCGTGCCGAAGAACGGTCCACGCCACGACACGTTGCCGAGCAGGCCGCCGAGGAGCGGGCCGAGGGCCATCCCGAGGCCGAGGGCCGCCTCATAGAGGATGATCGCCTGCGAGGCACCGCCGGATGCCGCACCGACGATGGCGGCGAGCGCGGTGGAGATGAACAGCGCGTTGCCGAGTCCCCAGCCTGCCCGGAACCCAATGATCTCCCACACCGAACCGCTCGCGCCGGCGAGCGCCGCGAAGACCACGATGACCGCGAGCCCGATGAGCAGCGTCTTCTTCGTGCCGATGCGGGTGGACAGCCAGCTCGTGAAGAACATGGCGGCACCGGTGATGAGCAGGTAGGTCGTGAAGAGCAGCTCGGTCTGCGACGGGGTGGCTTTCAGGCTTGCCGCGATAGCGGGCAGGATCGGGTCGACGAGACCGATGCCCATGAACGAGACGACGCAGGCGAAGGCCACTGCCCACACGGCGAGCGGCTGCTTCAGGATGCCGCTGCCTCCGGAATGCCCACCGGCGTGCGGGTTGTTCGCTCCACTGCTTCGTGCGGTGGGCGTGGCATCCGCCCGGTTCTTGGCGGCGCCGACCGTGGGCTGTGCGATGGAGTTCGTGTCGGGGATGTCGGTCTGGGTCATCGAGATCAGTCGTTCGTCTTTCCTGAGAGGGGGTTTGCTGAGGCGGATGCCTCCGCCAGCCGGGGAAGCAGCAGCTCGAGGGCACGCTGCATGGTGCGGCGATCGTCGTCGGACAGGTCCTGGAAGTACGGCAGCAGGGCGCTCGCAAGGTTGTTGCGCCACTCCACGAGCTGGATGATGCCCTTCGCGGAAATGCCGATCTGCCATGCCCTGGCATCGTCGGCGTCTGCGATGCGCTTCACCCATTCGCGTTCGACGAGGCCGGCCACGATCTTGGTCATCGTCGGCTGGGCGACGTGACTCAGGGCGGCGAGTTCGCCGAGGCGCATCGGGCCGGACTGCTGAAGCACGGCGAGCGTGCGCCACGTGGCTGGGCCTTCTGGCCCACCGGAGAGACGGTGGGCCAGTCGGGTGAGTCGGCCAGAGAGCTGCACGTAGTCGCTCAGAAGGTATCGCAGTTCAGCGTCGCTGCCCGTGTCGTCCCTGAAGGGAAGAGAGATCGGTTCGGTAAGCATGAAACTATTATATATAGCTTAGCTATATATCTCAAGCCGGGCGCCTCCGCGGCGTCGCCTCCGCTTCCGCCCAGTCGAGTCCCGCTTCTGCTCTGCCGCGCCCCGGGGCGGCCGAGCCCCGTACCGGACCGCCGAGCCTCGACCGGCGGCCACGCCCCGGCGGCGGCCGCTCTGAAAACAGCAGTGATCACGCTCTCGCGCCGAGAACAGCAGGAATCCTGCTGTTCTCGGGCACTTCTGCTGTTTTCGGCGGGAGCTGCCGGGTGGGGTCAGTATCGGCTCTCAGCGGCCGCTGAGGCCGGCGGTTCGCCACCAAACACGACACGTTTTCAGGACATGCGGAAGGCGGGTGACATAGCGCCCGCGGATGAGGCCATGTCCTGAAATCGTGGGTGTTTGTGTGGGTGGGGGAACCTCAGCCGACGCGGTCCTGCGGACGAGACGGGCGGGATGGGCCGGATCGGGTGACGCAACGCGGGCAACGGCACCACCGGGTCGCGGGGTGCGGCGCTTCGGACACGACGAAGGGCGCCACCCCTGATGGGATGACGCCCTCGCTGCGGTTCTGCACGCCATAAGGCCTGCGGAACGATGCCCCTACCGGGGCGGGAACTACTTGAGCGTGACGGTCGCGCCGGCCTCTTCGAGGGCAGCCTTCGCCTTCTCGGCGGTCTCCTTGTTCGCGCCCTCGAGCACGGCCTTCGGAGCACCGTCGACGACGGCCTTCGCCTCGCCAAGGCCGAGCGAGGTCAGCTCGCGCACGACCTTGATGACCTGGATCTTCTTCTCGCCAGCGGCCTCGAGAACGACATCGAACGAGTCCTTCTCCTCGACCTCTTCGGCACCGGCACCTGCGCCACCGGCGGCCGGCGCGGCAGCGACGGCGACGGGAGCGGCGGCGGTGACCTCGAAGGTCTCCTCGAACGCCTTGACGAACTCCGACAGCTCGATGAGCGTCAGACCCTTGAACTGCTCGAGCAGCTCCTCGGTGGACAGCTTGTCAGCCATTTTCTTCTCCTTGGTTTCTACGTGTACTCACCGCGGCGAGCATCCTTCACCCCGAATGGGCGGTGGATGCCTACGCTGCGGACTCCTGCTTCTCACGCAGCGCGTCGACCGTGCGGACGGCCTTCGACAGCGGCGCGTTGAACAGATATGCGGCTCCGAACAGCGAGGCCTTGAAGGCGCCGGCCAGCTTGGCCAGCAGCACCTCACGGGACTCGAGGTCGGCGAGCTTGCCTACCTCTTCGGCGGTAAGGGGGCTGCCATCGAAGTAGCCGCCCTTGACGACGAGAAGGGGGTTCGCCTTGGCGAAGTCACGCAGACCCTTTGCGACGTTCACGGGGTCACCGTGCACGAAGGCGATCGCGGACGGTCCGGCGAGCTCGTCGTCGAACGTCGAGATGCCGGCGTTGTTCGCCGCGATCTTGGTCAGCGTGTTCTTCACCACGGCGTAGGTCGCGTCTGCACTGATGGACCTGCGGAGCTCCTTGAGCTTCGCAACAGACAGACCGCGATACTCGGTCAGCAGAACGGCGGTCGAGCTCTTGAACTTCTCTTCGAGCTCGGCAACCGTGGCTTCCTTGTTCGCCATGGCCACTCCTCTTACATACGAGACGCGCTGCGGATGCTGCGCGTCGCCTTCGCACCGGCCGGAAATGAAAAAAGCTCCGTGCGCAGGCACGGAGCGTGTCGAACGGCAGCGAAATGCTGCCATCTTCTCGTTCTCGCCTGCGCGGGCCGTCTCGGTTCGGGCGGCACATTTCGGTGCTGTCCGGCTCGAGAACCTTCGATCGACGTGCTGGCACGCCGATGACCGGCGGTCTTGGGCATCCACAATCGTACGCGACGGCGAACGGATGCCCAAATCGAGGTCGCAGACATCCGCGTGCGTCGCTCCGCACGACACCGCGCGGTGACAGGCATCCATCGACGCTCTTCCGAAAATCGGAGATTCGCGCCGACGCGCGGGCTGGCCGCGACGCTCGTCGGCGGGTCGCGACGAATCTCCGATTTTCGGCAGGGCTTGGCAGGGCTCGGCAGGGCTTGGCAGGGTTTGGCAGGGCTTCCAGGGCTTGGCAGGGCTTTGCGGATGCTCCGCGGATGCTCGGCCGCAGGTCAGCAGCGGCTACACGTGGTTGCGCCAGGAGTGCTGCGGCTCATAGCCGAGCAGGCGGCGCGCCTTGCCGATCGAGAGCAGAGTGTCGTGCGTTCCCAGGTCGCCGTGCACGGGCACGTTGGGGAACTCCGCAGCCGCCAGCTCGGCATTCGGCCGATCGGACACCGTGTCGGCGGCGGCGATGATGAACACCTCGAAACCGGTCAGCTCGGCCTCCAGCGCTTTGAGGATCGCCTGCGAGCCGTCGCGCGCGTCGATGTAGCCCCACGCATTCCAGCGGCGGTTCTTGGTGTCCGAGTCGTACCCGGGGAACGCCGCGTAGTCCTCGGGGTCCATGACGTTGGAGAAGCGCAGGCCGATGATCTTCAGCTCCGGATCCCACCTGGTGAGCTGCCTCGCCATGGTCTCCTCGAGGTGCTTCACGAGCGAGTAGGTGGACTCGGGGCGCCCCGGATACTCCTCGTCGATCGGAAGATACGGCGGATCCTCGTCGAAGGGCAGGCCGAGCACCGTCTCGCTCGACGCGTAGACGATGTTGCTGATACCGAGCGTGCGCGCCGCCTGGAAGACGTGGTACGTGCTCAGGATGTTGTTCTCGAACGTGGCCACATCGCTGCGGATGCCTGGCGCAGGGATTGCGCCAAGGTGAACGATCGCGTCGTACCCGGTCTGCCTCACGCCCTCGTGAACACCGGCGAGGGCGTCGATGACCTGGCCGTAGTCCGTGAGGTCGACCTGCAGATAGCCCGGCCCGCGCGGGCCGACGACATCGAAGGAGGTGACGTCGTGACCGGCTTCGCGGAGCATCCGCACGGCCGTTCGTCCAAGTTTTCCTGATCCACCGGTGAGAGCAATGCGCATGATCGCCAGTTTGGCATCACGTGCCGCGTTTGCGTGTGGCCGCCTCGTCGTCGTGCGCCTCGGCCTGCGCTGCATCGGCCCCAGGCGCTTCGGCGTCGTGCTCGGCGAGTGGGAGCGGCTCCTCCTGGGTGACGGAGACGGCGCCATCGGAGGCGGCGTCAAGGCCGCCACCCGTTGCGGCATTGGCCGACTCGTCCACCGGCAGTCTCACCGTGAACCGGGTGCGTCCCGGCTCGCTCTCCACATCGACGGTTCCGCCCTGGGCCCCGACGACAGCACGCACGATCGCCAGACCCAGGCCGGTCGACCCGGTGTGCCGTGAACGCGACGAGTCTCCCCTGGCGAATCGTTCGAACAGCACCGGCTGCAGATCATCGGGAATGCCCGGTCCGTCATCGGTAACGGTGACGACCGCGAAGGAGCGGTCCGCGCTCTTTTCGACGCTCAACTCGGTGGACACGCTCGTTCCCTCCGGGGTGTGCACCCTGGCGTTCGTGAGCAGGTTGGCGATCACCTCGTAGAGCCGTGGCGCGTCTCCGAGCACCGACACCGGCTCCGGCGGCAAGTCGACCGTCCACGTGTGGTCGCGGCCGGCGGCATGTGCGTCTGACACTGCGTCGATCACCAACCGCGACAGGTCGACGGGTTCGTGGTCGAGTTCCCTGCCCTCGTCGAGCCGGGCGAGCAGCAGCAGGTCTTCGACGAGCGCCGTCATGCGCTCGGCCTCCGACTCGATGCGTCCGATGGCCCGAACGGTGTCCGGCGGTAGTTGCTCAGGGGCGCGTCGCGTGAGCTCTGCGTAGCCGCGGATGGACGCGAGCGGCGTTCGCAGCTCGTGCGAGGCATCCGCCACGAACTGCCGAACCTTGTTCTCGCTCGCCTGTCTGGCCGAGAGAGCGGATGCCACGTGCCCCAGCATGTTGTTGAAGGCGGCCCCCAGCCTGCCCACCTCGGTGCGTGGGTCGGTGTCTTCGGTCGGCACACGCACCGCGAGGGCCACCTCGCCCCGCTCGAGCGGTAGCCGGGAGACGGCTGTGGCCGTCGCTGCGACGCGTCCGAGCGGGCGCAGCGCGAGCACCACGATGAGCAGACCGACTCCGCCGGCGGCCGCGATGGCGACCACAGTGACGAGAAGGATGATCGTGAGCAGTTGGGTCGTTGTGGCGTTCACATCGGCGAGCGGAAGGCCAACGACGAGCTCCGCCGACTGCGGCAGAGCGACGGCCACGAGCCGGTACTGGCCGAGTGTTCCGCCGAGGTCTACGGACGTCGCGGTGCCGTTCGTCGGGACGGCCGCGATCTTGGTGCTCGCGTCGGGCGACGCGGTCTGCGGGGTGGCTGCCTGGTCACCGCTCAGATACATGGAATAGGTGTGTCCGTCTGAGGTGATGAGCGCCGCGACGGTGCCGGGCGAAAGCCCGCGTGAGTCGAGCACCTGCCGAAGAAGGTCGTCGGCCGCGACACCGCCCGGAGCGCCGATCGCCTGCAACGCGGTCAGCTCGCCTCTGCTCGCGGCGTTACCCAGTTGCGCGTCAAGGCGCTCGACCAGGTACCGCTGCAGGAACAGGGCGCTGACCAGGCTGATCACGACGCCGAGCACCGCGACGAGCGCGACGACGGAGAGCACGAGCTTCGTGCGCAGCGTCGTATGGCGAAGCGGATGCAACGCGGCGCGCAACCACGCACGCCCGGTCCTTCGGCCCCGCCCCGTCCCCTGCCGTGGCTCCGGATGCGGCGTACCTGGCGCAGCCGTGGTCGCGGCATAGGGGTTCGCGGTACCCGCTTCGGAACTCGTGCTCACGTTCCGCTCACTCTCGCCCTGAGAGACGTCGACGGAGGGTCACTCCGCGGCCTTGATCATGTACCCGGCGCCACGGACCGTGTGGATCATCGCCGGCCGCCCTGCGTCGATCTTCTTGCGCAGATAGGAGATGTACAGCTCGACGACGCTGGAGGTGCCGCCGAAGTCGTAGCTCCATACGCGGTCGAGGATCTGCGCCTTCGAGAGCACGCGGCGCGGGTTACGCATGAGATAGCGCAGCAGTTCGAACTCCGTCGCGGTCAGCGAAATGGGCTCACCTGCCCTCGTCACCTCGTACGAATCCTCGTCGAGCACGAGGTCGCCGACCACGATGCGCGGATCCTGCGTGTCGGCGATGAGCGCGCGCGACCTTCGCAGCAGCGAACGCAGCCTGGCGACGAGCTCCTCCAAGCTGAACGGCTTGGTCACGTAGTCGTCGCCGCCTGCGGTGAGGCCCGCGATGCGGTCGTCGAGCGAGTCCTTCGCGGTGAGGAAGAGCACGGGGGTCTCGCCGCCGCCCTCACGCATCCTCGCCATCACCTGGAGCCCGTCGATGTCGGGAAGCATGATGTCGAGCACGACGGCGTCCGGCTTGAACTCGCGTGCGACGGTGAGGGCCTGCTGACCATTGGCGGCAGACTTCACCTCCCAGCCCTCATAGCGCAGGGCCATCTGGAGCAGATCGGTGAGGGTGTGCTCGTCGTCGACGACGAGGATCCGGATCGGCGAGCCGTCCGCGTGATGCAGGGGTGCCGTCGTGGGGCGGAGTTGGCCGCGCTCGGACGCGGCGGTGACTGGGGTGGACATGCTTCCCATTATCGAAAGCCCGGTTCGGGCCTCCTGTGCGCTACTTATGCGAAGTCTGAGAAACGCCCATCCGGCTCTCATGCGGGAACGTCGGTGACCAGAAGCGTTCCGAGGTCACCGGTCGCTGCGGCCGCCTCCCGCGTTTGACTCCGCCGAAGACGCACTGCTGAAGCACAAGCGCGACATAGCGGCGCCACAAAACGGATGCCTACGGTGCGGGAAGACCCCACGGAGGACCACTATGTTCGGAACCTACCTGCGCCGAGAACTCCTCGGCCGCCGCAGACAGACGCTCATCATCGCCATCGGCATGGCGTTGGCGATCGCACTCGTCATCATCGTGAACTCGGTGGCGGCAGGCGTGAAGAACGCCCAGGCGGAGGTGCTGCAGTCCGTGTACGGAGTCGGCACCGACATCACCATCACGAAGCCCGTCAGCACCCCTACCGCAGGATCCGCACAGGGGCCGCGGTTCGACTTCGGTGCGAACGCCGGTTCGCAGAGCAGTGACGGAAGCCGCAGCGTCGATTCCTCACGGTTGAGCGTCGGCCCGGGCGGCAACACCTTGAGCGCTTCGGCCCTCGCCAAGGTGCAGAAGACCTCGGGCGTCTCCGGGGCCGCCGCTGTGCTATCGCTCCAGAACACGAGCTTCAAGGGAACACTGCCCGACTTCAGCAAGCTGAGGGACGGCACGGGCACCACGCCCAAGTCGGGCACGTCGACGTCTGGAGGCACCGGCGGATCCGACGGCCAGGGCGGAAGCTCGTTCCAGGTCAACTCGTTCAGCGTCATGGGCATCACGCCAGGAGCGAAGGCCGTCGGCCCGGTCGCATCAACCGCACTCGCGAAGGGACGCACGCTCACGTCGTCCGACGCCGGCAAGTACGTCGCCGTGCTCGACTCGAGCTACGCGAAGTCGAAGAGCCTGTCGGTCGGCGACACGATCAGCGTCGGCGGCAAGGACTTCAAGATCGTCGGAACCGTGAAGCCGACCGGCTCAGACTCGACGACCGCATCCAATGTCTACATCCCGTTGGACCTCGCGCAGACGCTCTCTGACGAGAAGGGCAAGATCTCCACCATCTACGTCACGGCAGCATCGGCAACCGACGTCGACTCGCTGAAGACGTCCCTGGAGAAGACCCTGCCGAGCACCACGGTCTCCACTCAGGCAGACCTGGCCTCCAACGTGTCGGGCTCGCTCGGGAGCGCGGGACAACTGGTCGCCAACCTCGGCACGTGGCTCTCGGTCATCGTGCTTGCGGCGGCGTTCCTGATCGCCATCCTCTTCACCATCTCCGGCGTCACCCGCCGCACCCGGGAGTTCGGAACTCTGAAGGCGATCGGCTGGTCGAACCGCCGCATCGTCGGCCAGGTGGCGGGCGAATCCGTCGTGCAGGGGCTCATCGGCGGCGTGGTCGGCATCGCCATCGGACTCATCGGCGTTCTCGTGGTCAACGTCATCTCGCCCAGTCTCACCGGAGGCGTCTCCAGCGGTGGATTCGGCGGCGCCCTCGCCGACGGAGCCCGCCGAGCGTTCTCCGGTGGTGGCGCGAGCGGAAGCGGTGCTGCATCGAGCGCGGCGCCCGGCACGGGCAGGTTCGGAGGGTTCGGGGCGGCGGCGAGATCCGCTGCGAGCTCTGCCACCACCCAGGTTGACCTGAGCGCACCCGTCACGGTCTGGATCATCGCCGCCGCCGTCGGGCTCGCGATCCTCGGCGGCCTGCTGGCCGGTGCCATCGGCGGATGGCGGGCCTCGCGCCTGCGCCCCGCCGAAGCGCTGCGGTCCGTGCAGTAGGCCGGGCATCCGCGATCAACGACAACATAAGGAACGCGACATGTACAAGCTGACGAACGTCACCAAGCAATACCAGGCCAAGGGGGGAAAGGTGACGGCGCTGAACGATGTCACGCTCGAGATCCCGGACGGCCAGCTTGTGGCCATCCAGGGACCAACAGGTGGCGGCAAGTCGACGCTGCTGCAGATGCTGGGCGCGCTCGACCGGCCGACCTCCGGGACGGTCGAGCTGGAGGACTCGAGCCTTGGCAAGCTGGGCGACGGACGGTTGACGGGCATCCGAGGCAAGGAGATCGGGTTCGTCTTCCAGGGCTTCAACCTCATCCCCACGCTCACGGCGCTCGAGAACGTCGAGACCGCGCTCGTTCCGCTCGGCATTCCCGGTCCGGAGCGAAGGGAGCGCGCGACGAAGGCGTTGGAATCGGTGGGGCTGGGCGATCGCGGCGACCACCGGCCGGCGGAGCTCTCCGGAGGTCAGCAGCAGCGCGTCGCCATCGCCAGGGCGCTGGTGAAGGAACCCGAAGTGTTGTTGGCGGACGAGCCGACGGGCAACCTTGACGAGGAGACCCGCGACGAGATCATGGAGCTGCTCGAGGGTCTGTGGCGCGCCCGCGGCCTCACGCTCGTGATCGTCACGCACGACTCAGCGGTCGCCCGCCGCGCCCAGCGTCGCCTGCACATCAAGCAGGGCAAGGTCAAAGAGGTCGCATAGACCGACCGCTCGGCAGACGCAAATGCCGCGAGTCCCGCCCCTCAGGGGGCGGGACTCGCGGCATTATGCCTGGTGGATGTCAGGCCAGCGTCGCTGCCGAGGCATCCCATCCGTCTGGGAGGACTGCAGTCGGAGTGAAGGTGCTTTCGACCGTGACCCATTCGCCGGTCTCGGCCGCCTGGATGGTCGAGACCATCACATCGAGCGCGTGGTACGCCTGCTCACCGCTTGCACGTTCAGGCACTCCTGCGCGGATGGCGCGCGCCAGCTCGACAACGCCGGTTCCGCGGGCCGACAGCTCGCCCTCGACCTCGATCGTCTTGGGCTCGTCGCTGCCGTCGTGCAGCACGAGGTTGCCGACGAACATGTTCGGGTCATTGACCTCGAGCGCGCCGTCGACGCCGGTCACCTCGAAGAGCGTGCGCTTGATCTGCGATTCGAAGCTGAAGATGCTCTGCGACGTCTGGCCGCTCTCGAACTCGAAGACGGCGGTCACGTGGGTGGGGACCGTCACGTCGAAGGTCTGGCCAGCAAGCGGGCCGGATCCGATCGTGCGAATCGGCTTGGCCTTCGACGCCACCGCCGCCACGCGCTTCACCGGTCCGAAGAACTGGATCAGCGTCGTGATGTAGTACGGGCCGATGTCGAAAAGCGGGCCCGCGCCCTCCTGGAACAGGAAGGCGGGGTTCGGGTGCCACGACTCCGGACCCGGGTTCTGGATGATCGTGAGCGCCGTCTGCGGCACGCCGATCGCGCCCGACTCGAGGAGCCTTCGGGCCGTCTGGATGCCCGCACCCAGGAAGGTGTCGGGTGCGCATGCCACCCGCAGGCCGGCGGCGTGGGCCGCGTCCAGTACACGCTTTCCGCTCTCGCGGTCAAGAGCGATGGGCTTCTCGCTCCACACGTTCTTGCCTGCGGCCACAGCCTGGAGTGCCACCTCGGCGTGAGCGCTCGGGATCGTGAGATTCACGACGATCTCGATCTCGGGATCCGCCAGCAGCTGCTCGACGGTGCCGGATGCCGGCACTCCGAATTTCTCGGCCTGCTCGGCGGCGCGCTCGAGGTCGATGTCGGCGATGAAGCGCACGTCGACATCCGGGAACGCCGTGAGGTTGGTCAGGTACTGCGTCGAAATGTTGCCTGCGCCGATGACGCCGACTCCGACGGGGCCGGTCTTACCCGGAGTGGTGGTGGACTCGCTCATGCCAGACCTTCCTTGGTGAGGAACGCGAAGCTGTCGGCGACCGCAGTGAAGCGGTTGTCGCGTGAGTCGTCGAGCTCGATGACTCGCAGCGCGTTCGGGGCGGCCTCGATGATGTCACGGATCGGCAGGCTTCCGCTTCCCACTGCGACCTGGTCCTTTGTGTCCTTCGTCGCGGGGCCGTCCTTGATGTGCAGTGCGACCACGCGGTCGCCCAGTCTGCCGAGCACCTCGACGGGGTTCTCGCCGCCGACGGCGACCCAGTAGGTGTCGAGCTCGATGACCACCTCGGGGTCGAGCTTCGAGACGAAGTACTCGAGGGCGTTCTGCCCGTCGATCTTGTTCTCGAACTCGTGAGCGTGGTTGTGGTACCCGACGCGCACGCCGTGCTGGGCAGCGATCTTCGCTGCGCTGTTCAGCTGAGCCGCCGTGTGCTCGATGGCCTCGGCGGTCTTCCACCGGTCTTCAGGCACGTGCGGATCGATAACGGTCTGCACGCCGAGCGCCTTGGCCGCGTCGAACGTCGCCGCGATCTCCTCGTCGGTCTCGCCGAGGAAATGCACGTGCACGGTCGGTGCGGCGAGTCCGGCGGCAGACAGTGCGTCGCCCAAGCCGGGGAAGTTGGTGAAGGCGAAAGGCTCGACCTGAGTGAAGCCCACCTCGGCGAGCTTGTTCAGGGTGCCCTGCAGATCGTCTTGCAGCGCCTCACGCACGGTGTAGAGCTGCACGGAAACAGGTGAGGTGGTCACGATTCTCCTCGTCGAGAGCCTCGTAGCGCGGACGGATGCCGCGGCGAGGCCGATGCTTCGTTGTCAACGTCCCCTGCGGGCACGCGTCGAGGCACTGATCCAGCGAATGCTCCTGGACACTGCTTCGCGCACCGCTTCTGGCACCGCTTGCGACGGCCAGAGATCGGGGTCGAATCGATTGAACCACACTTCGGGGCCGGGATGAGTCGCTTCGAAACACTCCGTCGTGCGGTGGAACTCTTCGGACACCCGCCACGACGCGCGGCGTCGTCTCCCGCCGGGGGCACAATGGAGCGGTGACCGACACGATGCTCTCTCTGTTCGATGAGGAGCTCGAGGCCGCTCTCCACCCCCAGGGCGCGCAAGCGCCGCGGGCCGCGGCAAAGCCCGTGCTTCCGCACGAGCGGCGCATCCTCGCCCACGCATCGGATCGTGTTGCGTGGCTGCGTGCCCGTGCCCGCGGCATCACCGCGACCGATGTCGCGAAGCTGTCCACTCCGGCATCCGTTCTGGCCGCCGCCAGGCAGAAGGTGCACGGATCCGGATTCACCGGAAACGTCTTCACGGAACACGGCAAGGCCAGGGAACCGCAGATCGCCAAGTGGGTGCTGAGCGAGCACGGGATAGTGCCGAGCGACGCACTGTTCCACGCGGTGAGCGACAGACGACACCTCGCAACTCCTGACGGGCTCGTGGCACGGGAGACCGGTCGCCTGGAGCTCGCCGAGATCAAGACGACGAACAAGCCGTGGCGAAGCATCCCAAGGCACTACCTGCGACAGGTGTGGTGGCAGCAGTATGTGCTCGGTGCCGAACGCACGCTCGTCGTGTGGGAGCGTCACGACGGATTCGTGCCGATCGGCGAGCCGGAGTGCCGCTGGATCGATCGCGACGAGGACGAGATCGAGCTGCTGGTGCGCCTTGCCGGTCAGCTCATCGGAGTGCTCGCGACCGGCCGGGTGTGACGGAGGGCGTCTGCGTGAGCGTTGGCGCCCCGGGCCAATGTCGCGCCCGATGCCGTCGGCGGTTGGTCTACGTCCTATAGCGCGCGTTCAGGGACGGACGGTTCCCGCCCTCCAGCAGTCCCAGCTCAACCGCCGCGAGATCCTGCAGATCGTTCGCATTGCCCAGCGCGGGAATGCACACGCTTTCGCCGCGGCTGAATGCGCCCCAGGCAGCGACAGCGACGTCATCAGCGGTCATGGCTTGAGGGTCGCTCCGGGCAGCACCTTCGGCGAACTCGGTCTGCACGCGTCCGGGACACACGAGCGTGACCTGTACGCCGGTACCCGCCACTTCGCCGGCCAGCAGCCGGCTGAGCGCGACGATTCCGGCTTTGGCCGAGGCATAGATCGCACGGGCTGGCAGATACGGCGCGCGCTGCCCCGCGCTGAACGCGAGCAACGACGCGACGTTGATGGTCCCTCCCGATCCCCTCTCGAGCAGTCTCGGAAGGATTGCGCGACTGAGAAGGAGCGGCGCGGCGGCATTCAACGTCCAGAGCTGACTGACCATCTCCGGCGTGACCGTGGCAAGCGGAGCGTAACCGCCGGCTCCGGCGTTATTCACGAGAACGTCGACATCGCCTTGGGAAAGGCGATCGGCGACAGTCTGGATCCCTTCGTTCTCCGCGAGGTCCGCCACGAGGACGCGCCGCGCACCCGAGCGATCGTCGATCCTCGATCGTTCAATTGAGCGATGCCGGAACCGCCGTGACAAAAGGGGCCGGTCCTGTCTTCGATGACGCACTCGACCGGCTGATCGGCGGCTCGCTCGAGCCGCAAGCGTTGACGGAGTTCGCCGACTCGCTCCGAGGACTGAGGGAGGGCGCAGGGCGACAGGCCGCCAATGGGTCAGAAGCTGAGTGAAGGTATGAGGCCCGGCGTCACTTAGCGGTCACCGGCGCCAGTGCCTGCTCGAATACGAAGTCGTCCTCCCAGCGGTCCCCGACCCGGAAACGCTTCACGCCCACCTTCGAGAAGCCGCTCTTGAGGTAGAACCGCTGTGCGCGCTCGTTCTCTTCATTGACGCCCAGCCACATTCCGGCGGCACCGTGCTCGCGGGCGGCATCGATGGATACCTGCATCAGGCGTCCCGCCACGCCTCGGCCGTGATGGCCTGGCAGCACGTAGCACTTGCTCAGCTCGCTGGTCGGGCGCAACGTGAGGGCGCCGGCCACGTCCTCGTCGTGCGGCTCGCCGAACACGACCATGGTGTAGCCGATCGGCTGCCCGTTCTCTTCGGCGACGAGCACGACCCGATCCGGATCGGAGAGGTATGCCCGGAAGGAGGCGGCCGAGAGGTTCTCAATGACGAAGGTGGCGGCATCCTCCCTCGTGGTGTGCGGAGGGCAGGCGAGCGGGAACGTGACGGCCGCGACGAATGCCAGGGCGTCGGCATCCGTCGCGGTCGCCCGGCGGATCGTCACTTCGGTCATGCCTTCACGCTAGCCGCTCGCCTTCGCACTCGGTCGCAGGGCGCTGCTGCTCACGCCGCCCGCTCCATGGCTGCGTGCTCCCTCGCCGGCTTCGGCGGCACGACGACGTCTGCATCGTCGCCCAGGTAGCGCAGGTAGGCGACCACGGTGAGGAACGCCGGATACTCGGGCCGCAGCGCCACCTCGTCGAGCACCCTGGCGGCGTCGTCGAAACGGTCCGCCGGTGTTCGCGGTAGGCCTGCCATCACCTCGTCTCGCACGCGTCGAACGAACTCCAGATCGATGAGCTCGCCTTCCGCGGTCACTACCCGGTTCTCGATCCACTGCCACAGCTGCGAGCGTGCGATCTCGGCGGTGGCGGCATCCTCCATGAGGTTATCGATCGCGACGGCGCCCACGCCCCGCAGCCACGCCTCGACGTAGCGCAACGTGACCTGGATGTCGTCGCGCACTCCAGCACGAGACACCGTTCCCGGGGCCCCCGCGAAGCCGAGCAGGTCGGATGCCTGCACCCGCACGTCCTGCCTCGTGCGTTCCAGCTGATGCGGCTTCGACCCGAGCACGGCGTCGAATTCGGCCAGCGCGGTCGCGATGAGATCCGGATGCGCCACCCACGTGCCGTCGAACCCGTCGCCCGCTTCGCGCCTCTTGTCGTCCGCCACTCTCTCGAGTGCGCGCCGTGTGACCTCGGGGTCCCGCCGGTTGGGGATGAACGCGCTCATGCCGCCGATGGCATATGCCCAGCGCCGATGGCACGTGGAGACGAGGAGTTCAGTGTACGCGCGCATGAAGGGCACCGTCATGGTCAGCTGCGACCGGTCGGGAAGCACGTAGGCGCTGCCGCGTGAGCGGTAGGTCTTGATGATGCTGAAGAGGTAGTCCCAGCGTCCGGCGTTCAGGCCGGCGCAGTGCTCGCGCAGCTGGTACAGGATCTCCTCCATCTGGAAAGCGGCATGCAGGGTCTCGATCAGGACCGTTGCGCGAATCGTGCCAACTGGCATCCCGATGCGTTCCTGCGCGAACGCGAAGACGTCGTTCCAGAGCCGCGCCTCCTCGTGATGCTCGAGCTTGGGCAGGTAGAAGTACGGGCCGGTGCCGCCGTCCACGAGGCTCTGCGCGTTGTGCCAGAAGTACAGACCGAAGTCGACGAGGCTGCCTGACGCCGCGAGGCTGCGACCCTGGCGGTCGACGAACAGCAGGTGTTTCTCTCCGAGGTGCCAGCCGCGGGGACGCATCACGATGGTGGGCGGGTGTTCCGCGGTGACCCGGTATTCCTTGCCTTCTGGACTCCTGTGGGTCAGTTCTCCTCGGACGGCGTCGAACAGCGACAGCTGACCCTCTACGACGTTCGCCCAGGTCGGGCTGGTCGCGTCCTCCTGGTCGGCCAGCCACACTCGGGCGCCTGAGTTCAGCGCGTTGATCGCCATTTTGCGATCCGTTGGCCCGGTGATCTCGACGCGCCGGTCCTCGAGCCCGGGACCTGCGCCGGCGACTCGCCACGTGGAGTCGTCGCGTATCCATGCCGTTTCGGGCATGAAGTCGGGATCCCGGCCGTTCGCGATTTCGGCGCGCCGTCGCATCCTGTCCGCGAGAAGCTCGTGCCGACGCGCAGCGAAGCGATCGTGCAGTTCGGTGAGGAAACCGAGCGCGCCAGGCGAGAGGATTTGCTCGTAGCGGTCGCCCAGCGCCGCGGCGATCTCAATGCGCGGCTCGTGTTCTTCGGTGGTGTTCATGTCCATTCCTTCGTTTTTCCAGGCTCCCTGAGCGAGCGGCTTTAGAACTGTGCTTGTTCGGTCGAACCGGCGAGCGCGAGCGTGGCGCTCGAAGGGTTCAGAGCGGTCGCGATGAGGTCGAAGTAGCCCGTACCGACCTCTCGCTGGTGGCGGGTGGCGGTGTACCCGTCGGCCTCGGATGCGAGCTCGGCCTCTTGCAGCTCGACGTACGCGCTCATCTGCCGCTGCGAGTAGTCACGTGCGAGCGTGAACATCGAGTGGTTCAGCGCGTGGAAGCCCGCGAGGGTGATGAACTGGAACGCGTACCCCATCGCGGCCAGCTCCCGCTGGAACCGTGCGATCGTCGCGTCGTCGAGGTGTCGCTTCCAGTTGAACGACGGCGAGCAGTTGTACGCCAGCCGCTTGTTCGGGAAGTCGTCATGGATGCGTTCGGCGAAGCGTCGCGCGAGCTCGAGGTCGGGTTCGGAGCTCTCGACCCAGAGCAGGTCCGCGTACGGTGCGTACGCGATTCCGCGGGCGATGACGGGGTCGATGCCGTTCCGCACTTCGTAGAACCCTTCGGCGGTGCGCGTTCCGGTGAGGAACTCGCGGTCGCGTTCGTCGTGGTCGCTCGTGAGCAAGGTGGCGGCCAGCGCATCCGTTCTCGCGATGACGACAGTGGGTACGTCTGCCACATCGGCCGCGAGTCTCGCGGCGTTGAGGGTGCGGATGTGCTGCGACGTCGGCACGAGCACTTTGCCGCCCATGTGCCCGCACTTCTTCTCGCTGGCGAGCTGGTCTTCCCAGTGCACCCCGGCAGCGCCCGCCTCGATCATCGAGCGCATGAGCTCGTAGGCGTTGAGCGGTCCTCCGAAGCCGGCCTCCGCGTCGGCCACGATGGGGGCGAGCCAGTCGATGTCGCTCGGGCTGCCGCTCGAGGCGTCGATCTGGTCAGCTCGCAACAGCGCGTTGTTGATGCGACGCACGACCGCCGGCACCGAGTTCGCCGGGTAGAGGCTCTGGTCCGGGTAGGTCTGGCCGGAGAGGTTGGCGTCGGCCGCCACCTGCCAACCGGAGAGGTAGATGGCCTGAAGGCCGGCACGCACCTGCTGTACCGCCTGGTTGCCGGTGAGCGCACCCAGAGCTGCGATCCACCGGTAGTCGCCGCCCGCCGAGCGGGAGTCCGCACCCGTGGCAGGAACCTCGGTCTGCTGCAGCTGCCGCCACAGCCGCTCGGCTCCGCGACGGGCGAGCGTGTGCTCTTCGCCGATCCGACCGCGAAGCGCGACGACGTCGGCGGCACTGTAGTCGCGGCGGATGCCGTCCCATCGCGAATCGGCGCTCCATTCCAGTTCCAGCTCGTCAGCGGTCTGTGTCGCCTCGCCTGGTCGTGGTGCGATCTGCTCGGTCATCGTGTTCTCCTGACGCTCGTATTCGGTGGCTGCGAGCACCACCCACCCGGTCTGATCGGCTCGCTGCGACAAGACTGCGGCCGTCGGGCCGCCGCGATCCGGGATTCGGAAGAAGAAGGTGGGCCTGACTTCCGTGCCGCGGAAAATCCACGACTCCTCCCCCGAATGCAGAAGAACGGCAGTTCTTCTGCTGTCTCACGCCCAGCTGAAGAGCAGCACCGGTGACAGCATCGGCACATGATCACCGTCGATCGAGCGCCCGCAGCACCTGAGTCGGCCGACGAGCTGGATGCTCTCACCCTCGGCAGGCGCATCCGGGAGCGCCGCAGACGACTCGGTATGACGCTCGACGACCTGGCGGCAGCCGTCGAGCGTGCCCCATCACAGGTCTCCATGATCGAGAACGGCAAGCGAGAACCGCGCCTCTCCATGCTGCGTACCATCGCTGCGGCGCTGCACACCACGGTGGACGACCTCGTGCGCGCCGATGCACCCGACGAGCGTGCGGCTCTGGAGATCGCGGTGGAGCGGGCCGTGCGCGGACCGGTGTTCGCCTCGCTCGGGCTGCCAGGCATCCGTGCGTCCAAGTCGATGAGCGACGACGTACTCAAGGCTCTGATCGGACTGCACGGCGAGATCGAGCGGCTGCACAGGGAGCGGGCATCGACGCCGGAGGAGGCCAGACGCGCCAATGCGGAACTGCGCGCCGAGATGCGTGCACGCGACAACCACTTTCCCGAGCTCGAGCGTGCCGCGGCCGACCTTCTGGGTGTCGCCGGACACTCGGGCGGCCCGGTGTCGCAGCAGACCGTGAGCGACATCGCCGCTCGGCTCGGATTCACCCTGCACTATGTGGGC
The DNA here is from genome assembly GCF_049446075.1 of Rathayibacter sp. KR2-224. Classification (NCBI taxonomy): domain Bacteria; kingdom Bacillati; phylum Actinomycetota; class Actinomycetes; order Micrococcales; family Microbacteriaceae; genus Rathayibacter; species Rathayibacter sp. KR2-224. The sequence goes on from NZ_JBMSEB010000002.1 coordinate 195,403, forward strand.
GACCTGCCGCACGCGACGAGGTCGGTGACCGACAAGGGGCATCACCGCATCTACCTTCCCGTGCAGCAGTTCTCGTCGCGCGACTCCCGTTCCCCCGTGCTACAGGCGCTGGCCAGCCAGGTGCTCGCGCATGACGAACCGCGCAGCTACGCCGACTTCCTCAGACAACGAGTGGAGACCAATTACCTCACCGCGGCCGTGCTGCTGCCCGAGAAGGATGCCGTGCGCCAGCTCACCGAGGCGAAGAACCTGCATCGCATCTCGATGGAAGACCTGCGCGATGCGTTCGCGGTCTCGTACGAGACGGCCGCGCACCGCTTCACGAACCTCGCCACGACTCGGCTCGGCATCCCCGTGCACTTCATGAAAGTGCACGAGTCGGGCACCATCATCAAGGCCTACGAGAACGACTCGGTGCGGTTTCCGTCCGATGCGACCGGTGCCGTGGAAGGCACCACGGTGTGCCGCAACTGGACCGCGCGCACGGTGTTCGAGGCATCCGACCGGTTCAGCCCCTGGTATCAGTACACGGACACGTCAACGGGAACGTTCTGGTGCACATCCCGAATCGAGAAGGCCAAGGAGGGCGAGTACTCGGTAAGTGTCGGTGTGCCGTTCGCACACGTGAAGTGGTTCAGGGGACGAGAGACCGTCAACCGTGCCAGTTCGCGTTGCCCCGAGGAGAGCTGCTGCCGCAAGGCTCCCCCGGAACTCGCGGATGCCTGGGCTTCCTACGCGTGGCCGGCGGCGCGCACGCCCACATCGCTCCTCGCTGCCCTGCCGACGGGGAGCTTTCCCGGTGTGGACGAGACCGAGGTGTTCGAGTTCCTCGAGGCGCACGCGCCCGTCTCCTGACCCCGGCAGGGCGGACGAATCGCTCGCCGACGTCCGCGATTCCGGACGCGAGACCCTGCACTCCGCGCCGATCCTCCGCCTAGGCTGGCAGCGGATGCCACGCGCCGCTCCCGATGCGCCGCTCCAGGCATCCGCTCGCGTCGCACACACCAGCGGTGCGCGACGCCGCAGAGGCGAGAAAGGACTCCCATGAGCTATTACGCCGTGGTCAACCCCGCTACCGGCGAGACCGTCAAGGAATACCAGACGATCACCGACGACGAGTTGCACGACGCGATCGCGCGAGCGGATGCGACCTTCCGCAGCTGGGGCCGCACCACGACCGCGGCGGAACGGGCAGAGCTCGTGCGCAAGGTCGGCGACCTGCACTCGGAGCGTCGCGATGAGCTCGCTGCGATCATCGTGCGCGAAATGGGAAAGCCCGTCGAGCAGGCACTCGCGGAGGTCGACTTCGCCGCAGACATCTACCGCTACTACGCGGATGTCTCGCCGAAGGTTCTCGAAGACGAGCCCATCGAGCTGCTCGCAGGCGAAGGATCGGCCGTCATCCGACGCAGCCCGCTCGGCGTTCTGCTCGGCATCATGCCGTGGAACTTCCCCTATTACCAGGTCGCGCGCTTCGCAGGGCCGAACCTCGTGATCGGCAACGCCATCCTGCTCAAGCACGCGCCACAGTGTCCGGAGTCGGCCCTCGCGATCGAGCAGATCTTCCACGACGCAGGGTTCCCCGACGATGCGTACATCAACATCTTCGCCACGAACGAGCAGATCGAGTGGGTCATCGCCGACCGCCGCCTCCAGGGCGTCTCGCTCACCGGTTCGGAACGCGCCGGCGCAGCCGTTGCGGAGATCGCCGGACGGAATCTCAAGAAGGTCGTGCTCGAGCTCGGCGGCTCGGATCCCTTCATCGTGCTGTCCGCGGATGACCTCGACAAGGTCGCGGCGGATGCTGCTGCAGCGCGCCTCGACAACAGCGGTCAGTCGTGCAACGCCGCAAAGCGGTTCATCGTGGTCGACGACCTCTACGAGCCCTTCCTCGAGAAGTTCAGGGCGAAGCTCGCCGAATCGCAGCCGGCGGATCCGACCAGCCCCGACTCGCCACTCGGCCCGCTGTCGTCGTCGGCTGCCGCCGACCGGCTGCAGGAACAGCTCGACCGCGCTGTGGCGAACGGCGCGAAGCTGCATGCCACGGGCGATCGCAGGGGCAACTACTTCGCGCCCATCGTGCTCACAGACATCGCGCCGGGCAATCCGGTTCGTCAGGAGGAGTTCTTCGGGCCCGTCGCTTCGGTCTATCGGGTGGCGAACGAGGACGAGGCGGTCGAAGTAGCCAACGACATCCCGTTCGGGCTCGGATCCTACGTGTACACGACAGACCCAGCGCAGGCACAGCGGGTGGCAGACAAGATCGAGGCAGGCATGGTGTTCGTCAACGTCGTGCTCGCCGATGGGGTGGAGCTGCCGTTCGGCGGCGTGAAGCGCTCCGGCACGGGCCGCGAGATGGGACGCCTCGGCGCAGACGAGTTCGTGAACAAGAAGCTCATCCGCATCGGCTGACCGCAAGTCCCCTCGGCCGCTATCGCTTACCCGGGCGAAGCAGGATCAGCCACGACTGGTAGTGCTCGACGACGCTTCCACCCAGTTCTTCCACCGCTGCTCCCGCCTGCGCTGCTTCCCTCTCGGACCAGTCACTGAACGTGCCGAACAGCCGCCGGACGTGCTCGGCGCTGAGCTCCACGCTCCAGCGGTAGGTCGACGTCTGTACGAGCTCGAACATGCCGCCGCGGGTCAGCCGCTCGACCGTGGCATCCAGATCTTCCGGATCCGGCGACCGCCGCTGTCGCGGGTCGCGTCGTCGCACGATGTCGCCCACCCGCTGTCGGAACGGCGTCGTCACCGTGGGATCGCCGAAGACGTTCCGCCACACAGCGAAGCGGCCGCCGGGTGCCAGAAGGCGGGAGATCTTCGGCAGCACGACGTCGAGGTCGAACCAGTGAACGGCCGTGGCGGCAACCACCAGATCGAACGAGGCATCGGGCATCCCGAGGTCTTCGGCACGATCCGCGACGACCGAGACTCCTGGATAGCGGGCCCGTAGTCGCTCTGCCAACCTCGGCCCGGGCTCAACGGCCGTCACCGACAGACCGGCAGCAACGAGCGGCCCGGTCGCCTGGCCCGTGCCTGCGCCGAGGTCGAGCGCCCGAAGCCCAGGCTCGAGAAGGCCCTGTTCTCTCAGGGTCGTCCACAGGTCAGCGGGGTACGACGGGCGGGCACTGTCGTAGTCCTCGGCGCGCTCGTTGAAATGCATCGAACCGCCCAGGGTTGCCCACGTCTCCGAACCGAATGTCATGCGTGTTTGCCGTCGAGTTCGTGGGCGCGGAACAGGATGACGTCGTCCACGACCTCGGCCGGCAGTGGGTGATCAAGGCTGAAGCGAATTGCGCCCCTGGAGACCGAGTAGCCGGGCAGGCGGTCCGCCACGCGAGACACCACGGAGCCGCTGAACGGATAGATCGCCAGATGCGTCTTCGTCTGCATCGCGGCGAGCAGCCCTTTGCCGCGGTACAGGAGGGCCGGCATCCCGTAGCTGCGCCCTTCGACTGCATCGGGCACCAGTTCGAGCGCACGAAGACGGATGCCGTCGAACAGCTCGCGAACGTCGCTCGGCAGCGTCGCGTAGTAGTCCGTGAGCTCCCCCATGCCGCACAGCATAAGACCGGGGGTGCCCAAGGGCGACGGGTGTCTCGGCCGGCACCGCATGTCAGACTCGAGCCGATGTGGATCGGATGGATCGAGTTCGACATCCTGCTCGGCGACGTGCGCTCGCTCAAGCAGAAGCGGGCGGTCGTGCGTCCGTTGATCGCGGAGCTGAGCCGTCGCACCGAGGCAGCAGTCGCAGAGGTCGGAACGCTGGACCTGTATCGCCGCGCCACCATCGGCGTCGGCGTCGTCGCGCGCGACGCCGGACACGTTCGCGATGTGCTCTCCCGCGCCGAGAGGATGCTCGCCGACGAGCATCCCGAGATCACCCTGCTCGCTGCTCGGCACGGACTACACTCCAGCGACGACTGACCGCCTACCGCTCAGGCGGCGTCGGCGCCGAGGAGGGCGAGCAGTTCGAGGAGCTGATCGCGCTGCGCAGCCGACAGGCCGCCGAATAGTCGCTCCCACACGTCGGCCACCACTGCTCGTCCTTCCGCGAGCACGTGGCGGCCGAGATCGGTCAGTTCGAATGCGACGCGACGGCCGAGTCCCGGTCGTCGCTCGATCAGTCCGCGGTGCTGCAGCCGGCCGGCGAGCGTACCGAACGCCTGGTCGCTCTGAAAGACCGCGACGGCGAGATCGTGACTCGATGCCCCCGGCATGCGATCGATGGCCCGCAGTGCGTCCCACTGCACGAGCGACACGCCCGCCTGCTGCAGCGCGGCCTCCATGGCCCGGTGGTCGCGGTGCTGCACCTGCTTGATCGCTCGCCCGAGGCGTTCCAGATCGCTCGGTCCCTTGCGCCCTTCGCTCATGGTGTTAGTGTATCAACATCCTTATATAAACATGTTGATTGGATCTGCCATGGAACCAGAACTCGTCGTGGAGGCTGCGGCCGCAACCCTGCCACCCATCGTCGAGGAGGACGAGCGGAAGCTGCTCGTGCTGCACGGCGGGGGCGGCCCCGCGACCATGGCTCCCATCGTCGCCCGTTATGCGGAGAGTTGGCCGGTCTTGGCTCCCACGTTGCCTGGCTGGAACGGCAGCGCGCGGCCGGATGCCGTCGACAGCATCCCGAGGCTGGCTCGCGGCTATCTCGACGCCCTGCTCGAGCGTGGCCAACGCGACGTGCTCGTGGTCGGCTCGTCGATGGGCGGCTGGATGGCGCTCGAGATGGCCGCGACTGCGGCCGGTGACGAGCGATACGCCGGCGTTCTCTCCGCAATCGTCGTGATCGACGGCACGGGAATCGCCGTGGCAGGAGAACCGATCACGGACGTCTTCGCCCTCGACCCTCGGGGCCTTGCCGAGGCGGCGTGGTTCGACCCGGACCGCGGATACTTCGACCCGGCAACGCTCCCCGAGGAGCAACGCGCTGTTCAGCGGGCGAATCAGGCGACGATCAGGACTCTGGCGGGCGATCCGTACATGCACGACCCCTCGCTGCTGGCTCGCCTGGCCGAGATCGCCGTGCCCGCGTTGGTCCTCTGGGGCGCGGCTGACCGCGTGGCCACGCCGGCGTACGGCCGAGCGATGGCCACAGAGATCCCCGACGCGGAGTTCGCAGTCATCGAACGCGCCGGACACCTGCCGCAACTCGAGAATCCCGAGGCGCTGTGGGCGCGGTTGGATCCCTTCGTATCGCGGCTTGCCGGCCAGAACGGCTGACGCCGAACGGGCGACGTAGCGGAACGGCGCGCCAGACGCGAAACGGGCCGGCCCCGAAGGACCGGCCCGTTTTCATCCGTGTCGGCTCAGTGCTTTCCGAGCGCCAGCGAGTGGGCGAGGTCGAACGACACCGCTCCAAGACCCGTCACATCGTCGTAGCCCTTGGCAACGGTCAGCGACGTGTCGTGATTGAGCGTCATCAGGAACGAACGACCGCTCGTCTTGCTCGTGTACACCACAGCGACCTCCTGCGACGGCGGTTGCACGTCGCGGAACGACGACGGCAGCACGCGGTCGATCGCGTACAGCGTCGGGTTCGCGAAGCCGATCGTCGAGTGGGTCAGCTGCTGCGCCAGCGCGATCTGGGCAGCCGTCAGCGGTGACGCGAGCGACGTGCCGCCGTACGTCTCGTTGATGTAGCCGCCCGTGGCGAGCGTGTCGTCGTCGATGATCGGCTGGATGCCGATCTCGAACCCGGTGTAGGGATCGGCAAGCGCTGCCAGGTCGGGCGAGACGCGCTTGCCGTTGGACAACGCATCGGGCACGACACCCTTCTGATACGCCGGCTCGGCATTCACCGCACTGACGCCACCGCCCGCGCCGCCCGCGAAGAGCGATCCGGGAAGCGGGTCGGTGTAGGAGAGGTTGCCAGCGGCATCCTTCTGGATGACGTCGGCCTGAACGCCCCAGCCGACCTCCATGGCCAGTTTGCCGTTCTTGTCGACCCCGATCGACGTTCCGCCGACCGAAGTGACGTACGGCGAGGATGCCGGGAAGTCGGGCGACGCATAGCCGAGGCTGGCTGCCTCGTCGCCGTTGTCGCCGCTGGAGAAGTAGAGTCCGATGCCCTCGGCCGCGGCCTGCAGGTGGATGTTCTGCTCTCCAGCGATCACGTCTGCCGGCACGTCTTCACCCACGTCGCCGTAGCTGTTGCTCACGATGTTGGCGAGCTTCTTGTCGAGGATGGTCGACATCGCGATGTCGAGGCCGCCGCCGCAGTTGAAGCCGCCTACGTAAAGCACGCTGGCCTTCGGCGCGATGGCGTGTACAGCTTCGACGTCGAGCGTCTGCTCCCCCTGCCACCCGCTGGGCTCCTGGCACAGGTCCTTGTCGGTGAACTGGCTGGGATCCGGCACGATCTGGTTGTACTGACCGGGCGCGAGTCCCGGCTCACCGTTCTGTGCGGAGTACTGGTTGACATCCGCCTGGATGCTCGGCGACGCGTAGGCGTCGATGATCGCGACCGTCTGACCCGACCCGTTGATGCCGAACTTCGACCACGTGTCGAGGTTGTATGCCGAGCGCAGCTGCTTGGGCACGTAACCGCAGATGTTGGTCGGATACTGAGTCTGGCCGTTGTACGCGGGCGGCACCGTCACGGTGTTCTGTGCCCAGTACGTCGAACACGGTGCGTCGACAGTTGGCTGCACCGCCTGCCTGCGCTGCATCTGCGGGCTGCTCGGACCCGTCGTCGCGGGGATGTCGCCCTGCTGGATGGAGTCCGGCCTGGTCAGCGTGCGCGACTGGTCGAGGCTGACGGCGCTGACGGATGCCCCGACATCCGATGGCAGCGACGGCGCGCTCGACGGTGCCACGAGCTTGTGCCCGCTGTGGTTGTACGTGTGCAGCGTGGTGCCGAAGGCGGCATCGAGCTGGTCAACCGTTCCGCGGTAGACGACGTACTGCCGGCTCGCCGGCGTGCCCGTGATGGTGAGCCCCTGCGACTTCAGGTAGGAGACCACGGCGTCGTACGACTTCTTCGTCGGAGAGAACGTCGCGATCCACTGCTGTGGGCTGAGCCAGTGGCGGTACTGCTTGTTGCCTGGCGTCGAGACGGCGAGCGCGAGGCTTGCGGCGCCCTGCTCGTCGCGCAGATGCAGGTAGAGCTCGCCCTCGACCGTAGTGTCGCTGGCCGCCGCTCCCGCGTCGTTGCTGCTCGTCGCCCAGCCGGGCACCGAACCCGAGTAATCGACGCGCGACGCCGCGCTCGCCGCTGGCATTCCCACGGCAGACAAGGCGATGATGCTCGCCCCCGTGGCAAGGATGGCCGTCGCGCGCCTCGTGAGCGCTCGCCGGCCGACTCGTATGGTCATCCGTGTTGTTCCCTTCGATTCTTCGCGGGCGCCACCCCTCGGCACACGCGTGATTCGGACCCTATGCCCACACATCACCCCCTCACAAGAGGGACACAAGGTGCGAAACACGAGCGACACACGGGTAGCGGAGTGGGCAGGCGCCTCTGCCGCCTTCCGGGGCGTGCTGCGCCGAAATGCAGAAAGGCCCCACCCGGATGAACGGGTGGGGCCTTCTGTGCGCTGCTTAGCGGGGCAGACTCAAATCGCGTTGACGTCCAGCGGGATGCCCGGTCCGAACGTGGTCGAGACCGCGCCCTTCTGGATGTAACGGCCCTTCGCGGCGGAAGGCTTGAGGCGCACGACCTCCTCGAGCGCGGTCTTCAGGTTCTCCTGCAGCTGCTCGGGGGTGAAGCCTGCCTTGCCGACGACGAAGTGCACGTTGGCGTGCTTGTCGACGCGGAACTCGATCTTTCCGCCCTTGATGTCGGAGACGGCCTTGGCCACATCCGGCGTCACGGTGCCCGTCTTCGGGTTCGGCATGAGGCCGCGGGGGCCGAGCACCTTACCCAGGCGACCGACCTTGCCCATCAGCTCGGGGGTGGAGACCGCCGAGTCGAAGTCGGTCCAGCCGCCAGCGACGCGCTCGATGAGCTCGTCGCCGCCGACCTCGTCGGCGCCGGCCGCGATGGCCGCCTCGGCCGCCGGGCCCGTTGCGAAAACGATGACGCGGGCGGTCTTGCCCGTGCCGTGCGGAAGGATGACGGTGCCGCGCACCATCTGGTCCGCCTTGCGGGGGTCGACGCCGAGCTTCAGCGCCACCTCCACGGTGGAGTTGAACTTGGACGAGCCGGTCTCGCGTGCGAGCGCGACGGCCTCGTCGGGTGTGTAGAACTTGCCGGGCTCGATCTTCTCGACCGCGGCCCGGTAGGCCTTGGACTTCTGTGCCATGTGAATTCTCCTGTGAACGAGAGTGTGGTCATCGCGCCTGGCCGACGCTGCCACTGAAAAAAGAAGGAAGCGGTGCGATTACTCGACCGTGATGCCCATGGAACGGGCGGTGCCCTCGATGATCTTCGAGGCGGCATCCAGGTCGTTCGCGTTCAGGTCGACGAGCTTCTGCTCGGCGATCTCACGCACCTGGGCGGCGGTGAGCTTGCCCACCTTCGTGGTGTGCGGAACACCGGAACCCTTGGCCACACCCGCGGCCTTCTTGATGAGCTCTGCTGCCGGCGGGGTCTTGAGGACGAACGTGAACGAACGGTCCTCGTAGACGGTGATCTCCACCGGGATGACGTTTCCGCGCTGCGACTCCGTCGCGGCGTTGTACGCCTTGCAGAACTCCATGATGTTGACGCCGTGCTGACCCAGCGCCGGACCGATCGGCGGTGCGGGGTTGGCGGCGCCGGCCTTGATCTGAAGCTTGATCAGACCAGTGACCTTCTTCTTCGGTGCCATTGATTTTCCTTTCTTCGAGCGGGTGCCGAGGCATCCTCTCTCCCACGAAGCCGGACTGTCCGGAACGTGGTGACGGTGCGCGAACGCGCAAACCACACAATCTTACCCGATGCGCGGCTGTGCCTTGGCCGCACGGATGCCTGCCCCTGGCGAAAACAGGCAAACCGCGCGAGAGCAGGCAAGTCCTGCCTGTTCCCGCGCGGTTTGCGCGGTCATGCCTCTTGGCGCGGCACGACCTACTGCTTGGTGACCTGGTCGAAGCTGAGCTCGACGGGAGTCTCGCGCTCGAACAGGGAGACGAGCACGGTGAGCTTGCCGCTCTCCGGCTTGATCTCGCTGATCGAACCGGGAAGGCCCGCGAACGAGCCCTCCTTGATGGTGATGGTCTCGCCGATCTCGAAGTCGACCTCGATCGGGGCGACGCGTGCCGTGGTCTTCGAACCCTTGCCAGAGGCGGCCTTGGTCGCCACCGGCTCGACCTGCACGAGCGACTTCAGCATGTTGAAGGCCTCATCGAAGCGCAGCGGCGTCGGGTTGTGAGCGTTGCCCACGAAGCCCGTCACGCCTGGCGTGTGGCGAACCACCGACCAGCTGTCCTCGTTCAGGTCCATGCGCACCAGCACGTAGCCGGGGATGCGCACGCGGTTGACCATCTTGCGCTGGCCGTTCTTGATCTCGACGACGTCTTCCATCGGCACCTCGACCTGGAAGATGTAGTCCTCCATGCCCATAGATGCCGTGCGGTTGGCCAGGTTCTGCTTCACCCGACGCTCGAAACCGGCGTAGGAGTGGATGACGTACCACTTGCCGGGAAGGCGGCGCAGCTCGCGCTTGAACTCCTCGTAAGGGTCGACCTCGACCTCTTCTTCGTCCGACGGCTCCTCGGCGGCGCCATCGACCTCTTCTTCGTCTTCGATCGCCTCGAACGCGGCTTCCGCCTCGTCGGCGTCGTCGATCTCGAGCGCCTCGTCGACCGCGGCATCCGCCTCGGGGTCGGCCGTCTCGGCTATCGCATCGAGCACGGCATCGAGATCGATGTCGTTGCCGTCTGCGTCGGTCACGTGCAAGGCCTCGCGCTCGGCGGCATCCGTCGAGTCCTCAGCGGACTTGAGCTGGTTGCCCTCCTGCGCCTCGTCGTCTTCGGCGGACTGCTCGGCAGCCGTCGCCCAATCGACGTCGTCGCGCTCTCGTTCAGACACTTAGCTTTACCAATCCATTCCTGTTGTTGCGCGGTACGGCCCGCGCCGCCGAATCATCCAGGCCTCGTCCTGCGCCCCGCGGCCTCTCGGCCGTCAGGATGCCGGGCTGCCGAAGGCGAGGATGACAAGCCAGCTGAAGAGCTGGTCCAGCCCGAACACGATCGCCATCATGATGATCACGAAGACCAGCACGACGCCCGTGTAGCTGAAGAGCTCCCTGCGCGTCGGCGTGACGACCTTGCGCAGTTCGCCGAAGACCTGCCGGATGAACAGGGCGATCCGAGAGAAGGGGTTGCGCTTGGCATCCCGCTCCTTCTTGGCGTTCGCGACGACATCCTCGCTGGGTTCGTCGATGACTTTTCGGGCCACCTCATACCTTTCGTGGGCCGGCGCAAGAGCACCGACTTGCAGGGCGGACAGGACTCGAACCTGCAACCTGCGGTTTTGGAGACCGCTGCTCTACCAATTGAGCCACCGCCCTTCGGTGATGAAATCGTGTCGTCACCACCCTGGGCGAACGCTGGACACTCGGCCTGCGAACTCACTGGCGGCGTCGCATTCAACCCCTTCGACGCCCGGCAAAAATGGGCGCAGAAAAGCTTGGCTGACTTCAACAACCTCGGTCAAGTGTAGGCGAGCGGTACCGGGTAGCGCAAAGCCGCGTCACCTCACAGCAGGCGGCGGGCGAGCGCCCACGCCGTGAGCTCGTGCCGCGACGAGAGCTGCAGCTTTCGTAGCACTGCAGACACGTGCGTCTCGACCGTCTTCACCGAGATGAACAGCTCTCCGGCGACCTCTTTGTATGCGTATCCCCTGGCGATGAGGCGCATGACCTCCCGTTCCCGCGCCGTCAGCCGGTCGAGCTCGTCCCCGCTCTCGGCCTGCTCTCCCGACGCCGTGCCGAACGCATCGAGCACGAATCCGGCCAGCCGTGGTGAGAACACGGCGTCGCCCTCTGCGACGGCGTGCACCGCGCGCGTCACCTCCGCGCCCGAACTACCCTTCGTGATGTAGCCCCTGGCTCCCGCGCGGATCACGGCGACGACGTCTTCTGCCGAGTCCGAAACACTCAGGGCGAGGAACCGCGTCTGCGGCGACAACGGCGCAGCGCGCCTCGCGACCTCGGCGCCTCCACCACCCTGGCGGTTCGGACCGTCCGTGCCGCCCGGCAGGTGCACGTCGAGCAGCACCACGTCCGGACGCAGGGCAGCGACCGTCTCGATCGCCGACTCGACGGCATCCGCTTCGCCGATCACCCGGATGCCCTCCCCCAGGTCGGCCCTGAGGCCAGAGCGGAAGATGGAGTGGTCGTCGACGATGACCACGCTGATGTCGTTCACTGTTGTTCCTCTTGCTGCTCGAAGTGCACGTGCACCTCCGTGCCCTGCCCGCCGGCTCCTGGGCGAACGGATGCCTGCCCGCCTGCCCTGCGCATCCTCCCGATGATCGACTCCCGAACGCCCATGCGGTCGGCCTGCACCTCGTCAAGGGCGAAGCCCGGGCCGCGGTCGCGCACGAAGACGTCCACCGATCCCGGAGTGCTCTCGATGTACACGCTCACATCGCCGCCCGCGTGCCGTGCCGCATTCAGCATGGCCTCCCGCGCGGCCGCCGCAACCTCACCGCCTGACCGCTCCCGCGTCTCGCCGACGGCCACGACGTCGAAGCGCACCGAGTAGTCCAGCTCGAGCCCTGCCGCGGTGTCGCGCAGGTCGGTGACCAGATCGCTGTCGGCTCGCGGCTCGCCCGAGAACAGCCATTCGCGCAGCTCGCGCTCCTGGGCGCGAGCGAGTCTCGCGACCTCGCTCGATGCCCCGGCCCTCGATTGGATGAGCGCGAGCGTCTGCAGCACCGAGTCGTGCAGGTGCGCAGCCATCTCGGCGCGCTCCTCCTCGCGAACGCGTTTGGTGCGCTCGGCGATGAGCTCCCGCCACAGTCGCAGCGCCCATGGCCCCGCGAGCACTGCGACTCCCGCCAGCAAGACGCCGATGAACGCCACCCACGCCCAACCGGGCGCCTCTCCGCCCCACACGAGCGGGCCAAGCACGCCGGCAACCACGAGCAGCACTCCGCTCGCGACGCGCAACCAGCGCGACGCGGTCTCGCTTCGCGGAGCCGCGGCATCCACGAGCTGGTCCCATGCGGCTGCGCCAGCCCCGCACGCGACGACTCCGGTGAGTACCGGCACGAGCACGCCGGGCCCGACGATGCCAGCCTGGAACGAGGCGCCGAAGCCGAACATCAGCACGGTGAGCGCCGCGGCTATGGCGAACAGCACCCAGGGCATCGAGACGCGGCGGTGTACGAGACCGTGCGTATCGGCGGGCGCCGGCTCGAGGGGCGTCATGGCCCACAACCACGCGTAGAGCAGGATGCCCGCTCCACCGCAGAGCGCGAGGCCGCAGGCCAGCCATCTGGTCGCCGTCTCGCCCCAGCCCAGATGCCTCGCCACGCCTGCACAGACTCCGCCGAGCACGCAGTCGCGCGGGCGGGCGAGCGGTGGGCGCGCGGGCAGGGTGGACACAAAGGCATCCAATCATCCGGGGACCGCTGACCGACTTCTTCATGGGGGATCTCAGGGACGGATCAGGGGCATCCCCGATCGCGGCGCGCAGTCCGGGTCGGGCACCATCGAGTCATGCCTGATCTTCCCCAGCAGCACTACGCCGACCCCGGCTCCGCTTCCGGCTCGGCCCCTGGCGCCGGCTCCGCCCGGTTCTTCGGATGGCTTCGCAGCCTCGGCATCACCAGGCGGGGCGGCTGGGTCGGCGGCGTGTGCAGTGGAGTCGCCGCCCGCCTCGGCATCGATCCGATCATCGTCCGCGGCATCGCGGTCGTCGTCGCGGTGCTCGGCGGACCGGCGTTCCTGCTGTACGCGGCGGCCTGGCTTCTGCTGCCGGACGCACGCGGTGACATCCACCTCGAACGGCTGATCAAGGGGCATTTCGATCCGCCCATCATCGCCATCATCGTGATCGTGCTCTTCTCTCTGCTGCCATTCGCCCAAGGCTTCTGGTGGGCCGGTGCACAGTTCTGGGGCGGCCTGAGCTGGTTCTCGTCCGCCGGCCGGGTGCTGTGGACGCTGCTCGTGATCGCACTGATCGTCGGGGTGATCGTGTGGGCAGCACGCAGCGGTCGCATTCCGCCTGCACCGCCGCGACCCACGCCCCCTGCTTCACCGACGGATGCCGGTGGCGGCTCAGCGTATTCCGCTTCCGCGAGCGCCGCCCCGGCATCGCCAGCACAGGCTCCGACAGCGACGGAGCAGACCCGCACGGCCACGGACGGGGCCCAGACACCGAAGCGAACGGCGACGGAGCAGACGGCCAGCGACGAGACGGCCACCGAACAGCCAGCCGGCGAGCAGGCGGCCACCGATTCGACGCAGGGCGCCACCGAGGCGAACGCGCCGGAGAGCGACCTCGCCGACTGGCGCGCCAGACAGGAGGCGTGGAAGACGGACTACGCGGCGTGGACGGCTCAGCGCAACGACGAGCGCGTCATCAGGCAGCAACGCTCCGCCGAGATGCGCGCGAAGGCTCAGACCCTGGCCGCCGAGGCTGAGGAGGCACGCAGGCAGCGCCGTGCCGCGAACCCCCGAACCAGCGCCGCATACGTGTTCATCTCACTGGGCATCGCGCTCGTCGGCGGCGGCGTAGCCGCGGCGCTCGCGCTCGCCGGTTCAGGCCGAGACTTCGCGCTCGCGATCGCTCTGGCCACTGCGACAGGAGTGATCGGTCTCGCCATCGCGACGGCAGGCATCCTGAGGCGCCGCAGTGGATTCCTCACCTTCGTCTCGATCGTGCTCATCGCTGCCACTCTCGCGGCCGCGCTGCCGCCGCGACTTCACCAGCTCGTACTGCTGCCTGCCACGTCGTACTCGAACCCGCACGACCTGAAGGTCTACCAACCGATCGGAGCGACTCGGCTGTACTACGACGTGTCGGGAGCGGGCGGCGGCGACATCGAGCAGGGCGCTGGCACGGTGACGGTGCTGCTGCAGAACGGCGTCAGCGCCCGCATCGAGGTCCTGCAGCACGCGCCGAACAGCACCTTCGATGCGGTACAGGTCGATGAAGCAGGCAACGCGCGAGAGGTCGAATCCGCGAAGGGTGGTGCGGCCGGCGCACACACCTACGTGATCGGCGATGGCACACCGAGCATCGACCTGCATATCGATCAGGGTCTCGGCACCATCCGGGTCGAGTACCACCCATCCACCGACCGATGACCGAGGAGACGACGGTGAAGCAGAACCCGGACGACGAGCGCGGCGCCGACGCCGCCCAGAAACACGAGACGCACGAGACCCACGAGACGCAGCCTCTACCGACCGAGGTGCTGGACAGCGCCACCGGTCCGACCGAGGTGCTGGACAGCGCCACCGGTCCCACCGAGGCCACCGAGGCCACCGCTCCCACCGAGGGCATCGGGCCGTCGGACGGATCAGCCGCGTGGCCGTTCGGCCAGCAGGCCACACCCCAGCCACCGCGGCCGACGCTCGCCGGCTACGGCGAGCCGGCCCGGATCCGTCCTCGCGTTCGCGCGGGCGCCATCGTATGGGGCGTGCTCGTCATGGCGTTCGCCGCGGCAGCCGTCACCGTCTGCGGTGCGGCCGACGTGCGATCCGCGTTCCAGGCGTGGCAGGCATCCGTCACTCCGGCCGGCTGGGCGGTCCTAGGCGTGATCGCCCTGGGTGTCGTCGTGCTCCTCGTCGCGGGCGTTTCCGCGATCCGTGGCGCCCAGCGCCGCGCGGCCGGCTCAGCCAGAAGCTGACGACGAACGCCCCGGCCTGCTTTCCTGACGCGACGACGCCTGCCGCACCGGGGCCAGAAGTCGAGGCCCTAGAGCTCGAGTCCGACGAGTACGGGCTCCGGGTGGAGCAGCACGCCGAACTCGGCCTGCACCCGACCCTGCACGTATGACGCGAGCTGCGCGATCTCGAGAGCGGATGCCCCGCCGCGGTTCGTGATCGCCAGCGTGTGCTTGCTGGAGATGGCGGCACGCGATCCCGGGAGTGCAAAGCCCCTGGAGATCCCCGCCCGATCGATGAGCCATGCTGCGCTCAGCTTCACGCCTGGGCCGTCGCTCGATTCCGCCTGCGCGCGCCTGCGCTCGCGGTCCGCCGCGGCGTTCGCGAGCATGCCCACCGCGACGCTCTCCTCGGCCGTCGCTCCGTCGAGGGGCGCCACCAGGTCCGGCTCATCGGGGGTGAGCGGCCAGCGCGGGGCATCCGCGGGGAGTGTGCGCGCGAAGTGTGCTGAGACGATCGGGTTGGTGAAGAACGAGCCGGCGCTGACGGAATCCGGGTCGTTCGGATCGAGCACCATACCCTTCGATGCGCGCAGCGACAGCACTGTGCGCCGCATCTCCCCAAGCGACACGCGCGTGCCGACGTCGACCGCGAGAGCGTTGGCCAGCTGCCCGTACGCGATCGGCTCTCCCAGCGCCGCACCCACAGCTGGACGCTGCATCAGTTCGAGCTCGACCGCGACGACGACGCCCTCCAGCCCCCGCTTGAGCACCGACGTGCGGTAGCCGAGCTCGAGGTCGACAGCAGTGAGGCGTCGCACGTCGCCGTTGGCGGCATCCACGAAGTCGACGGCCACCAGAACAGACGACAGCTCCTGGCCGTACGCGCCGATGTTCTGCACGGGAGCGGCGCCGACGCTTCCGGGGATCCCGGACAGCGCCTCGATTCCGGCCCACCTGTTGCGAACGGCAAGCGCCACCAGCGCGTCCCAGCTCTCACCCGCCTGCACGCGCAGCCGTACGGCATCCGGATGCCCGTCGCCGCCTTCACGCGTCTGCACGCGTTGCACCCCGCTCGTTGCGATACGGATGACCGTGCCGTCGAATCCGTCGTCACTCACGATGGTGTTCGATCCGCCGCCGAGCAGCAGCACCGGTTCGCCGCTGCTGTAGGCATCCGCCGCCATGGCGACCAGATCGGCCTCCGTCGTCGCGGTGAGCAGGTCGCGCGCGGGGCCGCCCACGCGCATCGTCGTGAGTTCGGCGAAGGTCGGGACGGCCTCGGTCATGCGCCCCGGCCCAGGCTGCCGAGCGCCGCCGGACGGCGGAGAAGCATCGTGCTCACGCGAGCGAGACCCACGCCTGGGCCTTGCCGAGCACCGTCTGACCGGCAACGGTGGCCACGATGTCGATTCGCACGCGTGCGTTGTCGGCGTCGATGACGGCTGCCTTCGCCGTGACGGACAGCGTGGCGCCGTCGTTGGGATCGACGACCACCGGACGCGTGAACCGCACCTGGTAGTCGACGATGCGGGCGGGATCGCCAGCCCAGTCGACGACGGGCTGCACCGCGATGCCCATGGTCAACATGCCGTGCGCGAGCACGCCGGGCAGGCCGACGAACTCGGCCACGTCGTCGCGGTAGTGGATGGGGTTGAAGTCGCCGGATGCCCCTGCATAGCGAACGAGGGAGTCGCGCGTGACGAGGAATTCCGCCTGCGCCACCTCGTCGCCCACGGTCAAGGTGCTGAGGTCGGGCGCCGGCCCCTGTATGTACGCCATCACTCGTCTCCTCGCACCACGAGAGTGGACGTCGCCGTCACGACGTGATCGCCACCGGCGTCGGTGATGCGGGTCTCGGCGGTCACCATTGCGTTGCCGCCGAGCGTCTTCACCGCGGTGACGGTGAGCTGCGCGGTCAGCTCATCGCCGGCCACGATCGGGCGCGAATACTCGAACCGCTGGTCGCCGTGCACGACTCGCGAGAAGTCGATGCCGGCATCCGTATCGGCCAGCAGCTGTGCGAGGGTCTGCTCCTGCACCACGACGGGGAACGTCGGTGGGGCCACCACGTCGGCGTGTCCGGCAGCCCTCGCCGCCTCGGGGTCGAGGTTGACGGGATTCGTCGCGAACACGGCCCGAGCGAACTCTCTGACCTTCTCCCTCCCGACCAGGTAAGGGGCAGTCGGAGGGTAGCTGCGACCTTGGATCGCGGGGTTCACTGACACGCACTTCATTGTACGGATGCCTCGCCCACCCCTCTCCGGACGTCGCCCCCGCACGGCACTCGCCGCCGACCCACCGCCCACCCACCGCCGACCCACCGCGCACCCGCCGCGCACCCACCGCGGAAAATCGGAGATTCGAGAGAGGGGTCGGCGCGTCGCGCCCAGCGCGCGGCGTGTCGCCGCGGATCTCCTACGCAGCGCGGCTCGACATCCGCAGGCTGGTGCCCGTGGTGTCGGCCGTGACACAAGAAAGGACCCCAGGCGCGATGCCTGGGGTCCTTCGCAGTCTGTTAGTGCCGATTGCCTACTGGCAGCTGTCGCACTGCAGAAGGTCCATCGGGTCGACGGGCACTGCATAGCCGCCGACGCTGTCGTTTTCGTAGTCCATGATGACCTCCCCTGAAGTTCCGATTCCGGGCTGTAGGCCCGGCCGCTTGGTGTTTCCCCCCGCGGTGTTCACCCACTATATAACGTGAATCACACGATTGTCATTCCACTAGATGTTGTGTTTTGGGATTTTTCTTGCCTGCCTATGTCGAAGCTAGCCGAAGCCCCCGACATACCGCGGATCCCGGGCGCAGACTCACCGTCGAACGGTCCTCGAGCCCGCCCTGTAGGGCGTGTCGCACCGGCGTGTCGAAGCGACCGGTGCCGTTACGACCGATCCAGCTCAGGCCTCATGGCTCGCCGGTCGGTTGCCTTCAAGCCCGTCCACGGGGCTCGTCCTGTCCCCCGTTTTCGGTACACGATCAGCCGATCTGCTGCGCCTGAACCCCTATCGGATGCCGCGGGGCCGGGGTTACCCTTGGCCTCAGCTTCACTTTGGGGGACACGATGGAGCATGCCGAGGCGCGATCGCCTGGGCGACTGCTGCGCCTGCTGCTGTGCGGGCTGGGCGTCGCCGGCGGTCTCGTGCTGCTCGGGCTCGCGTTCGGCTCCCTCTCGGCCTCCGCAGACGAGCCCACTACGCCGCCGGCGCCTGCGGCATCGACCGCGTCATCCGGGTCCGGACTCATGGGCTCCGTCGGCGCACTCGTCGGCAGCGTGACCACCCCTGTCTCCGGGGCGGTCGGCACTGTGACCTCGACCGTCTCCGCTGTCGTCAGCCCGGTCGCTCACGCGTTGCCCGCACCGGTTCAGCAGGCGGTCGCACCCGTCACGGATGCCGTCGCCTCCACCGTCCAGTCCGTCTCGGTCACTCAAGCGGTCGCCCCCGTCACCGGTGCCGTCGACCAGGTCGTGAGCGGCCTGCCCCTCGTCGGACCATCACTGACTTCTGCGCTCGGCCCGGTATCGGATGCCACCGCTCCCGCGACGGGAGCCGTGGACGGCGCACTCAACGGCATCGGAGCCGTCGCAGGCTCGGTCTTCGGGCCGCCTGCGCCGCCCGTTGGGGGCGGCAGCACCCCGCCGACAACCGCCGAAGGCACCACCGCTCCATGGCTGGCGATCGAGAGCGATTCGCTTGCAGTGGCTGCCGTGACCTCCGGGAACGGCTCGGGGCAGGCATCCCTCTTCGGGGCAGCACAGGCTTCCGACGCCGCAGGTTCAGGACTCGGCGACGGCAAACCGGGCCCGTCGCACGACGGACCCGCTCCGAACCCGCCGCCAGGCGGCGTCTCGAGCGGTTCCGATTCACGCGCCGGCGGGTCCGGCGGCGGCACCGCTCTGATCACAGCACTCGACTTCACCGCACCGGATGCCTTCGGCGGCCTCGGCGCGGGCCTCGCCACAGACGATCGACTTCCCTCGACGCCTACCTACGACACCGACTCCACCCCCGACTGAGTCAGGCCTCTTCGCTCTGCTTCGGCACGGCGTCCAAGTGATGTCGCGCTGCCCAGGACGAAAACGGGTCTCAAGTCTCCCGATTCTGCGCGCCTTCGTTGCGCCACGGGAGCGAATCAACTCATTCGGGGAGTTACATCATGAACAAAATCGTGTCGAGAGGGCTGTGGTTCACAGTCATCCTCGGCGGCCTATCACTGGCGGGAATCGGTGCAGCCAACGCGGCCGAGCCCACCACGAGCGGAAACGACGGAGCAGCCTCCGGCGACGTGCTCGGCATCAATCTCAGCGCTCCGATCTCACTGGTCGGCAACGCGATCGGCGGTCTCGGCGACGCGACCACGAGCGGTGCTTCCACGAGCACGCCGACGACGTCGACCTCGACGTCTCCGGCGACGTCAGCACCTGTGGCAAGCACCTCAGGCAATAACGGCATCGCCTCGGGCGACGCGGTGGGCGCAACGGTAAGCGTGCCTGTCACGGTGTCGGGGAACGCAGTCAGCGTGGCCGGAGGCTCCACCAGTACCGGCGGAGCAACGACCGCACCTGCTCCGACGAGCGCTGGCTCGGCGAGCACGGGGCAGCCGGCCACCACGAGCGGCGACAGCAGTGTGCTCGGTGGTCTGGTGGCACCGGTCAGCGTGAGCGCACCGATCACCGTGAGCGGCAACGGCATCAGCGTGCTGGGCGACTCCACTTCCAGCAACGCAGGCACGTCGACGAGCACGACAGCACCAGCTGCCGCCGGCAGCCAGCCGTCCACCTCGGGCGACAACAGCCTTCTCGGCGGCCTCCTGCTGCCGGTGGGGGCGAGCGCGCCGATCACGGTCAGTGGAAACTCGATCAGCGCGGTCGGCGACTCGACGACGGCTGATCCCGCCACACAGGCGAGCGGCTCCGGTCAGGCACCGTCCGGAGGCACAACCTCTGGTGACAACGGGGCGCTGAGCGGCTTGCTTGCGGATGCGGGCGTGAACGCTCCGATCACAGTGAGCGGCAACTCCATCAGCGGCGTCGGCAACGGGGGCACGACAGGTGCGACCACGACGAACGGCACGAGCTCCGGCTCAGCCACACCGTCCGGCGGCACCACCTCGGGCGATAACGCAGTGCTCGGCGGAGCACTGGCCACGGTCGGAGCAAACGCTCCGGTCACCGCATCGGGCAACGCGGTCAGCGTGATCGGCGATTCCACCACCACGCATCCGGCCACGAGCGTCAGCGGCGCGGGCCAGGCGGCTCCGGCCGGCGGCAGCACCTCAGGTGACAACGGGGTGCTCGGCGGCCTGCTTGCACCCATCGGTGCCAGCGCGCCGGTGACCGCGAGCGGCAACTCCGTCAGCGGTATCGGCGACGCCACAACCACGGGCGCGACGACAACGAACGGCTCGGGCTCCGGCTCGGCCGCTCCGGCCGGCGGCAGCACCTCAGGTGACAACGGGGCGCTCGGGGGTCTGCTAGCACCCATCGGTGCCAGCGCACCGGTCACGGTGACAGGAGATGCGGTGAGCGTGCTCGGCGATGCAACCTCAACCGGCGCGACCACCACGACAGCGGGTGGCGGAGGCACCGCAGGCACCACCACGGGTGGCGGCCTGCTTGGCGGAATCCTGACGCCGATCGGCGTCGACGTTCCGGTCACGGTGGGCTGCAACGCAGTGAGCGTGCTCGGCGACTCGGGCACCTCTGGATGCGCGACCGCCATCACGCCAGGCACGCCAGGCAACCCCGGCACGCCGGGAACACCGGGAACGCCTGGAACGCCGGGAACTCCCGGCAACCCGGGCACCCCTGGCGGCATCGTGCCCGCCGCCTCGATTCACGCCACGGCAGCCAAGGTGGCAGCAGGTGTGAGCGGCAGCGGCGGTGCGCTCGCCGACACGGGATCGGACACGCTCGGTGCGATGGGGGCCGCGGTACTCGCGCTGCTCGTGGGCCTGGGCGCGCTGGTACTCGTTCGCAGGCGAGGTCTGGTGGGCTGACCGATCAGCTGAATCTCCAGAGACGACGGATGCCGGCGCCCGGTCAGCAGACCGGGACCGGCATCCGCCGTCGCGCCCGGATCACACCGGCGTCACGACTGGGTCACACCAGCGTCACGACTGGCTCACACCAGCGTCACGACCGGTCACACCAGCGTCACGACCGGTCACACAAAGGTCACGCCTGGATCACGGCCAGAACGTTGCCGGCTGGATCCCGGAACCACGCGATATCCGGACCCCATTCCGGGTTCTCCGGGCGGGCAATTCCCTTCTCGTCGGTCGGGAAGTCAGCATCGGAGTAGATCTTGGTCTGCACTCCCGCCGCGTTCAGCTCGTCGACGGCAGCATCGATGTCGTCGACGACGAAGTTGAGAATCGTGAAGGCGGCGGGCGTGTGGTTGGGCTTGCCGTAGACGAAGACCTCGGCGCCACTCGGCAGCGTGAGATGGATGCCCATACCGCCTTCGTTTTCGACCTCGAGTCCGAGCGTGGTTCCGTAGAACTCTCGCGCGGCATCCAGATCGTCAACGCTGAATCCGCTGAACGAATCGATGGCAGTGAACATCGCTTCCCCTTTCCGCCTCGCCCGGGGAGGCCGCGCACCGTTGCCCGCGACTCTCGCTGTCGCACCCCGCCAAGCACAATGCCCGATGGGCCGGAGATCCGGCTCACCGGGCAATAGATGGGGCAAGCGGGCGAGTGATCGAATGGGCCGCATGCTCACCGCCCCCACGGGAGCAATGAACGACCCAAGAGAAGCTTCGCCCTCGGCAGTGAACAGTGTCAAGCAATCGTGAACGAGTCGCGGGCCTGATCGCACCCCCTTTTCGGGGTATCCGCGAACGGCTTTCCTTGATTCTGGAACGCTTCGGGATGCCGTCGTAGCCTGGAAGCGTCGGCGGATCGGGTCACAGCTGGTCGAAGGAGATGGTGACCGTGCACGCATCGGTGGGCGAACGCATCGTCATTCGCGGAACAACCGTCGAGACACCTGACAGACACGGTGAGATCGTCGAAGTGCGAGGCGAGAACGGAGCACCGCCCTACGTCGTGCGATTCGACGACGGACGGGAGACGCTCGTGTTCCCCGGAACGGACGCGACGGTGGAGCATCCCGGGGACCTGTAACCCACCGATGGTTGAGTAGCGACGCCGCACGCGCATCCCCACCGTGGGTTGAGTAGCGACGCCGCAGGCGACGCGTATCGAAACCAGTGTCGGGGTTTCGATACGCGCGCTGCGCGTGCTACTCAACCCACGGTGACGCGCGCCGCGTGCTACTCAACGCGCGCTGGCTTCTCAGCGCAGGTCGAGCCAGCGCACCTGCTCGTCGCTGAGTGTCACGTCGAGCCCGGCCATCGAAGTGCGAGTCTCTTCGACACTTCGCGGTCCGAACAGCGGGAACGTCGGGAACGACTGCGCCAGCACGTAGGCAAGCGCGATGGCCGTCGGCGCGACGCCGAGCTCGTCCGCCAGCTTGCGGGCCCGCGCGAGGCGCTCGAAGTTGTCGTCGCTGTAGTAGCAGCGCACGAGTTCCGCGTCGGACGTGTCCGCACGGTCGGCACGTGCGAAGAAGCCGCGAGCCTGCGATGACCATGGCAGCAGGGTCGTCCCTGTGCGCTCGAGCCACTCCTTGTCTTCGACATCGGTGACGTGGCGGCATCCCGCCCACGGAACGTCGAGCGCGTGCGCCAGGCCGAAGTGGTCGCTGAGCGCCGAGAAACGCTGCTTGCCGTTGGCATCCGCGTACGCGAGCGCCTGCTCGTACCGCTCGACGGACCAGTTGGAACCACCGAACGCACGTACGCGCCCCCCGCGCGCCAGTTCGTCGAGCACGTCGACGAACTCCCCGACCGGGATCTGCTCGTTGTCGCGGTGCATGAGGTAGAGGTCGACGTGGTCGGTCTGCAGGCGATCCAGCGACTCGTCGAGCTGGCGAACGATCGACTCCGGGTCGCAATGCGGCGTGTGGGCCCCCTTGCCGATGACGACGACCTCGTCACGGATGCCGCGGTTGGCGATCCACTGCCCGAGCACAGACTCCATCACGCCGCCGCCGTAGATGTAGGCGGTGTCGAACGCGTTGCCGCCACGCTCGACGAAATCGTCGAACATCACCGAGGCATGTCCGAGCGTCGTCTGGTTGTCCACACCCATGACCAGGCGCGACACGTCCTTGTCGAGCCCCGGGATGCGGCCATACCGCATCGTCGCGTCGGAGCGACGTCGTGGCGCACTGCCGCTCGCCGGTGGGATGTTCGCGGTCGCCGCTTCGAACGGGTACTGCAGGCCGATCGCGGCCCGCCACTGGTCGAGCGTGCGGGCGTTGCCCAGCGTGTCCGCCCAACTCATGTTGGGGCTCTGGCCCGCCGAGGCGAACTCTGCCACGGCATCCGCCTGCAGCGCGTATTGATACGCCGGCTCGATGCGGATGCTCTGCCGACCTGCAGGACCGTCGGCATCGGTCGTGAAGACCTCGATGACGCTCGGCTCGGTCGGGCTGGGCAACCACGGCTGCCCGACGACGATGCGCCCCTTCGACCCGGTCACGACGACCCGGTTGTCGTCTTCCAGTCGCACTCCTGACGTGACGTGGGCGGTGATGCCCGACCCGAAGACGAGCGACGCGCTGGCCCACTCGTCCACGCCTGTCGCACCGATGGTGCCCTTCGCGGTGAGCGAGACCGGGTCGGCGAACCGCTGCCCGACCGCCGCGCCGGCGACGAGCCGCGCAACCGACACCGGGTACCCCCCGACGTCGAGGATGCCGCCACCGGCCAGTTCCGGATTCAGCAACCGGTGCTCGGCAGGAAGGTCGGCATGGAACGCGAACGAAGCGTCGATGTGCTGCACCTCCCCGATGGCGCCCTCGGCGACCAGCTCGGCCAGCCGCACTGCCTGCGGGTGGAAGCGGTACATGAACGCCTCGGCCAGGTACCTGCCGTTACGACGAGCGGCCTCGACGACCGCCATGGCACCCGCGTGGTCGACCGAGAGCGGCTTCTCGCACACGACGTGCTTGCCGGCATCCAGCGCCTGGATCGCAAGGCGCACATGCTGCGTGTGCACGGTGGAGATGTAGACGGCGTCGACGTCGGGATCGGCGAAGAGCGCCTCGTACGAATCGTGCACGCGGATGGCGCCCGGCTCGCGCTCGAACTCCGCGGCGAAGGCGTATCCACGCTCGGGGTTGCGGCTGGCCAGGGCGACGAGCTCGCCCGTGCTGCTGTGCGGCAGCTGCTCAGCGAATCGGTGGGCGATACCACCCGGGCCGGCGATTCCCCATCGCACGTGCTGCAGACCCTCGGCCATGGCTTTCCTCCGTCGTTGGTGGTTGGCGGCCGTAACGGATGTCCGCATGCGACCGGATGTCTGTGGTGCGCGTTCTCGCCGCCATAGCGGAACCGTGAACGTTCACGGCTTGCGACATTACCAGTACCATTCCGAGCATGGCAACCCTCGGGCGCGGCAGCGGCAGACCCGCGACGATCAACGACGTCGCAGCCGCTGCCGGAGTCTCGCGCCAGACGGTGACACGAGCACTGAACGATCTGCCCGATGTCAGCCCAGCCACCAAGCAGCGCGTACAGGATGCCGCTGCCGCCCTTCGGTACCGGCCCAACCGGGCTGCGCAGCGGCTGGTGCGCGGTGGCGACGTCACCATCGGATTCGTCGTCTCAGACCTGCGCAACCCGTACTACCCGGAGCTCGCAGCGGAGCTGACGCGCCGGGCTGCCGAGCAGGGCTGGGGCGTCGTGATGACCGATCTGGGCGGGCCGCGCGGCACCGAACGCGTGCAGGCGATGGTCGACAGAGTGGACGCCGTCGTCGGCCACCTCGGCAGCGAGCATCGAGAGCTGGTCACCTCGCGCGTGCCGACCGTGCTGCTCACCGACGACCCCGTCGACACGGGAGCCAGCGTGCGATTCGACTACGGCGAGGGTATGCACGAGGCGGTCGCCCATCTCGTGGCGGCCGGACGACGTCGCATAGCGATGATCGACGCGGACCACGCCGAATCGCTCCGCAGCAGACTGCTGACGGAGGCCCTCGAACGGCGCGGCCTGACGCTCGCCGGCGCAGTGCCGGTGCCCACCACGCACGAGGGTGGGATCGCAGCAGCCGCAAGCCTGATGGCCGCCTCGCCCGACACCGACGCCGTCGTGTGCTTCAACGACGTGCTCGCGGTCGGTGCATTGAAGGGGTTCGCGCGGGCGGGCATCCGCGTTCCGCAGGATGTCGCCGTGATCGGTGTGGACGGCCTCGACATCGGCACGCTCGTCACTCCCGAGCTGACGACCCTCGCGGTCGACATGCAGGCCGTAGCCAGGCACGCGATCGACCTCGTGGGCGCACTGCTTCGTGGCGAGAGAGGGGACGCCCTGCACCGCAGCGTGGCTCACACGCTCGTGGTGCGTGAGTCCGCCTGAGGGCCGGCGCCGACGTCCGAACCGACGCGGCCCGTGCGCAGCGCGTGGGCGACGTCCGGCCGGCCGTTCGCGCGTGCCAGCGCGATGGCCGCGTCGTAGTCGTAGTCGATCGCTCGTTCGTCGACGACCCATCCGGATGCTCGCCGCTCCACGATCGTGTACCTCGCGTGGGGCGAACCGGCCTGCACCCGATGCGGCGCGGGTGCGTCGTCCTCGTATGCCGGCCACCCGACGCTGCCGGGGTTGACCACGCGAGCGCCCTCGGGGAGGACGCGTGTGCGCTGCAGGTGGGTGTGCCCGCAGACGTAGAGGTCGTAGTCTGCGAACGCTTCGCCGAGCCCTTCGACGATCTCGGCATCGGACGCCTCCCTCAGCCCGTCCGGGGCTTCGGGGTCGACGGTCTCGAGCAGGTAGCGCAGGTCGTCGTCAGGCGAGCCGTGGAATGCGAGCGCCCCAGGGGCGATCTCGCGACACATCGGCAGCGCGAGGAGCCACTCCCGGTCGTCTGCGCCCAGCACGTCGTACGCCAGGCGATCGGATGGGCCCATGCGCTCCCGTGGCAGCGTGAGCAGCTGGCGTTCGTGATTGCCGCGCACGGTCAGGATGTCCGGCCGCGAGCGCAGCGTATCCAACGTTCCACGGGGGTCGACTCCGCCCGAGGCGACGTCACCGAGGTTCACGATGTGCTTCGACGCCATCTGTGGCGATGGCGTCGAGCACCGCGAGCAACGCGGGAGTGTTGCCGTGGACATCCAACGCGATGCGGTGCATCCGGCAAGGCTAGAACCTCGGCGGTATGTACGCCCTACTGCACCGACCAGCCGCCGTCGGACGGCAGTACAGCACCGTTGATGTTCACGCTGTCGTCGCTGAGCAGGAACGTGATGGAGGCGGCGAGCTGCTCGGCCGTTGCGACGGTGGGGATCGCTGCCTGGAACGGCTGGAGGCGGGCCGAGCCTGCCTGCGAGACATTCGGCGGGAAGGGGATGCCCGTCGCCACGCCGCCCGGAGCGACGGCGTTGACCCTGATCCCCTGCGGCCCGTACATGAAGGCGGCACTGCGGGTGAGTCCGATCACACCGTGTTTCGACACGGTGTACGCGTTGCCGGATGCGTTGCCCCGAAGGCCCGCCTCTGAGGCGATGTTCACGACGGCTCCGGTTCCGGCGGCGATCATGGCAGGAAGCACGGCGCGTGTCAGCTTGAAGGCGCCAGTCAGGTTGATGCCGATCACGCGGTCCCATGTGGCATCCGAGGTCTCGTGCAGCGGCGAGAAGTCGTCGTTGATGCCGGCCACATTCGCGAGCGCGTCGATGCGGTCACCTGCGGCTGCGACGATGGCATCGATGTCGTCCTGCTTGGTGATGTCGCCGACGATGGTCGCCACCTGGGCGTCGGGCAGCGAATCGGCGAACTCCTGCAATCGTGCCTCAGACACGTCGACGGCGATGACGCGGCCGCCCTCACGAGCCACCCGGGAGGCGGTGGCGCGCCCGATGCCCGAGGCAGCGCCCGTGACGATGACCGTCTTGCCGGCGAACCGTCCCTGCGTGATCACCTCATGCCAACCGGCCGTCTCGGTCTCTTCGGGTATCACTCCCCCGTTGACCTTGCGCACGAGATCGTCCACCACGGACTGCGGCAACTGGCCCTGGCTGAGCGCGACGAGCTGCTGCAGCGGCAGACCCTTGATAGGCGCCAGCGTGGACTCGTCCGCACCGCTGGCGGACAGCAGGCCGCGAACCAGTTCGCCGCCCTCCGCATCGTCGAGCCACTCGCCGATCGAGCTGTTCGCGGTGAGGGGTTTGCGTTCTTCCGACATTTCTCTCCTTGGTCGATCCTGTTCCGTCACGGCACGGCCGCGGCAGTCTTCTGTGCGGCTGGCTTGTCGTCAGCCGACACCCCGTGCAGCGGGTGGCTGCGCTCCAGGGCGGCCCCCTCGACGTCGACGTCGGGCAGCACGCGGTCAAGCCACCGTGGCAGCCACCACGCCGACCTGCCGAACAGGTGCATGAGGCTGGGCACGAGCAGCATCCTCACCACGAAGGCGTCGAACAGCACTCCGAACGCAAGACCGAAGCCCAGGGGACGCACCATCGCGAGCTCGGAGAACACGAATCCGCCGAACACCGAGATCATGATGATGGCCGCGGCCGTCACCACCGCACGACCTGCGCGCAGGCCGGACACAACCGCTTCGCGCGCCGAGAGTCCATGCACGTACGCCTCCCTCATGCCGGAGACCAGGAACAACTGATAGTCCATCGCGAGCCCGAACAGCACGCCCATGACGATGATGGGGGCGAAGCTGAGCACGGGCCCGGGATCGTGCACGCCGAAGACCGCCCCGAGCCATCCCCACTGGTAGACGGCCGTCATCCCGCCGAACGCCGCGAAGAGCGTGAGCACGTACCCGCCAGTGGCGATCAGGGGCACGAGCAGTGAGCGGAACACGATGATCATGATGATCAGCGAGAGTCCGATCACGACGGCCAGGTACAGGGGCAGCACCCCTGCCAGCTTGTCGGACACGTCGATGTTCGCACTCGCCTGGCCCGCAACGCCGAGCGTGACGCCGCCGGAAAGCTCGGCGTGATCGCGTAGGTCGTGCACGAGCGTCTCGGTGGATGCGCTGCTGGGGCCGCCCTTGGGAACCACCTCGAACGCGAAGAAGTCGCGGGCATCCGAGGTTCCGACGGGCGCGACGGCGACGACGTCGCTGCGCGACATCAACTCTGTGGTGATCCTGGCCTGTTCGATCGTGACCTCGTCCTTGTCCACTCCGTTCGGGAGGGTGGCAGTCACGATGAGCGGACCGTTCTGGCCAGCGCCGAACTGCTGCGCGACGGCCTTGTACGCCTTGTACTGCGTCGAACTCGTCGACTCAGAGGAACCGTCGGGCAGTCCAAGACGCATGGAGAGCGCGGGGATCGCGATGATCAGGAGGCCGATGACGGAGGCGACGACAGTGATCACGGCGCGGCTCGTGCGCATCGGGCGCACCACGCGCGCCTGGTGGTCCTCGTGCCCGATGCGCTCGCGCGCCTTCCGGCCGAGTACACGCAGCTTCAGCAGGCCGAGCAGGGCAGGCGTGAGCGTCACCGCGACCAGCACGCCGACGAGCACGCACGCGGCACCGACCGTTCCCATGACGCTGAGGAATTGGATGCCGCTCACGTTGAGCGCCAGCAGGGCGACGAGCACCGTTGCCCCGGCGAACACGACGGCGTTGCCCGCCGTGCCGTTGGCTAGACCTATCGACTCCCGCACGTTCATGCCGGCAAGAATCTGCCGCCTATGCCGATTGAGGATGAACAGCGAGTAGTCGATTCCGACAGCGAGCCCGAGCATCAACCCGAGCACGGGCGTCACCGACGACATGTCGACGACCCGGGAGAACGCCATGGAACCGGCCACGCCGACGCCGACGCCGATCAGCGACGAGATCAACGGCATCACGGCGGGCCGAATGGCCCGCATCATCACGATCAACGTGATGAGCGCGATGATGACGCCGGTGATCTCGCCGGGGCCGATGACCCCATCGATCGAGTTGGCGATCTCTGACGAGTAGTTGATGCTGACGCCCTCGATGTGCGCGGCATCCAGCTTGTCGGCCACCGCCTTCTTCACCTCGGTGGGCAGGGCGAACAGGCTGTCGTGGAACTGAACGGCGCCGACTGCGGTCGTGCCGTCGTCGGAGACCGTCTTGATGCCAGCGGATGCCTTGAGCAGCGTCTGCCCGGCATCCAACTGCTTCTCGGACGCCGTGAGCCGGCTTTGACCCGCGTCGAGCTGTGCCTGCTGCGCTTCGAACTGGGCGGATGCCTTGTCGTACACCCCTGCCGACTTGGCCTGAGCGATCGCCGCATCGAGTTGCTGCCTGCCGGCATCCAGTTGCGCCTGCGCTTGATCCAGCTGCGAGCGCGCGTCGGCCAGCTTGGTCTGCTGATCCTGGCGCTGCTGCTGCGTCTGGAACGGATCGATGGTGCTGTCGACGCCCTTCACGTCGGTGACCGACTTCAGCAGCGCCGTGATCTGCGCCCGCTGGCTCGCATCGAGCGCGCCCTTCGTGGACTGAAACACCACGGTTCCAGTGGCGCCGCCGCTCTGGTGGAGGTGCTCTTTGAG
Organism: Rathayibacter sp. KR2-224; assembly: GCF_049446075.1. Lineage (NCBI taxonomy): Bacteria > Bacillati > Actinomycetota > Actinomycetes > Micrococcales > Microbacteriaceae > Rathayibacter > Rathayibacter sp. KR2-224. Next base: position 224,672 of record NZ_JBMSEB010000002.1, read on the forward strand.
CTGGTCAGTCACCTTCGAGGTCGCGGTGCCGGGAAGCGTGAAGCTCGTCGCGAGCGTGCCGCCGAAAGCGAGGAACGCTCCCCCGGCCAGTGCCAGCATGACCAGCCAGCCGACCACGACGGTCCACGGCCGTCGCGCCGAGAAGAGTCCAAGGCGGTTGAGCAGGTTGGCCACGACGAGCCCTTTCGATTCGGGTAGAGGGAGCGCGCGACGATGCGATGACCTAACGGTATTCGACAGATGTTGGACATCCGTCAAATGTTGGAGAACTCCCAGGCAATCGCAGACTTCGTGACAGAATCACGGATCATGGATGCCCGCATCGCACGCACACGCGCCAGCCTGCAAGACGCCCTGCTGCAGCTGGCGCGCGAGCGGAGCCTGGACGAGATCACCGTTGCCGACATCGCGGACAGGGCAGGCGTGAATCGCAGCAGCTTCTACCAGCACTACTCAGACAAGGACGTACTGCTGGCAGACGCCCTCGATTCGGCCGTGAAAGACACCGAGGAGCGGCTCGCCCAGCTGAGCGGACCAGTGTCCGGGCCACCCGAGGGACTACTCGTGTACCTGGAGCACATCCAGCAGAACGCTGCGCTCTATTCCAGGCTCCTCGGCGAGCGAGGCTCGGCGCTCGTGATCGCCCGCATGCGAGATCGGATCGAACGCGTAGCCGTCGAGGGAATCAGCAGAGGGAACATGCACGCCTTCGACGGCGTCCCGGTCGACGTCGTCGCCGCCGGCATCACCGGGTCGGCGCTCGGGGTAGTACGCGCCTGGCTGGAGCGCGACCCACGGCCGCCCGCCGAAGTCGCGGCCGACTGGCTGTGGCAGGTGCTGCTCGGTCCAGGCGAGGCCTGGACGACCGACGGCGGACCGGCCGAAAGCTGAGACGCGCGCCCAGCCTCGCGGCGAGCTCGAGTCCGCGCCCTGTTCGCAGCTACGCCTGAGGGTCAGGCGCGGGATGCTCGCCACCGGCCCGTCCTGATTCACGGCGCCACAGCGACGATGGCCACCAAATCGCACGCCCGATGTCATACGAAACGGCGGGAACGAGCAGCGACCGAACGACAAGCGTGTCGACAAGCACCCCGAACGCCACGATGAACGCGATCTGCACAAGGAACAGGATCGGGATCACGCCGAGAGCCGCGAACGTCGTGGCCAACACGAGCCCTGCAGAGGTGATGACGCCGCCGGTCACGGCGAGCCCGCGCAGAATTCCTTCCCTCGTGCCGTGCAGCGCAGACTCTTCGCGCACCCGGGTCATGAGAAAGATGTTGTAGTCGATGCCGAGCGCCACAAGGAAGACGAAACCGTAGAGCGGCACCGCTGGATCCGCGCCCGGGTATCCGAAAAAGCCGTCGAACACGAACGCGGACACCCCGAGGGAAGCCGCGAACGACACCACGACGGACAGCACGAGCAGAATCGGCGCCAAGACCGCCCGCAGCAGAAGCATCAGCACCACGAGGATCACCGCGAGCACGATCGGAATGATCGTGTTGCGGTCGTGGATGGAAGCGTCGTTCGAGTCGATGGCCACCGCAGTCACTCCCCCGACCTTGATGTCGGGGTCGAGCCGCGAGAGATCCGTTCGCAACGCTCGTACCGTCGTCTCAGCGGCATCCGAGTCGGCCGGCCGCTCGAGCGTCGCCTGAAGCAGTACGTCACCGTGCACGACGGTGGCTGTGGGGACCGGAGTGCCCGGCGGCCCTATCGGCTGAACCCCCCGCTTGGTCACCTGTGCCGTTCCGTCGGGGGCTCCCTTGGCCACGATCCCGACGGAGGACACACCGGAGTGTTCGAGCAGCAGGTCCGCCATGTGCCGCATCTGAGACTGCGGGCCCATCACGAGAGCTGGGCTCCCAGAGCCGCCGGGGAAGTGCTGAGCGAGAACCTTCTGGCCGTCTCGCGCGTCCGAATGCCCGAGGATCAGATCGCTCTGCGGCACACCTTCAGCCCTGAGTTGCACGATGCCCGTTGACCCGAGCAGCAGGGCGGCGGTGCAGAGGATCCAGATGACGCGTGGCGCGCGGCTGATCCACCGGGCGGCTGCCGCCCACAGTCCACTCGCTCGAGGTCCGACCACCTGCGGATGCTCCGACCCCAGGTTCGGTCGAACCGGCCAGAACGCCGCCCTTCCGATCAGAAGTAGAAGCGACGGCAGCAGCGTCATCGCTGCGAGGAACGCGAAGGCGATGCCGATGGCCGCGACCGGGCCGAGCGCCTTGTTCGAGTTCAGGTCGCTGAAAAGAAGGCAGAGCAGCGCCACGATGACCGTCGCGGCCGATGCGACTATCGGCCCGAACGCACCCTTGATGGCCGCCCACGTCGCCGTCCATCTGCTCCGCTCGTCACGCAAAGCCTCCCGATAGCGCGAGACGTAGAGGAGCGAGTAGTCCGTTGCCGCCCCGATCACGAGAATGAACAGGATGCCTTGCACCTGACCGTTCAGCTGTACGACTCCCCACTTGGCGAGCCACCAGACCACGAGCAACGCGGCGCACAGACCGAAAATCGACGTGGCGAGCACGAGAATCGGCAGGAGCGGCGAGCGGTAGACGATGACCAGGATCACGAACACGGCAGCGAGCGCGACACCGAGAAGAATGCCGTCGATTCCGGCGAACGCGGCCACCAGGTCGGCAGTGAAGCCGGCGGGTCCGGTGACGTAGGAATAAACACCGTGTGGAGCACGAGAGTCCAAATGACCGCGAAGCCCTGCCACGTGCGAGGCCAGTTCGGAGTCGTCGGCGAAGGGTACGAAGACCTCTGCGGCCTTGCCATCCCTCGACACGACCGGTGGCGAGACGCGGGAGAGGACCCCAGGCAGGCCAGCGATGTTCATGGCGTCATTCCCGATCGACGCCAAGTCGCTCTTGGTCAGTTCTGAGGAGCGCTGGTACACGACGATGGCCGGAACGGAGGTCTCGCCACTGAACTTCGGCAGGAGGTCGGCCACCCTCGTGGCATCAGCACTCGCCGGAAGATAGCTTGCCTGGTCGTTGCTGGACACCTCCGAGACCCGTCCGAAGAACGGACCGCCCACTCCGGCGAGCGCCAGCCACACCACGATGAGCAGTACGGGCAAGACGGCTCTCAGCCAGGGTCTCATCGGCATATTGTTGCCGACAAGGTAGGGGCGACGAAACGGCTGGACTCGTGCGACCGCGTGGACTACAGAGCCTGGCGGAGCGCTTCTCCCGGGGTCGGCGCAGACGGGATGTACGTGCAGCCCTCATAGAGCGGCCAGACCGCCCACGCGCCTGCATCATTGCGATACAGGTACCCGAGCACCGTCTCGTTGCGGAGGATGTTCCAGGGCTCGCCGTCTTCGGACTGCACGAGCGTGAATGGTGTGTTGTTGACCACAACGACCTGCGAGCCGGGCTGTGGCTGGAAGTTCTCAAGCATCGTGCTCGAATCCTAGGGCTTCGCGGGTCGTTGCCCGAACCGCCGGCCGCCTTGAGCGAGGTGGCCAGCCCGAAGGACGTGCCCTGTCGAAGGACGCCGTCAATCGAACCCCGTCGCTCTCAGCGACCACGACGGCTCGAGATCGGCCGTGCGCATTCTGAGATCGGCCAGCGCGACGGCATCCTCCACCTCGGTCTCGCTCGTGGTGACCGTCGACGTCCAGATGGGACTGTCGGCGCTCAGCACGAGACGGGCACGCTGGCGAGACCCGTCGTGGTCGACGAACGGGATCTCAGTGGTGTCGAGGCGGTGCAGTCTGGCCAAGCTCATCCAGTACGCCAGAACGGCGTCGGCGAGCGCCGAACCGGTGACCAGCGAAGTACCTGCGATGTTGATTCGCTTCATGATTCCCCAGACGAAGGATTGTGGTGCCACCGGGGTCCAGGGCGACGTGACCATCAACGGTAAATCTCATAGCAATCGCGACGTACCCCTTTACAACTCGGGTTTCGGGTTCTACAGGTCGAGCTCGCGTCCCACTATCCGCCGGGCGACGTCGTCGAGACGCAGTCGGTTGCTCCGTGCGTACGAGCGGATGAGCTGGAACGCCTGGTCGACGGGGATGCGCCGCTTGTACGAGACGACTCCCTTGGCCTGCTCGATCAGCACTCGACTGTCCAGGGCGTGCTGCAGCTGCTCTCTGATGACCTGGCTATCGTGAGCTTCACGGCGCTGCAGGATGCTGATCGTCGCGACATCCGCCATCGCCTGAGCGGCCACTTGGTCGAGGTGAGGGGGCATGCCTTCGCGGTCGGAGAACAGGTTGAGGGAGCCGATGGTCAGACGGCGCAGCCGAAGCGGCACGCAGTAGACGGAGAGGATGCCTTCCTTCGAGGCCATTGCCCCGAACCGCGACCAACGCGGCTCTATCTCGTCGACCGCGGGAATGAGCACGGGGCGCCCGGTGCGGAAGCACTCAGCGCATGGGCCGCCATCGCCGTCCAACTGCAGCATTTCGATGAGCCTGACGCGCTCGTCCGTGGCAGCCACCACGTCGAGTCGCCCGGCTTCGTCCTCGAGCAGGATGCCGGCCTGGCTCGCGTCCAGAACCTCCTGGCAGCGTTCGACCAGCGTCTGCAGCAGGTCGATCACGTCGTAGCCCGAGACGAGGTTGTCGGCCAGCATGGCGAACGACTCCAGCAGCGCGGCATCCCTCGTCTCTTCGTTCATGCGGCTCATGATGAACCTCCACCTGCCAGGTCCCCGGAGGCTGCAGAGCCTTGGGCCGAGAAGTCGAGCCGGAACGCGAGGATGTCCTCGGCGATGTCCTGCACCGACCGCCCGGTGGCGTAAGCGTGAGCACGGATGACGAGCGCGGCATCCTCTGCGCTCACGCCCAGCTGTGCGATCACAGCCCCGGTCGCCTGGTGGAACTGCTGACGCGAGTATCGCGGCACTGCGGCTTCTGCCGGCTCGCTCAGGGAGAGCAGCACCCGCCGGAGCACGAGGCGGGCGGTTGTCTCGGCGAGGCCGATCGCCTCCGCGAGCTCCCCGTCGGCGAGCACGCCCGGCGCCTTGCGATAGAGGTCGACGGCTCCGATGTGCAACGGGCCGAGGGTCAACGGAAAGGCGTACATGGCCCGCACCGGAGTCGATTGGATGGCCTCGACGAAGGCCGGCCAACTGCCCTTCGGGGAGTCGCGGATGTCTTCCTCGATGACGGGCTGCTGACTGCTTACGGCATCCCAGCAGGGGCCCTCGCCCAGATCGAACTGGAGTTCGTCGAGCTTCGCCGCGTGTCCGTCAGTAGCGCAGACAGTCTCAGGGGCGACGAGATTGCCCAACGTCGAGACGGCGACTCCCGAGATCCTCAGACGTCGAGTGAAGGGGCCGCACAACGTATCGTCGCGCTCATCCATGCCTGCCGACACCATGCGTCTGCCTCCCGTTGTGACACTGGGTTCGCATAACACAACGTAGCGTGCGAGCCGGTGATGGGAGCGTCAACCCCTGGTACGGGCGCCCAGACTCCAAGGCTGCGCTCAGCATCGACAGCGGCCTTGTGTCAACGCCTGTGCCGTGCTCGCCACGGCTCGTAGCGTGGTCTGGAGTTCGAACGACATTCCATGGAACGACATTCCACGGCCTGAGGAGAAGACACGATGACCGATTCCGATCAGCGGCGCGGCGACGCCGAGCACCTGCCAGATGGCTCCGCGTCCGAGAGCACGCACGAAGACACGGCATCCGGCGGCGTTCAGCCGGATGACAGCGATCAGGATGCCGACGACAGCAGGGCGCGCGACGTCGCCGTTGGTCCGGACGAGACGGGTCCGGGCGACAACGTCTGAGACCGGGTGCCTGCGGTACGGGTTCTAGCGCCTGGAGCTGGCGGCGCCGACGATGAAGCCGATCACGGCGGAGACGGCGGCCACCATAACAAGCGTGCGGAACGGGTGTTCCTTCACCATGCCCGCTGCGGCCTCGGTCACCTCGCCTGCGGACTCGCTTGCTTGACGCACGCCGCTCGAAACATTCTGTTGCACGTCGCCGATCACGCCATGCACGGCGCGGGTGGCGGAGTCGACAGCGCGTGACGCCGATCCGGACGCCTCGCCCACTCGGCCGGAGACGGCGTCCGCAGCTGCGTCCACGGCGGCATGGGCGCCCTCGGTCGCCGACTTCACGCCCCCGCGTGCGGCACCGGTCGCGCTGTCTACGCCGTGCTGAGCACTCTGCGAAGCCGCATCGACGCCGTCTTGCGCTCCCTTCGCTGCGGTGTTGACGGCATCCTGCGCCTTGTCGTCGTTCATATCAGCCATGTCTCTCGTCCTCTACGTCTCGGTTCTGCACTTCGGCTTACAGGAACTTCGCGGCTTTCTCCGCTTCTTTCATCGCCCGTTTGCGCGCCTTTTTCACGCGCGGATCATTCCACAGCGCATCGATGCCCGCCTGGATCTCGCGGTACCTGCCGCGTCCGGCCTTCGCCCCATACGTGTATGCGATCAACGCGACGATGCTGATGCAGACCACTGTGAAGAACTTGCGCATGCGATTCCCCTTTTCTCTCGCATCTCCTCTGTGCTTCGCATCTAGCCTCAGTGATCTCGTTGCATTCGTCCAGGGACTTGACTGCTTCAGGACGACATGCCATCTCGCATGCGCATCCCTAGGGCAGTCGGTCAGCGAAACGACACTCTGGTGCGACGAAGCGTCATCGCGAAGGCGGCCAGCGCGGCGATGCCGAGGACGACACGCACGTTGCGACGGCGAGCGCCATGCCAACCGCCCGTCGCGTCGTCGCGCTCGGTCGCGACGAACAGGGTGCCCGACGAGCGCGGAGCCCCCGACCTGCCGAACTGGCCCCAGACCGTCTGGAACGCCATCATTCCTTCGGTCAGGCGCGGAGTGACCCGGTGAAGGAGCACCAACGCGCGTCCGAACATGCCGACGACGCGCTCCTGCTTTCGCGGATGCCGGATGGCTTCGACTATGCGACGCGCCACTGCTTCGGGTGGGTACACCGGCGGGAGTGCGACCAGCTCCCGGTCGACATGGTTTCCCGCATGTCCGAAGAAGGGGGTGTCGATGGTGGGCGGCACGATCCTGACGACGTGCAGCTTTCGTCCGTCCAACGCGAGTTCGGATCGCATCGAGGCACCCAAGGCGAGCACGGCGGCCTTCGACATGTCGTACGGGGCCGTGTAAGGCTGCGGCACCTTCCCGACGATGGATGCCACGTTCACGATCACGGCAGCCCGGTCGCCCATCGCATTCGCAGCGGCCCGGCAGCCGTTGACGTAGCCCATCACGTTCACGTCGAGCACTCTGCACACCTCTTCGATGGGCAGATCGGTCAGGCGACCGTAGCTGGCGACAGCTGCAGCGTTGACCCAGGCATCGAGCCGGCCGAACGTCGCGACGGTCTCGTTCGCCACCTCCAACATCGCCTCGTGGTCCGTGACGTCTGCCGCGTGCGTCTGGGCTTGAGTCCCCATGCTGCGGCACTCGCTCGCGACCTCTTCGAGGGCCGTGCGGCTTCTGGCGACGAGCACGAGCCGCGCTCCCCTCGCGGCGAGCATCCGAGCGGTCGTACGGCCTATCCCGCTGGACGCTCCTGTGATGACGACGATATCCGAGGTGGACATCCGGCAAGTCAACGAGCCGGGGGTGCGAGGCAGCAGGGGTTGACACGTCCGGGAGCGCCCCGCGAGGCGGCCCCGGCCGGCCCCTCGCAGAGCACACGCTCCAGGTCAATCCCCCCGGCCCATCCGCGCGGCCCGTCCACACTGAGAGCATGCGAACATTCGGGGTCGAAGAGGAGCTGCTCCTCGTGAACGCGCGCGACTACTCGCCGGCGCCCGCGGCTCCCAAGCTGCTGTCTCGTGCTCCCCGTGCCGCCACGGGCCGTCAGGCGACGGCCGAGATGCAGCAGGAGATGATCGAGGTGATCATCCCTCCGGCGACCGATGCAGCCGTCTTGCGCGCGGACATCCAGGCGGCGAGATCGGCGATGGATGAGGCGGCCCGCGCATCCGGCGCACGGGCGGTCGCGTTGGCCACCTCTCCGCTGCCCGTGCATCCGCACCCGACGGAGAAGCCGCGTTACCGCCGCATGATGCGACGCTATGGCATCACCGCCCGGAACAACCTGGCCTGCGGACTTCACGTGCACGTCTCGATCGACTCTCCCGACGAGGGCGTCGGCGTGCTCGACCGCATCCGCGTGTGGTTGCCCACACTGATTGCTCTCAGCGCGAACCCCCCATACGCCGACGGGGAGGACACCGGATACGCCAGCTACCGCACCATGATCTGGAACCAGTGGCCATGCGCCGGTCCCTCGCCTGTGTTCGACACACTCGAGGCCTACCGAGACCACGAGCGCTCTCTGCTTTCGACCGGCGTGCTCATGGACGAAGGGATGCTCTACTTCGACGCCCGACTCTCGCGAGCGCATCCGACGGTTGAGGTGCGAGTGGCCGACGTGTGTGCTCGCGTGGAGACCACTGTGGCGCTGGCCGCCATCGTGCGGGCGCTGGTCGAGACTGCGGCCATCGAATGGCGGAATGGGCAGCCGGCGCCCGATGTCTCCGTCTCCGAACTGCGCCTCGACAGCTGGTGTGCGGCGCTCTCAGGACTTTCCGACCGTCTGGTCCATCCCGTGTCACGCAAGGCGGAGCGGGCATCCGTCGTGGTCCGAGCGCTGCTCGAGCACGTGCGCCCTGCGCTTGTCGCCAGCGGTGACGAGTCGCTCGTCGACGCGGAGATCCGGGACCTTCTCACGAGGGGAACCGCAGCGGATCGTCTGCGTTCGGTGTTGCTGCGCAAGGGAACGCTCGAGGCGGTCGTCGCCCAGGCCATCGACTGGACGCACAGCTCGGGTCGGAAGTCGGACGAGGCCACCGCACCCGCGTGCGAGGATCCGGTGGCCTGAGTCCGTTCCGAACAGGCGCGGCGCTATGCGGCCGCCCGTTCCGCCGCCAGCGGCACGAGGACCTCGCGACACCAGGAGCGGAAGTCCGTTGCCGTCGACCTGGCCCGTGACCAGTCCGCGTCGTAGATGCCTTCGTCGAGGGCAGTGGCCACATCGATGTTGTCGAGGACTGTCCGCTCGGAGGCGCCGGCACCGCGCAACATGGCAACGGTCTCCTCGATGCTCATCCGGCGGTAGGTGACAGATCGACCGAGCTCCTCGCTCATCACGGACGCCATCTCGTCGGGCGTCAGCCGGTCCGGCCCGAACACGGGGACGTTCTCCTGCCCCGACCAGTTCAGGTCGGCAAGCAGGTCAGCCGCCGTCTGCGCGATGTCTTTCGTCGCGACGGTGGCGAACGGCGCGTCGGGCGCCGCGGTCAGTGAGAATGTGCCACGCGTGAGGATGCCGTCGAGCTGGCGCAGCAGGTTCTCCATGTAGAACGGCATGCTCAGTGCCCGGTAGGCCGCCCCCGACCTGCCGAGTTCGGCATCCATGGCGAAAGCCGACGAGAGAACACCTGCCGGCTTCGGCCAACCGTGACCGGCGCTTGAGACGCCGACCACGTGGCCGACTCCTCCCCCGCGAGCGATGGCGTCCCTCGCCGCTTCAGCGAACGCCAGATAGTGCTCATCGGTGCTCGGCGCCGCTGGGTTTGGTGGCACGAGCCAGAACATGGCGTCCGCGCCGCTCAAAGCGCGGTCGAGCGTGGCACGGTCCCCGTGCGATCCCTCCACCACCTGAACGCGCTCCCGCACGTCCGCCGCGAGTCGGGATGCATCCCTCACCACGACGCGTACCTCACCGTGCTGCGCGAGCAATTGCTGCACGAGCTTGCTGCCGATCTGACCTGTCGGCGCTGTCACCACGATCATCCGAATGACCTCCTAAACGGAATCTGAGTTCAGGTTCCGATTATGCTGCCAGAACCCCGCTCGGTCAAGTACGGTGGTAGAGCTATGACGGATGCCCAAGCACCGATGCGCGCGGACGCCAGGCGAAACCGACAAGCGGTCCTCGACGCCGCCAGGGACCTCTTCGCCGAGCGTGGCGATGCTGTGCAGATGGATGAGATCGCCGAACGCGCGCGTCTCGGTGTGGGCACGCTCTATCGGCATTTCGCCGACAAGCGGGCGCTCCTGGCAGCCATCGTCGGCTACCGATTCGCAGTGATGACGACGGTCGCGCGCACGGCAGAGCAGCTCGACGAGCCATGGGAGGCCTTCCGGTCTCTGCTCGTCGGCTACCTCGAATCGGCCGAACAGGACGCCGCATTCCGGTTCGCAGTGCTCGGCCCCGAGGAACCGGACTGGAACGAGATCAACGCCGAAAAGCAGGCGTTCGCCGAGATCGTCGAACGCATCATCCTGCGAGCGATCGACGCACGGCGTCTACGGCCCGACTTCAGCGGCGACGACTTCGTGCTGATCACGCGCGGCGCCATGGCCAACATGACCGGCGGCCGCGACTGGCGCAGGCACGTCGATCTCGTGCTTGACGGCATCCGAACCGAACCGGAGTGACGGCGGTCACGACTCCCAGGGCGATGACAGCACGCGGTCGACCATGCTGTCTCGACGGAAGCCGGGATCGAAGTGCTCGAGGATGTCCGCGTTGACGGTTCCGTAGGTGGTTCCCGGTCTGTGCCTGAGGCCCTCGTAGAAGGTGCCAAGGAACTCCCGTTTGAAGTCGCCGCGCGGGTACGCGTCGACGATCTCGTCGACGGCACGGCTGTCCAACTCGTTCAGGCCCAGGCCCACGGCATCCGTCAGCACTCCGAGATTCGTCGCAGCGATCTCGGGCTCCATGCGCCTGGGAATGCCCGGAGTGGAGTGCAGCGCGATCGCGCTCCAGACGAGTCGGGCTGCCGAGTCGGAGTACCCGCGCTCGAGGAGAAAGCTGCGAGCCAGGTCTGCTCCTTCCACTTCGAACCGCTGAGGCGTGTTCGAGGATGGCGTGAGCAGCCCTGCGTCGTGGAACAGTGCGGCCACATAGAGCAGTTCCTGGTCGGCGTCGAGCGCGAGCGCCCGCACATGCAACGACCCGAACAGGAAGACCCGCAACGAGTGATCGAAGAGAAGCGGCGTAAGCCGAGCGCGCACGTATTCCGTCGCTTCGAGGGCGGCCGGCGAGTCCGGGATGCTCACGCCCGCGGTGGTCTGCGACACGTCAGCCTCGACTCGGTAGGCGAGGGAAGGCGGTCATGCGAGAACTCCGACGATAGTCTTGCCCCGACCGGACCCCGGCGCGTTGAATGCCTTCGCCGCGTCGTCGAGAGTCACGACGTCGCCCACGAACGTGCGGAGGCGGCCGGCGCGTACCCGCTCGACGAGATCGGTCAGCTCTGAACGGCTCGGTTCGACGACGAAGAACCGGGAATCGACGTCCGACCGCTTCAACCGCGGCGGGCTTGCGATGGCGATCACCCTGCCGCCCGAACGCAAGCGCTCCACCGAACGTGCGCCGATGTCGCCGCCGAGCACGTCGAAGACCAGGTCGATCTCGCCAGCCTTCTCGAGGTCGTCGCCGTCGACGTCGACGAAATGGTGCACCCCAGCCTCGAGGGCACGGCCGCGATGTGCACTGCGCCCGGCGCCGATCACGAGGGCACCTGCTTCGCGCGCGAGCTGCGTGACGATTGATCCCACTCCCCCGGCGGCGCCCGTCACGAGGACGGTCTGACCTGACTGGAGGCCTCCGTGCTGAAACAGGCCCTGCCAGGCGGTCAGCCCCGAGATCACGAGGCTCGCCCCTGTGACGAAGTCGACGTCGGCCGGCAGAGGGGCAAGGTTTCGGGCCTCCACCGCGACGTACTCGGCAAGTGTGCCGTCCCTGGTCCAGTCCGCGAGGCCGAAGACCCGCTGCCCGACGGTCAGCCCGGTCGTGCCGTAGCCCAGCTCCTCCACGACTCCCGCGACCTCGTGACCTGGGACCGTCGGTGTGCGGTCGCGGCCCGCCCTGTCGGTCCAGGTAGCCGGCCAGCCGAGCTCGCCGGGGGTGAAGCCGGCGGCGTGAACCCGCACGACGACATCGTTCTCGGACGCATGCGGATAGGGGCGGTCTCTGAGGGTCATCCCTTCGGTTCCCGCGGCGGGGTCGGTGACGGTTATTGCCTTCATGCGAGTTTTCCTGTCAGATCGGTTGTTCTATTCCACCGACGACGCGTACCTCGCGAATGTGAGGTCGGGCGATCGCCTCCACTGCGTCAGCTTGTTCGGATTCCACTGAATCAAGACATCGACGGCACGATCGCCGTGCGTGCGCAGCTCGACGACGCCTCCTACCCCGCTCTCGTCGACCAGGAGCACGGCCTCGTGGTTTCCCGACCGACCGAGCACGAGCGAGACATCCGGGCGCCGTTGCAGAACGCCGAGGATGAACCGCGCGGCCTTGTCGCGGCCGTGGATCTGATTGAGGGCGGCCCGGACCACGCCGCCGCCGTCTGAGGTCAGCACGACGGCCGGGTCGAGCACCGCCACGAGCTCGGCGAGATCCCCTCCGGACGCAGCGGTGAGGAATGCCTGCACGGCCTCGGCGTGCGCCCCGCTCACCTGCTGCGGGGCCTCGCTCTCCCGAACCCGACGCCGTGCCGAAGACGCCAGCTGACGCACGGCGTCGTGACTGCGCCTCATCGTTCGGGCGATCTCGTCGAACGGGTAGGCGAAGACATCGTGAAGCACGAATGCCACGCGCTCGGCCGCGGTCATCCGCTCCATTACGACGAGCATCGCCATGCCCACGGACTCGTTCAGTGCGGCGCGGGCTTCCGGGTCGGCCGAACCCACGGCAGCCGGGTGCGCCGGCAGCGGCTCGGGCAGCCAGGGACCCACGTACGACTCGCGGCGGACGCGAGCCGAACCGAGCATGTCGAGGCAGACCCGTGAGGTCGCCGTGGTCAGCCATGCACCCGGGCTGCGCACCTGACGGCGCTCTGCTTCGCCCAATCGGTACCAGCGCAGGAACGCCTCCTGCACGGCATCCTCCGCCTCGGCCATCGTGCCGAGCATGCGGAAGGCGATCGAGATCAGCTGCCTGCGCTCATCCTCGACGCGCGCCGCAGCGCCGCCGCCGGGCTCGACGCCGTCGATGCCGGACTCCTGCGTTACGGAGCCACCGGCGGGAGGGGTCATGCTTACTCGTTCCGATCAAGAGCGGGAACGCCCTCAATTCAACGCCATCCCGCGCGGGTCCGCATCGCCGGAAGAGTCGTCGGGGCCGCTCACCCAGCGAGCTCGTCGTAGCTCGCAACCGGCACGATGCCCGCCGCCGCGGCGGCGATGCGCTCGTCGCCGGCGACGATGACGTCCGCTTGCAGAGTGGCCACCGCTAGGTACTCGGCCAGCACCGTGTCGTCCCAACCCAGCTCGCGGGCGAGCCTCCACGCCCTTGCGCGCGAGACCCGGTCGGCGAGCAGCCGTATCTTGAGCGTCGCCAATCGATCCAGCTGCGCCACAGCAGTGGCTTCGTCCAACCGCCCATCTCGGGCCTCGTGATAGAGCGTCGACATGACGTGGCTGCGCAACACCGCCGGACCGACGAGCAGACGACGGGAGCCGATGCCCGGATCGTCACGCACGAGCCTCAGTGCAGTGACCGCGTCGATGGCGAACCGAGTCTGGGCGTGAACGTTCGTCATGGCTCAAGCAAAAGCGGAACCACCGACATCCGAAGGTGGTGCCGTCCTGGTATCCGCTGACCTGGCTATGCGTTCAGCCGATGGTGATGTCGACCGAGGCGAGCGAGCCGATTTGGAGTGTGGTCGGGTCGTAGTAGCGCACGGCGATGGTGTGCGGCCCGCTCGGCAGCGCGGGCGTGACGCGCGTGATCGGGATGGTGCCGAGCGTGTGCGTGTTGCCTGTCCACGTGCCGTCGATGAGGATCTGCACCTGCTGTCCTGGCGTGCCTGAGATCTGTACCGTCACGACAGTTCCACCGGCGGTTGCCGGAATGGTGGCGCCGTCGGACGGGGCATCGATCGTCGGTCGCTGGAATGTGATGGGCGATGTGGGTGCCGAGGCCGCCGAGACGTTGCCCGCCGGGTCTTGCTGCGTCGCGCTGAGCGATACCCCGTCGCGAAGCGGATCGGGAAGCGGGATGCTCCAGGCGCCTGCTCCGTCCGCGGCGGCCGTGCCGACCACTGCTCCGAGGTCGTTGCGCAGAGTCACCTTTGCGTTCGGTTCTGCCGTCCCGGAAATCGTGGGGAGGTACTCGAGCGGGTTGGCAGGGAGCGCGTTGATCACGGGTGGCAGCGCAATGGTGTCGATGGTCACGGTACGGGCGACCTTCGTCGACGTGTTGCCCGCGGCATCCGTCTCCACGAACTGCAGAACCCAGGTGCCGTCCGGAATGGCCGCCGTGGGCGTCACCGTCCATGCACCGGTGGCGTCGACCTGCGCAGTCGCGACGGGGCCGAGATCATTGCCCTGGCTGTCGTAGCGCTCCACGTGGACGGCAGCGGCCGGTTCGCCTGTTCCGGTCAGCGCCGGGCGTGCGTTCGCAAATAGGGCTGCGTCGGCGGGGGTCGTGACCACGGGGGCCGCGGGCGGGGTGACGTCGGGCGGTGTGGGGGGCGTAGGGGGAAGCGAAGGAGGCGTAACGACGGGGACGGTGACCGGGGATCCCGTGCCGGTCGCGGCGACCGTGACCGGGGGCACATTGGCCGGGGGCGTAGTGGTCTGCGGTGCCGGTGCGTCTGATGAGGGCGGCACATTAGGCGAGGGCGCCGGCACGTTCGGTTGTGTCGGGGCGGTCTGCGGTGACGGGCTGGCGCTGCTCCCCGGCCGATCGCCGGATGCCGTGGACGAGCCCGACCCGTCTCGCGCGCCCCCGATGACGCCGGCTGCGGCGAATGCGCCGGTTGTGACCGCTGCTGCGACGAGGACCGTGGCGGCCGCCATCAATGCGGTGCGCAGCGGGCGGCGGGTGATCATGGATGCTCGCGCAATGGCGGCCCCGCCAGCGCTCTGCGCGGTCGGCGAGTTGCCGCCGCCCATGCCACCCGAACCACCCGTGCTCGCGGCGAGGCGGCCCGCGAGAAGCGCCGCCCCTGCACCGCCCAGCACGAGCGGGAAGAGCATGGCCGCCAGCCGGCCGGAAACGTCGTCGATCTCCTCGACGATGATCGAGCACCTCGTGCAGGTCTCGAGGTGCTTCTCGAAGCGCGCCTGGGCCTTGGGCGAGAGCGCGCCGCGGTTGTAGTCCCCCATGCGCTCGGTCGTCCACCTGCACTCGGCCGGGACTCGCTCGTCGTTCACGTGCGCCTGAAGCCAGGCCTTCTTGAGACCTTCGCGAGCCCGGTAGGCCAGTGCGGCGGCTCCGTTCGCGGTCAGGCCGAGGTAGGGCGCTGCTTCCGCCGGGTCCATGCCCTCGACCTCGGTGTACCAGAGGATGGTTTGCCAGCGCTCAGGCAGGGTGCGGAACGCCCGAACGGTGATGGTCTTCTCGAGGGCCGCCGTCTCGATGTCCGGTTTGTCGCTGGGCAGCGTCTCCGCGACATCCTCGATATCCACGGTGCGTGCCTTGGGTATCCAGCCGAGCGCTACGTTGCGGATGGTGCGGTAGAGGTAGGGGCGGAACGCCTCTTGCGGACCGCCACCGCGCTGCATGGCCCTGAAGATCTGCAGATAGGCCTCGGCGACGATGTCATCGGGGTCGGCGATGGAGTGGAACTGACGGGCGGCGGCCAGGCCGGCTTTAGCGTGCCGGCTCCACAGCTCGCCGAATGCGCGAGAATCGCCGGCGCGCGTGCGCTCGGCGAGTTCCTCGTCGCTGATCATGGGTCCCCCTGAACCTGGCAGCTGCGGCCCTGCTTACCTTGGTCCGTCCCAGCGTGCCTCAGCATGCCTGAGAACCAGGGATTTCGCACCTCGGAGTTGTGGAAGTGGGGCCGCCCCTTCGGGTGGGACGGCCCCGGATGCCTCGTGTTCGGGTTCACGAGACATCCCTCCTGTTCGGGTCAGGAGCTTTGGTCGCCCGCGCGCGACCGGTGAGCGCTGCTGCGTCGCGGGCGTGGCGCCGTCTGCTAGTTGTGGACTGCATTACGGCGGCGCACCCACCACGCTGTGCTCGCGGCCACGCCGCCCGCCAGGAGCAGGGCAGCCGCGATGGCGGCGCCGGAGTCCAGGTCGGAGCCGGTATGGGCCAGCTCACCGGCGTCCGTTGCGGTGGCCGAGTCCACGGTTGCGGTGGGCGTTCCGTCGCTGTGAATCTCCGCTACGTGAGTCGCGCTGGACGTGGGTTCGGTGGAAGGCGTCGGTTCGGTGGAAGGCGTGTCGGTCGGTGTAACCGCAGGGGCGGGCGTGGCCGGGGTGGAAGTGACGGGAGTCGGAGCGGTATCAGTCGGCGTGATCGCCGGGGTCGAATCCGCTGGAGCATCGCAGCCTGCGATGAGGCCGCCGAACGGGAAGAAGTGCTCCTCGGAACCGGCAAGATCGGCGCTGGCCGCGATGACCGTTCCCTGCACGTTGGCACTGGTCTTGGTGTAGTCGGCCCGCGGGGCGAGGATCGACCCGTCGATCGAATCACCGCTCTGCGTGACCGAGACAACCTCGGGCATGTTGAACAAGATGCCGCGCGGGTCCCGGCTGCCTGCCATCGTGAGCTTCAGCGTGACCGGGCCGGTCCCGGTCACGTTCACGATGAGCGGGTTGCCAGTGCTGGGCGAGACGGCGCCGTTGAAGGTGATCTGGCTGAGCGACGAGAGCTGCGCGGCGGATATGTTCCAGTAGTTCGTTCCGGGCTGCAGCGTGACGCTCGCCTGTCCGCCTGCCAGCGAAGGCGCGATCACCCGGCCGGCGTTGCATGCTCCGGTTGCCGCAGCGGCGACCTGCGAGCTGGAGGAGCCGGCGCGGGTTTGGGAGAACGTCGCGGCGAACAGGCCGGGTGCCGGAACGGATGCCGCGGCTTGCCGGTGATTGGATGCCACGGCCGGAGTGCTCGCATACCCGGCGCCTGTGCGCACGACCTGCGTGTTGACCTGCGCGTTGTTCTGATCTGTGTCGAGAACGTCGGCGCCTTGCAGGTTGCCGACCTTGATCGAGCCCGGGCTGTTCACCTGAAGCGTTCCGGCCGAACGCTCGAGGGCGATTCGGCCTCCCACCAGGAGCGCGACGGATGCCGAACTCTTGAATGCCACGTTGGTCCCGGTGAACGAGAGGTCACCACCCGTGGCGACGGCGCCCTCGCTCTCCGCCCTGATGTCGGTGTCGCCGAAGGAGACCACGTTCCAGTCCGCGTACTCCGCGAGCGGATTGAACACGGCGGTTGCGGCATCCGCCCGAGCCGTTGTGCCGAGACCGATGCCGACGCCCGCGGACGCCAGCAGCGCGGCGACCGCGGCGTACGACAACGCGCGCTTCGTGGACGGTGTTCGCCGCTCAGACCGCTCCACTCGAGTGGAAGGTGCTTCGGCGGTCTGGTGTCGGATCGGGGCGGGCGATGCTCCCGCGGACTCGTGCGTCATGGCTAGGCGAATTCCTCAGTGCTGTGGGGGAGCGCGTCAGGATCTGACCGCGCCGGGCGTGCTGCTATTGCGCACCCACATGACACATGCGGTTCACCATCGCGTTATGACGCGATTCGTGAAAACAATTCGGCAAAGCCGACGTTCGCGTACAGTCGCGTGCCTCAGGTGGCCGAGACGGCCATCCTTGCGTCGTAGCCCGCGCGGCTGGCTTCGATGGTGGGGTGGTGCTCGACGGCCCACTTCGCCAAGGTGAGGGCGGAGTCGACGAGTGTCGAACCCATCGCCGTTAGCTCGTACTCAACCCGCGGCGGCACCTCCGCGTGCACAGTACGAACCACGAGACCGTCGCGCTCGAGCTGTCGAAGCGTGAGGGTGAGCATCCGTTGCGAAATGCCGGGGATGTGCCGCTGGAGCGCCGTGAAGCGAAGCCGCCCATCTTGCAGCGTGCCGATCACCAGCAGCGACCACTTGTCGCCGATGCGGTCCAGGACGTCGCGAATCGCCTTGCCGCCGTCGCGACCTCCGCACGAGTGCTCGTACTCGCTGTCCATGGCGCCTCCCGTTCGTAGCGCACACAGATGTGCCTTTTGCAGGCAGCACGAAGATGACCCATGATGTGGCTACTTACAAATAGTAACCGCGCTGTTGGAAGCGGCAGCGGACGAAGGAGAGAGCCCGCCCATGATCGTCGCGTACTGGATCGTCGCCGGAGTGCTCGCCCTGATGTATCTCGCTGCCGGAGGCATGAAGCTGGCCCAGCCGAGACAGAAGCTTCAGGCGAGCGGCATGGGTTTCGTCGAGGACTTCTCCGCGCCGTCGGTGAAGCTCGTCGGAGCAGTCGAAGTGCTGGGCGCGCTCGGCCTCATCCTGCCTGTCATCACTCGCATCGCTCCGTGGCTGTCTGTGGCTGCGGCGATCGGACTCGTGCTCGTGCAAGTCGGAGCCATCATCGTGCACGTGCGCCGCGGAGAAACGAACAGGCTCGGCATGAACATCGCTCTGCTCGTGCTCGCCAGCGTCGCGGTCTGGCTCGCGGCCGCCACCCTGGTCTGACGGCGGCTCCGATCAACCCACCCCGCTGAGCACGCACAGCGTGCCTGGGGTGGCGACGAAGTCTTTGCTCGCCGTCCAGTTCTGGGTCTTTCCCGCAGGCACGGTCACGTGGGTCTGCGCCGTGTTGATCACGGTCGCGCTCTTCGTCGTGAAGAAGACCGTGATCGTGTAATCGGCGGCCTGCTTGCCGTCGTTGGTGACGGTTCCGCCGGCTTTCCATCCGGCGGTCGTCGCCTTGCACGCCGTCATGCGCACTGCACGGCGTGCTGCCGGATCGTTGGGCACGTGGGTGGGAATGGGAGCGGGCGTGACGCCGGCGGGCAGCCCGTTGCCGATCCCGGCGGAGTGGGTCGCTGTCGGGCTTTTCACCGGTGGCGAAGAACTCGTGCATGCGGCAAGGACGGCGACCGTTGCGGCCGCGGTGGCCAGGCTGAGCGTTCTCGTCAGGAAGGTGGCTGGCATCTGATCTCTTCCAGTCGGGGCGTACTTCGATTTCGTTGCGCGTGCAGGATGCTCGCTCAGAGCATCCTGCACGCGCTCCCGGCTTAGACGCTCCTACGGCGCCGGCGGCCGAGGAGAATCGCACCCAGCCCGATGATCAGAATGATCGGGGCGCCGTAGACGAACCAGCCGTTGAGGTTCGACCCGGTGTCCGCCAGCCCGGACGCAGCGGTCGGATCGGGGAGCTTCACCGTCGACGGGTCCGAGGTGATCGGATTTCCGCTGGGCGGCGTGCCGATCGCGGTAGCTGTGTTCAAGAGCGGCTTGCCCTGCGCGACATCCGCTTTCGTCACCGTGTAGTCCGCGGTGCAGGTCACCTGCGCGCCGGGCAGCATCGAGGCGGCTGCCGCCGGGCAGACCGGGTTGGTCAGCACGCCGCTTCCCGTGAACGTGCCTTCGTCGGGCTTGACGTTCACAAGCGTGACGTTTCCGGTGTTCGTGATCAAGAACGAGTACGTCACCGCCTGACCGGCCTGCGCGATGGTCTTCACGCTTGCCGTCTTCACCAGGGTCAGTGCCGGCGCCGGTGGGTCGGGCAGCGTCACCGTCGAACGCGGCGACACGACATCCGGGCCGCTTGGCGGGGTGCCGGTTGCCGTCGCGTTGTTCGTGATCGATCCCGCATCCACGTCGGCCTGCGTGATCGTGTACGTGGCCGTGCAGGTCACCTGCAAGCCGGGCGCCAACGAGTCGGCTCCCGCTGGGCAGACCGGCGACGACATCGTTCCGCTGCCGGTGAACGTGCCTTCGATCGGTTGCACGTGCGTCAGCGTCTCGTTCCCGGTGTTCGTGATCACGAACGAGTAGGTGAGCAGCTGCCCGACCGTGTAGTGCGCAGGATCGCTCGGCGACGCCGACTTCACAACCGTCAGTGCCGGGTCTGGCTCGACAGCGACGACGGCCGACGACGGTTCAGACACAGGTGGCTTCCCGGTCTGCGGAGTGCCCGTCGCGGTTGCCGTGTTCTTGACGGATCCCGCATCGACGTCCGCCTGTGTCGCCGTGTAGTCGGCGGTGCACGTGACCGAAGCGCCCGGCGCCAGCACGATCGCCGGGCAGTTCGCGTTCGGCATTGAGCCGGTGCCCGTGAAGTCCGTCTCGGCAACCGTCGGGTTCTTGAGGGACACGTTGCCGGTGTTCGTGATCAGGAACGAATAGGTGATCACTTGGCCGGCCGAGTCGATCTGGATCGGTGTTGCGGTTTTGATGAGGGTGATGGCCGGTGCCGGTGTTGCGGTCACGGCTGCCGATGACGGGTCCGAGACCGGGTCCGTCCCGGACGGCGGAGTACCCGTCGCGGTCGCCGTGTTCGTGATCGAACCGGCATCCAGATCCGCCTGCGTGGCCACATACGTTGCCGTGCACGTCACCTGAGCACCCGGCAACAACGTCGCAGGCGGACACACCGGGGCAGGCGCAGTACCCGTACCCGAGAACGCCGTCTCCGTCACCTGCGGATTCGTCAACGTCACATTGCCCGTATTCGTCACCAAGAACGAATACGCCACCGACTGACCAGCAGCCGTCACCGTCGTCGGCGTCGCCGACTTCAGCAAACCGATCGAAGGATTCGACGGAGCAGGAATCGTCACCTGCGAATCCGGAGACACCGGATCCGGACCCGACGGCGGCGTACCCGTCGCCGTCACATGATTCGTGATCGACCCAGCATCCACATCAGCCTGCGTGATCGTATACAGCGCCGTGCACGTCACCTGAGCACCCGGCGCCAACGACGCCGCACCAGCATCACACACCGGAACAGACATCGAACCCGACCCCGTGAACGCACCCTCCACCGGCACCACATTCGCCAACGACACATTCCCCGTATTCGTAATCACAAACGAATACGTCACAACCTGACCCACCGTGAAATGCCCAACATCACCAGGCGACGCCGACTTCACCACCGTGATGGCAGGCGCGGGCGGAACCGTGACCACGGCCGAGGATTCAGGAGACACGGGATCTGGACCGCTGGGCGCATTTGCCGTGGCGGTCGCGGTGTTCGTGACCTTCCCGGCATTCACATCGGCCTGAGTCAACGTGTAGTCCGCCGTACAGGTCACCGAGTCACCAGGCGCCAACGTCGCAGGCGGACACGCCGGGGCGGGCGCGGTGCCGGTACCGGAGAACGTCTTCTCCGCAACCTGCGGATTCTTCAGCGTCGTGTTGCCCGTATTGGTCACCAGGAACGAATACGTGACGGAATCCCCGACCTTCCCCACCGACGTAGGCGTCACAGACTTCACCAGGGTGAGCGCCGACGCGGGCGGAACCGTTACGACAGCCTGTGACGGAGGGGACACCGGATCCGGGCCGCTCGGCGGAGTTGCCGTCGCTGTCGCGGAGTTCGTGACCGTACCGGCATCCACATCGGCCTGAGTCAACGTGTAGCCCGCCGTGCACGTCACCGAGTCACCGGGCGCCAACGTCGCGGGCGGACACACCGCAACGGGCGCAGTGCCGGTGCCGGAGAACGTCGTCTCCGCGATCTGCGGGTTCTTCAGCGTCGTGTTGCCCGTATTCGTCACCAGGAACGAGTACGTGACTGAGTCCCCAACCTTCCCCACTGACGTGGGCGTCACGGACTTCACCACGGTGAGCGCCGACGCGGGCGGAACAGTCACGACGGCGGACGACGGAGGCGATACAGGTGCAGGGCCAGACGTCGGGGTGCCCGTCGCGGTCGCCGTGTTCGTGATCGAACCGGCATCCACATCGGCCTGACTCAACGTGTAGCCCGCCGTGCAGGTCACCGAGTCACCAGGCGCCAACGACGCCGCGCCCGCAGGGCACACCGGGTCGGAGATTGCACCGGACCCCGTGAAAGCGCCCTCATCCACGGTCACGTTCCTCAGAGTCACGTTGCCGGTGTTCGTCACCAGGAACGAATACGTCACCGAATCTCCCGCCTTACCGACCGAGGAGGGTGTTGCGGTTTTGATGAGGGTGATGGCCGGTGCCGGTGTTGCGGTCACGGCTGCCGATGACGGGTCCGAGACCGGGTCCGTCCCGGACGGCGGAGTACCCGTCGCGGTCGCCGTGTTCGTGATCGAACCGGCATCCAGATCCGCCTGCGTGGCCACATACGTTGCCGTGCACGTCACCTGAGCACCCGGCAACAACGTCGCAGGCGGACACACCGGGGCAGGCGCAGTACCCGTACCCGAGAACGCCGTCTCCGTCACCTGCGGATTCGTCAACGTCACATTGCCCGTATTCGTCACCAAGAACGAATACGCCACCGACTGACCAGCAGCCGTCACCGTCGTCGGCGTCGCCGACTTCAGCAAACCGATCGAAGGATTCGACGGAGCAGGAATCGTCACCTGCGAATCCGGAGACACCGGATCCGGACCCGACGGCGGCGTACCCGTCGCCGTCACATGATTCGTGATCGACCCAGCATCCACATCAGCCTGCGTGATCGTATACAGCGCCGTGCACGTCACCTGAGCACCCGGCGCCAACGACGCCGCACCAGCATCACACACCGGAACAGACATCGAACCCGACCCCGTGAACGCACCCTCCACCGGCACCACATTCGCCAACGACACATTCCCCGTATTCGTAATCACAAACGAATACGTCACAACCTGACCCACCGTGAAATGCCCAACATCACCAGGCGACGCCGACTTCACCACCGTGATTCCGGATATCGGCACGTTGCTCGTGCACAGCGGGTCGGTCGAGCCTTGTGCGCAGTTGGACGGCAGCGAGCTGACGACCGTGTTTGCCAGGTCGTGCGGCCCGTTATCGGGGTCGTTGATCAGAACGGAGTACCTGATCGTGGCAGACGCTCCCGCCGCGAGCGGACCGGTCCACGACAGGTTGGGAGCGGTGTAGGCCACCGTGCCGGCGGTCGCGTTGGCGTCGTTCTTGTAGGTGGCGTCGGAGAGCACGTTCGTCAGGCTGTCGTTGAACGTCGCAGGGGCGGCGGCGGCGTACGGCATCGTTCCGGAGTTCGTGACCGTGACGGTATAGGTCACCGTCTGGCCCGGACTTCCGGATTGGGCGGACGCCACCTTCTTGAACAGCAGGGCGCACTGGGCCGAGGTCGGCGCGACCGTGAAGGTTGCCGTCGGCGTCGTGTTCCCGGCGGGAGCATCCGTCGTGGCGCCGGCCGTCGTAATCGCCGTGAAGGCATCCGTGATGGTCGTCGAGGTGGAGCAGGCGACCGGGTTCACGGTCGTCGAGTAGCACATCTGCGAGTAGGTGTCGCCGGTGCGGCTGATGGAGATCGAGCCGGCCGAAACGGTCGCCTGGTTGGTGACACCCGCGAGGTTGACGGTGACCGTCAGGCTGGCGGTCGAACCTGTTGCAGGTATCGAGGAGATGTCGAGGGTCGTCTGCCCGGGCGCCAGGGTCACGCCCGTGAAGCCGGGAACGGCACCGGCGGATCCGGAAACGGTGACGGAGGCGCCACCCGAATACTCGGACCCGGTCAGCCCGTTCAGCTTCACCGTGCCCCAGGCGACCGAGTGCGACTGGCCGTCGCACCAGGAGGGCGCCTGCACCGAGACGGAAGAGGATGCCGTGACGCACGGCCCGCCCGTCGCCCCATTGAAGATGACGATCTGGGCGCCGTTGCCGTTATCGGCCATACAGCCTGGGAGGTTCGCCAACGGGCGAACCGTGTAGCTCTGCAGGTCTGCCGGTCCGGCGAAACCGGCACACGCGGGCACCTGCCCAGTGCCCACGCGCAGGGCGAAGTCGTAGCACAGCGTGGAGGTGCTCGAATAGGTGATGTAGTACTTCGTGCCGACCATGACTCCTGTGCCGAAGCCGAGGGTCGGCGGCGAGAAGCCGTACTGGGTCAACGGGTACGGATTCGCGATCTGTACGTCGGCGGTGGAGTAGCAGCCGGTGTTGATCGCTGCGTGGAATACCGAGCACGCTCCGAGAACGGCCCCTGCTGCGGAGAGCACGGGAAGCACTTCGCTCGGTGACCCGGACTGCGTCGGGCCCACGCTCTGCGCCGTGACCAGCGTGGGCGTTGCAGTGCCGACGTTGTAGCCGAAGAGGTAGTTGTCGTTGTTGCCCGTGGTGTACGTGAAGTAGAGGTAGTTGCCATAGGTGCCGACTTCGGCGTGATACGCGGTAGAGACCGTGACGGGGCCGATGCCGGCGTTCGTGACTCCGCAGCTGGAGGCCGTGGTCGGGTTGAAGCAGAGCAGGTTGCCCGTGGTGTCGACGAAGTAGTACCGGCCATTCGTGGCGCGGATGCCGTCACCTGCGAGCTGCCCGTACGCCGCGCTGACCGGAGCAGCCGTGACCGTGTCCAACTGGGTGAATCCGCAGCTGACCAGTGTCGTCAGGTTGAGGCACTGCAGACCCACCGCGTACCTGCCCCCGACGGCCGCCAGGGCTCCGACCGGCCAGTACAGCAGACCGCCCTCGATGAACGAGCCGTTCACGCCCGCGGTCGTGTAGCTAATTGCGCCGGTGCCGAGCGCCGCGCCCGGCACAGCCGAGACGTAGCTGGCGTGAGCCGGCCATCCTGGGCACACCGCGTTGCTCAGAGTGGAGCAGAACACCGTGGCTGCGTTGGGGCTGTGGTGATAGACGGTGTAGATGTTCGAGCCGAAACCCTCGACGCTGTAGCCGTCGCCGCCCGGTGTGTTGAAGTTCGCCACCGCGTTCGTGAAGCTTGTGGATGTCTTGGCCGCGGCGGGATCGACCGTCCCGGTCGCCCCTACACCGGTGGACCCGGCGACGGGAGCGCCTGCGGTGTAGGTCGAGCCGCCGTTCGTCGAGTACTGAGGGGACATCCCCGCCGGAAGCTGCAACGACCCGTTCACGTAGGTCTGCCCTGCCGTGATCGGATCTTTCCACTGCACCTGGGTCGCCGAGGCACTGTTGGTGTTGTTCGTGTAGTCGGTGACCCACTTGATCGTGTCGCCCGGGTTGGCGGTGCCTGCGGGACCGCCGGAGACGGCCGTCGAGTTGGTAGTGGTGTCTGTGCCGGATTTGGACACGGTCGACAAGGGGGTCGACGACTGGGCGGCAGCAGCGGGTTGTGGCGTACTGGTCAGCAGGACCGTCGCCATGGTGGCGGCCACTGTCACGACAGTGAGAGCGGCAGCCAGAACCCGGAACCGCCTAGTCGGGCGTCCGGAGTGCCAGAAGAGCCCGCGTACCAACGCGATGCCCCTCGCGTCGGTCGCTGGTTCGTCGCTCTCGCTGCGCGATGCGCGCGATGCCCGTGATCCCATGTGTCTCCCCGTCTCGACACAGCTCAGACCGGGACGCGAGTCCCGAGTCTGAGCGATAAGCGCTAACAGCTGCTGCACCATCGCTAGACCACTGCGCGCCAAGCCAAGGGCATGGAGCACGTCGGGGGGAAGACAACAGACGAAATATCACCCGAAACCTCACCCTCGTCTGCCCCTCTATGGGGGCAGAGGGGTCGAGAATCGCTGTAAGCCCTCTCAGCTCGAGACGACTTTGAAAACGTGGCGGTGCCAGACCAGCGCCGAGCTTCGCTGCACTGCGAATGAGACCATCGGCGCGTCGTCGTCAGGCGGTCGCTTCTGCGATCGCGCGCCGTTGCATGTGTTGGCCGTCGACAGCTCTCCAGCGCACCGGGATGTCCTGCATGATCAGGATGTTGTCGAGGTGCGCCGACCCTGCGGGCAAGCTGTCGAAGTAGCTCGATCGTATGGATAGCGCTGTGCCGGCGCGGACGTGCCACTTCGTCGGCTGCAGGCGCAGCCCCTCGAGCTTGTTCTCGGCGCGAGCGGGCGACCAGCCGATCTCGCCCTTTCGGAAGAACCGGGATGCGTCGTCGATCGTGGGAAAGAGGGAACTCGACCACTCATCCGTAGTTTCGACGTCGGCGTGCGTGGTTGCCGTCGCCGAGACCATGTCGACCGTGAATCGGTCGCCGGATTCGCGCACCGTGAACCGCGCGTGCTTGTGGACGCCTGGGAACACACGGCCTCCGGCCGCAACGGGCAGCCACGAGGCCGAGCATCGCTCGCGGATGTAGACACCATCGTGTGTTCCCTCGTCGTCATCCCACTCGACGGCGACGCGATGCGCGGCTGCCTCTCCGCGCCAGCCGACGTCGGCGTGGACCCAATCCGGTCTGAGGGCGCCGAGCCGAATCAGGCAGATCCCGGCCACTGCGTAACCGTCGACGAGCTGAGGCCGAAGACCTTTCGGCACAAGCGAGGAGGCGGTGTCGGGATCGAGGCGGTAGTTGATCAGAAGCCGACGTTCGAACTTCGCAGACAGTGACATCCCTGCTGACCTCACGCTTCGACTCCTGTCTCGGATGCGTCGATCGGCTTGGTCGATTTGCCCCGCACCGTGCGAAGCACGATCTGCTCAGGGCACACGGCCGAGAGGAAGCTCCCGACCGCCAAAGCGAGACGATCACCGACCAGCGAATACAAGATGCGGTTGGAGTCGCGGCGCTCGGTGATCAGCCCGGCGGCTCTCAAGACAGACAGGTGCCGCGAAATCGTCGGGCCGCTTGCAGAGAACCTGGCAGCGATCTCGCCAGCTGCCATCTCGCCGTCCTTGAGGTCTTCCAGAATCTGCCGTCGCGTCGGATGGGCCAACGCGGTGAAGACCTCGGAGCTCGCATCCCGCATATTTAGTAGCATAGCAATATTGCTAAATACACAAACAGTCGAAGTCCGACTGACGTGATCAGCGGCGATGCCGGCGCTACGAGTCCCGCATCCGCGCTCGGAGCACATCGAATTCGCACCCCGGCGCATCCGGATCGAAGCCGTGCTCGATGAGCCAGCGCGATGCCGTCAGGCTGCGGAGCGACCACCACGCCCTGACCACCTCGCGATCCGCGTCGCCGTACCCGGCAAGCAGATCGTCCAGGCGTTCCTCGTGCCCGAGGGTGAGGATGGCGAGGTCGAACATGGCGTCGCCCGGGGCTGCCTCTGACCAGTCGATGACGCCGGTGACCCGGTCACCGTCGACGAATACGTGGGTGATCTGCAGGTCGCCGTGGATGAAAGCCGGGTTCCATGGGCGCAGCGCGGCCTCCGCGATCTCGCGGTTGTGCCCGATCACCTCGGGGGGCAGAACACCGTTCGTAAGAAGCCACGCGCATTCGGTGTCGAGTTCCGTCGCCACATCGCCGAGCGTGCGCCCCGGCCAGGGCGGCAGCGGCGCGTCGTGCAGCTTGCGTATGGCGGCGCCAGCCGCGGCCCACGCCGCCGGCGACGCGGGCGACGGTTCGCCGAGAACGCCGAGGGCCGTGCCGGGCACGGCGGCGAGCGCGAGCACGGGCGGCGCGTGCCAGAGAATCGTCGGCGTGGGTATGGGCGCCATGCCCATCGCCCGCACCTCGACCTCGGCATGCGCGGGGTTGCCGTCCACTTTCAAGAAGACGTCGCCGACCCGCAGCGTGGCGCGCTGGCTGTGGGCGACGACGACTTCAACCTCATCCATACCGGCCATCCTGGCCGAAACGGCCGCCGAGTTGCCGCTGCAGCTGCGACTCCGCGAGACGCGCTTCAGACGCGGTCGTGGAGAGTGACGTGGTACCCGTCGGGGTCGGCGAAGGTGAACGTGCGGCCGAACGGGCCGTCGATCGGAGCCGAGACGATCGTGTGGCCGTCCGCGG
The DNA here is from genome assembly GCF_049446075.1 of Rathayibacter sp. KR2-224. NCBI lineage: Bacteria > Bacillati > Actinomycetota > Actinomycetes > Micrococcales > Microbacteriaceae > Rathayibacter > Rathayibacter sp. KR2-224. Next base: position 252,191 of record NZ_JBMSEB010000002.1, read on the forward strand.
CAAGTGCGTCGTGAATGGCCTGCACGTCGGTGGCGTGAAGCCAGATGGCCGCACCGATGCCGGGGTGCGGAACAGACGCAAGGTCGGTGCCGGGAACGATGTCGCGCAGGGCGAACGCGATGGGCGTCGTTTCGAAGACGACCGCATGCGGAGGACCCGCCTGGGAGCGGGTGAGGCCGAGGTACTGCTCATAGAACGCCTGGGACGCGTTCAGGTCGCGAGTCTGGAGAGAGATGAAATCGGGGCCGGTGGCTGGCATGGTGTTGCTCCTTCTTTATATGTCAGTTTTCTGACATCACTCAACCTATGTCAGACTACTGACATGAGTCAAAACCGGGAAGGCGTCGACCTGGAGACGTCGCTTGGCTACCTGCTGAAAGAAGCATCCAGCGCACTGCGCACTGCCATGGAAGACGTGTTGCGGCCGCTCGGGATGACCATCACCCACTACTCCTGCCTCGAGCTGCTGGCACAGCGCCCTGGCCTGTCGAACTCCGAGCTCGCCCGCGGCACCTTCGTAACGCGGCAAACGATGAACGTGCTTCTGCAAGCCCTCGAGCGAGACGGCTACGTCACCCGGCCGGCGGAAGCCCCCGTCGGCAAGGTTCTCCCCACCCGGCTCACGCCACGCGGCCGACGAAGCCTGGAGAAGGCATCCGCTGCGGTTCGATCCGTTGAGGCCAGAATGCTCGCGGGCCTCACCGAGGACGAGCAGGCGCATGCGTTCACGATCCTGCAGAGCATGATCCACTCGTTGCGGCACGACGACGAGGGCGGGCGGGTGCGCTAGCCCATTCCGACCTGCCGTGAAGTGGACAGACCGTTGGCCGGATCTCGATGATCCTCGTCCGATTCCCGATGGTCCGCCGTCGGCGGCAATCGATAGCGTCGAGAGGTGAGGGTCGCACTGCAATTCGCCGCGATGGGGCTCGTCTGGGGTGCGAGCTTCCTATTCATGAAGGTCGCCCTCACGGGCGTGAGCTTCGGGCAGGTCGCCTGGGCCAGGCTCGTCTTCGGCGCCATCACCCTGGGCGTCATCGCGCTCGTGATGCGGGCACGCCTCCCCCGCGAGCCCATCGTGTGGTTGCACTTCGCCGTCGTCGCGGTCACGTACTGCGTCATTCCGTTCCTGCTTTTCGCCTGGGCCGAGCAGTACGTGTCGTCGAGCCTCGCGAGCATCTACAACGCGGTCACGCCCATCACGACGGCCATCCTCGCGACCGCGGCATTCCGAGTTGAGAAGCTGAACCGAGACCAGGTGCTCGGTGTGGTGATCGGCATCCTGGGCGTGGTCGTCGTCGTGGGACCGTGGGCGGTGGATGCTCTGGCCGGCAGTTTGTGGGGACAGCTCACGTGCCTGGGAGCCGTCACCTGCTACGGCTTCAGCTTCGGCTACATCCGGCGCTTCATCAGCCCGCGAGCCGTGTCGGCGACGACGAGCGCGCTGCTCAACATCGGCATCGCGGCGGTCATCATGATCCTTCTCACGCCGCTGATCGCCTGGCATCCCATCGCCTTCAGCTGGCCGGTGCTGCTCTCGCTGCTTGCGCTCGGCGCGCTCGGAACCGGCGTCGTCTACATCTGGAACATGAACGTGCTGCGGGCCTGGGGTCCCACGATCACCTCCGGCGTCACGTACGTCACGCCGGTCGTAGGCGTCGCGCTCGGCATCCTGGTGCTCGGCGAGCACCTGACGTGGAACGAGCCGGCGGGCGCGGTGATCGTGATCGCGGGCATCCTGCTCACCCAGCAGCGAGTGCGGCTGTTCACCAGACGTCAAGCCGAGCCTGCCGTGCAGGAGGCTGCGGCCCGCCAATTGCGCTGAGGATGCCCGCGGCGCCTTCGTCCGTCTCAGCGTCGCGTCGCAGGTGGGAGCTAGGTTTCACCCATGGGTGTCGAGGTGTGGCGTGTTGAGGATCATCTGTCGATGGGGACTGAGGCATCGGTTGCGTTGTGGCGTGAGCTCGAGAGGGTGATCCTCGGGTTCGGGCCGGTGTCGTTGGCTGTGTCGAAGACCACTGTGACGTTCAAGGGGTCCCGACGAGGTTTTGCCGGAGCGCGGCCGAAAGGCGACGCGGTCGTCGGATACTTCGATCTGATGCGTTCTTTGGGAACGGATGATCAGCGCATCACGCATGTTTCGCCGTACGAGCAGCGCCTGTTCGTACACCGCTTCAGACTGAGCTCTGTCCAGGACCTGGACGCCGAGTTCGTCGGCTGGTTGCGCGACGCGTACGGGGTGGGATGCGGCGCCCATCTGGCCTGATCGCGCGCCTGGTCTCTTCGCTTGGAAGCGGCGACGCGGGTGGCCGCGACTACCGGACAGGATCCGAGAAGTGGCGGCCACCCAGTAGCGCTGCTAGAGGGTTGCGGCCAGGTTCTGCATGGTCGCAATCTCGGCGGTCTGATCGGTGGCGATCTTCTTCGCTAGCGCGACGGCATCCGCGTTCTTCCCGTTCGTGATCTCCTGCTGGGCCATCTCGATGGCGCCTTGATGATGCTGCACCATCTGGGTGAGGAACAGCTTTCCCGCGTCGGCGCCTGACGCGTTCTTCAGCGCCGCCATGTCCGAGTCGGACATCATGCCGCCCATGTCGTGCGCCGGCATCCCGGTGGAAGCCCGCCACCCTGTCAACCAGCCGTTCATGGTGCCGATTTCGGGCTGTTGAGCAGCCTTGACCTTCTGCGCAAGTGCCGTGACGCGCTCATCCACCCCGGCTTTGCCCAGCAGCATGTCTGCCATCTGAATCGCCTGCTGATGGTGCATCACCATGTTCTGGGCAAAACGCACATCGGCGTCATTGTGCGAGCCTGCGGTATTCGCGGTGGCCGACGCAGAGGAGCCGCTCCTGCTCATACCGGGATGTCCGCCCGAGGGGGTCGCGGAGCATCCGCTGAGGAGCAGCGCGGTAGCGAGGGCGGTCGCGGAGGCCGCCGTGATCGTGAACTTCATGACAAAACTTCTCTCTTACTCGAACCTGAATCGGTCGACGACCCCACGGGTCGACGAATCGCCTGTGCCGGGTGGCACCCGGGACGGGAGGAATCAGGTTCGACTGATGGAGAGAGTGAGAAGCGACGGCGGGCTGGGCGGTGCGCGGGTTGCCAGCAGGGCTTCGGCCAGGTCACCCAGCAATCGACGAAGGGTGGTGCCCCACCGCGCTGTCACAACACGGACGATCAGGATCAGTGTCGTGATCAGCAGCGCGAGCAGGCAGACCATGGCCGTCATGTTGTGGCCGGAATCGCACATCCCGTTGCAGTCCGGCGGGACCATGCCGTGCGCACCCACCGTAGCCATCGAAGCCTCGGTGGGTAACGCGGCGTGCTCGACAATTCCCGTGCCGCTCAGCTCCTGAGAGATCTCGGCAGCCTGGTGCAGCGAAGGTCCACTCGGGCCCGCAGTAAACGTGTGCATCGCGAGCAAGCCGATGAGGATGCCCGTCACAGCGAGCAGCAGAACGATGACGCGCCGCAGGCCACCGAGCCGTGACAGCAGAACGCTTTTGCTGAGCACGACACCCCCAACCGACTCGAAGTGGCGGACCCTAGGGTAGCGCGGGGGCATGAAGAGGCGGGATGAAGACGACGTCAGGCCCCGTCATCCTCGGCGTTCCGCAAGTCGTCCAGGAGTCCGGGACCTGTGGGCCGCCAACCGAGCTGCTTTGCGGTCCAAGTACCGGATGCCGGCAGGTCGAGTCCTGCAAGCTGGGCGAGCCAGCCGAAGTACTCCGGGGCATCCTCCGGTGCAAGCGACCTGACCGGCAAGTGAAGCCTGTTGCCGATTGCTTCCGCGATCGCACGCAGCGTCACGCCTTCTTCTGCGACCGCGTGGTAGCGGGCCCCGATACTGCCGTGCTCGAGAGCGAGCCGGAATAGTCGCGCTGCATCGGTGACATGCACTGCCGGAACACGGTTGCCGCCCTCGCCGATGTAAGCCACGTATCCGCGGTCTCGCGCGATCTCGATATGCCAGCGGAGGCGTCCCTGCCGTCGGATGTCGTGAACCTGCGGCAGCCGCACAACCATGACCTTGAGGCCCTTGTCGAGGAGCGCCTCTGCTGCCTCTTCGGATGCACCGCGCGCGACAACGGACGACGGTGCGTGCCGGTCGCTCTCTACGACCGGTCCTCCCGTCGTCGATTGAACCAAGCCCGTTCCAGACGCGACGATGATCGGGCGGTTCGTTCCGGCGAAGACATCGCCAAGGGCTGTTATGACCTTACGGTCGTCCTCGCTCGGTTCGGACGAGTCCGGACGCTCATGGTCGAACGCCGTGTGCACGACGGCGTCCACGTCCTGTACGGCGAGGCGGAGGCGCGGCAGATCGTTCACGTTCCCGACGAATGCCGTTACGCCGGCAGCAGTGAGTCTCTTTGCCCCGGACTCCGACCGGCTCAATCCGACCACATCGTGGCCGACATCCATGAGGTCGGCAACGAGGTGATTGCCGACGAATCCTGTAGCACCTGTGACGAACACCCGCATGATTTCTCCTTTGGTCGGTTGTGACTCTGTTCTATCACAAGGCCTTGTGTTTACAAGGCTCTGGTTACCTTTCGATTTATACTTGTGGACATGAGCCGAAGATCCGACGCCGGCGACGGGGACCACTGGCACCCGTCGATACCCGACCTGCTTCGAGGCCGGCTACGCGAGATGAGCGTTCTCGTCGAGCAGCGTGGCGAGCAGGCATTAGCGGGGACCCAACTTTCGCTGCCGTTGAACCACTTGCTTGAGGCCGTCGTGCGCGAGCCAGGGATCACCGTCACCACGATCGCCACGGGGCTCGGCAAGAGTCAGCAGGCGATGAGCCAAGCCGCGGATCGGCTCGAGCGGCTCGGGTTCATCGAGCGCCGCGTCGGTGCGGGTCGCGCAGTCGCTCTTCACCCCACGGTTGCCGGACGAGCCGCTTCCGCCGACGGCGTCGAGCGGGAACTCGGATCAGAGCGACAGATCCGAATGTCGCTCGGCGTCAAGCGATACGAGACGCTGCTCGCCCTGCTCGCCGAGGCCCGCGACGCGCTGAGAGCCGAGTAAAAGGGACGCTCCTCAAGAGCTCAGCAGAGCCCCCTCACGCATGTGCGGGCGATCACCTCTTTGCAAGTGGGATGCCGACGCTGCCCCATAACTGGGGCGAGACGGCTACTGATGGGCCTTCCATGCTTGCCTGATGACCACTCCGGCGTCACCAGATCCACAGCGTGGGTCAGGTCTGCTCAGAAGACTGCCGCTTGCGACATGGATCGGGATCGGCTGCACGGCGCTTCTGGCTCTGATCGGCTTGGCGTCGGGTGGCGTGTGGTCGATGGTCCTTATGGCGGCTCTTGTGGTGCTCATAACCGCCATCTATGGACTGATCTTCCGGCGAAGCACGTGGCTCAAGCTGCCTCGGAGCCGTACCGCCGGAGCACTTGGCGTTGGAATCGCGTTGGCGATTCTGCTCGGGTCATCCGGGGCGTACGCTGCCACGCATCCAACGACGACTGCACCCGCTGGGGTGACAGGTGGAGTTGAGACTACGTCGACCCCCACGGCGACGCCTACGCCAACACCAACGCCGGTCGTCACGACAAAGCTCGTCGAGGAGACGGCTCCGGTCCCGTTCCAGACGACGACCGTTCAAAGTGCCAGCCTGCCGGAAGGCACGTCCTCCGTCACGACCGCCGGGGCCAACGGGGTTGAGACAAAGACCTACCTCGTCACTTACTCCGACGGCGTCGAGACGAACAGAGCGCTCCAGAGCGACACGGTCACCACCCCACCAGTGACGCAAGTGACAACAGTCGGGACGTACGTCGCACCCGCTGCTCCGACGTGCACGAACGGCACGTACGTGAACAGTGCTGGCAATACCGTATGCCGCCCGGAGACCTCACCCAATGTGCCCAGCGGCGCAGCCGAATGGCTGTAAGAGCCCGCGCCCTGCTAGTTCCAGTTGAGTACGAGCGGATCGAATCGCCGGGCCAGATCGAGCAGCCCAGCGCGGGTCGCCGGACTCAGAGGGCCCAACGGCTCGCGCACGCGCTCGCTCGCAATCACCCCGCCCTCCGCTAGAAGCACTTTGGAAGCAGTCAGCCCGCACTGGCGGTTCTCGAAATGGATCAACGGCAGCACCGCTTCCCACTTCGCCGTTGCTGCCTCCACCTGGCCGGATCGGAACAGGCGAACGACGTCACCGAGCACTTCCGGCACCAGGCAACTGCTCATCGTGCCGACCGCGCCCGCGTGCAGATCCGGGATTGCGGTCACGCCCTCCTCGCCATCGAACACACCGGGAAGCTCGGCGCCAGCCGAGGAGATCAAGCCTCGGATCTTCTCGGATGCCCGCGGCACCTCGATCTTCGCGTAGCGAATCTGGGGCACCTCGCTCGCGAGCCGCGCGAGAAGCTGGACGGATAAGGCAGTGGTGCTCAGCGGGGCATCCTGAATCATGATGTCGATGGACAACCCATCTGCGACACGCTTGAAGTACTCAAGAACCGAGGCCTCGGGAACGCCCATCGTGGCGCCGAAGAACGGCGGCATGAGCATCACCAGATGCGCCCCCGCCGCCTCCGCCTGCCGCGCACGCTCCGCGGCGATCCGGGCGCTGAAGTGGCTGGTCGTCACCACCACCGGGATGCGTCCATCGGCTTGTGAGACCGTCGCATCGACGATCCGATTGCGTTCGTCATCTGTGAGCGAGAACTGCTCCGAGTAGTTCGCGAGAATGCAGACGCCGTCGGCGCGAGCATCCACGAGAAAGTCGACGATACGGCGTTGGCCCTCCAGGTCCAGGTCCTCGTTTTCGTGGAAGGCCGTGGGTGCTACGGGGAGGATGCCTGTCAAGAGTGAGTCGTTCATGAGCACCTTCGCGCGCGCGAGCAATGACGGGGCACGCGGACGAAGTCGGCGGGCCGTGGGCGGACGACGCGAGTTTAGAGGAGCTCGCGAGCTTCCGGGCAGTCTCCTTGGCGTCGTGCGGCAGCAGTTCACTCGTTGGGACGGCGGTATACTGAAAGTATGACTACCACCATCAAGGTGAGCGACGAGCTTCGAGATCGGCTCAAGGCGCAGGCCTCACGCGACGGTCTCACTTTGGGTGCGCATCTGGCCCGGCTTGCGGATGCAGAGGATCGCCGTCAACGGCTGGAGTCGCTCAAGACTGCGATCTCCGCTGCGCCCGCGGAGATCGCAGCGTCGCATGCGGAGGAGTCCGAGGAATGGGAACGTGCTGAGCTGAGCGACACTGCACCGTGACGGATCTTGAGCTCGCTCCAGGAACCGTCGCCTGGGCATCCCTTGAGCCCGTGCGCGGCCGGGAGCAGGGCGGTCATCGCCGAGTGCTCGTCATCGCATCCGCCGGATACCTCGACGCGGTCACGGCTCTCGTTATCGTTCTCCCGATCACGACCGTCGAGCGGGGTTGGCCGAACCACATCCGCGTCGATGGCCCAAGCGCGCTCGATCGGCCGTCCTGGATCATGACGGAGCAACCCCGCACCCTCCCACGCGACCGGATTACGGGGATTGCTGGTCAGGTGTCGGCTGGATGCCTCGCACGAGTTCGAACCTGGCTCGGAGACTTCCTCGACCTCTAAATCGCACAGAGCCAGTCGGCCTGTCAAGGAACGCGTCCGACCATCACAAACTGCCTCGACGCTTGGGCAGCACCAGCGCGCGGTGAGTGTGCGCAGCAGCACCGGGGTTACGAGCCAAGCGCGCTCGCGCGCCGCTCCGGAAAGGATCCTCGATCCAGCGCTTGGAGATGAATCCGACTGTGACCCCGAGCGCGATCAGCATGAGCACGCCCCACCACGGAGTCGGGCGTCCAGACACGAACGGGAAGAGGAAGATAATCGGCCAATGCCACAAGTAGATCGAGTACGAAGCGTCGCCGAATGATTGGATCGGCGGCCACTGTGCGAGGTAAGCCGGCGACCGCCGCGTCAGTGGGGTGCCGCCCGCGATGACGGCGACGGAACCGGCCACGGGGAACAGTGCGTACCAGCCTGGAAAGTGGTGCTGATCCCAGACGAACAGATACGTTCCCACGATGGCGGCGAGACCGAGCCATCCGAGCGCGACGCGCGCCCGCTCGCTCAGGGCATCCAGTCCGGGAGTGAGTGCCAGCAACCCGCCGATCGTGAGCTCCCAGGCCCGGGTGCTCGGCGAGAAATACCCGAGGTTCACGTTGGCGTAGGTGGCGATGACGCAGTCGATGAAGGACGCGACGGCAACGATTCCGAAGACCCACCGCAACTGTGTCCGGAACGTCTCGCGCCCATGTCGGCGGCGGCGTACGAACCACACCACGGCCACGATGAGCGCGGGCCACACGAGATAGAACTGCTCCTCGACACCCAGCGACCAGTAGTGCAAGACCGGGGTAGGCGGCAGGAGCCGGAGCGCGGCATCCGGACTCTGCGAATTGGCCAGCTCACTCCAGTTCTCCAGGCCGAGCGCCGCCATCAACATCTCGTGAAAGAAGTACGGCCATTTGAGCGTTGGCACGAATGCGAAGGTGAGGATGACGCTGAACGCGATCGCAGCGTACGCGGCGGGCAGCAGGCGGCGAATGCGGCGTTCGTAGAAGTGCCGGAACGAGATTCGTCCCGTGCGATCCACCTCGCGCACGAGCATGCCGGTGATGAGGAACCCGGAAACCACGAAGAAGACGTCCACGCCCGCGTCGCCGCCGGGAATATAGCCCGGCCAGGTGTGATAGGTGATCGTGCCGACTACCGCGAGCGCACGCAAAGCCTGAATCTCGGGGCGAATGGGGGTCACACTGGTTGCATTCGCCATATACGCATAAGGGTTGCGGGCAAAGTTGCGGTGACCATAAGGGTTCGCTAGGTGTGGCCTGTCAGGCGAGGCCTCCACCTCGCATCTCATTCAGATCGGCGAGAACGGGCGCCTTGGCGTCGCTGCGGGTGAACGGTGGAGAGGGTGGCACCCGCGCTCGGATGCCACCCTCTCGGTACTTACGACTATCGACCCGGTGGGCCGGTTCTAGCCGACGACGATGCCCTCTCCGCCAATGGCGCCGGGCACAGTGACTGCGCCGATCTTGGTGAGTGTTCCGTCCGGTGCGACCGCATATTCGTCGATGTCGCCCGCGGCGCCGGTCTGGGCGTACAGGTAGCGGCCATCAGCGGTGACAGTCGCATCGACGGTGCCGGGTTCCGCGGCTGTGATAGCGCCCGCGGTGAGCTGGCCGGTGCCGTCGTCAGTGAAGGCCGAGAGGGTGCCGGATCCAGCGTTGGAGGCATAGAAGTGCGTTCCGTCGGCCACGATCCAGCACGTCGCGGCCTGCCCGGTGAGTTGCTGGCTGATCTGGGTGAGTGTGTCATCCCGGTTCACCGCGAACGTGGCGACGGCGCTCGGCCCGGCCTCCGTCGCGACCACGTTCCCGCGGGCGTCGAAGGCGAATCCGAACGGCACCGTGCCGGCCACGGTAGTGACGACGGGTCGCGGTGAGAGGCCGAAGACGCCGCGGCTGTCGAACACGTCGAAGGCGTTGGACCCGTTCTTAGTGGAGACGATCACCTTCGACCCGTCCGGAGTGAAAGACACCTCGCCTGGGGTGGAGGTGAACTCGGGCGTCTGCGCCGGATTCAACCCGAGACCGCGGTTGGAATTCGGCAGCGGGACGAGGAACCCACCGAGATTCAGGTATCCCTGGATCGAGCCGCCATTGCGGGCATTGAGGACATAGACCTGGTTACCGTGGCTGGTGACCGAAACCGGGAACGCGCCACCGCTCGACAAAGTCTGCTTCTTATAGAGACGATCGCCCGCGATGCCGAAGGTGGTGATGGTGTTCGAGCCGGCGTTCACGGCGATGAGGGTGCCGTTGTCGTTGTCCAGTGCGCCCTGGCTGGCGGTGTGGTCGACGACCGATCCGGTCAGCTGACCGCCGAGCCCGCCGGTCGCATACGTTCCGGCCTCTCGAAGGGTGCCGTCGGCGAGGCGGTCGTAGGCGACGATCGTGTTGCCGGCCAGGTTGTCGGTCTGTGCGAACACTGCGCCGCTCTGGTGCTGGCCGAAGGCTGGGGTGGGTGTCGCGGCGTTGGCGGCGGTCGCGCCAGCGCCGACCAGGACGGCGGCGGCAGCGGCCGCCGCTCCGATCCGGGCAAGTGTTTTCATCTTCTGATTCCTTCATGTGGTCGCAGACGGTCGCCGCAGGTTTCTGCGGCACACGTCGAGTGAAGCCGCACGACCGGCGGACCCAGCGAGTTCTTTCAGGCCCGTAACCGGATATGACAATCTCGTAAGAACTCCGCCTCCGCGCTACCGACTGGGGCCGCCTACGCTCAGAGGATGAAGCCGGGCATCCGAGTGATGGTGGTGGAGGATGACCCCACCGTGCGCACCGTCGTCGCCGACCATCTCCGCGTGGCCGGCTGCGAAGTAGTCCAGCACTCCGACGGATCCGCTGCGCTCGACGACGCTCGGCGCGATATGCCTGACCTGCTGATCCTGGACCGGATGATCCCCGGCATCACAGGCGACGAGGTCTGTCGGCAGGTGCGCGCCATCTCAGACGTGCCGATCATCATGCTCACCGCCTTGGACAGCGTCGACAATCGCATCGAAGGCCTCGAAACAGGCGCTGACGACTACCTGACCAAGCCGTTCTCCCTTCGCGAACTCCAGCTGCGGGTCAATTCTCAATTGCGCCGCAGGGCCACCGGCATCGGGGCACCGCTGGAGTTCACCGCCGGCCGGTTCCGCGTCGACCCAGCCCACCGTCGCGTGTGGGCTGCGGGAGCCGAGGTCGCGCTGACCGCCCGCGAATACGAACTCTTCCTCTACCTGGTGCGCAACCCTGGTCGAGTCATCAGCCGAGAGGAGATCCTTCGCGAAGTGTGGCAATGGGGCTTCGGGGATGCCTCCACGGTCACCGTCCATGTGCGACGGTTGCGCGAGAAGATCGAACCCGACCCTCGCATCCCCACGTACCTCACCACCGAATGGGGCGCCGGATACCGTCTCCTCGTTGAGGATGCCGTCGCATGTTGAGCGCCTCGGAGCTGCTCCTCATCGCCGGCACCACCATCGCGGCGACCGCGGCCGTCTCCGCTCTCACCTTCCTCGTCCTCTGCGTCACGCGCCGCGCACCAGTCGCGGCTCGCCTCGCAATCGTGCTCGCAGGATCCTTACTCTCGATCGTCGCCTCCGCGCTCGCCGTTGCCGCCGAGATGTATCTCTCCGACCACGACGTCGTCGTACTCGCCTGGGTGATCGGGATCTCCGCGGTCTTGACCATGACCGCAGCGTGGGCGGTCGCTCGCGTCATCATCAAGAGCTCCATCCAGTCGATACTGGCCTCCACCCGCCGAGTCGGCCGCGGAGACATCGTCCCTGCCTCCCCCACCGGCCTGCGCGAGCTGGACGCCATCTCCGTGGAACTGGCCGAGACCTCGGAACGATTGGCCGAGGCGCGCGCCCAAGTCGCCGAACTGGATCACGCCCGGAAGCAGTTCTTCGCCTGGATCTCCCACGACCTGCGCACCCCGCTCACCGGGATGCGGGCCATGGCCGAGGCGATCGAAGAAGGCACCGCTCCCGACCCCGCCGGCTACATGCGGGCCATCCGCGCCAAGGTCGACACGGTCAACCAGATGGTCGGCGACCTATTCGAGCTCTCCAAGATGCAGACCGGCACGCTCGAGCTCCGCCCAGAGCCCGTCGTACTCCTCGACCTGGTGTCGGATGCCGTCTCCGACGTTCAGGCGATCGCCGCCGAGCGCGGAATCCGGATCGCCCAGGACGGCATCGACGGCCACCTCATCTGGGCGGACCCACGCGAACTCACCCGCGCCATCGTGAACCTCCTGGCCAACGGAGTACGCCACGCGCCCGCAGGCACACCGATCCTGATCCGCGCCGACACCCTCGAAGACCAGCGCCTGATTCTCAGCGTGATCGACCAGGGGCCTGGAGTGGAAGCCGAGAACCTGGGCCGCATGTTCGACGTGGGATGGCGCGCCGACACCTCGCGCACCAGCACGGTAGACGCCAACAGCGGCGGGGCTGGACTCGGACTCGCTATCGTGCGCGGAATCGTCGAAGCGCACGGAGGTCAGGTGCAAGCACGGCACACCCAAGCGGGTTTCCACCTCGACGTGATCCTCCCCGCTCAGCCGCAGCAGACGTAGGAAGATTGTCCCCGACGGAGGCAGGAACGACATGAGCGGGCCCACCCCTCGCACTTTCCGGGAATATGCCCGAATGGTCATCTACCGGCCAACTGTTCTGGAATCAGACGATGACTCCGGCTGGGGCGAGGTTCTTGTCATGCCGGGTGTTGTGCCGGTCAGGCACGGTGTGTTCTCTTGAGAGCCTTCGGTCGCAGCTACAGGTAGGTGATGCCGGTGAGGGCTTCGGCGGCGCTCCAGAGGCGTCGGCCGATGGCTGGGTCTTGCGCCTCCTTCGATGCAGCGACCCGGGTCACTTCGCCTTTGCGTTCGCCGGTACCGCCGGGGCCGAAGAAGTCACCGCCTTGCACGCCCGGCGCCGTTGCGGCGTGGAGTTGGTTCAGGGCGCCTTGTTCGGTGGGCTGGGTGGCGATGGCGGAAAACATTCGGCCCATCAGCTGCGCCACAGCGCCGCGGTCTTTCCAGGCGCTGTCGATGAAGTTCGATCGGGACAGCCCGGGGTGGGCGATGGTGCTGATGATCGGTGACCCTGCCTTTCGGAGTCGGCGGTTGAGTTCGATGCCGAATGCCGTGGTGGCGAGTTTCGAGGCGCCGTAGGCCCGGTTGGCGTTGAAGCCCTTCTCCCACTGAAGGTCGTCGAAGTCGAGATGGGCTCGCTTGTGGGTGATGGAGCTGAGAGAGACGATGCGTGGTTCGGCGCCTCGAGCAATCGTGTCCAGCAGAAGCCCGGTCAAGGCAAAGTGGCCCAGCATGTTGGTTCCAAGGTGGAACTCGAACCCGTCGACCGTGCTTTGGCGACCGGCGAGGTTCTCTGCGCCGGCATTGTTGATCAGAAGGTCGATGCCGTCGTACTCGGCGGCGATCCGTGAGGCGAACGTTCGTACCGATGCCAGCGAAGCCACGTCGAGGGTGCGGACCTCGAGTTTCGCTCCCCGCACCTCCGCGCTAATGCCGTCGGCAGCAGCCCCGCCAGATGCCGGCTTGCGGATAGCGAGGATCACCTGCGCTCCGTGCCTGGCGAGTTCAGTAGCGGTGACGAGGCCGAGGCCGGAGTTGGCGCCGGTCACGATGGCGGTACGTCCGGTCTGGTCGGGGATGTCTGATGCGGTCCAGGTGGTCATGCTTCCTGACGCTACGAACAATCAGTCGGATCTCCGTCGCCCCGGTTTGCCTAGGTCTGCCAGGACGACCCTGCCAGGGCCGTCGCGCGCGACAATGATGCAATGCCTACCGAAACGTCGCCGGCCCGGGAACTCGGTCTGTTCCTGCGGTCTCGACGAGAGCAGACGACGCCCGCACAGCTCGGACTCGAGCCGGGCGGGCGACGCCGCGTCGCCGGCCTGCGGCGCGAAGAGGTCGCGGCCCTGGCCGGCCTCAGCACCGACTACTACCAAAGGCTCGAACAGGGCCGGAACTCCCACCCATCCGACGCGATACTCGACTCCATCGCTGACGCACTCGACTTCGATGACGTGGAACGCTCCCACCTGATGCGCCTCGCCCACGCCGCCAGGAACCCACCAGCAACGCCGCACCGGCGGCCCACCCGCGTTCCCCGGAACGCCAGAGCCCTCCTCGACGCGACACAGCTGCCCGCGTTCATTGTCAGCGAGCACCTCGACGTTCTCGCCTGGAATCCTCTCGCCGCCGAACTGCTGGGCGACCCTGAAGAGCTTTCCCCCGCGGAACGCAATGTGCTGCTCACCCTCTTCCGGGACGAGGCGCAACTGCGGTTCCCCGACTGCCGCGCCATGGCCATCGAATACATCGGGATGCTCCGGACCGCTATCGTCCAAGATCCAGAGCATCCTCGCGCCATCGCCATCGTCGGAGCCCTTTCCGTTCGTAGCGCCGAATTCCGCACCCTGTGGGCTCGACACGATGTGCGCGACCGGGTCGAAGGAGGGAAGACCATCCGCCACCCCCGGGTCGGCGACATCGACGTCGAGTGGGATGCCTATGGCTTAGCGGGTGGAGCCACCATGATCGTGATGACACCGCGCCCGGGTCACGAAGACCGCCTACAGCTCTTGTCCGTCCTCGCGTCAGCGCATCAAGACATCGATGCACTTCAAAAGGCCGGGCACACCGTGAACTGATCACGGGTCTAGAGCGTGGGCCTTCCGGTCAGGCACGTTACCGATCGGTCCTTGATACCTAGGATTCCGATGCCTAGAATGTCTACTTATGGCGCACGATCGGCTGAAGGGGAACCTCGACCTCCTATTGCTCGCCGCCCTCGCCGCGGGGCCGGCACATGGCTACGAGCTCGTGGCGAGCATCCGGGAACGCAGCGACGGCGAGTTCGTCCTGGCCGAGGGCACTGTCTATCCGGCGCTGCACGGGCTCGAGTCGCGTGGGCTGATCACGAGTTCGTGGCACATCGTCGCAGGCAGGCGACGCCGCGTCTATGAGCTGAGCGGAGCCGGGCGGGATGCCCGGGACCAGCAAGCGGCCGACTGGCGTCGCTTCGCCAGCGGTGTGAATCGAGTGGTGGGAGACCCTTCATGACCAGTGACCGTATCGATGCCTACCTCGACGACATGTTCGACCGTCTCGAGGGGACGGCGACCGAACGCCGTCGGATGCTCACCGAGACAGAGACGCACCTTCGCGACTCCGCCGACGCGTTCCAGCGCGGCGGCATGGACTCTGATGCCGCGCAGCGGGCAGCGATCGCTGCTTTCGGCGACGCTCCGACGATCGCCAAGGCGTCGAACCGTCGCAGACCCGCAGAGCTGCTGGGCGCCTTTGTTCGAGCAGCCGCTCAGTTGGGCGTCTACGGCTTCGCCGCGATCGGGGTCGCCGCACTCCTCGCGCGCGCCCTTTCGTTCATAACGTCGACGCAGTGGGTCTACGGCGCGCCCGCCGGCTACCGGTTCACGGCCGCCCAGTGCGCGCACTGGCTCGCAGTGCAACCCAGCGCGACCAACTGTCACGTGGCCGCCGCGATGGAGAGTTCCGACGACTCCTTCGTCTTCGTCCTCGCCGCTGCGATCATCGGTCTGATCGTCGCTGGAGTGATTCTGGGAGCACTGCGCCTCGCTCGCCCGCGCCCCGCCGGCGCTGCGTCCCGGCTCCCGCGCCACGTCGTCGCCGCCATCGGAGCGACCGCGTTCCTCGGCGCCGGTACTGCCCTCCTCGTTGCAGGCGCCGCCGATGGCATCTCCCGCATCGCTTGGGGACAAGGTGCCCTCTACACCGATGGCGCGGTGGCGATGATCTTCGGCATCGTGTTCCTCGTCCGATTCCTCCTCACTATCCGCCCTGTCTCCGCCGCCGCAGCAACATGACGCGCACCCTCACGATCGTCATCAGCGGTGCCGTCGGGGTCGGGCTTGGAGCCCTCAGCGGCCGGATCCTGTTCGACGGCACCGCCTGGAACCTGATCCCGTGGGCGATCATCGCGATCGCAATCGGTCTTGTCGCAGACAACCAGACCACCGCACTGCTGGCATCCGGGATCTACGGGTACCTGCTCGTTGCCGTGTTCCTCTACGCCGCGAACACCAGCAACACACCCATCGTTGGGCGGATCCTCTTCGCGCTCGTACTCGGCTTCGTAGGACCAGTCTGCTCGATCGCTCTCACCGTAGTCGCGCGCCTGATCCGCCTCGGTTTCGAGCGGCACAGGCCGTCCGGCGATTGACCCACGGATCCTTCGCTCACCGCTGCACCTGCCTCACCCGCCATTCCAGGGCCACACCCTACGAGTGCACGCTGCCAGTTCGGTGCGGACGTAGCGTGGCGAGCCCTAGGACCAGGGGACGGGCCGCCATCTCATCGGCGAGCAGCGCCGCTCCTTCTGACTGTCCTCGACATTCACTTCCACAGTTGCTTCAGAAGCAGGCCGAATTCCCGCGGCGACTGGAGCATCATCATGTGTCCCACACCTGGCATCTCAACCGAACCCGCTGCACTGGCCCGCGCCCATGAAGGCACATCCCACCCCGACGCCGATCGTTCTCCCGCGACCAAAAACACCGGCATCCCCCTGAAGACCCGCTCTACCGTTTCCCGATACTCAACCCGAGAGGTCGTCGCGACGATCGCCCTGGCGGACTCCCACACTGTCGACCATGGCTGAAACGCCAATGCCTCTCGCGCGCGCCCCAGCAACTCGGTACTGGCTGCGATCCCGTCGCTTGCAAGGAAAGCTTCTGGATCCTCAAGAACCGAGAGGATGCGCTGCCTCGCCTCGTTCTCTTCGAGTTCGGCAATGGACCGTGACCAGAACGCGTCACTCAACGAGAAGTTCCCCTCGATCGAAGTGACTGACTCGACGAGGTCAGGGCGTGCATCCGCCAACTCGAACGCATACACCGCTCCGATCGAATGAGCCACGAGATGCACTGGGTCACCGCCGAGCGCCAAGACGTGGTCACGAAGGCGATCCACCTGCCCGCTAGTGGTGATGCCGCGCCCAACATCGCGCCCATATCCAAGCAGGTCCGGTGCCGAACACCGCGTCTTCTCGCCCAGCTCCTGGAATGCCATGGACTCGGAGAACGCCCCGATCAGTCCATGGACGAAAACGCGATTGCCATCACTCACCAGCCAATCCTGACCTACGAACAGGTCAGGATCCGCACCGGCCGGCACACGCAGCTGGAACTGTGTCGGCATCGTGAGCCTGAGATGCTGGAGCGGTGAGCGAGTCCTTCGAGATCCGAAATGCGACCCAAGACGAAGTCGGACCTTGCGTCGATGTATGGCTCCGCGCTTGCGCTGCCCGCGACGGAAAAACTGCACCAGGCGTCGCCGAGCGCGCAGAGGCGAAGTTCTTGAAGCAGACGGCATGGTTGGTCGCAGAGCACGACGGTCAGATACAAGGTTTCGCGCTTGCAACCGAAGCGGGTTCAGGTGGGAAGAGCGATCCCGTCGATGCCGCTGTGCTCGGGCTCGTGGCCGTCGCCCCGGAAGCGCAAGGGGCTGGCCTCGGTCGGCAATTGCTACGTGCCATCGAGACCGACTTGGCGAGCCTCGGCTATCGCCAGATCGTTCTCCACGTGTTGGCCGACAATGCGGTCGCGGTCCGACTTTACGAAAGCGAAGGATGGAAACGGCACGGTGAACCGTTCGACCACACTCTTCTGCACCGACCAACCCAGAGCTATGTCTTCCAGTTCTGAGTGAACCCAAGCGGGCCATTCTCGTCGCGTCGAGGGCCATGTGCGCATCCCAGTGGTTGAACGGGATGTCCTTTCCGACAAGCGCCGGTTTCTACCAAGCACGAGGCGGGACTGGTCCTGGCGTCGATGGAGAGCCGAGTCATGAACCTTCACCCAGCGGAAGCCGAACGCCTCACGGATGGATCCGTCATCGTGCGTGGTCCAATCCGGATCTGTGCGGTATCTGCATGATGTCGGACGCCGGCGGCGCGGTGACCGCTGTCACAATGTCGCCATGGCCATCCGCCCCGTTTCCCGCCGCGTCGTGCTCGGTACTGGCATCGGTCTAGCCGCCACCGCTGCTTTAGCTGGTGCCGGCGTCGCCGCGGTGAATGAGGATCTGCTTCCCGGCCGCTCGACGATGTACCGCCTGCTCGGTCTTGACGGCCCCGACGGCGTCGTCCCGGCGGTCGCGTCGGGCCCTCTGGTCGCCGGATCGTTGACCTCGAGGCACATGGGCGGTCTGAAGATTGGATACGAAATCGCGTACCCGCCGGGCGCGAAGCCGGGAGCTGAGTTGCCTGTCGCCGTCGTTCTGCATGGATATGGTGATGACCAGCGGGCCGCGTTCTCGCCGCCGATGCGATTCGATGCCTATCTCGCGCAGGCGGTGCAGACCCGTGAGCCGTTCGCTCTGGCATCCGTCGCCGGAGGAAACGGCTACTGGCATCCACGGGACGACGGAACGGATGCCGGCGCGATGGTCGTCGACGAGTTGCTTCCGCAGCTCACGGCGCGGGGCCTGCGGGCAGGGCCGGCGGATCGGATCGGCCTTATGGGGTGGTCGATGGGAGGCTATGGAGCGCTTCGACTAGGCGGCGTACTCGGAAACTCGCGGGTTGCCGCTGTCGCGGTCGAGAGCCCCGCACTGTGGCACACATTCGGCCAGGCCGCCAAGGGCGCCTTCGACGACGCAGCGGACTTCGCGCGCAACACCGTTTTCGGTCGCCAGGCCACCTTGGCCGGCATCGCCGTCCGGATTGATTGCGGCACGGGCGACGGCTTCTACCCGAACACCCGCGACTATGTCGCCGGCTTTTCCGCACATCCTGCAGGCGGTTTCGAAGCCGGCGGCCACAACCCCGGGTTCTGGCGCCGCCTCGCTCCCGCCCAACTCGCATTCGTTGGACGTGCGCTCGCGTCCGCATAGGGATCCGCACACGGGCTCCAGGTCAATCGTCTTCCGCTTGACTGTCGGAGCCGAAGACGCAATGTTGCGCGGCAGGCCCGCTCGGAGCAAGCGTGCTCCATTTCCACGTGTGAGCACTCCGTAGTGTTCGGCTTGCAGCGCTCCGCGCGGGAGGTTGGCGAATGCGCCATAGCCTGTTCGCGTGCAGATCCATGACGCTGCGGACTCGTTCGGATGAGGGTCGTCTGTGTGCGGCCCATCAGTCCAGCCAACGGCCAGCCGGCAACCGACAGTCCCTGGTTGAAACTAGGCGCGGAATATCCCGTTCTATGTGACTTGGCCGAGCCCAGCGGGCGTGTCCAGATACAGATTCTTACGGAGCAGAAGCAGACCGCGGGCTGGTTCGACGCCGAAATGTTCGAAACAAGCGATACGTCGATTCCGCCTAACTGGGCCGCGAGCATCGTCGAGGGCGGTCTTATCGAGCTAGCGCCTGCTCGCTGGACAGCGCGCGGGTTTTGGGAGTTGTACTACGACGGCGACCCACAGGCCCGCCGTGTCTTCGACGAGGAACTCTGCGACATCCTTCGACCGTCGCCACAAACCGACCATTCTTGAGGTCCGCCATCACGTGGCAAGCCGATCGTCAATCGTGGGGCGATCACCGCGCCTCGCAGTGTACTGCGCGCGTGTCATGCCCAGAGCGATTCGATCGTGCCGCTCGAAGGCGGCAAGCACGGCAGCGACATTGTTGGACTCATCAGTGCGAGCGCTTTTCCGAAAGGATGTTCCGCGATCGAGACATGGCCGAGCCGCCTTGTATCATCGAAGTGATACAAGATGGAGGTGATGATGGTCACGATCCTGATGTTTACGGAAGAGATCGCGGTGCTCGCCATCGCGCTCGTTACCGTCGGGATTGCTGCGCATGGGAGTCGTCGAGGAGCTCCGAGAATGGGCTTCTCAGCAACGGCGATGACGGCGTCTCTCCTCGCTATTGCGGGCGTGGTGGTCTTCTATGGAGTTCAGCTCTGGTGGCCCCCGTTGCAAGCCGTTCGCTGGCACTATGCAGCCGTGCTCACCGCTGCAGCCGCAGCGCTTGCGCTGATCGGTGTTACCACCCGATCCGCGAGGCCTGTAAGGGCCGGAGCGAAGCTGAATTTCGACGCGGTGGATCTGACTGCCCGCCGCGCCTGGTCGTACGGCAAGGCCTGGTGGATGGGCGCATGGACGGTTCTTGCTCTTTTACTCGTCGTGACCGTTGTGCTCGCTGGCTTTGCCGCGAGTCTCGATGGCTCAGGACGGTCGGCGGCAATCACGATAGTGGCGGGCACAACCACGTCGGCCACGGACTTTCCTGGCTGGTTCTACGGGATCCCGGTCCTGATCGCCTTCGCCCTGATGGTCGCATCCACTCTCTTCGCAATGTCTCGAGTGACCCGCCCCGTGGCGCGAGCCAACAACAGTGCGCACGTCGTCGCTGCACGTGAGGTAACGGTGCGTCGCGTCGTAGGTCTCAGCACCGGGTCAATCGCATTCACCCTTGGAACGCTGTGGCTGTTCATCGCCCGCTCGAGCTCCCTCGCCGCCCAAGTCCCAACAACAGGAGGAAGCGTCGACGTCGTGACGCCGTTTGCTGCCCTGCAAATTCCCCTCAACGGGCTCGGGTTGATTCTCTGCGGCGTGGGTGTCGGATTGATCGCGGCCTCCGGGATGTCGCACACCTCGAAGGCCGAAAGCGAAGACGTCACACTGCAGGAACGTCAACGCACCAATGCCCATTGATCTCACGGGGACGGCGCCGCCGTCCGACCAGATCTACCAGCACCTGCGCGGGCAAATCCTGTCCGGCCGACTCCTACCCGGTGAGCGCCTGGCGACCGTGAGACAACTGGCCCGTGACCTCGGAGTGGCACCGGGAACCGTGGCGCGCGCTTACAAACAGCTTGAAGTGGACCAACTGGTTGTCACGAGATCCGCCGCCGGCACGCGCGTCAGCGACCACGCAACACCCATTCCGGCCAACGTGCTCTACGCGGCACGCGCTCTCCACGAGCATGCGACACGGGCAGGACTCAGCTACGACCAGACCACCGCAGCTCTCCGCACCCTCTGGAACGCTTCCGAATAGTAGGTCGTACAAGGAGGCGAAGACATAAGAGTGCGCGCTCAAGGGTCGGCTATCGCGCGCGTACGGGCTATTGGCCAGCGGTCCGGGTATAGCTGACGGCGTCGGGAACATCGCGGTTGGCGAAAGACAGCGGCCAGACCAACCAAGCAGCTTCACTTTTCCATGTCGCGGGACCCATGCGTTCAGACCCCAAAACTGCTGCATCTGGCGCCGTACATGGGCACCTGGAGCGGGACTTGTCCCTAGCGCTCCCCCAAACGTCGCTTCGCAACGCTCGCGGCCCTTCGCGCTGGGGGCCCACCCGCGACACCACGATTATGAGCCGTGTGCTCTACTCGACGCCCTTGCAACTTCGAGCGCGAGGCCAAAAACCGCGGAATTACGCGGATTTTGAGTGTCGTGTGATGACTGTGATCACGTTGGTTTTCATTCAAGTGTGGGCAAAATGTGGGCAAACCGGGTTGCATCGCAAGGCCCTGCGTCGTGCTCCTGCTTTGCAATACTATCGCGTTGCGTTATTATTGGTTGAGTGATCCAATCGTTCGCTGATGAGCCGACACGCAAGGTCTGGGATCGCGAGCACGTCCGCCATTTTGGCCCCGACCTGCAGCGCATGGCCCAGAAGAAGCTACGCCTGCTCAACGCGGCCGAGACGATCAACGACATGCGCGTCCCACCGGGCAACCGGCTGGAGAAGCTGTCCGGCGACCGCGACGGTCAGTCCTCGATCCGCATCAACGATCAATATCGAATCTGCTTCGTCTGGACCGCCGCCGGCCCGAGCGACGTCCAGATCGTCGACTACCACTGAGGAGGGACCCCGATGACCAAGGCACACGACCCGATCACACCGGGCGAGATTCTCCAGACCGAATTCCTGGAGCCTCTCGGCATCACCGCATACCGACTGGCGAAGGCCACTGGACTGCCACAGACCCGGCTGAGCGAGATCATCCGCGGCAAGCGCCGCATCACAACCGACACCGCTTTGCGGCTCTCCCAAGCGTTCGGGCTCTCGGAGCGTTACTGGCTGAACATCCAGAACGACTACGACATCGAGCTCGAGCACGACGAGCACGACGACGAGCTGGCACAGGTTGAAAGGCTCATCTCAGTGTGATTGTTAGCGCTCTTTGGCGGTGTCTTTGCAGCGCTAATTGGCGTGGCCGCGTTGGAGTTCTCGGTAGATCGTGGCGCGGGAGACGCTGAACATCTCGGCCAGCTCGCTCTGCGTATGCTCTCCGGCCCCATTCATCTCGAGCAGGTGCTTGCGCTGCAGCTTGGTGAGCTTCGGCTTCTTGCCCTTCAGCTTTCCCTTTGCTCTCGCGACGGCCATGCCTTCTCGAGTGCGCATCCGGATCAGGTCGGCCTCGAACTCGGCAACCATGGCCAACACGTTGAACAGCAGGCGACCCACCGGATCGGTCGGGTCATAGATGCTTCCGCCGAGACTGAGGGTGACGCCCTTGCTCGTGAGCTCTGCTGCGATGTCGCGGGCATCCGGCAGCGATCGGGCGAGCCGGTCGAGTTTCGTCACGACGAGAGTGTCGCCATCCCGGGTCGCCATGAGAGCAGCATGGAGACCGGGACGAGCACGATTGGTCCCGGTCAGTCCGTGGTCGACGTGGATGTTCTTCGCATCGACTCCGAGCGCGATCAGGGCGTCGTATTGAGCAGTCAGGTCTTGCTCATTGGTCGAGACTCGGGCGTATCCGATCAGCACACGAAACAGTGTTGCAGTTAGGGTCCCATCACCGGGCATTTCATCGGGCGGGTCTAACGGGCACTCGGAATCCGCGGAATGCTGCGGCGACGACTACGGCTGGAATTCTGCCCGTTGCCCGACCGGCTATCGCGCGGTCTGTCGGCCGGGCGCCGAGTAGCCATCGCGACTGTCATCTATCCAGATGCGTACCCATGAGAACCGAGAGTGCCTCCTCACCGTCGAAGCGGGTCGGGTGCCCTCGGCCGCGAGGTGCGCCCGTCACATCCTGTTAAGGAGTTCTGCCTTCTTCGCGGTGAACTCGACTTCGCTAAGGATCCCCGCATCTCTCAGGTCGCCGAGTTTCCGGATGGATTCGAGCAAATCGTCCTGATCATTCCGAGTTGAAGCAGCCGAAGTATCAGTCGCCGGCTTCAGGGCTTCGTGCGCGGTCTCGAGGATGAACGATGCGGCCTGCCTGAACCTTTCCGCTTGAGCTTTCGAGTTCAGAGAGACACAATTCGGCGCCTTGCTTGGATCGGAGTTCTTATCAGTGGACCAGTACGACTTTGAACTGTTTTGCATGCCTCCGGCATTAACTTCGACATAGCCGGACATGATGTTGAACTTCACCTGCACGCCCGCGATGTTCCGGTATGGCTGTTGGAAAGAACCGGTACCGAACACCTGCCCGGCCATGAAGCCGCCCTTGAGGATGATCACTCTGCGGTCTGTGCAGATAAGGCCTTCTTTGAAGGCCCCCTTCAGCTTCACATGAACCGTCTCGCCCGGACTCAGAAGCTCGAGCAGCGCGGCCTCGACCTTCTTCGGGAGCTCTTCGACGAGGTCTTCGGGCATCACATCTCCAGCGCTGGGCCAAACAGTCGGACATAGTCTTGCACCGCCCTGGCTCGCGGTTTACCCCCAAAAGTGGCCCCGCTACTCCTCCGTGTGGCCCCTTCAATTAGCGGGCTACCCCGCGGCGATCGAATCCATCGGCCGCCTCTTCGTCGCTCGTGTCGTTCCGGAGCAGAAGGACATCGATTCCGGCGGCTTTGCCTCTAAGCGCCAGGCCAATGTCGAACGTGACTACCTTCGCTTCCACATACGCTCGCAGGGAGCTGCTGCGGTCGAGAAGTTCCGCATCCGGGTCAGCAAGTTGATGGTGTTCGATCGAATCGTTCAAGAGCTCGAAACGACCTTCCCGGGCCAGGATCCCGTCTGTGTGGCTGAACGCTGCTGCGCGTTCTCCCGTGCCGAACATCGCCCATAGTGCCCTGATCGCCGCTCTTGCCTGTGCTCGACGCGCCTTCGCCTGGCTGCCATTGTCACGACTCTGTTTGTGACGGTCGATTTCGTCGAGTACCACGCGGGTGACGACGAGGTACAGGAAACGGTGAGGATGTACGTCGCCGATCATGTGCCAGTCGGCAGTATCAAGCTCTTCTGCGTTGTGCTCCAGCACGCCCGTATCAAGGATGAGAGCAACCGGCTCCTTGCCCTTCCCATCCCAACGTTGACGTTCCGAACGAATCTCATCGGCGGCGAGCAGAAGCGCGTGGCGCTGGTACTCGATCTCTCTACGGATGGTTTCAGCCAAGTTGTTACCGAGGGTCACAGGGTCACCGCCTCGAAGACTCCAGTAGCCACGTGTCTGGAGGAGATCATCGATATCTCTCTGGCTAACCTGCCCGGCGAGCATTCGAACGTGCCTATTCACCCAGCCGATGTAGTCGTTGAAGCGCTCAACGCCTGATATCTGCTCGAAGACCTGGGTGAGTTCGCCAGCAGCCACTCGGAGGTTGACTTCGACCCGCTCGGGCGAGCCTCCGGTAATCTCGACCACGCCGCCTCCCCTCCGCAGTCTTGATGCCTGACTGTGTCGGGCATCCTATCGAGGGTGATCGTTTCCACGGGCTAAGGCTTCGAGCGCAACCAAGTAGCGATCGGCTCTGCTCGGAGTGTCGGTGTGTTGCGTTGAGGGATCCGTCAGCGTGCGCGCTTGTCGGTCGGGCTTGCTATGGTTACTTCATCATGATCGGCCCGCTCGCCTAACGGCTCGGGCCGATTTTCTTTTCACTGGGGGCGCTGGTGGAGTACGCCAAGCCGTGGCAGTCGGTCGAGGACCAGATCAACAGGCTCGCCGATCGGGGTGTCCAGATCGGCGACCGGGAACGCGCGGCGGCGTTGCTGCGCGAGGTGGGCTACTACAGGTTGACCGGGTATCTCTACCCGTTCCGGCAGTCCGAGACGTACCTCGACGACGAGGACCGAACCCGAGTTCGCGTGCTCAACGAATACCAGGCGGGAACGCATATCGAAGACGCAGCGCGGCTGCTCGACTTCGACCGCCAACTGCGCATGCTCGTGCTGGAAGCAGTCGAGCGGATCGAAATCGCGCTACGGATGCAACTCGGATACACACTCGGCCGATACTCCCCATTCGCGCACGAAGATCCTGCCCTGTTCGTCAGCTCCTTCACGACGCGTGTGGCACCCGACGACACAACCCAGGCGAGTACCCAGGAACTCTGGCTGGCCCGAGTCAAAGAGCGACAAAACAGTTCCGATGAGGCGTTCGTCGCGCACTTTCGGGAGAAGTACGAGGGTCGGATGCCGATCTGGGCTCTCACCGAGATTCTCGAGCTCGGACACATCGCACGCCTCTACGCGGGACTGCGTAACGACGTCGCCACAGAGATCGCAACATCATTCAGCGTGCCAACAAAACGGTTGATGGCCAGTTGGATCGCAACGGTGAACTACGTGCGCAATATCGCCGCCCACCATGCGCGGCTGTTCAACCGAAAACTGGTCACTGCTCCGCGGCGTCCCCGTCCCACCGCCGTGCCACTACTCGCGCATCTGAGTCAGGAGGAGGCGCCAAAGCAATTCGGGGTCTACAGCGCACTCGCGGTAATGGCATACCTACTCGAGTCCATCCATCCCGGCGACTGGGCTCAACGAGTCAAAACACTTCTAAAATCATTCCCCAGTACCGAGTGGATCGACATCGGCTCCATGGGTCTGGCCGCCGACTGGCTCAACCAACCGCTCTGGAAGGGCGACTCGCAGTCCCCAAAGAATGCCCGCTGACGGATCCGCTTACGGGCACGGGGTTGCGCAGGGCTGTTTCGTTCGGTCGGCCGAGTGGTTGTTAGCGTCGTTGCATGACTGGCTCGGATGCTCGACTGCTCGTCGCTGCGCTGGGGATCGACAATCTTGGGTCGGGCATGTTTCTGCCACTGGTGCTGGTCTACGTCACGCACGAGGTCGGAGTGCCGCTCGGTCTCGCTGGTGCGCTCGTGTCTGCGGGTGCGTTGATCGGCCTGCTGGTGCCGCTGGTCGCTGGCCGGTTCGTGGACGCATTGGGACCGCGGAACATCATCATCGCCGCCCAGCTGACCCAGCTTGTCGGCATGCTGGCCTACCTGATCGCGCAGGGCCCGGCAATGGTGTTCGTGGCTGCTGCGTTGACGATCTGCGGGAGTCAGTTGTTCTATAGCGCCTTGTTCACGCTCGTCGGGGAGATCGCGCCCGCAGAGCCGAAGGACCACTTCTTCGCTGGCGTTGACATGGTGCGTTCGGCGTGTTTCGGGATCGGCGCTCTAATCGCGGGCGTGCTGTTTGCGATCGGTGGCCAGGGTGCCCTGGTGGTGATCGTGGTCATGAATGCGGCGTCTTTCCTGATCGGTGCGGCCATCGGGCTCTTCATGACCAAGGGCAGGCGCCGTGACCGCAGAAGGACGCCCGGTCGCCCGGAAGAATCGGCCCACACCATCGATACCCCCGCCCATGCGACGTCGGTATGGCTCAACGGACCATTTCTGCTGCTGACTCTGAGCGCCACGATGGTCACCTTCGCCAGCGACTTCTTCTTGGTCGGGATGTCGGTCTTCGCGCTCAACCGGCTCGGCACTCCCGGCTGGTTGCCTGGAATATCCATCGCAACGCTGACCGTGATCAGCAGCATTGCGATGGCCTGGATGGTCCGCCGCACTCGGTCGCTGGCCCGGACGACAGTCATTGCATTGGGCACCGCCGTCATAACCGTTTGGGCCATCACGTGCATGCTCACTCTCGCGGTCCCGAAAGCCTGGGCTCCCACCTGGCTCATCGGCGCGACCGTCGTGTTGGCGGTGGGGCAACTACTGATCGGAACCAGACCGAACGCTCTGGCAGAGAGCATCGCCCCGATAGGAGCCAAAGGGCGCTACCTCAGCTTCTTCCAGTTCGGTTTCTCGCTTGCCGGTGTGCTCGCTCCGCTGCTGGTCGGCGTACTCGCGGTTAGCGCATTGCTTCCGTGGATCATCGTGGCGGTGATTGCCATGACCGGAGGAGCGCTCATCCTCGCGCTCGGCCCACACCTACCAACGAAAGCGGTACACCCTACCCGCAGGAGTAGCGACGTTCGACACGACCAAGTCGCTGGCACGGCAGCCGACTAGGCCCATCCCGAGTTGTGCGCGCTGAAGGATCCGGTTGCGTGCATCCGGAATATGGACTGGCCGTGCACTCGTCGAGAGAATCACCAGTGACCATGTCCCGACCGAGTCTGAAGCGGAGCAGAGAGATCGTGACCGAGAACGGCGAATTAGCGAAGTCGATATCGCTTGCCCTGCACAATGTCCTCAAGCCGGCAGGGTTCCGCAAGCGCGCAAACAGCTTCAACCGGTCGGTACAGGACGGGCTCGTGCACCACGTCTCGGTGCAGCTCGGCTCATTCGACCCGAGCGGAAAGCATGCAGTACCCGGATTGGTCCCCGACCTCTACGGGCGCTACCGCGTCAATCTCGGCGTCTACGTTCCCGAGATGAACCGGACGGCGTCGCCGCGCAGCACCTGGATCAACGACTACAACTGCCAGCTGAGATGGGGCTTGGGCGACTTCGTGCCCGGCAACTTCGATCAGTGGTGGGATCTGCGGGACCGCCTCTCCGTTGAGGAGGTGTCCCGAGTGCTCGCAGCGGACGCCCTCCCTCATCTCGATCAATTCGACAGCGCGGAGCGGGTTCTCGCCGCATGGGAAGAACACGGCCCGCGAGGCTTCGGCCCCATCACGCCGAAAGCAGCGGCACTCGACGTCGCCGACCTCCTCATCGCACGGAACCAGCGCAATGACGCAGAACGGCTGCTCAAGTCCTACGTGGACGAAGTGAGCCGCGCCGATCACGCCGGCCACAAGGAATACCTGCGGAAGTACCTCGCCGAGCGCGACTTCGCATCACTCGCAGAGACGTTGCAGTAGCGGATCGGTCATCGTGGTCGACGCGAGCCATGGCAGGCTCGGGTTGTGCACAGAGGACACTCGCCGTCGACGGAACCAACTGATATCCGTGCCCTTCGCCTCCCGCTTTGGGTCCGACAGGACTCTCACGGTCCTCTTCGACTTCTTCTCCGATGTGACGAAGACGTTCCGCTGACGAATCGGCTATCGGACGCTTGATCGAAGGGCCTGCGTGAGTTTCCTCCTCCGATATCGTGTGCTGACATCTCCCACTATCAACACCGCTTCCGGAGGCAAAGATGCCCGATCTCTCCCCAGCGCCACAGCCGTCGGTGCCGCGGCTTGAGACCCAGCCCAGCGGGGTGCCGCCGCTGGATCAGCCGTACTATGGGGCGCCGTTCGGCACAGCTTTCACGCGCTTCTGGCAGAAGTACGCCACCTTCACCGGCCGAGCGAGCCGTGCCGAGTTCTGGTGGTGGGCCCTGACCTACTTCGGCATCAACATTCTCGCGAGCGTCGTGATTGCCGTCATTGGTGCAATCGCTGGTGGCGGCGCTCCGCCGGTGCTGGTCGTCGGCTTCCAGATGGCTTGGACAGCAGCGACAATCGTTCCCTTCGTGGCCCTGAGCTGGAGACGTCTGCATGACTCCAATCATCACGGCTGGTGGGCGCTGCCGTTCCTCGTACTCGCTGGAGTGCAAGCAGCGCTGAACGCCCTTGGAATCCAGCCGATGCTGAGCAGTGCACCATTTGGAAGCACTACAGCCGCTGTCGCCGTTTCCGTTGCGACCGGCATATTCGGTCTCGTCTTCGGAGTTGTGATCCTGGTATTGGCCCTGCGACCACCGAACCCTGCCGGATGCCGGTTCGACAAGTAGCCCACGCACGATGACGGATCCCTCATCGGGCCGGAGTGGTTATTGCCGTGGCGGTGTCAGAGGTTGAAGGGCCGTGCGATGCTCCGCTGGAGCACGATTCGCGCGGTGATCGTGAGAACGAGTAGGGATCCGGTGGACAGGGGCGCGGCGATGGCCATGAGCCAGGTCAGCACGTCGAAGGGTGGGAAGACCGTCGGGTCGAAGCCGCCTGATGCTTCCGATCGGTTGCCCAGATAGTCGCTCTGGACCTGGGCCAGGATCGCGGTGGTGATCGACCACGCGAACATCACCACGGCGACGGCGACGGTCGCCGTGAGGAGGCGGCGCAAGACTTGTGGTCGACGAGTATCTGCGGCGGGCGGCACTACGTTGTCACTCGTGGCGTCGATCACGATCGGAGCCTACCCACTCCGCGGGAAGACGGGACTGGCAGCGACGCGCCGCCCAGGGCGGGCTCTCGGTTCGGTTCGAGATCGCCTAGTGCCTGGTGATGGACTGGCTCTAGCGTGGGCTCACGGAGGTGCATCATGAGCGGAACCGGCGATGGGTCGCAGCACGAAGTCGCTGCTTGGTATGGATCCGGTCCTGAGCCTGACGGGTTTCGAGTGCTGGTCGGGTTGTGCTGATGGGGAGTGCGCCGATGCGTTTCCGGGGCTTTCTTCCGGAAGACGCGCCTGATCCCCGTATTGCGCAGGCGGAGAAGGTGAAGCTCATGCCGGTGCCGGTCATGGGATTCGTGCTCCAGCCGACCCTCGAGGACGCCAACATGGAGAACACCGTGTCCCAGCAGGGAACGACTGGGCTGTCCCAGATGGCGGTGAGCATCAACTACACCCTGTGGCGCAATCCCGATGATCGATCCGACCCGGTGAACCTCGCCGAAATCGATGAGGCGACTCGTCGCGCCCTGGACGAAACGGCCCCGAGGCCGCGACCGGCATGGTTGATCGAGATGGCCGAGCGGAGGCGGTACCCGATGCTCTGGGAAGCCGTGCGAACGACATGGACGCGCGACGCATCCGAGTTCTCTACCCCGTCCCGCCTTCTCATCGACCATGCGAACCACATCCTGATGAACGGGTTCCGGAAAGAACTCGGACTCGGTGACATGGCCGTGGACCGCTTCGTCTCACCGCTGACCGAAAGGGCTATCAATCGGGAAGCGGTCGTCACGGTAGACGGTGCCGAAGTGTCAGCGCTAGAGATCGACACCGACCCGTTGGTGTATGCCATCGGTGCTGAGCTCTCGAGCGACACAGTCCTCACGGCGGTTGTCCCTCGTGACGAACTTGCATACATCCGCCTCGAGTTCACCAAACGGCGTTCCACAGCCGCCTGACGACACACGAGCACCCGATACGCATCGGCGCCCGAAAGCGGATCGCGTTGCGGGCAAGGGTGCAACGCTGTTCGCTGACAGGTCTCCAGCGCTCAGCGGTCGAGCGAGAATGCGGAGGATCGGATCGGATCTGGTGCCTTCCTTCGTGGAAGTGCTCCGGCCACGAAGACGAGCCCAGCAAGGATGATCGCAGACAGCGCAAACAGGCCGAAGACTGGACCAGCCGTGTCGGGCCGGCGCGTGATCGCGATCGAAACGAACCATAAGAAGCTGATCCCAGCGGACACCAGAACGATTCCGGCCAAACCCAGACTTCCTTTGATCCGCGGGATGTTGTTCCCGCCGAAGATGACGATCACGGTGACCAGCACCGCGCCAGCGGCACCGACCGGGAGAGTGGTCCAGAAGTCGCCCTGGATCGAGCTCCAACCGTCCGCCTTTCCGTCGACGCTCCAATGCGTGGGCACTCTGGCAGGGAGGTCAGACGAGATGAGACGACTGACCACCACCGCAATTGGCGGAATCCACGACAGCACTGCCGCGATGATGAGCCCAAGCGAGTGATGGTCACTCTCGTCCGGCGCAGCCACAGTACTCATCGGCTCTCCACAGCCCTCGCTGCTCGGGCTCCCCTGAAAGCACCCATGACCGTGCCGGCCAGGAGGACAAGTAGGACGAGCCCTACAAGCAGGGGCCCTCGAACTTCAGACAACACGGTGGTCGCCAAAACGGCGAGGACAACATTTACCACAGCGCTGCATATCACCGGAAGAATTGCACCACGGTGGCCAGCCGACCAGGCATCATCCGAAGCAAACAGGGCCGGGATGCGCAGGCCCACCCAAGGGTTCCGGGGGATCACGCCTGCGGCACACAGCGCAACCATGACGGCGACCGCGAGGGAAGCGGCACTTAGCGCGATTATCCCGACCAGCACATCTTGCACAGTACCGCGGCGCTCGAAGACGGCGCCCGCAAGCCGATCCTCTACCGAACACTTCCCCTATGAGTCGCGGCTCTGCTCCGGCACGATGAAATCGTGCGCATCGCGGCCTCGCTGCTTGGCGGCGCCACCGTCGACCTCAGCGAGGAGCTACCCAGCCTCGACCGCAAGGGTGTCGTGCTCGTACTCGCCGCGATCACGCACGCCGCGGGATCGCACGAGCACTCAGAGATGAAGTTCAATAACGACGGCGAACCCGTCGGCTTCACTCGGCTCGAATCGCTGTACCCCGTGGCCCCCTGAGGGCCGAAGTTTAGGAGACAGAGCGCTGTGGGACGAGCACGCGTGCTGAACGAGCAACGCCGGGCAGCGCGAGAGGCCGTCAAGGATCTCGTGCTCTGGCACGGTGGAGTCTGAGATGCATCGATAACGATCGATTGGTGTCGCTCCGAAAGCGCCCGCGCGGTTCTATCTGGTTGTAGCGGTCAGAATCATCGTGGGACGGTCTGATGGTGAACGCGATCGTCGACTCGCGCAGGCATCACGGCCGCTGCGCCTTCTCAACACGTGGTTCCTGTGGAGTGCCACTGTACGTCGAAGGCTCCGCTAAGAAGCGGGAGAGCTTGAGCTAAGTATGGAGCGGGGTCGGTGGAGCCGGGACAATTCACCATGGTGATCTGATCCAAATGCGCGCCGCCGCCCGACGGTCCTTCACCGATGATGTACGTGTCCGTCGTGGTAGATCCGCCCTCCATTTCGCCGTAAGTAGCGGTCATATGCACGTTGGTGTCGAATCTCAGGAGGCGGCTGATGTGTCCCGCGAAGCCATGACGCTCGACTATCCATTCAACCTGCTGGGCCCAGCTACCCACGGGTTCGGTCATCACCTCCTGGCCCGAGCCGCATGCATTCGTGGTTGAGGTGCAGAGGGTGAAGTCCATGGTGTTGTGGGGAACGTCGTAAAACACGAATGACTCAACGAGGTCGTTCCCGTTCACGGGAAGGTTTGTCACCGTGACTTCGTCCTGGTACGGAAAGACCTCATAGAACATGTATGTGCCGCTCGGTCCCACCCCGCCAACGCCTGGACCCGAGTACGACACCGAGCCGGCCTGGAGCAGTTGGTCCGCACTGGTACCGCTACCGTCGCCCGAGCCGATGCCTGCCCAGATGGAGGCGCTTTCCTGGTCCGTTCCGCTGTTCGGTGGGTAGGGGGCGGGGACGTTCCAGACGCCTCCAGCTGAGGAATAGTACGTGTGGTTGAAATCGATGCCGGCTAGGCGGTATCCAGACCAGTTGTAGGAGGTTGCCTGGTCGACGGTGGGAGTGACGGCTTGCGTTGCGAGCGGCTGCATCCCTTGCGTTCGCTGAACGTCGCCTTTCGGCTGGGGTATTGGCGTTCCGCATTTGAGATTCGTTACCCATGTGGGGTTACTCGCGAAGGTCCTCTTCATGGCAGCTGGAACAGAAGCAGCCAAATTTGGATCAGTGGCCACGGCGTCGGGAAAAACCGCAGAGATCCCATGCGCTGCCACGGCGTTCCGATCCGGGACGATCGTTCGCGGACTCCCCTCGCATCCGACCGAGCTGTTCAGACTTGGTCTTGGAATACCCTGTGCCTGCGCTGCTGGTGCTACGAAGATCCCCATCGACGCGACGGCTGCAACAAGCGCAGCACCCGTCAGAAGATGACGTTTCACGAGACTCCTTCGGCTATGGCGACCCCCTCAGTCGCCATTCACAGCAAGGTCTACTCGCGAAAAGTGACGTTCGTCAAGAAGAATCTCGACGAACGCCTAGTTTTCTATCACCGGCACAAAGGCTGAACGAACACCAGCCAGTTCGCGGCTATTAGAGCAGCAAACACCAGCACCCCCGCAACGGTGGTCGCAGCAGCCCACCAAGCATGTTGCCGTCGTGCTTTCCGATAGGCGACCCAGCTAGCGCCGGCAAGGACGCAGGCGATACTCAACGCAGGATAGAGAAATATTGCGACTGGAGCGCCCGCACACGGCCGAGGCCCTGAGCTCGTGGTGGTCAAGCCGATTAGGACATAGATGGTGAACCAGCTCACGGCCGCGATGAAGACGGCAGCGACGAGCAGGACGATCGAAAGTGCCGTGTCTCCGCGGGATCGAAGAGTAGGTGCCGTTGTTCTCACCGCTGTCACCTCTTCAGAGTAGCTTCGGCCGATCTGCGGCCCACCAAACCGATGCCGATGGATTGAGTGCGAGGGCGCCAATAACGTTGGTTTCGGCGGCTGAGCTGGAGGGGGCGCTGCGGACGCGTGACTGTTGGCACTCTTTGGCGGAATTTTCGCAGCGCTCTTTGTCGTTTCGGCTGTACGTAAGCGGGTCCCGCACCGGGCATCGATCGCTCGTCTCCTCCAGCCAGGGCTGCTCTCGAACGTCCGATGTGCGCAAGACCCGTACGGTGAAAAAGTACGCATGGGTACGTCAACTGCAACTTGACTTCAGTCGGTCGCGATTCCCCTCCGAGGCCCGTCGGCGAAGCGTTCCTCGAAACGAAGGCGACGACGGTACGGACGACGACATCGATCGAGCAACGACAACGGATACGACGGATGAAAGGGACGACGGAGCCAGGAAGATCCAAGAAACCGAAAATGGCAATGCACGCAGGCACTTTCAGTGGGTCCCTGTTGTTGCGTCCGCAACGACAGGGGTTGCGTGTAAACCGGCTTGCATGGGAAATCGGGGGAATCTAGGCAAGACGAAACGACGCTCAAGCTCGTACGAAAGACAACGGCAACAGCACGACGCAGCAGCGATCCGACACGTTGCGGAGCGAGAGCGCGTGGCCGCACAGCGGCACGCCGCCGACGCGTTGACCGTGTTGGAGGACAGATGGGGTACGCGCGCCGACGCCCTCGACCGGCTCGGTCACCTCGGGCGCGCCATCGGGCGACTCCAGACTGAGCAGGACATCCTGCGGTCGGAGCGGGACGAGCTGATCGGGCAGCTTCGCCAGGTGGGCGAAAGCTGGAACTCACTCGCCTCGAGGACTGGGCTGAGCAGGCAAGCACTCAGCCAGCGGATCACGGACGCGAACCGGAGGGCGGAATGATGGGGAGCATCACCGGGTACGAAACTGCGGCCGGGAAACGGTATCGGGTCAGGTATCGCAAACCCGACCACTCGCAGACCGATAAGCGCGGCTTCCGTACCAAGCACCAGGCCGAATTGTTTCTGGCGTCAGTGGAGATGAAGAAGGCGACCGGCGAGTACATCGACCCCGCCGCAGCGCGTAACACCGTGGGCCAGCTCGGAACCGCATGGTTGGCGTCGAGGTCGCATGTGAAGCCGTCCACGGCGTACGTGTACGAGTCAGCGTGGCGGCTGCACGTGGAACCGACCTGGGGCAACACGATGATCGGCACCATCCGGCACAGCGAGGTACAGGCGTGGGTCACTCGGCTGGGCGCCGGCGGCGATGGCAGGAAGTCGAAGTCACCGACGATCGTGCGCCGCGCGCATGACATCCTCGCCGGGATTCTGGACGCCGCGGTCAAGGATCACCTGATCCCCTCCAACCCCGCCCGCGGAGTGAAGCTCCCACGCCGCATCTCCCGCCCACACACGTACCTGAGCAACGAACAGGTCGCACAGCTGGTAGCCGCAAGCGGCGAACATGGCCCGATCATCGCCCTGCTCGCCTACACCGGCCTGCGATGGGGTGAGGCATCCGCACTACGGGTGAAGGACATCGACACGCTCAGACGGCGCCTCATGGTCGTAGAGAACGCCGTGTACGTGAACGGGTCGATCCTGGTCGGCACGCCCAAGACCCATGAACGGCGCAGCGTGCCCTATCCGAAGTTCCTCACTATCCCGCTCGCAGCAGCATGTGATGGCAAGACCAGGGACGACATCGTCTTCGACGACGGACACGGCGGCTACCAACGCACCCCGACCACGGTCGCCAACTCATGGTGGGACGCTGCGCTCGAGGAGGCCGGGCTGCCGGCGATGACGATCCACGACCTCCGTCACACCGCAGCCTCCCTCGCCGTCAGCGCGGGGGCCAACGTGAAGGCCGTGCAACGGATGCTCGGTCACGCCTCCGCCGCGATGACCCTTGACACCTACAGCGACCTCTTCGACGACGACCTCGACGCCGTCGCCGACCGGCTCAACGAAGTGGCCGAATCAAGTGTGGGCAAAATGTGGGCAAAACCATCCTGAAACGCAGGAACGGCGGCCATGCAATGGCCGCCGTTCCCAGTGTTTTCTAGGTGAGTAGCGGGAGCGGGACTTGAACCCGCGACACCACGATTATGAGCCGTGTGCTCTAACCACCTGAGCTATCCCGCCGCAGTCTTCGTGCCGGACCTGAGGGCCACCGCACCAAGCTGGAGCCCCGAGTCAGGATTGAACTGACGACCCCTTCCTTACCATGGAAGTGCTCTACCACTGAGCTATCGGGGCGACACCGAACGACCGAGGTCCGATTCGGCAACCGTACGAGGATATCATCATCCGAATACCGGTTCAGACCGTGCGTCACCCCCGCCGGCAGCCGTTATGACTCGGTGCAGCGCGGTCCGCAGGGACTCCAGTTCCGTAAGGTCCAGACCCAGTTTCTCGATGATCTGCGGTGGAACGTCCAGCGCCTTTTCGCGCAGTCGGCGACCCTTCTCGGTGAGGGTGACGCGGAGCATCCGCTCGTCGTTCGCATCCCGTTCGCGGGTAAGCAGACCGGATGCCTCGAGCCGCTTCAAGAGCGGCGACAGCGTCGCGGGTTCGAGCTGCAGCTCACGCCCGATGCCGGCGACGGTGCGAGGGCTCTCCTCCCACAACGCGAGCATGACGAGGTACTGCGGATGCGTGAGGCCCAACGGTTCCAGCACCGGCCGGTACAGCGCGATAACGCTGCGGGATGCCACGGCGAGCGCGAAGCAGACCTGATTGCTGAGCTTGAGGAGGTCGTCGGGCGCTCGCTGCACTCCCCCAGCCTCCGCTGCGCCCCCAATGCCGGCCGCCCCAGCGCCGGCCGCCCCAGCGCCCGACCGTTGGGTTGCCTCTTCGATGCGTCTCGCCATGCTCCACCTCCGGCCACCATGTTACGCTTGCGCTAATCATTAGTGCCCTAACTATTGGGACGGGATGGAGTACGACCGTGGCGCCTCGGTTCTGGGACTTCTACGAGAGGTTCAACAGGGTGGTCCGCACGTTCACCGGTCCCGCCCAACTGGGCGCAGGGCATCCCGAGGGCCCCGATGTGCGGCGCAACGACGCATCGTGCCCACTGTGCGGTGAGCCGATGACGGCGCACTCGGTGCTGCGACCGGCGGATCAGCGCACGGCCACGCGCCTGGTGTGCCCGGCCGACCGCGCGGCCTGAACGCGGGACTCAGCCGAGCCGGATGCCTGGCATCGCGATCGCCACGAACTGCGGTCCCGGAACACGCAGCCGAACGCCGCCGTCGTCCTCCTCCGCCGGCGAGTCCACCTCGAGTTCCACGTCGCCGAACACGATCTTCGCCTGCTCCCATCCAGCTGCCGCTTCGTAGGGCAGGCGAACGTCCGCCGCCGCGCGGGACGCAAGCACGAGCACCGACTCCTCGGCGTGCTCGCGGATGAACACGAGCACGTCGTCGCCCACGTGCACCCACCGGAATCCGCCCTCGTCGAGCGCCACGTGCGTGCGGCGCAACGCGATCAGCTCGCGGTACAGCGCCTGGGTGGCGCGGGCATCCTTCGCGGTCGCACCCGTCGCCGGGTCAACGACATCCTCGCCGGGAGCGCCGGGCGTATCGTCGAGCAGCTGCCAGGGCATCGGCATTCTGGATGCCTCGCCGCTCTCGGCCGTCAACCCGAACTCGTCCCCCGCCCACACCACCGGGATGCCTGGCATCGTCACCGATAGACCGAACGCCACGGGCACCACACCGGGCAGGGCGTGCGTGCGGAACCGAGGAACGTCGTGCGTGTCCAGCGGGTTCATGGTGCCGAGGCGCACGCGCCAGGGGAATGCCGCCGTGAAGCGGGTGTGGGCATCCACCAGCTCGTGGCCCGTATAAGAAGGGATGACCCTGACCGGCTGCCCGAAATACGTCGAAGGACTCTTCGGCTGCGACAGCCAGCCCCACACAGGACGCGTGAAGTTGGCGTACGTCATGGCGCCCTGCCAGGCATCCCCTTGGAAGTCCGGCGCGGCATCGTTGGTGTACTCGCCGAGCAGGATTGTGTCGGGATTCGCCTCGACCATGGTGCGGCGGATGGTGCGGCGCACCTCTACATTGAAGTCGTCGTCCCGGTAGCGTCCGGTCATGTTCGCCACGTCGATCCGCCATCCGTCGAGCGAGAATGGCGGCTTGAGCCACTTCGCGACGACGGAGTCCGGCCCATCGATGAACCGCTTTCGAAGCTCCTGCGACCGCCAGTTGAACTTGGGCAGGCTGCGCACGCCGAGCCATGAGACGTACTCGGTGTGCTCGTCGTCGAGCCAGTAGAAGAAGTCGCTCTCCGGGGCATCCGGATGCCCGTACGCCGCCGTGAACCACTCGTGGTCGTTGCCGCAATGGTTGGTGGTGAGGTCGCCGATCACCTTCAGCCCGCGCTGGTGCGCGGCCGCCACGAACCTGGCGAGCGCGTCATCTCCGCCGAGCAACGGGTCAACATCGTGGAAAGATGCCGCGTCGTAGCGGTGATTCGACCTTCCAGGGAATACGGGTGTGAGGTAGACGAGCGTGATGCCGAGGTCGGCCAGGTAGTCCAGGCGCTCGGCCGCACCATCTAGATCGCCGCCGTAGAACTGAGCGGACTCGGCTGGCGGAGTCGCGTCGACGGGATCGCTCCAGCGTGCAGGAATCGCCCAACTCGGCACCTGCCGATCGTCCGCCGCCGCGGACCGCGCGAACCTGTCCGGGAAGACCTGGTAGAGCACGGTCGATCGCACCCAGTCGGGTGCCGGGTCGTACGCCACGAGCCGGAAGTCGTCGACATCGGGCGTCTCCGTCGTGAAGAGGCCGGCTGCGTTGAGCCACACGCTCGAGCCGTTGCTCCGTGTGATGAGGAACCGGTAACCGTGCACCGGGTTCTCCACCTCGACGGACGCCTCCCACCAGTCCCACCCGTCCGCGGTGGCGACGCGTTTCGCATCCGTGAAACAGGGCTCATGGTTGGGATTCGACCTTGTGCGCACCGCGGCCACCTGGCCGAACGAGTGCGGGATGCGCACCCGCACTCGCACCGTGTCACCGAGCCGTGGAGCGGGATCGGAGACGCACAGGGGCGATCCGTCGTGGTGGGGCGCGAGCATCCGCTCACGCTACTTGACAGTTCTCTTCAGTAAGGCCGGAACGACCTGCGTAAACCCCTTTTGCAAGCGTTTACTGATTTGCCTACAGTGGCAGGCGCTTGCGTGCACCATGCGGGAGCATGAGCATGCACACGCATGCGACCAATCGAACGAGGACCACGAGGGTGGATAGAGCTGTGAACACGATCCCCGCGACAGATGCACCCGAGGCCACGGCATCGGAAGACGTGACGCAGATAGAGGAACGCCCGACCACGTCAGCGGCGGAAGCGACGAAGGGGACAGGCAGGGAATGGTGGCGCAGCGCCGTCATCTACCAGGTGTATCCGCGCTCGTTCGCCGACAGCAACGGCGACGGCGTCGGCGACCTGCCCGGCATCAGGGCCCATCTGCCCGCGCTTCGCGACCTGGGTGTGGATGCCGTCTGGCTGTCGCCGTTCATGACCTCCCCGCAGCGAGACGCCGGCTATGACGTGGCCGACTACTGCGACGTCGACCCGCTCTTCGGAACGCTCGACGACTTCGATCGGATGCTCGCGGCCGCCCACGAGCTCGGCCTGCGTCTGATCGTCGACCTCGTGCCCAACCACACGTCGTCGGATCACGTGTGGTTCAAGCAGGCACTGGCATCCGCCCCGGGCAGCCCCGAGCGCGGCCACTACTGGTTCCGCGACGGCAAGGGTGAGAACGGCGAACTGCCGCCCAACAACTGGGAGTCCGTCTTCGGGGGCCCGGCATGGAGCCGCACCACCAATGCCGACGGAACTCCCGGGCAGTGGTACCTGCACCTTTTCGACTCGTCACAGCCCGACCTCAACTGGGAAGACCCATGGGTGTGGGAGCAGTTCAGGGGCATCCTCCGCTTCTGGCTCGACCGCGGCGTGGACGGATTCCGCATCGACGTCGCCCACGGCATGGTGAAGAAGAAGGGCCTGCCCGACTACACGCCGGAGGAACGCGGCGGCTCACTGAGCGGTGCCAGCGTGACCCTCGAGCCCGACATCAGCGACGAAGAGCCGGGCGCACCGTTCTGGGCGCAGGAGGGCGGCCACGACATCTTCCGCGACTGGCACAAGGTGCTGGCCGAGTACGACGGCGATCGCGCGCTGTGCGGCGAGGCGTGGGTCAGCCCGCCGTCGAAGCTCGCCAGGTACGTGCGCCCCGATGAGATGCAGCAGACGTTCAACTTCTCCTACCTCGAGACGCCGTGGCACGCGGATGCCCTGCGCAAGGTGATCGCGGACTCCCTCGCGGCCTTCAACGGCGTCGGCGCACCCAGCACCTGGGTGCTCTCGAACCACGACGTCGTGCGGCACGCCACCCGCCTGGGGCTTTCCGAGGAGAACCCGCAAGGACACGGTCTCGGCCCCAAGACGCCCTTCCGCCCGAACGAGGCTCTCGGCCTGCGTCGGGCGCGCGCTGCGACGACCCTCATGCTCGCGCTGCCGGGCTCGGCCTACCTGTATCAAGGCGAAGAGCTCGGGCTTCCCGAGGTGATCGACCTTCCGGACTCCGCCAGGCAGGACCCGACCTGGTTCCGCACCGGCGGTGAGCGGTACGGGCGCGACGGATGCCGTGTGCCGATTCCGTGGACCGCCGCTGGTCCCTCCTACGGCTTCAGCCCGTCAGGCAAGAGCTGGCTGCCTCAGCCCGCAGAGTGGGCGTCGTTCGCGCGCGATGTCGAGGCGGAGCATCCCGATTCGACGCTCTCGCTCTACAAACGCCTGCTCGCCGAACGCGAGCAGCGCAAGCTCGGAGGCGGGTCACTCGAGTGGCTCGAGGGCTACGGCGACGACGTGGTGGCGTTCCACAACGGCGAACTCATTGTGCTGGCCAACCTGAGCGGCGCATCCATTTCGCTGCCCGCGGGCGAGGTCGTCGTTTCCAGCGAGCCGCTGGCGGGCGACATCCTCCCGAGCGACACGGCCGTCTGGATCGCCGGCTGAGGCGCGGCGCGGTTCGCCGAACCCTCGCGGGATAGGCAGGGCCGCCGCCGGTCTCAGCGGTCGGCGACGCCCAGCTCGTCGAGCACGGGCTCGAGCTGAGCGAAGAGTCCCGGCTCTGCCGCGATGGTCAGCGCACGGCTGGCCGGAACGCCGTGCAGGCCCGCCACGGTGGCACCCGCCTCTGCTGCAACGAGTGCACCGCCTGCGTGGTCCCAGGGCTTGAGGCCCTTCTCGTAGTAGGCATCCAGCCGACCGACCGCCACATTGCAGAGGTCGAGCGACGCGGCGCCGATGCGGCGGATGTCGCGCACCCGCGGAATGAGCATGCTCACGGCCTCCGCTTGTAGCCCTCGCCGCCTCGAGTCGTACGAGAAGCCCGTGCCGACCAAGGCGAGCGACAGCTGCTTGCCGGTGGGAACCTGCAGCCGTTGCTCTCCGAGGTAGGCACCTCCACCGGCCGTGGCCGTGTACACCTCCCCGGTCGCCGGGTTCACCACGGCGGATGCCAGCGCTCGCCACGTGTTCGGGTCGGGGTCGCCCTCGACCACGGCGATCGACACCGCGTAGGCGGGGATGCCGTAGAGATAGTTCACGGTGCCGTCGATGGGGTCGACGATCCAGGTCAGGCCCGTGGTACTGGCGCTCGCGTCGCTCTCCTCGCCGAAGAAGCCGTCGCCTGGGCGCTCCTCGGCGATGCGGCCCCGGATGAGGTCTTCGGACTCGCGGTCGGCCGCGGTGACGATGTCTTCGGGCGCCGTCTTGGTCGCGGCGACCTCAACGCCCTCCTCACGGCGGGCTCGGACCAGTTGCCCGGCCTCCCACGCGATGGTACG
The DNA here is from genome assembly GCF_049446075.1 of Rathayibacter sp. KR2-224. NCBI lineage: Bacteria > Bacillati > Actinomycetota > Actinomycetes > Micrococcales > Microbacteriaceae > Rathayibacter > Rathayibacter sp. KR2-224. Next base: position 292,923 of record NZ_JBMSEB010000002.1, read on the forward strand.
GGCGAGGTTTACAAGCTCATCGTTCGCAGGCATGCCTTCGATGCTACGGGGTCCCGAACATCGCGTTTGGCGTGTCGCTCCAAGGCGATCTATCGTCGATTCCATCGAAGCTTTGTTCGACACTTCGGCTAGGAGGTCTGCCGTGAGCATCACTCATACCACCGACATCGTCACCGTGTGGATCGACGAAGACGGTGTCCCCAGACGGATGTTCTGGGCTGGCCGCCGCTTCCGCGTCACCGATACCCCGACCCGCCTCGGCCCAGAGCCAGGCGTCCCGCTCAGCCCAGTCATGACCCACCCGCCGTCGCCGCTGAAGGGCTGGCGATTCCAGGGAACCAGCGACGACGGCGAGACCCGAGTCTTCGACGTGCGGCTAGCTGAGCCGGGTGTCTGGGAGCTCGTGCGGGTGATCGACTGATGCGCCGGGCATCACGCTGCGATCAAGCCCGCGCGGCGGGACTGCCTCGACTCCACCTGAACCTCTTCCTCTGGTTCGGGCAAAACAGTCAGGCCCGCGGCGCTGGATGCCGACGACATGAGCCGCTCAAGCCAGGTGCGATTGAAGTCGCGAACGGGGTGCGCGTAGTCGAACGACACCGCGACGCCACTGTCGAGCCAGACCGACTTGCGCTCGCCCTCCGGAGTCGTCCAGGCGAAGTGGAAGGCCTCCCGACGGCGCATCTTTCCGACGATGACGCGCTCGAGATGAGCCAGCGTGCGGTCGTCGAACTCCGCCTGCAGCATGTTGTTGTAGTTGAACGTGGCCATCTCGCCGCTCCTCGTCGTCATCGGGACAGTGCCGTTCGGCTCATGGACTTAGAGGCTCGTTCTCTTTGAAACTCATGATCCGAACAGTTCACTTTCTGTACTAGTCACAATATGTGTAACTTGAGGTGTTAGACAAGCGCAATGAGAGTAAAGTTTCAAAGGAGGACTCATGACGCCCGTGGCACGCGACCTTCCCGCCCTCCGGATCGTGACTGAAGACGACCCGGCGGTGGCCGACGCGCAGTGGGCGGAGCCCGAGCTGGGGTTCTGGGTTGCCGCACGAAACGGCGACTTCGTCGGGACGGTGACGGCTGAAGGCGCGAGCTACGTCGCACGGGATGCCACCGGTGCGAGAGCAGGCGCCTTCGAGACGCTCGCCGCCGCGCAGTGGTCGCTCACAGGCATCCGAGCCCGGACGGAAACCGACTTCGACCTGGAGGAGACCCGTGCCGCAGACCGTCGTACGCCATGAAAGCGAGCACCTCTACGCCGCTCAGCCCGAGACGGCGGAGGGCAAGGCGCTCACCGAAGCGCTGCTGAGGCTCAGGCGCGCCGAATTCCTGCTCGCCAACCGTGCTCTCGAGTCGACCGGGCTGTCGTCCCTGGAGTTCAACGCCCTGCGCTACCTGGTGCAGGCGCGTAGGGACGGACGCGACATGAGCCCGAAAGACGTGATCGTCATGTTGAACACCTCCAGTGCGACGGTGACGAACGTGATCGAGCGCCTCGTGACGAGGGGTTACCTCACCCGGGTCAGCCATCCGAGCGATCGCAGGGCGCACTACCTTGTGCCGACCGAGCCGGCCGTGCACCTCGTCGACTCCGCCTATCACGACCACCACGCCGCCATCGTCGACGTGGTCAACGAGCTCGACGCCATGGACCTCGCGACGGCGTGCGCAGTCGTCAACAAGATCGTGGAACGGCTCGACGCACTCGTCGAGAGCTCGGCCGCCTCGCGGCAGACGGTGGGCGCGGCGAGCGCCTGAAGGGTGAGTTCCGCCTGCGGCCGGGGTGGGCTGGGTTTCGATACGCGGCACCTTCGGCGGGGCTACTCAACCCGCGGTCTCCAGACCGCGATTTCGATACGCGGCACCTTCGACGGCGCTACTCGACCCGCGGCTGGCGGAGCCTATTGCGGGTTGCGGCGGCCGGTCTGCTGCTCCCACAGCTCGAGCTCACGCGTGAGTGCCTTCGCCAGCTCGAAGACCTGCTCCGGCGGAATTCGCACCCTGCTCACGACGCGGGCGTTCACCGACCGATGCGGCTCACCGTTCTCGTCCGGGGTCTCCGTGGCAGGACCGCGCAGCGAGGCGAAGTCCAGCACGAACACGTTGTCCGTGTGCCAGATGCTCGCGAAGTCTGCAAAGCTTCCCGCTTCCACCTCCGATGGGATGTCGAAGTTGATCTGCGTCTGCGCGTTCCGGTCGTCCGCCACGCTGCCTCCCCACCGTCGGATGCTGTCGGGGCGAGCCTATCCGGGCATCCGATTCCTGTGCTGGGAGAGCATCCGGAAGCCCGGACCTGCTGACGGCGCGGTCCGCGCGGACTCCAGTAGGCGCAGCGCTCAGTGCGGATAGGTGGTCGGGAACGCCGCGTCATCCCCGTTGTGCTGCACCTTGTTCTCGTCGTCGACCAGGACGACCCTCGGACGAACGGAAGCAGCCTTCGAGAGCTTCACCGATCCGTACGCCATGATGATGACTCGGTCTCCCACGCTGACCAGTCGCGCTGCAGCACCGTTGACCCCGATCATGCCCGACCCCGGCTCGCCCTCGATGACGTACGTCTCGAACCGCTCGCCGTTCTCGATGTCGACCACGCTGACCTGTTCCCCGACGAGGATGCCGGATGCCTCGAGCAGCTCGCGGTCCACCGTGAGCGAGCCCACGTAGTGCAGATCCGACCTCGTGACCGTTGCGCGGTGGATCTTGGCCCGAAGCATGGTGACGCGCATGCGGCTCCTTCGTAGTGGCGACTCGGTGAAGAACGCGCTCCGCCCGAGACACGAATGGGTCCCTCTTGCTTGCGGAAGGGACCCATTCACGAAGTGGCAGGTGAGGGATTCGAACCCCCGAAGGCTATGCCGGCTGATTTACAGTCAGATCCCTTTGGCCGCTTGGGTAACCTGCCTTGGCGCTCCCGACCACGTGTAATCACCTGGCCGAAGGCGCGAAGTCAAGGATACCCACGCACGGGCATCCGGTGAAATCCACCGCCGCTGGGGCCGCCCCCGCAGTCGGTCGCCGGAAATCGGAGATTTGCTCCGACGCGCCGCCGGGGGGTGGCCGCCTCCGGCGTGGCGGCACGAATCTCCGATTTTCGGCAGGCCGTGCGCCGGATGAGGCGCCAGATCAGGGCTTGGGTGTGTTGTCGTCTGGCGCGTCCGGTCCGGTCTCGGGGGATGCGGGAGTGTCCGGGCCGGCCTCGGGGGAAGCGGTCGCTTCCGGTTCGGCCGTGCCGGGCGCGGATGCATCGGCTTGAGCCTCCGCCGCGGTCTCCGCTTCGCTAACAGCCCTTCTGGAGCGGATGACGCCCGCGACGACGAGCGCGATCACCCCGAGCAGCACGATGATGCCGGCAACGATGAGCCATGGCGTCACGTCGGATCCGGTCGCGGCGAGGTCGGCGTAGTCCTGAGTCACGCCGACAGCCTACGGTCGGTCGGCATCCGGGCGTTCGCGACACCTCGGGTCCGGGCATCCTCCGTCGCGATGCACGGACTCAATCGGCCCGGCCCCGTGAGCGAGCTCCCGGGGCCGACCCTCAATCGCCCGTATCGCCACCGCTCACGGACTCAATCGGCTCGGCCGGGTGAGCAAGCTCCCCCGGCTCTCGCCTCAATCGCCCGTAAACTCGCAGGGAGATCAACGGTCGCGCAAGGGAGTTCGAGGTCATGGCAGATTCGTCGTTCGACGTCGTGAGCAAGGTCGACAAGATGGAGGCCGACAACGCCGTCAACCAGGCCCGCAAAGAGGTCGACCAGCGCTACGACTTCAAGAATGTCGGGGCGTCCGTCGAGTGGAGCGGCGAGAAGGTCCTGCTGAAAGCCAACACGGAGGAGCGCGTGAAAGCCATCCTCGACGTGCTGGAGTCGAAGTTCATCAAGCGAGGCATCTCGCTCAAGAGCCTGGATGTCGGCGAGCCGTACGCCAGCGGCAAAGAGTTCCGCCTGGAGGTCGCGCTCAAGCAGGGCATCGACCAGGAGACCGGCAAGAAGATCAACAAGCTCATCCGCGACGAGGCGCCCAAGTCGGTGAAGAGCCAGCTTCAGGGCGACGAGGTCCGAGTCTCGTCGAAGAGCCGCGACGATCTACAGTCGACGATCGCGATGCTCAAGCGGGCCGACATGGACGTCGACCTGCAGTTCGTGAACTTCCGCTGATTCAGCGAGAGTACGAGAGCCAGGATGCCGCTGCCCTCCTCCGATACGACGGTTCTGTACGCCTCGAGCGGCCCGGAATCGCTCAGCGCCCAGGCCGTCGTGCTGCACGTGCAGCCGTACGGCGACGACCAGGAGGTCGTGCTGCTCGACCGCACGCCGGCGCATCCCGTCGACCGAGCCTGGCCCGATCAGGGCCCGGACCGCGGCTCGATCCTCGTCGACGGGCGTGAAACGCCGCTCGACGACGTCGTGGTCGCCGCAACGGACGGAACGAACCTGTTCATCGGCGACGAGGTACCCGTGCGGCGCGGCACAGAAGGATGGGCGTTCGTCGTCGCACACGTGCTGCAGCGGCCGAGCCGCATCGCGGTGAGCGACGAGGTGCTCGTGAGCGTCGACTCGGAGCACCGCCATGCGCTCTCGGTCGGCCACACGCTGTGCCACCTCGCGTCGCTCGCGTTGAACGCCGCGCTGGCCGATCGGTGGAGCAAACCCGTGCGTGAGGATGCTCTCGGCCGGCCCGATTTCGATCATGAGGCCATTCAGTCCTCGACGATCGTGCCAGGCGGTTCGGTCGATGTGTTCCGGCTCAACAAGTCGCTGCGCCGCAAGGGATTCGCCACGGAGGGTCTCGCCGGGTCGCTGGACGAGTTGGCGGCTTCGACGACGGACACCCTTCGCGCGTGGATCGCGACGGATGCTCGCGTTCACATCGAGCGCGAGGGCGATGCTTTGAGCGACCCCCGCTTCTGGGTATGCGAGCTGCCCGAGCTGGAGACGGGACCGGCCTCCGGACCGGCCGCGACCGCGCGGATCGCGTGCGGCGGAACCCACGTGACGAGCCTCGGGGAGCTCGGCGAGGCATCCGCGGTGCTCGAGCTCGGCGACGACGCAGGTACTGTGACGCTGACCATGCGCTGCACTGCAACGGCTAGGTGAACTGAGCCGGAGCGAGTCTGTGCTCCGCATCGCGGCGCTATTGTGGGGCGCTCCGCTAGCTGCGCGGCGCTATTACGGCGTGCACGAGGCGTTGGTCCCTGCCAAGCCGCTCGACGCAGTGGCTGTGCCGAAGGGCGAGGTCCACGCGCCCAGCTGCGCCTGGATTCCGACCGTGTACGTGGCCCCCGCGAGCCCGCTCAAGGTCGAGCCTTTGAACGTGGTGGTGTAGGTCGTTCCTGTGCCCACGGCCGGAGTGGTCGTCTCGGTCACGCCGCCGAGCAGCGTGCCCAGCACCGATCCGCTCGACGCGGCGTAGTTCGCGGTCGCTGCGCTCGGCGTACCCGCGGCGAAATTCCAGGTCACTGTGATGACCGGAGTAACCCCGAGCAGCCCGGGGTTGTAGGTGCACGCGCTGAGGACCGGCTTCTGCAGCGTCATGGCCGTGAACGTGCCGCGCGTGTACTCCGACACGCGCCAACTGGCATCCGTCTGGGCGGGATGAACCAGCCCGCCGCCGAGCATTGCGACGACGGCCACGCATGCCGCTGCCGCCCGCAAGAGCCACCTCCGCTCAGCCACGGCGTCGCCTCCGTGCGAGACCCACGACGGCGAACCCGGCCGTGACGGCAGCCACGCCGAGCAGTGCGGGTCCGAGCGGCGACGAGCCAGTTGGCGCCAGGCCGCCGGCAGGGATTTCGTCCGCGCCCGTCGCGTCGACCGTGAGGCGCAGCTCGAAACGTCCGGAGGCATCGGCGCGCGCGTCCGGCGGCATGGTGACGCGTGCCTGCACCCACATGCTCGCCGGCACCGGGCCAGATGTGCCGCTCAGGGATCGCGCGCCGTCGGGCAGGGCATCCGTAGGCGTGACGGGCAAGATGACTCGTTCGGCCGTCGGGCACGTCGTGCCACTCCACGCCGCGGCGCACCCGAGCAGCTCGACCTCCGTCGGCACGGACACGTCAGCGGCTGCCACCCCGCCGTTCGCGGTGAGGATGCCGACCACCGTGCTGACGGGCATCCGGTGCAGGGTCACTCCGACGTTCCACAGGGCGGGCGAATCCCGCGTCAGCGTGTGCACGGTGCCCGGAGGATCGCCTGCGAGCACGAGGGCCGGCGCCTGGTCCTGAACCCCCTGGCCGAGGGCAGCGGCCGGCCGCAGCAGGGCGAAACCAAGCACCGCGGCGACCGCGGAGACGGCCAGCACTGCCATGAGCATGGCCGTCTTCGCGCGTTCGGATGCCACGGCTCACGCGCCTTCCGCGTGCCTGCCCGAGCGCTTGGCCTCGTCGCGCGGCCAGAGCACCCAGACGATCAGCGCAGCGACCGCGACAGTGAGCGCGCCAAGCACGAGCGGGTTGCCGAGCCAGACCACCACATACGCGAGTCCTGGCAGCGACAGCAGAACGAGCCGAACGGTGCGCACGGTGTAGGGCTGCGGGTCCGCGGACGCGTTGGCGTCACCCTTCAAAACCAGCTGAGCGGCATCCCCGGGCGCGGGCCGAGTGCTGACCACGCGGTGAGTGATGGGAAGCGCGCCGGGTCGATCCACCGTGACGACCTGGCCGACGCGCGCGTCTCTGGCGGGAATCTGCTGCACGACGGCGAGGGATCCGGTGGGGATCTGCGGCGACATCGACCCGGTTCGGAACATGATCAGGCTGATGTGGAACACCACGGCGAGCACGACCAGCAGGATGCATGCGGCACCGAGCACGGCAGCGACATTCAGCAGCGTGGTTCGCGTGATCGCCACGGCACGACGCGCCACGGTGGCGTCGATGGTGCCTGCGCTCATGACGACGTCTGCGGCCACACCGTGATCAGCTCGACTGGGCGGCGAACTGCCAGGTTGCCGATCCGGTCTGCCCCTGCTGGAGGCCGGAGCCGGCGGTGACGACGACGCACACCTGCACGGCCGTACCCGCGGACGTCGTCGGGCTACCCGCCGAGAGCGCGAACGTTGGCGTGCCTGGCACCGTACCGACCGCGGTTCCTGCGGGCACCAGGGTGGTGCCGGTCGCCGTTGCATTGCACGTTCCGGCCGCGGCGAGCTGCACCATGCTGTAGGTCAGATTCGTCACGGTGCCCGATGTGCCGCCCGACTGCAGGGTCACCGTCGCGTTGGCCGTGGTGCCTGCCCCCAGGCGCACCCAGTACGCCGAGTAGGTGGTCGCGCTCGGCGACAGGTTGCTCACCCCGGCGCTGAAGGCCAAGGTCGCGCCCGGAGCGGTCGGATGCGACGCGTAGGCGGATCCGTCCGTCGATCCCTCGAAGGCGAACGTGCCTGCCTGGAACGTTCCGGTCGCGAACTCCGATGCATTCCACGCCGCGAGCGTGACGGCGGCGCCGACGCCGAGAACGACGCCGCCCGCCAGAATCGCCCGGATGATGCCTTTGCGTTTGCGTGTGACGGCCATGGGCACGCCACCCCCCTGCATGCTCGATGTCCGGCCCGCCCCCGCGTTCCGCCGACCGTCCCCGTGCGGCCACTCGGAGTCAATCACGGCGGACCGAATGCCACCACCCCTCGTTGCGAGAACGAAATGTCCCCCGTGGCGACAAGGGCACCGGCGAAACGCACCGACACGGCGGCCCGGGGTTTCGATACGCGGCGCTGCGCGTCGCTACTCAACCAGCGGTGGGGGTGGCGGGGGTGGCGGGATCGTTGGATGCCCGCACCATCTCGTCGCGCGGCACCACCTTGATGCGTGGGCGGCCCTCGGCTGCGCCAAGCGCCTGCTCGAACGCGTCGAGGTTGTGCCATCCGTCGAGGTTCGTGTACTCGATGCCGCGCGCGCTCAGCAGCTCGGTCACCGACTGCTCAGACGGATCGGCGGGGGTCCACCAGTTGCCGAGGTCGTTGATGAGGTGGGAGACGGTCTCCATAGCATCCGACTTGGTGTGGCCGATGAGGCCGACGGGACCGCGCTTGATCCACCCCGTGGCGTACACGCCGTAGAACTGCGTGTTGTCCTTCGCGTGCAGCACCTGGCCCTCGTGGTTCGGGATGACACCGTGCCGCTTGTCGAACGGGATGCCGGGCAGCGGCGAGCCGAAGTATCCAACGGCACGGTACGCCGCCTGCACCGGGATCTCGCGGATCTCCCCCGTGCCGAACACGCCGCCCTGACCGTCTGGGGCGGTTCGCTCGTACCTGATCGCCGAGACGCGGCCGGTGCCGCCGTCGACGAGCTCGATCGGTCGGGCGTAGAAGTGCAGGTGCAGCCTGCGGGATGCCTGTCCCACCTCGCGCTGCCGCCACTGCTGCAGCACACGGTCGATGACGAGCACCTGCTTGTTGCCGGCGATCACCTGGCGGGCGTGCTCGTCGTAGTCGAAGTCCTCGTCGTACAGGATCATGTCCACGTCGCGCAGCTCGCCGAGCTCGCGCAGCTCGAGCGGCGTGAACTTCACGGATGTCGGTCCACGGCGCCCGAAGACGTGCACATCGGTCACTGGCGACTGCTTCAGCCCCTGGTAGACGTTGTCCGGGATCTCGGTGGGGAGCAGGTCGTCTGCGTGCTTCGCGAGGATGCGCGAGACATCCAGCGCCACGTTGCCGTTGCCGACCACGGCGACGGACTCCGCCTCGAGCGGCCAGGTGCGCGGATAGTCGGGATGCCCGTCGTACCAGCTCACGAATTCGGCGGCGCCGTACGAACCCTCGAGCTCGATGCCAGGGATGTCGAGGTCGGCATCGCGCACGGCTCCCGTCGCGAAGATCACGGCGTTGTAGTGCTGCTTGAGGTCGTCGAGCGTGATGTCGGTGCCGAAGCGCACGTTGCCGAACAGGCGGATGTCGCCGCGGTCCAGCACCTCGCGCAGCGCCGTGATGATGCCCTTGATGCGTGGGTGATCCGGCGCCACTCCGTAACGCACGAGCCCGTACGGTGCGGGCAGTTGGTCGAAGAGATCGATCGACACGTCGAACTCGCGCTCCGCTTTGAGCAGGATGTCGGCGGCATAGATGCCGGCCGGTCCCGCCCCGACGATGGCCAGGCGGAGTTTGGTCATGAAGGTTTCCCTTTCGTAGTCGGCCGCGTCGATCGCTTCAGGTGCGTCGCCGCGTCGTGGCTCATCGCTTCGCGATCCATCTCGTCGTGCAGCCGCGTGCGCCGGATGCTTGTCGGCATGAAGGGCGCTGCTTGCGTGCATGACGGCATCCGTTCCCGTCGTGGGGTCAGCTGGACCGCTCGACGATCGTATCGGCGAACCGCGTGAGCGCCCGTTTCACCGACCCTTGAGGTAATGGTGCGATCGCCTGAACCGCTTCGTGCGCCCAGCGATGTGCCTCATCCAGCGTCTCCTGGGTGACCGGATGCTCGCGCAACGCCGTGACGACCTCGCTCACGTCCTTGGTGTCTGGCGCGCCGAGCACCTCGGTGTCGAGGCGGTCGAGCAGCGCTGCGGCTCGCGCGTCACCGGTGGATGCCAGCTCCCGCAGCTTGAGCAGAGGCAGGGTCGCCACGCCTGCGCGCAGGTCGGTGCCCGGCGTCTTGCCGGTCTCCGCACCCTTGCCGGAGAGGTCGATCACGTCGTCGATCAGCTGGAAGCCCACGCCGACCTTCTCGCCGAACTCCATGACGGGCCGGATGTATTCCTCCGGGGCACCGGAGAACATGACACCCATCTGTGCGGCCGCGGCGATCAGGGACCCGGTCTTGTCGGCGAGCACGCCGATGTAGTGCTCGACCGGGTCGTCGCCCTCGTGCGGACCGATGGTCTCGTGCAGCTGGCCGAGGCACAACCGCTCGAACGTGTCCGACTGCAGCCGGATGGCGCCCTCGCCGAGACCTGCCACCAGCTGGCTCGCCCTCGCGAACAGCAGGTCACCCGTGAGCACGGCCACCGAGTTGCCCCACACGTGCTGCGCGCTCGGCACACCGCGTCTCGTCTGTGCCTCGTCCATGACGTCGTCGTGGTACAGCGAGGCCAGGTGAGTGATCTCCACGGCCTGGGCGGCGTCGATCACCTCCGACGTTGCGCCCTCCCCGAGCTGGGCGGTGATGAGCGTGAGCATCGGACGCACGCGCTTGCCGCCTGCGTTCAGCAGGTAGCGCGCCGTGACGTCGGCAAGTTCATCCGCGAACCTGACCTGCTCGCGCAGACCTTGCTCCACCAGCTCCAGTCCCGCGTCGACATCGGCGGCGAAGCGCTTGTCCTTACCAGAGGCGAAGACGCGGTCGCCGAGGCCGAGCTGGCTCGTGAGGGTGGTCTCGCGGCGTGCGAGCGGCAGCGATGGCACTATCTGCCGCCCTTCGATTCGGCGTGGGATGCCTCACCTGTTGCGCGATGGTCGGATCTCTGCGCCGAGTCGAGAGGAACGAAGCCGCGATGCAGCGCGACGATGCCGAACGTGAGGTTGCGGTAGGCGACGCGTTCGAATCCGGCGCGCCGGACCATGCCTGCCAGAGTGTGCTGATCCGGCCACTCCCTGATCGACTCCATGAGGTAGGAGTAAGCGACCGGATTGGACGACGCGAGGCGCGCGAACACCGGCATCCCGTATCGCAGGTAGGCGTAGTACGCGGCGCGGATGACGGATGCCGGCGGCCGCGAGAACTCGCACACCACGACCCTGCCCCCCGGCTTCGCAACCCGGAAGAATTCGCGCAGGGCGGCATCCGGGTCGACGATGTTGCGCAGCCCGAACGAGATGGTGACCGCATCGAAACTGTCGTCGTCGAAGGGCAGTTGCGTGGCATCCGCCTGCACGAACTCGACATTGGTGTTGCCGGCCTGGCGGCGCCGGCCGACGGCGATCATGCCTGGTGAGAAGTCTGCGGCGATGACGCGCGCGCCAGAGCGGGCGAGCGAGGCGCTGGACGTGCCGGTGCCGGCCGCGACGTCGAGCACGAACTGCCCTGGGCGGGGATCAACGGCCCGGGTGGTGGCGACGCGCCAGAGTGCGTCGATGCCGACGGTCGACATGGCGTTCATGCGATCGTATGCGGCCGAGACCTCATCGAACATCGAGGCGACGTCCGACGGCTGCTTGCTCAGGTCGGCCCTACTCACCCGGTCAAGCTTAGGGTGTGCGCGGCGATGCCGGGGGCCCGATCAGCGGGCGGAACGTCGCTTGTGGAGCGGCCGATCGCGGCAGTGTCTCTCCGGGGCGCGACGGCAACGCTCAGGGCTGCGACGTACGCTAGGGGCGTGACCGTAATCGCGACCCGAGTACAGGCGTTGACGGTCGAGACCACCCCCCTCGACGACGTCAGACACATCATTCCCTTCACGGACTCCCACGCTCCGCTTCTGTGGATGCGCAAGGGGGAAGGGATCGCCGGTGTCGGCGAAGCGCTGCGGCTCGAGTTCCGCGGCGCTGACCGCATCGCTCGGGCCTCTGCCGCATGGAAACAGCTCGCGTCGGTGTCGAGCGTGCACGACACCGTGCGCGTGCCGGGGACGGGGCTGGTCGCTTTCGGGACTTTCGCGTTCGACGACGAAAGCGCCGCGGCGAGCGTGCTCGTCGTGCCGCAGGTCGTCATCGGCAGACGGGACGGACGCTCGTGGATCACGCGCATCCGCAGCTCCGACGCTCCCGCGATGCCGCCTGTGCCGCATCCCGAGTCGTTCGGCGCCGAGTACCGGCTCACGATGATGCCCGGCAAGCTCACGCGGGAGGCGTACAAGCGCGCGGTATCCGTCGCCGTCGAGCGCATCGGCCGCGGCGACCTCGAGAAGGTCGTGCTGGCGCGCGACCTGCACACCCACCTTCCGGCCGAGTCCGACGTGCGCCGGGCGCTCGTCGAACTCGCGCTCGGCTATCCGCAGTGCTGGACATATGCCGTCGACGGCATTCTCGGTTCGAGCCCAGAGACGCTCGTGCGCGTGCATCACGGCACGATCGACGCGAGGGTGCTGGCCGGAACGAGCGGGCGTGGCAGAGACGCGGCATCCGATCACGACTCGGCAGACGAGTTGCTGCACAGCGCCAAGGATCGGGAAGAGCACGCCGTCGCGGTACGCAGCGTCATCGGCGCTCTGCGTCCACACACCTCGGCTCTGGAGGCGAGCGAAGCCCCGTTCCCGCTCAAACTGCCCAACCTCTGGCACCTGGCGACGGATGTCACGGGCACACTGAACGACGGATCCGGATCGCTCGACCTGGTGGCCGGCTTGCACCCGACGGCCGCCGTTGCCGGAACCCCGACGGATGCCGCGGTGCGGCTCATCCGCGAGCTCGAGCCCTTCGATCGCGAGCGCTACGCCGGACCGGTCGGCTGGATCGGCGCAGACGGAGACGGCGAGTGGGCGATCGCGCTGCGATGTGCCCAGGTGACCTCGAACGGTGACATCACGGCGTATGCCGGTTGCGGCATAATGGCGGACTCCGTTCCGGAGCGCGAGCTGGCCGAGACCAGCATGAAGTTCCGACCGGTCACCGAGGCGTTCCAGTAGGGGCCAACGAGAGGCTCAGAAGCCGCTCGCGCTCTGCATCGACGTCGAAGTCGGCAGGCGGCCACTCGAGGTCGAAGTCCTCGAGTACGCCGAGAAGAAGCTGCTGCACCGCCAGCCGTGCGTACCACTTGTGGTCGGCCGGCACGACGTACCACGGCGCCTCCGGCGTCGATGTTCGCTCGATCGCGCGCTGATACGCCTCCTGATAGCGCGGCCACAGTGCCCGGTCGTCGACGTCGCCAGGGTTGTACTTCCAGTACTTCTCGGGGTCGTCCAGACGTGCAAGGAGACGGCTCTTCTGCTCGTCGGCGCCGAGGTGCAGCATCACCTTCAGGATGCGTATTCCGGACTCGACCAGTTCGCTCTCGAAGTCGTTGATCGCGCCGTATCGTCGTTCGATCTCATCCTCGGGGGCGAGCGAACGCACGCTGCCGGCCAAGACATCCTCGTAGTGCGAGCGGTCGAACACACCGATGATCCCGGGCTCCGGCACCTGCTTGCGAATGCGCCAGAGAAAGTCGTGCCGCAGTTCGGCTTCTGTGGGCGGCTTGAACGCGACGTACTTCACGCCCTGGGGGTTCACAGCACCGACGACGTGGGCGACGATGCCGCCCTTGCCCGACGTGTCCATGCCCTGCAGCACGAGAAGCACCGCACGTTGCCGCCCCGCGAACAGGCGCTCCTGCAGGTCGGCGAGCTGCTCGGATGCCGCACGTAACGCCTGCTTGCCTGCCTTCGACGATCCCGTGAATCCCGGTTTGCCTCCCGTCGGGATCTTCGACAGGTCGAACCCGTCTGCCGCGAGCAACTGCACCGCGGGATCCACGATCCAGCCGCTGCGGTCGGCCTTGCGTTTGCCCGTCGACATCGTCGCCTCCCGCCTCAGCCGGTCAGCGGCACGTGAACGATGCTCGTTCCGTGCGGCGGAGCCGACAGCGCCTGGTCCAGCTCGCCGCGCGTCGCCACGCGGCGGTAGTTCCAACCATAGGCTTCGGCCAGTCGCTCCCACTCGACGCACTGCGGAGTGGTGAGCACGCGGCGCATGGCCTCGGGCGGCGCGGTCTGGGCGACCTCGAGCGAGTCGAAAATGGTTCCACCGCCGTCGTCTCCGACGACGACCTGCACCGTCGGGCGACGCTCGCCCTCACCGAACAGCAGCGCACCCGCGTCGTGCAGCAGGGCAAGGTCACCGAGAAGCACCCGCGTGGTGCCGTACGGGGCATCCGACTCGGCCTGCTGCGAGGCAAGGGCGATGCCGATGGCCGTCGAGATGGTGCCGTCGATGCCGGCGAGGCCGCGATTCGCATGCGCTCGGATCTTCTTGCCGGGCGCGAAGGCATCCAGGTCGCGGATGAGTCGCGACGCTCCCAGCACCAGCCGGTCGTGGGGCCAGGTGAACCGCCACAGCGCGTCGACGAGCATGCGCCGCGTCACTGATGCCCGCACGGCGGCGAGTTCCGACTTCGCGAAGGCGAGTCGTTGCTCGGGCGAATGCGAGCGGGCCGCCTCGATGTCGGGGGCGGCGTGGTCTGCGGTGCCGGAGGCATCCTCATCGAGGAGCGCCCGGCTGGCGAAGACCCATCGGCCGACCCAGGCGCGCGCCTCGGCGTTCGTGGGGTCGTGGTCGCGCGCGTCGACGGACGCCACGACCGTTGCGGAGCGCGCTGGGTCGTACACCTCCTCGCCCACGGGCGCGACGACCACGGTCTCGATGTCGTCTCTGTGCAGCAGGGCGGGCACCTCGCGGCTAAGCGTCGGATGTCCGAAGACGACGGCTCGCTGCACCGCGCCGCCGAACTCAGGCTCGCGCAGCAACTGCCGGTACGCGACGACGAGGTTCGGACCGAAGCGGGATCCACTGGACGGCTCCGCGATGAGGGGCCAGCCGCCCGCCCTGGCGAGTGCCTCGGCCTCGGGGCCTGCGGCGTTTCCGGCGATGACGATGGTGCGGGGCCCGGGTGCCAGGGAGAGGTGCTGGCGGGTGAGAGCTGCGGGGTGAACGACGGGAGAATCGCTGCCGATGCCGTCCCGGATGGCCTGCTCGGCGCCGGCTGCGGCCACGTGCGCGGCGAAGGAGCCGAGGTCTGGCACCGCGGCGGACAGCGGCTCGCGGAAGGCGAGATTCAGGTGAACGGGGCCGGTCTCATCCAGGGCGGCCGACCATGCCTGAGTGGCGAGGCGGGTGTAGGCATCCGTCTCGCCGGTCGCCCCCGTCGGAGCAGCAACGTCGAGCGCGCGGCGGGCTGCCGCGCCGTACATGCCGGCCTGCACCGTCGTCTGATTCGAGCGGATGCCCCTCATCTGCACCGGCCGGTCCGCGGTGAGCATCAGCATGGGGAGGTTCGAATGGTGCGCCTCGAGTACGGCCGGGAGAAGGTTGGCCGTCGCTGTACCACTCGTGGTGACGATGGCAGCAGGATGCCCGGTCTCTGCCGCGATGCCGAGCGCGAGGAATCCCGCAACGCGCTCGTCGATGCGCACGTGCAGCTCCACGGCGCCGACGCGCTCGAGCTCGGCGGCGACCAGTGCGAGCGCCTGCGAGCGCGACCCGGGTGCGAGCACGATGTGCCGCAGGCCCTCGCGCACGAGCTGGGTGAGGAGCGCGAGCGCGGCATCCGTCGCCGGATTGCCCGTGGTGGTCACAGGGGTGCGGTCGCGCCCGGGCTCCCGCGCATGCGCGGGTTCAGCCATCCCGGCGGCCGTCGGTGTCGCCGGACTTCTTCTTCGGTGCCTCGTCGAGGTCTGAAAGTTCCTTCTCGAGCCGGCGGATGCGTTCCTGCTGCCTGCGGTCGCGCTCCAGGTTCTTCAGGAACTCGGGATCGTCGTCGGGCGCGACGGGGCCTCGCCTGACGCGATCGCCGCGCCGCGGCCTGCCGATCATGAACCACAGGACGCCGCCGATGATCGCGAAGACGACCACGATCGCGACCCACGCCGCTTTGGGGACTCCCCGAACGCGTTCGCGCTCCGCCAAGGCGCAGTCCACGATCGAATAGATATAGAACAGCGCGGCGATGACTCCGATGACGAGCCAGACGCGAACCATGGGGCCATGCTAGTCCGCGCACCTCCCGGCGGACCTCGCCCGTGGCTGAGAGGTAGCGGTGCGTAGGTCCGACGCCCGGACGGCAGGTGCGTCGTCGCGGTGACCGTCTCACAGGCGCCTCACCGCGCCACTCTCCCTACACTTGAACGGTGAAACGCATACCGGCCTGGCTCACCTACACAGTGCTGCGGCTCTTGTTCATCGCCGTGCCGCTCGTGGTGCTCTTGCTGGTGCTGCCCTCTGATCTGTGGGTCATCTCAGCCGTTGCCGCGGTCGTCATCGGTTTCTGCCTGTCGTACCTGCTGCTGCGGGGCCCGCGGCAGGCCGTCTCGGATCAACTCGCCGCGGCCCGCAGGCGCGAGCGCACAGAGGCAAAGCCCACCGTCGACGACCAGGTGGAGGACGCGGCGGTCGACGCGTCCGAGCGCGCTCCGCGAAAGCCCGAGTAGGCATCCGGGGCCTTGCGGAGGGCTATGGCTGCCGGGTGGCGCTGAGTCGGCCGCTTTCGCAGTACCGCGCAACCCGTTTTCAGGACATGCCCGCCACCGTGGCGACTATGTGGACGGCGCCGAGCATGTCCTGAATACGTGCTGCGTTCTGCTGCGGCTGCGGCTAGCGCGCAGCGAATTCCGGATAGAGCACCGGGATGGGCTGCGACAGACCCGCCTTCACCTGGCGGCTCGTCTCGTCGGCGAGCACCTCGAGTTCGCCTGCCTCCAGGCCGTCGTAGATCGCGGAGATGATGTCCGCTGGGTCCTCCTTGACGACGTTAAGGCCGGCCGTCATGGGCGTGTCCGTGTAGCCGAGGTGGGCGCCGAGTACCTGCGTACCCTGCCCTCGCAGCTCGAGACGCAGCGAGTTGGTCAGCGACCAGAACGCCGCTTTCGTTGCCGCGTACGCACCGCCACGGCCGAGCCAGCTGAGCGCGGAGTGCACGTCGACGAGCGCACCCCCGCCGTTGGCGGCGAGCACGGGCGCGAAGACCTGCGCCACCTCCAGAGCGCCGAACACGTTGGTGTCGAACATGCGGCGGATGTCGTCGAGCGAGCTCCCGAGGAGAGGCCCACCTCCCCCGATCCCGGCGTTGTTGATCACGATCGTCGTGTCGCTCGCGCGCTCGGCCGCCTGGCGGATGGACGACGCCGAGGTCACGTCGAGTGGGAGGGGCACAATTCGCTCGTCGTCCCAGTTTCGCGGCGAGCGAGCCGTCGCATAAACGCGCTGGGCGCCGCGCGCGAGCGCCTGGGTGACGAACTCGATGCCGAGCCCGCCGTTCGCGCCGGTGACGAGCACTACTGCGTTGTCGAGGGATGTCATGGGTTTTCCTTTCGAAGGGGGGGTCAGGAGAGGGGGACGGGAGCGGTCGCGGAGCGGCGCCGCGTGCCCACGTTGGCCGTGACGGCGGTGGCGATCCCGAGCACGACGAGCACGACGGCCGCGAGTTCCATCGCGACGAGCAGACCGAGATTCGTCGCGATAGAGCCGAGCACGAGGGCTACAGCAGCTTGGACGAGATAGCCGACCGTGAACGCGGCCGAGATGACGGCGGCCCGGTGATGCGCAGGTGCGGTCGCGGTGATGATGCCGAGACCGCCCGCGTACATGAGGCTGTAGCCTCCGCCCGTGAGCACCGAGGCCACGAGGAACATCGGCATCGAGTGCCCGAGTCCCGAGATCACAAGGGAGCCCATCCCGGCCAGGAGCGCGACCGGACCGAGGCCGAGCGCAACGCGGGGCGGGACTCGCCGAGCTGCGATTGCCACTACACCGATCACGACGGCGGAGATCGCGATCACCGTTCCGTTCAGCAACGCGTTCGAGGACCGCAGCAGGTCGGCCGCGACTTGCGCGCCAAGGGCGAGGAACACGGATCCGACCGCGTAGGCCGTCGAGACACCGAGTGCCCCGGCGGTGAACGCAAGGCGCACCCCTGCAGGGACGCGGGGCACTCGTGGGCGCCAGGACGGGGCCTGGGCGTCCCGGACGCGTGGCAGGAACGTGGCGCAGGCACCGACCGCCAAGATCACGACGAGCAGCACCCAGAACGTGAGATGCAACGGCTGCGGTGCGTACTGCACGAGGCCGCCACCGACGACCGTGGCAAGCGCGAGGCCGGCGGCCGTGGCAGCGGTCATCGTCGAGCTTGCGCGCGGCGCTCGCTGCGGGCCACCGAACTCGATCATCGCCGCGGCTGCTGGGCCAAGTGACAGCCCGACGCCCACGCCCATGAGCGCGCGGCCGATGAGCACCTCGGGCAACCCAGTGGCCAGACCGAAGGTCAGCGTGCCGAGTGCCAGTGCCCCGAGCCCGAGCAGAATGGCGAATCGACGGCCACGACTGTCGGAGAGGTTGCCGAAGACCAGAAGCACCGGAATCAGCACGATCGGATAGATCGCGAAGATGAGCGTGCTCGTCGCCGCGCTGAGACCCCACAGCCGCTCGTACAGCGGGTACACGATCGTCGGGGCCCCGCTGGCCCACAGCGCGAGACCTGCGACGGCAGCGGCGGTCCAGAAGGAAGCGCGGGGCGAGAGCGTGGGCATGTCCACGACGCTAGCGCATCTGGATAGGAAATACCGACTCAGCTAGGATTGAGTCATGAAGTCGTTGTCTCCGGTCAACCAGCGGTGCGGCATCGCCCGTTCCCTCGACGTGCTCGGCGAGAAGTGGACGCTGCTCGTCGTGCGCGACGTACGCCTGGGCTTCACGCGATTCCGGGACATCCGCGAACGGCTCGGGATCACGCCGGACGTACTCGCCGACCGGCTCGCCAAGCTGGTGGACCTCGGCGTGCTCGAGCGGCAGGCCTATCGCGACGATGGGGCCCGCACGCGTGACGAATACGTTCTCACCGCTTCCGGCGAAGAGCTCGCGCCTGTGCTCGCAGCCCTGCAGGCGTGGGGGAATCGACACCTGCCGAACGGGATGGAGCCGGCGTCGCGTTACGTGGCGGCGGACACACGTGAACCGCTGCACATCGCCTTCGTCGATTCCAACGGCTGCGAGCGCGACCTGGACCGCATCGACGTCGAGTTGCTGCCGCTGGCCCGCTCCGCGTCCTAGATCTGCTTCAACGGGCCTGCGAGGGTTTCAGCGCAACACGCTCCGCAATGCGGCGTGCACGCCGCCGAACGCAACCACCCACCTAGCCAACCGCGGTGCGCCGCCGCTCGCGCGGCGCCCCATTGCACCAAATCTCTCGGAGCCCAAAGACCGGCGCAACCCAACCACGAGCCGTCCGCAACACGCTCCACAAGGCGGCGGCGTGTACGCCGCCGAACGCGACCACCCACCTAGCCAACCGCGGTGCGCCGCCGCTCGCGCGGCGCACAAATGATCACAGTGGCGACCAAGCGAGCGCTGCACCGAGGAAGGCGGCGTAACCCAGTGCGCTGAACGACGTCAGCTGCAGCGCGATGATGAGTTCGCGTGGCGTGCGGGCGAACAGCGTGATGACGATGGCGGGCAGCGCGGCGATGAGCGTGAAGAAGCCCAGCCATCCGAGTGTGTACAGGAGGCTGATCACGGCCAGAATCGCGAACGGCACCAACACGAAGATGGTGTAGAGCGTGCGCGACCATCCCTTGCCGACGAGCACCGCAAGCGTGCGCTTGCCCGCTTTCTTGTCCGCGTCGATGTCGCGGAGGTTGTTGACCATGAGCACGGCGCAGGCGAGCAGGCCGACGGCCACCGCTGACAGCCAAGCCACCTGCGACACGTTGAGCACCTGCACGAACATGGTGCCTGCCGTGGCGACGAGGCCGAAGAACACGAAGACGAACACCTCACCGAGGCCGTAATACCCGTAAGGATGCCTGCCTCCGGTGTAGAACCAGGCGGCGCCGATCGCGGCAGCACCGACGATGAGCAGCCACCACTGCTGCGAGGCGATCACGAGCAGAATGCCTGCGATCGCGGCGAGTGCGAAGAACACGAGCGCGACCGTGAGCACGGCGCGCGGCTTCGCCTTGCCCGACCCGGTGAGCCTGCTGGGACCGACGCGGTAGGCATCCGTTCCGCGAATGCCGTCGGAGTAGTCATTCGCGTAGTTCACGCCGATCTGCAGGCAGAGCGCGACGGCGAGGCACAGCAGGGCGCGCACCCAATGGAACACGCCTGGGTTGCTGGCATCGACCGCCGCGCCTGTGCCCACGAGCACGGGTGCGATCGCGAGCGGAAGTGTGCGCAGCCGTGCACCGCCGATCCAGTCCCGGAAGGTCGCGGGCGCGACGGCGCCCGGCCGTCCCGCCGGATGTCCGCCCTTGCGCTTCGACTTGGGCTTCGACCTGCTGCGCGCGCTGCTACTCACAAGGCGGCATTGTATCGACGGCGGCTAGGTGACAAGCCTCCGTCACTTCCCGTCGCCTGCAGCCGAGGATGGGACGCCGCCTCCGTGAGGCCCGGTTTGCTCGGCCACTAGCCGGGCGAGCGCGATGCGATCCGGCTTGCCCGAGGCGAGATGGGGCATCCGGTCGACGGTGATCAGGAGTGCGGGGGCGGCGGCGTGGCCGAGTTCGGCCTGCACCGCGGCCCGGAGCTGGGCGAGATCGAACTGCGGGTGGCCGACGGCGACGACGGCTGGTACCTGACCCCATTCCTCGCTCGCCGCTGCGACCACGACCGCCTCGACGAGCCCTGGATGCCTGCGCACGGCACGCTCCACCGCGTCGAGTGACACCTTCTCCCCGCCGGAGATGATGACGTTGTCCGCCCTGCCGACGATGCTCACTCGGCCGTCGGGATCCACCGATCCGAGGTCGCCGGTTCGGTACCAGCGTGCGCCGTCTGCGGTGTGGAACGCGGCATGGGTTCGTTTCGTGTCGATGCGGCCGTCGGCATCCAGGTAGCCCTCGGCCAGCACGGGACCGGCGAGCTCGATCCGACCGTCTGCTTCGCGGGCACGGACCGTTCCGATCGGCACGCCGTCGTAGACGCATCCGCCGGCGGTCTCGCTCGATCCATACGTTCGTACGATTCGTAAGCCTGCGTCCAGCGCGCGTTGCCGCAACTCCGGCTGCAGCGCCTGCCCGCCGATGAGCAGCGCGTCGAAGCGACGAAGGACAGCCAGCACGTCCGGGTCGCCGTGAGCGGCGGCATCCATAGCGGCATCGAGCAGACGAGCAAGTTGCACGGGCACCAGCGAGGTGAAGCGCTGGTCGGAGTCGAGCGTCTCGGCGGCGGCGAAGAATGCTGCCGGGTCGAAGTGTCCGGGTGGAAGGATGACCGGCTCGGTTCCGGCCACGATCGAGCGCACCAGCACGTTGGCGCCGGCGATGTAGTGGGCGGGCAGCGCGAGCAGCCAGCGTGCGAGTCCCGGCTCCTGCCCCCCGATCGCACCCGCGGATGCCGCCGCGCTGGCCAGCAGAGCGTCCGCGCTGAGTGCCACCCGTTTCGGCGCGCCGGTGGAGCCCGACGTCTCGACGACGAGCGCCACGTTGCGCGGCACCGAGGCGGGGAGTCCCGCCGTAGCATCGGCATCCGTCGTCCCGGATCTCGGGCCGGGCTCATGCTGCCGAGGCAACACGGCGGGCCCGTCGCCGGTCAGCGCACGGCGCAGTGCCAGGTACACCGCGTGCGGCTCGCCTGCGTCGACGACGATCAGCGGGCGGCTCACCACTCCACGCTAGCCCGCTCCCCGGTTGCGCGTTGCAGTGCCGCTGTTACCGGAGCAGCAGCTTTCGGGCTCGCGCGCCGAGAACAGCAGCACTTCTGCTGTTCTCGGCCGCATCTGCTGTTTTCACTCGCGTCGAGTGTTTAACGGCGTCGAGTGCCGAACCGGACTGGCCGCGCGCTCAGTACTGCCAGGGAAACGGCGACCAGTCCGGTTCGCGTTTCTGCAAGAAGGCATCCCGGCCCTCGACCGCCTCATCGGTGCCGTACGCGAGCCGCGTGGCCTCGCCCGCGAACACCTGCTGGCCGACCAGGCCGTCGTCGACGGCATTGAACGCGTACTTGAGCATGCGGATGCTCGTGGGCGACTTGCCGAGGACGGTTCTGGCCCACTCGATCGCCGTCTTCTCGAGTTCCGCATGCGGAACGACCGCGTTCACGGCACCCATCTCGTAGGCGCGCTGCGCGGAGTACTCCTGGGCGAGGAAGAACACCTCGCGCGCGAACTTCTGCCCGATCTGCCTTGCGTAGTACGCACTCCCGTAACCGGCATCGAAGGAACCGACGTCGGCATCCGTCTGCTTGAACCTGCCATGCTCGGCGCTCGCGATGGTGAGGTCGCACACCGCATGCAGCGAGTGGCCGCCTCCGGCAGCCCAGCCAGGGACGACGGCGATCACGACCTTGGGCATGAATCGGATGAGCCGTTGCACCTCGAGGATGTGAAGGCGTCCTAGGGCCGCGCGCTGGGGCTGGGGGCGGAGGTCATTTCCGGCCTCCGCCGCGACGCCAGCGCTCGCGCCAGTCTCGGGCGCCGGTTCGTACTTGTACCCGTCGCGACCGCGGATGCGCTGGTCGCCTCCCGAGCAGAACGCCCAGCCGCCGTCTTTGGGGCTCGGGCCGTTGCCGGTGAGCAGTACGACGCCGACGCGCGGGTTCTGACGTGCGTCGTCGAGCGCGGCGTAGAGCTCGTCGACCGTGTGCGGACGGAACGCATTGCGCACCTCCGGCCGGTCGAAGGCGATGCGCGCGATGCGGCCATCGTTGGACAGGTGATAGGTGATGTCGGTGAAGCCCTGGTCGGCGGACCCACCTGCGGATGCCGGCGCCCACTGCCCCGCGTCGAACAGCTCCGAAACCTGCTGGTTCATGTACTCAACACTACGGAGTTGCGCGGCCCAGCCACTCCCTGGCCCCCACGACGAGCGCCTGCACGCCCGTCTCGAGCGTGGGATGGATGAGCGGCGCGAAGTGCGGCGAGTGGTTCGAGGGGATGCCAGCATCCGTCGTTCCGTTCGACAGTGCCGTCGTGAAGAGCTGCGGGTCCAGGCCACCGAGCAGCCAGAACACGATCGGCGCGCCGGCAGCCGTGGCGAGCGCGCTGACGTCTTCGCTGCCCGTCACGCGCCCGGGGTCGATGACCCTGTTCGACCCGAATGCAGATCGGAAGGCCTGCACCGTGCGCGCGGTGGCTTCCTCGTCGTTGTGCAGCACGGGGAACGATTCGGTGAGCTCCACATCGGGAAGCCGCTCGGCACCGGATGCCGCGGCCTCCGCCTCGGCGATGCGCCGGATGCCTGCGATGACACGGTCTCGCACGCCCGTGTCGTAGGTGCGCACGTTGATGCCGAGCGTGGCATCCGGGGGGATGATGTTGCTCTTGGTTCCTGCATGCATGGTGCCGACCGTGACGACGGCTGTCTCGCCGCCTGCGATCTCCCGAGACACGATGGTCTGCAGGCGCATCACGGTGGCAGCCGCCATCACGACGGGGTCGACGGTCGCCTCCGGTCGCGAACCGTGGCCACCCTCGCCGTGCAGCGTGAGGATGAAGCCGTCGGTGGCGGCGAATGCCGGACCCGCGTGGGCACCGACGACGCCGGCGGGAGCGGGCGCCACGTGCTGGCCGAGCACGATGTCCGGCTTGGGGAACTTGTCGTAGAGGCCGTCGCCGATCATCTCGACGGCGCCGGATCCAAGCTCCTCAGCCGGCTGGAACACGAACACGACGGTCCCTGCCCACTCATCCGTGCTACCGGCGAGCGCCTCCGCGGCGCCGAGCAGGCAGGCGACGTGCACGTCGTGACCGCACGCGTGCATGACCGGCACGTCGTTGCCGTCCGGATCGATGCCCCGCTCCCTGCTCGCATATTCGAGCCCGGTCTCCTCCTGCACGGGCAGGGCATCCATGTCGGCTCTCAAGAGCACCACCGGCCCCTCCCCGTTGGCGAGTACACCGACGACGCCGGTGCGGCCTACGCCTTCTGTCACCTCGATGCCCAGGTCTCGCATGCCATCCGCCGCGATCTTCGCCGTGCGATGCTCGCTGTACGACAGCTCCGGATGCTCGTGCAGATCCTTGTAGACGCGCTCCAGATCGATCGCCATGCCGTCGTGCCTCCCTGCTTCGATGTTCGCCTGCCACGCGTGCAGCCCTACTACCCGGTCTCCCCAGGCGGGCATGGCGCTGCGCTATCCACAGTCTGGAGCAAGCACCTGGCCCTGCGGCGTCATCAGCCGTACCGTCTGGTGGAACTTGCACCACCACACGGAGAGAATGGAGGCATGTTCGTGTCGGCCCAGACGCTTGCAACCCTGGCCAGCTTCGCAGCGGTGTTCCTCACGCTGGCGGGCGGCTTCGGCTGGATCGTGCGCCGCTCCGACACGCAGTTTCAACGGCTCGCAGACAAGATCGACGAACGAGCGCGGGTGCTCGACGCGAAGATCGATGAGCAGGGGCGACTGCTGAACGCCAAGATCGACGAACACGGGCGACTGCTCGACGCCAAGATCGACGAACACGGGCGACTGCTGAACGCCAAGATCGACGAACGAGGGCGGATCCTCGACGCCAAGATCGACGAGCAGACCCGGGCACTCAGCGCGAGGATGGACGCCCAAACGCACGAGCTCACCGAGGTCAAGATCGCCGTCGCGCGGCTGGAGGGCCCGCTTCCTCGCATCATCCCGGCACGCTGACACACTGGGAACATGCCCTCCCGCCACGCAGCGCTTCCCCCAGCCGACCTTCCACCGTTGGACGACCTGCTGGCGGATGCCCGCGTCGTAGCGCTGCCCATGGTCACGCGGTTCCGCGGCATCACCGTGCGCGAAGCCCTCGTGACGCAGGGTCCACGCGGGTGGACGGAGTTCTCGCCGTTCGTGGAGTACGACGATGACGAGGCATCCGCCTGGCTCGCCGCCGCCATCGACTTCGGCTGGGCCGACGATCCGGTTCCTCTGCGGGACTCGGTGGCAGTCAACGCGACGGTGCCGGCCGTTGCCGCAGGTGAGGCGGCATCCGTGCTCGCCCGCTATCCCGGTTGCCGGACCGCAAAGGTGAAGGTCGCCGAGCCGGGGCAACGGCTCGCCGACGACGTCGCCCGAGTGGCAGCTGTGCGCGACGTGCTCGGTGCCGAGGGCCGCATCCGTGTCGACGCCAATGCGCTGTGGAACGTGGACGAGGCCGAGCACGCCATCCACGCGCTCGCGCCGTTCGACCTGGAGTACGTCGAGCAGCCGTGCGCCTCCGTGGAGGAACTGGCGGAGGTTCGGCGCCGCGTGAAATACATGGGCATCCCGATCGCTGCAGACGAGAGCGTGCGCAAGGCATCAGATCCGCTCGCGGTTGCGCGGGCAGGGGCAGCGGATGTCCTGATCGTCAAGGCTCAGCCCCTCGGCGGCATCCGCTCTGCGCTGGAGATCATCCGTCTGGCCGGGCTGCCCGCCGTGGTGTCCAGCGCCATCGACACGTCTGTCGGGCTCTCCATGGGAGCGATGCTGGCGGCATCCGTTCCGCATCTCGAGTACGACTGCGGTCTTGGCACGGCGGCGATGCTGGCGGCGGATGTCACGCGCGAGCCGCTAACGCCCGTGGCCGGGCGCATCCCGGTGCGGCGCGTCGACGTCGACGATGCCCTCGTCGCCGAGCACGAAGCGGATGCCGACCGCCGCGATTGGTGGTTCACTCGCGTCGAGCGCTGCTACAGGCACCTGCAAGCCCGACCGAACCGCTGAGCGCACCCGAGGTCGTAACCCGGACTGTCGGGCGTGCCCCGATCATCGAGACTCGGCGCACACGACGGGCGTCGGCGCGCTCTGGGGTGTCGGCACGCTCAAGGCGGCGATCGCGCGGGCTTAGGACGTCAGGCCGCTGTACGAGTGCAGCCCGTGGAAGAACACGTTCACGACACCGAAGTTGAACATCACGGCACTGAACCCGATGATCGCCAACCACGCCGAGCGGGTGCCGCGCCAGCCGCGCGTCGCGCGAGCGTGGATGTATCCGGCGTAGATGACCCAGATGATGAACGTCCAGACCTCTTTGGTGTCCCAGCCCCAGTAGCGGCCCCACGCCTTCTCGGCCCAGATGGCGCCGGCGATGAGTGTGAACGTCCAGAAGATGAACCCGACGATGTTGATGCGGTACGCGAGGTTCTCGAGCGTGTCCGACTTCGGGAGCGTCGCGAGGAAGCGGAACTGGGTCGGCCTGTCCGCCGCCACCTGGTACTCGCGCCGCACCTGCAGAAGCTGCGCGGCCGACAGTGCGAAACCAAGCGCGAAGAACGCCGTGGCGAGGATCGCGACCAGAATGTGGATGACCAGCCAGTACGACTGCAGCGCGGGAGGCAGCGGCACGACCGGCACGTAGTAGCGGGTCGTGGCGATCATGAGGAGGATGCACACGAGCCCGAGCACGAACGTGCCGAGGTAGCGCAGGTCGAACCGCAGGTTCGCGAGCAGGAAGATGCCCACGATGACGAGCGTGCCCGTCATCGAGAACTCCCACATGTTCGCCCAGGGAACGCGCCCCGCGGCGATTCCACGGAAGACGTCGGCGAACAGGTGAAGTCCCCAGCCGATGATGGTGAGCACCATGGCAACGCGCAGGCTCTTCGACGTGATGCGGTCGCCGTGCACGTCGTCTTCGATGCGCAGGCTCAGCCGTGACAGCGACCCGAACCTCCGCGGACGATCGACGCCCTGGCCGTCACCCGCGACGACGGAGCCGGATGCCACGCCGCTCGAACCCGTGACGGTCCCGCCTGCGGATGCGGCGGCATCCGTCTGCACACCGCCCGCCTCGACGAACACGAGGTCCTCGGCGGGTGCGGTACGCCGCGACACGGCGCTGGGCACGGCCGCCGGAATCGTCGCCCTGGCGCTGCGGCGCGCCAGGTCGAGTGCGAACGCGATGAACGCGGCCGCGTAGAGGCCCATGGCCACGTAAATGAAGATCTGCGAGAGGGTGTCGAGCACGATGTGAAGAATCCTACGTCGTCTGTTGATTCGCCGAACCGGTGGAACGTCCGGTCAGCGCCGCTATGTGCCGTTCGACCATGGATGCCACGGCGTCGTCGAGGCGGGGATCCTCGCCCCGCGCGAGCCCTGCGTACTCCAGGCGCAGGGATCCGTCGTCTTGCGTCACGGCTTTCACCCAGAGCCGCCGTCTGGGCACGAACAGCGACGTGAGCAGTCCGCCGAGCACGAGCACTGCGAACAGCAGGACCCAGCCCTGGGTGGGGTCATGGTGGATGTCGAGGCTCGCGAACCGCTTGACGCCGTCGAACGTGACGCTGCCCAGACCGTTCGGCAGGTTCGCGGATTCACCCGGTTTGAGTTCGAGTCCTTTGGCCTTGGCGTTCGGCCCGGCGATCTCGGTCATCTTGTCGATGTCGAGCGCATACACCGACACGGGCACGCCCTTGTTGAGGCCCAGGTCACCTTGATAAACGGACAGGTCGAGCACCGGGTTGCGCGTGTCGGGGTAGGAGGACGCGAGAGCTCCGGAGGAGAGCTTGGTCGCCGTCGGGTAGAACAGGCCGATCATGCCCAGCTGCTGCTTCAAGCCGTCCGGCACCTTGATCACGCCCTGCGATGCCATGTTCTGGAACTGCTGAGGGAACGGGATGGCGTCGTGGAACACCTCTTTGCCGTCCGCGTCGCGCACCGTGACGACCGGCGCGTAACCGTTTCCGAGCAGGTAGACGTTCGTGCCGCCGATGGCGAGCGGGTCGTTGACCTTGATGATCCGCTGGCTGGTCTTGCCGTCCTGCGTAGCGGTCACCCGCGCCGTGTAATCGCTCGGGGCGCCGATCGCGTTCTTGTTGTCGGTGACGTACTTCACTGCGAGGCCGTTGAGCTCGAGCGAGTACGGCGTCAGCGCGCTCGTGTCGACGAAGCGCCCCGGGTTGAACGAGTCGTAGTTCACGAGCGTGTTGACGAAGCTCTGCCCGTCGACCACCACGCGCTGCCCGGTGTACCCGAACCCGCCGCCCACCCCGACCGCGACCAGGATTCCGACCAGCGCCGCGTGGAACACGATGTTGCCGGTCTCGCGCAGGTAGCCGCGCTCGGCCGACACCGAGGCATCCCTTGCCGTCTCGAAAACGACCGTTCGATATCCGGATGCCTTGAGCAGCTTCTGCGCGCTCGAAACGACCGCCTGCCGCGCAGCCACGGCGTCGGCCGCCGTCCCGTTGGAGGCAAACCCCTTCAGCACCCGCACGCGGAAGCCGGCCATGCGCTGCAGCCTCGCAGGCGTGCGAGGCGGCTTGGACCTCATCGCCTCGAGGTGGTGTGTGATGCGCGGCACGACGCACCCGATGAGCGAGACGAACAGCAGCAGGTAGATCGCCGAGAACCACACCGAGGTGTAGGTGTCGAAGACCTGCAGCTTGTCGAGGATCGGGTACAGCGCAGGATGGTCGAGCTTGTATTGCACGACGCCGTTCGGGTCGGACACGTGCTGCGGCACGAGCGACCCGGGCACGGCAGCAACGGCCAGCAGCAGGAGCAGGAACAGCGCGGTGCGCATGCTGGTGAGCTGTCGCCAGGTCCAGCGCAACCAGCCGACGAAGCCGAGCTTGGGCTGGGCGGGCTCGTCCGCATCCTTCGTGTCGACGTGTCCGGAAGGCCTGCTGTCGCGCCTGGCCTGTGCCCGGTTCTCGTCGGCGCCGGAGTCAGCCCCGGCCACTGCGTTCTCGGGTTCGGCGAGCGCCTCGGTGCCGGCGGCCTCGGCGCCGGTGAGTTCAGAGTGCTGTGCCAAAGCTCGGAATCACCCCCGCCAACGCGATGATCCACTGGTTCCAGATGCCGGAGACCATGAGGATGCCGATGGCGATGAGCAGCACGCCGCCCACGACGTTGATCGCCCTGATGTTCCGCCGCAGGAACGCAACGGCTCCGGATGCCCAACCCAGCCCGAGCGCGATGAGCACGAACGGCACGCCGAGGCCGAGCGCATAGAACAGCGCGAGCACCGCGCCCTGCCACGCCGACCCGCTCGAGTAGCTCATGGTGGTGATGGCAGCGAGCGTCGGGCCTGTGCACGGGCTCCAGCCGATGGCGAAGATGACGCCGAGCAGCGGAGCACCGGCGAGACCGGTGAGCGGACGCCACTGCGGCTTGAACGTGCGCTGCAGGAAGGTGAACTGGCCGACGAACACGAGCCCGAGCACGATGAGGATGAGGCCCGCGACGCGCGTGATGAGGTCGCGCCACTGGATCATCCAGAACCCGAGCGCGCCGAACACGAATCCGGTCAGCACGAACACCGCTGCGAAGCCCAGCACGAACAGTGCGACGCCGAGCACGAGACGGTTGCGGGCGGTGCGCTCTGGACGGGTGGCGGTCGCCGTACCCGCGCGCGTGCCTGCGGCGCCGGTGCCGCTGCTCGCGCCGACGGCTGCCGCGGCCGCCGATGTCTCGCCCGTGAACCCGCCGATGTAGGCGAGGTAGCCGGGAACGAGCGGCAGGATGCACGGCGAGGCGAACGAGATCACCCCGGCAAGCAGCGCAACGGGCACCGTCAGCAGCAGGGGTGCCGACAGCATGAAGTTTTCGACGCCGCCCATCACTCGCCCGTCACTTGCTCTCGGCGAGCGCCGAGTCGATCAGAGTGGTGAGCGTGGACGGCTGCGTGGCGATGTCACCGGCGATACGCGCGGCGACGCGGCCCTTCTTGTCGATCACGAACGTGGTCGGCGTTGCGTTCGGTCGCATGGATCCGCTGAAGGCGAGCTGTACCGCTCCCCCGTCCACGTCGAGGATCGACGGGTAGTTCACCTTGAACTCGGTGTCGAACGCTGTCGCCGTGGCGGCGGAGTCTCGTGTGTTGACCCCGACGAACGTGACGCCCTTCGTCTGGTACTCGCCGGCGATCTTCGTGAGGTCGGATGCCTCCGCGCGGCAGGGCGGGCATCCCGCGTACCAGAAGTTGACGACCAGCACCTGCCCGAGGGCGGACGTCGACGAGAACGTCGAGCCGTCCTGCGTGGTGCCGGAGAAGTGGATTGGCTTGCCGCGGTCGGCGGGCTTCACTTCGGTGACGCCGCTTGCGGCGGCGATGTAGTTCTTGTCGACACCCGACGTGTACTGCTTCGCCAGTTCGTCGTTGCTGCAGCCGGCCAGCAACGCGCCGACGGCGAGTGCAGCGGTCACGGCAGCGAGGAGGCGCCGGGGCGAGCCGATGTTGCGAACGGTGCTCACACCGCCCCCACGTCGGTCGAATCGGCTGCGAGGGCGGAAGCGGGGTCGGCGTATCCGACCTCGACGAACTGCCCTTCGCGGCGCTCGAAGCTCGTGATGCTGGAGAGCGAGCAGCGTCGTTCCCTCGGGTCGTGCATGAAACGCTCGCCGGCGACGGCGAGATGGGCGACCCAGATGGGCAGTTGGTGGCTCACGAGCACGACATCTGCGCCGCCGTCTCCGTCTTGCTCGGCAGCCAGGGACTCTGCCGTGTCGAAGGCATCGTGCATCGCTGCAAGCATGCGCTGCTCGATCGATCGGTACGCCTCGCCCCAACTCGGACGCAGCGGGTTGATGAGCCACGGCCAGTTGAGCGGGTTGCGCAGGGCGCGCGACATCACCGTGCCCTCGAAGCGATTGGCGCCTTCGATGAGGCGGGCATCCGTCTCGGTGGCGATTCCGTACGCCTCGGCGATAGGGGCGGCGGACTCCTGAGTGCGCTGCAGGGGCGACGCGATCACCGCCGCGACCGGGCGGTCGCGGGCGACGAGGTCGTCGGCAGCGGCCTGTGCCATCAGGCGGCCGAGTTCGGAGAGGTGGAAGCCGGACATCCTGCCGTACAGGATGCCCTCGGGATTGCGCACCTCGCCGTGACGCACGAGATGCACCTGGGAAGCCGCCACCCTGACAGTGTAGAGAGGCCCCCTTGGTGAATTCGCCGAGAGCAGTGGGCGACGGCCCGCACACCCGCCGGCTCGGCCGCCAGCTCGGCCGTCGGCTCCCCACCGGCCCGGCCGTGGGCTCGCCACCTTGCTCGCCACCAGCGACACGTTTTCAGGACATGGGACGCTCCACCGACATAGTGGGCGCGACGTTGCGCACGTCCTGAAATGGTGTTGCCGCGCCACCGAGACCACGGGCAACAGAGCTCCCGCGGCTCGCCTCAGTCGCCCATATCGGGGCGTCGCCCTCATGGGACTCCATCGGCTCGGCCAGGCGAGCGAGCTCGCCTGGCTCTCGCCTCAGTCGCCCATATCGCGGCGTCGCCCTCATGGGACTCCATCGGCTCGGCCAGGCGAGCGAGCTCGCCTGGCTCTCGCCTCAGTCGCCCATAGACTCTTGTGGTGACTTCCCGCGTACTCGTCAAGAACCTCGCCGCCCTTGAAGACGGCCCCGTCACCGTCTCCGGATGGGTCGAGACGGTGCGCGATCAGAAGAAGGTGCAGTTCGTGGTGCTGCGCGACGAATCGGGTGCGGTGCAGCTGGTGCACCCGCGGGCGGCGGCGCAGGCAACCGAGGTGGTCGAGGCATCCGGAGATGTGCCCGTCGGCGTGAGCGTGACGGATGACATCGCCGAGACGATCTCGTCGCTCACGCTCGGCTCCTTCGTCACCGTCACCGGACATTTGAAGCACGACGAGCGGGTGAAGCTCGGCGGCATCGAGGTGAAGATCGAATCCCTCAAGGTCGAGACGTACGCGCATCCTGAGCTGCCGATCGCGACGGACTCCAGCCTCGACAAGCGGCTGGACTGGCGGTTCATCGACCTGCGTCAGCCGCGCAACAACCTCATCTTCCGCGTGCAGACCACGCTCGAGCACGCGTGGCGCACGTGGTGGATCGACAACGGCTTCATCGAGGTGCACACGCCGACGTTCATGGCGACGCCGGCCGAGTCACGGGCCGAACTGTTCCAGCTCGAGTACTTCGAGCTCGGCACCGGCTATCTTGCGCAGAGCCCGCAGCACTTCAAGCAGATGGCCCAGGCCGCCGGATTCGGCAAGGTGTTCGCCATCACGCCGGTCTTCCGCGCCGACCCGTCGTTCACGTCGCGGCACGCGACCGAGTTCACCACGGTCGACGCCGAAATGAGCTGGATCGAGTCGCACGACGACGTCATCGCCATGCAGGAGCAACTGCTCGTCGCAGGGTTCACGGCCGTCAAGGAGAAGCACGGCGACGAGTTGCGCGAGGCGTTCGGCATCGAGGTCGAGGTGCCGTCCGTACCGTTCCCGCGCATCCCGCTCGCCGAGGCGCACGACATCCTGAAGCAGCGCGGCTACACCGTTCCCCGAGCCGACGGCGACCTCGACCCCGAGGGCGAGCGTCAGATCTCGGCCCACGTCAAGGAGACGTACGGTCACGACTTCGTGTTCCTGACCGACTACCCGCTGTCGATCCGGCCGTTCTACCACATGGTGGATGCCGAGTCCGGGCTCACGAAGAGCTACGACCTCATCTACAACGGCGTCGAGATCACGACCGGAGCCCAGCGCGAACACCGCATCGACGTGCTGGAGGCGCAAGCGCAGCAGAAGGGCCTCGACCTCGCAGGGCTCGAGTCGTACCTCGACTTCTTCCGGTACGGCATCCCACCCCACGGCGGTTTCGGCATGGGGCTCGCCCGCGTGCTGATGCTGCTGTTGGGCGAGCAGTCGATTCGCGAGACCACCTTCCTGTTCCGCGGCCCGACGCGACTCACGCCGTAGCGCCTACCCGACTGCGCCACTTTGCAGCAATTGCGCCATTTCGACGGGCGCAATTGCCGCAAGATGGCGCAATCGAGGGTTGGCGGAGTGCCCGCTGGACCCCGCGTCAGACCGTGAAGTCGACTCCCGCTCGGCCTTCGGTGTTGGCTCGCACGAAGGCGACCACCTCTTGGTGCACGGGATGCTCGATGTAGCGCTGCAAGGCATCCTCGTCGTCGAACTCCGACACGAGCACGACGTCGTAGTTGTCGGATGCCCCAGCGTTGTTCAGCCCCACCTCGAACGCCCGGATCACGTCGATCTGCGGAGGGAGGGAGAGCAGCCGGTCGCGGAACTCCGCCTTCAGCCGCTCACGCTCCGCCTCGGAGTCGCTCTTCACCTTCCAGGTCACCACGTGCCGAAGCGGCATGGGTCCGTCCTTCCGTCGATCACGAGTGTGCTGCGGCGTCAACCGCCGTCAGCAATGGAGCAGAGCTTGAATCGGAGGTCAGCCGGCGAGCCGCTCGCTCAGGGCGGCGGCGAGCCGGTCCTTGTCCACACGCCAGTAGGTGTGTTGCCTGCCGTCGATCAGCACGACAGGGATCTCCTCCACATAGCGGTCGAAAAGGTCGGGCTCGTCGAGTATCGAGCGTTCCTCGATGATGATGCGCGAGGAATCAGGCAGAGCAGCGGTCACCTGGCCGATGGCGTCCCTTGCGTCATCGCATAGGTGACAACCCGGCTTGCCGATGAGAGTGAGCTGCACGTTCGACACGGCTCTCAGCCTAGGACGCCTGACGCATCGTGACCTGCCGGCCGACGACCACATCCCGAAAAGGGGAGGCGCACAGGGGGCGCGAAAAGCGAAAGCGCCGGGCGTGCCCGGCGCTTGTTCGTGACGCTACTTCTTGTTGCGACGCTGGTGACGCGTCTTGCGAAGCAGCTTGCGGTGCTTCTTCTTCGCCATGCGCTTGCGGCGCTTCTTGATAACAGAACCCACAAAGACCTCACAAAAGTTTGCCGGCGTGCTGCGCGGGCGCGCGGCAGCACGGTCGCCCAGTCTACCATCCGGTGGGCCCGGCCCCTCGCGTATGCCGACAGCTCAGCGACGTCGCTTGGGTCGCACCCTGTCGACGACGCTCGTGACACGGTGGCTCGTGTCGGCGAACACCTTGCCGACCTGCTCCGCGAACTCCTTGGTCTCGTCCTTCAAACCGGCGACCACGGCGCCGACGTCGATGTCGTCGATGTCGAATCCGCCGCTCACGAACGGCATGAGCCAGTCCTCGATCTCCTCGAGCGGCTTCACATCGATGCGGTAGTAGCGGTGCTGCCCCTCTTCGCGCACGGTCACCAGTCCCGCTTCGCGCAGTACCTTGAGATGCTTCGAGACGGTCGGCTGGCTCAACTCGAGTTCGCCGACGATCTGCGACACGCTGACCTCGCCGCTGTCTGAGCCCTCCGACGCCTCCAGCAGCACGCGAAGGATGTCGCGCCGTGTGGCATCCGCGACGATGTCAAAGATGTCCGGCATCCCCCAAGGCTACTTGCCGGATGCCCACGGCACCATGCCCTCTCCGGCATACGTTCCCGAAGCGGCATGTTCGGCAGATCCGACGCCGTCCGGTGCACGCCCGGCGATGCTGTGGGCGGCGCGGGTGGAGCGCAGCATGCTCGCGATAGCATCGAGCGCGCTAGCAGACTCGCAGGAAGGCGGCCGATGCGGGCTACGGCACAGGCATCCAGGCACCTCGTTCCGACCAGCTGGTGGGGACGCATTCAGCTGAGGATCAACGAGTTCGCCGGCTCGAGCCCTTCACGGTTCGCCATCGGGGTGTTCGCCCTGCTCATCGTGCTGTTCACACTGCTCTTCACACTTCCCATCTCGACCGCCGGTCCGTCGGCGACGCCGCTCGCCGACGCGTTCTTCACTGCGGTTTCGGTCGTGTGCGTCACGGGGCTCTCCACCGTCGACATGGCGACTCACTGGTCGGGCTTCGGCCATGTGGTCATCTACTTCGGCGTGCAGATCGGAGGCATCGGCGTGCTGACGCTCGCGTCGATCCTCGGCATGGTCATCTCGCGCAAGCTCGGACTGCGCGCCAAGCTCATCGCGGCGAGCGACAGCAATCCGTTGCGAGCACACGCGGGTCCGGTCGCCGAGGGCCAGGCGATCGGCCTCGGCGAGATCGGCAACCTGCTCCGCACTGTGGCACTCAGCGCCGTGCTCATCGAGTTCGTGGTGGCGTTCGCACTCTTTCCGAGGATGCTCGTGCACGGCTTCTCGCTCTACGACAGCGCCCTGAACTCCCTCTACTACTCGGCCATGGCCTTCACCAACACCGGATTCACGCCCAACGAGTCCGGCCTGACCCCGTTCGCCGGCGACTACTTCTTCCTCACCGCGCTCATGCTCGGCGTGATCGCCGGCGCAATCGGCTTTCCCGTGATCTTCGCCATCGCCCAGAACCTGCGCCCCAAGGTGAGACGCAGGCTCTGGACCCTGCACGTCAGGCTCACGCTCGTCACCTTCGGCTTGCTGCTGCTGGCCGGATGGCTGCTCTACTTCGTGCTCGAGGCGGGCAATCCGAACACGCTGGCACCTCGCGGAGCCGGAGACGCCGTGTTCCAGTCGCTCTTCATGTCGGTCATGGCACGGTCTGGCGGGTTCTCGGTCGTGAACATCGATCAGTTGCACCACTCATCGCTGCTCGTGACCGACATGCTCATGTTCGTGGGAGGCGGGTCGGCGTCGACCGCCGGGGGCATCAAGGTCACGACCCTTGCGGTGCTGTTCCTCGCCGCACTGGCCGAAGCACGTGGCGTGGACTCCATGGAGGCCTTCAGGCGACGCATCCCCACCGACGTGCTGAGGGTGGCGGTGAGCGTCGTGTTGTGGGGTGCGACGATCGTCGCCGTGGCGACTGTGACGGTGCTGGCGATCACGAAGGACTCGCTAGACCACGTGCTCTTCGACGTGATCAGCGCGTTCGCCACCTGTGGCCTGTCCACCGGACTGACGCAGGATGCCCCAACACCGGCCGTCTACGTGCTCGCCTTCACGATGTTCCTCGGACGCGTGGGCACCGTCACACTCGCCGCCGCGCTCGCACAGTCGCAGCGCGGGCAGTACTACCAGCATCCGGAAGAGAGGCCCATCGTTGGTTGACCGCATCAGACACGACGCCCCAGTTCTCGTGATCGGCCTCGGCCGGTTCGGTGCCGCGACGGCAGGACAGCTCGACCGGCTCGACCGTGAGGTGCTCGCCGTCGACACCGACGCGGCCCTCGTTCAGAAGTGGTCGGAGCGCATCACGCACACCGTGCAGGCGGATGCCCGATCGATCGAGGCGCTGCGCCAGATCGGGGCACAGGACTTCTCCATCGCGGTGGTCGCCACGGGGTCGTCGATCGAGGCATCCGTACTCATCACGGCCAACCTCGTCGACCTCGGCATTCCGCAGATCTGGGCCAAGGCGATCTCGAAGTCGCACGGCACGATCCTCGAGCGCATCGGTGCGAACCACGTCATCTACCCGGAGGCCGAGGCGGGCGAACGCATCGCGCACCTGCTCTCCGGACGCATGCTCGACTTCATCGAGTTCGACGACGACTTCGTGCTCGTGAAGATGTACCCGCCGAAGATGCTGCGCGGCATCACGCTCACCCAGTCGCAAGTGCGGCGCAAGTACGACATCACCGTGGTGGGCGTGAAGGCGCCGGGCAAGCCGTTCACGTATGCGACCGGAGACACGACGGTCTCCGACCACGACCTCATCATCGTGTCGGGGGCGAGTTCCGACGTCGAGCGTTTCGCCGCCCTCGAGTAGCGGCGCGGGGCGCCCCACCGCGGGTTGAGTAGCGCCGGAAGACGCCCACCGGGGGTTGAGTAGCGCCGAAGGCGCGTATCGAACCCCCCCAACGCCCCGTACAACGGCGGGGCTTCGATACGCGTCGCCTGCGGCGGCGCTACTCAGCCAGCGGTAAGGCGTCAGCCGGCGGCGAGCTCTCGAGCGCGCGCCAGCGCGGCGTCGGTCGCACGGTCGAAGACCGACTTGAGGTCGGCATCCTGCAGCACTGCGATCGCCCGCTCGGTCGTGCCCTTCGGGCTGGTGACCTGGATGCGCAGCTCGGTGGGCGTGGCATCCGATGCCTCGAGCAGTGCGGCGGCCCCCACGAACGTGCCGTTCACGAGCTCGGCGGCCTGCTCAGGGCTGAATCCCTTGTCCACCGCGGTGGCCGTCAGCTGTTCGATGAGCAAGTACACATAGGCGGGACCCGACCCGGAAATCGTGCTGAGGGCATCCAGCTGCGACTCGGGCACCTCGACAACGGTGCCGACCGTCTCGAACAGGCTGCGCACGAGTGAAAGCTGCTCCTGCGTGGAACGCGCGCCCGCGCTCAGCCCGGTCACTGCCTTGCCGACGAGTGCGGGTGTGTTCGGCATCGTGCGAACGACGCCGACGGACTCAGGCAGCAGCTCCTCGAAGCGCGCAAGCGGAACGCCTGCCGCCACGCTCACGACGATCCCGTCGGGTGAAAGCGCATCCGCGATCTCGCCCAGCAGATCGGGCACCATGGCCGGCTTGACCGCGACGAGCACGATGCCTGCGCCGGACACCGCCGTTCGGTTCGCCTCAGGGTCTTCCTCGGTGGCGAGCGCGATGACGCCGTCTTTGTGCCCGAGGGATGCCGCCCGTTCCGTGCTCCTGTTCGTCACGACGATGCCGCCTTCGACCTGCACTCCGGGCTTGAGCAGTCCGCTCAGGATGGCCCGGCCCATCGAGCCGGCCCCCAGGATCGCGATCTTCGGCAGCTTCACGACGGTCTCGCTCATGCCGACCAGCGTAGGCCGTCGGCGTGAGCGAGATCGCGGCCCGGCGTTGCCGTGCGCACGGCCGCCGCCCGGTGGCATCCTTACCGGGCGGCGGCGGCCTGAGGTGCTCAGACGGTGGCGGCGCCCGTCATGATTGCCACGGCGTCGGTCATGCTGTGCGACTCGGGCGTGATCGTCGCCGCACGTTTGCCGAGGCGCTGGATGTGGATGCGGTCGGCCACCTCGAACACGTGGGGCATGTTGTGGCTGATCAGGATGACCGGCACCCCGTTGTCGCGCAGCCGCCTGACGAGCTGCAGCACCTGGTTCGATTCCCGCACGCCCAGCGCGGCGGTGGGCTCGTCGAGCACCACGACCTTCGAGCCGAACGCGGCTGCGCGAGCGACGGCTACGGCCTGCCGCTGACCGCCTGAGAGGTTCTCGACGGCGACGGCCACGTCTTGAAGCGTCGAGATGCCCAGCTCGTTGAGCTGAGCACGCGCCCGCTGCCGCATGCCCTTGGTGTCCATGACGCGGAAGACCGAGCCCAGAAAGCCCTTCTTGCGTTCCTCCCTGCCCAGATAGAGGTTGGATGCCACGTCGAGCGCCGGCGAGACAGCGAGCGACTGGTAGACGGTCTCGATTCCCGCATCACGGGCATCCTGCGGCCGGCGGAAGTGCACCTGCTTGCCACCAAGGAAGATCTCGCCCTCGTCTGGGATCTCCGCGCCGGTGAGGCACTTGATCAGGGTGGACTTGCCTGCGCCGTTGTCGCCGATCACGGCCAGCACCTCGCCCTGGTACAGCTCGAGACTGACACCGTCGAGCCCGACCACGTGTCCGAAGGTCTTGACCAAGCGCTTCGCCTGAAGAATCGGGGTGCGGGTTTCGGTCTGCGCCGAAGCTGTCGTGGTCATTTGCGTGCCCTTCTGATCCACTGGTCGATGGCGACCGCGACGATGACGAGCACGCCGACGGCGAGCGTCTGGTAGAGAACGTCGAGTCCGGCGAGCGCGAGCCCGTTGCGGAAGACGCCGACGATGAGGGCACCGAGAAGCGTGCCCCAGATCGTGCCACGGCCTCCGAACAGGCTCGTGCCACCGATCACCACGGCGGTGATCGAGTCGAGGTTCACGTCGGCTGCCGCGTTCGGGCTTGCCGCGAACGACCGCCCGATCTGCACCCAGGCGCCGAGCGCGAGGATGGCGCCTGCCGCGATATACACGCTGAGCAGGAGCGCGTTGACTCGCACGCCAGTCAGCCGCGCCGCCTCGCGGTCGTCGCCGACGGCGTACACGTGGCGTCCCCATGCGGTGCGGCCAAGGATGAACGCCACGATGACGTACAGCGCGAGCATGAGCACGACGCCGTAGGTGATGTCGACGCCGAGCACGCGGAACGTGTCGCCCGTCCATGTGACGATGTCCGGCATCTGGTTGCCCTGCACCGTGGAGCCGTTCGACACCAGGAGCGTGAGCGCCGTGAAGATGCTGAGGGTGCCCAACGTGACGATGAACGGCGGCAGCTTCAGCCGCGTGACGAGCAAGCCGTTCAAGGCACCTGCCGCCAGTCCCGCGATGAGGCCGGCCAGCAGGGCGAGCCACGGCGGGAATCCGTGCGAAGCCGAGAGCTGGCCGATCACCATGGACGCGAAGACCATGATCGCCCCGACCGACAGGTCGATGCCAGCGGTGAGGATGACGAGCGTCTGTGCGACGCCCAGGGTTCCGATGACAGCGACCTGCTGGGTGATGAGGGAGAGGTTCGCGGGGGCGAGGAAGCGGTCGTTGATGACCCCGAACACGATGATGGCGATCACCAGCACGACCGCGGGGCTGATGGCTGGGTAGCGGTGCAGGGCTCCCCGGACGACGGACATCGGAGTCCTCCGCCTGATGAACTCCTGCGCCAGATCGAGCTGAGACGTCGGGACCGGATCGGCACCGGTCGTGGTGGCTTGCTGACTCACGGTATTACTCCTGAACTTCGTCGTTTCCCGGGTGGGCAGGTGCGCTCGCACCCGCCCACCCGTCGGTGAGCATCGGTCACTTGCCCCAGCAGAGCTTGCTGCCCTGGCTCGAGTCGATGCTCTTCAGGCCCGCGACCGCCTGGTCGGTGATGAGTTGGGAGCCCGTGTTGTGGAAGTCGAGACCGGCACTGGTGCTCGCCTTCTTGCCCGTCTTGGCGAGCTTGACGATGGCCTCCATGCCCTCGGTCGCCATCTTCGACGGGTACTGCTGGCTCGTTGCGCCCAGGATGCCCTGCTTGACGTAGCCGACGCCCGTGCATCCGCCGTCGATCCCGACCAGCAGGACGCCGTCGGTCTTGCCTGCCGCCTTCAGCGCCTGGTACGCACCGTATGCCGCCGGCTCGTTGATGGCGTAGACGACGTTCACATTCGGGGTCTTCGAGAGGATGGTCTCCATCGCGGTGCGACCGCCGTCTTCGGCGCCTTGGGATGGCTGGTGACCTGCGATCTGGTAGTCGCCGCCCTTGCCACCCGTGTACTTGCCGGAAGGCGCTTCGCTTCCGTTCTTGTTCTTGTCGGGAACCTTGATGCCCATCCCGGTCAAGAAACCGGTGTCGCGCTCGTAGTCCACCGTGATGTTCTGGGTGGCATTCAGGTCGACCATGGCCATCACGGCCTTCTTGCCGTCGAGCTTGGCCGCCGTCCACTTTCCGATGGCCTCACCTGCTGCGAAGTTGTCGGTGGCATAGGTGATATCGACGGTGTTCGCGGGGTCGGGCGCGGTGTCGAGCGCGATCACGTAGAGGCCGGCCTTGCGGGCCTTCGCGATCTCGTTGTTCACGGCAGGACCGTTGGGCGTGATGAGGATGCCCTTGTCACCCCGCGAGATCGAGTTCTCGATCGCCTGGATCTGGGTGTCGGTGTCGCCGTCCTCCTTGCCTGCGGCAAGGGTGAGGGCGACGCCGTCTTTCGCGGCGGCCTGCTTCGCCGCTTGCTCCATGGAGACGAAGTACGGGTTGCTCGTGGTCTTCACGATGAGCGAGACCCCGACCTTGTCGTTCGAGCCCGACCCCGAGCTGGAACATGCCGCGAGACCCACCATGGCCATCGCGGCGACCGATCCGAGCGCCACGGCCCGCGTGACTCGTGATCGTGCTGTGTGATTCGACATTGAATGTTCATCCTCCTCGATGAGGGCGCGCTGCCCATGACAACGGTGTCAATACCCATGCTTAGCCCATTCATCCTGTAAGGTCAAGACGAGAACCGAGCCAGGAGTCTAGAAATGACATCGTTGTCAGATGAAACGCATCGCCCGGTCGCCCAGCGCGCGCGCCCCACGATGCGGCAGGTGGCCAAGCTTGCCGGGGTCGGGCTGAAGACCGTTTCGCGGGTGATCAACGGCGAACCGAACGTCTCGGAGGCGACGGCCGCGAAGGTGCTCGAAGCGGTTCGCGCGCTCGACTACAGGCCGGACATCCATGCCGGAAACCTGCGTCGCTCCGACCACCGCACGCGTACGCTCGGCCTGCTGCTCGGAAACGTGGCGAACCCATTTTCGGGCGCCATGCATCGCGCCATCGAAGATGCGGCGGGGGCGCACGGCACAGCGGTCATCGCCGCGAGCCTCGACGACGACCCGGGCCGCGAGCGCGGAGCCATCGACTCGCTCCTCCAGCGCCGCGTCGACGGGCTCATCCTGACCACCATCGAGAAGAGCCAGAGCTACCTGGGTGCCGAGCAGGAGCGCGGCACCCCGCTCGTCTTCGTCGACCGTGAGCCGTCGGGCATCCTCGCGGACAGCGTGGTGAGCGACAACGCAAACGGCGCATCCCTGGCGACCGCTCACCTGTTGGCACACGGCCACAGGAACATCGCCTTTCTCGGCGACAAGCACGAGATCTACACCGCCCGTGAGCGCAAGCGGGGCTTCCTCGAGGAGCTCGGGCGTGCGGGCCTGCCCGTCAGCGCGGCCCCTGCCGTGGACGACCTGACCGAGGAGGATGCCGCACGGCGGGCTCTCCTGCGCCTGCTCGACGGCCCGACACCCCCCACCGCTGTGTTCAGCGCCCAGAACCTGCTGACGATCGGCGCGCTGCGGGCCCTGCGGGAGCGCGGAGTGCATCACGACGTGGCCCTCGTTGGCTTCGACGACATCGTTCTCGCCGATCTGCTCGAACCTGCGGTCACTGTCGTAGCGCAGGACCCGAGAGCCATCGGCGAACTGGCCGCGGAGCGGCTCTTCGCCCGTTTGTCGGGCGACGGCACGCCGGAACGCGTGTACACGGTTCCGACGACGCTCATCACCAGGGGCTCAGGCGAGATCGCGCCTCGCCGCTGACGTCCGCGACCGCCGGCAAGCCGCGTCACACCGCATGCTCGCCTCGTGCGGCCGTCCCTAGGATGGAGCGCATGACCGAGGCGCGCTCTCAGCACACCCCTGGGCAGACGACCGCTGAGCCGGCGGCTCCCGCGCACGGGTCGGGCACGACGGCGATCATCGCCGCGTTCGCCGCGAACCTCGGCATAGCGCTGACCAAGATCCTCGCCTGGATCTTCTCCGGGTCGTCCTCCATGCTCGCCGAGGGCGTGCACTCGCTGGCGGATTCCTGCAATCAGATCCTGCTGCTCGTCGGGTCGAGGCGGGCGAAGCGCCGTGCCGACAGCGAGCATCCCTTCGGGTACGGGCGCGAGCGGTACGTGTACGCCTTCGTGGTGTCGATCATCCTGTTCTCGGTAGGTGGCGTCTTCTCCGTCTACGAAGGCATCGACAAGATCGCCCGCCCGCACGCGCTCGAGGTGTGGTGGCTGCCGCTGCTGGTACTGGTCGTCTCGATCGTGCTCGAGTCGTTCTCGCTGCGCACGGGCGTGCGCGAGTCAAGACCGCACAAGGGCGCCGGCACCTGGTTCGGCTTCATTCGCCGCGCCAAGGCGCCCGAGCTGCCCGTCGTGCTGCTCGAAGACGTCGCCGCGCTCACGGGCCTTGCCTTCGCGTTCATCGGAGTCGGGCTGACCATCCTGACCGGCAACGGCGTGTGGGACGGCATCGGCACAGTCTTCATCGGCGCGCTGTTGGTGGGCGTCGCCATCGTGCTGGGCATCGAGACGAAGAGCCTGCTGGTGGGCGAGGGCGCAAGCGAGACGGATGCCGCAGCCATCGAGCGCGCGATCCTGTCCGGCGGAGAAGCGGACCGCCTCATCCACTTCAAGACGCTGTACCTCGGTCCGGACGAGCTGCTGGTCGCGGCGAAGATCGCGCAGCCCGGCGGCCGCACGCTCGACGAGGTCGCGGCATCCATCGACGCCATCGAGGCACGTGTGCGTGCGGCGGTGCCGGTCGCGCGGGTCATCTACATCGAGCCGGATGTCTACCGCGACGCTGGACCGTCGGCGGCCGCCGCGCAAGCCGACGCCACTGAACGTGGCCCGTCGGAACAGCCGACCCTGTCCAGCCCGCAGACCGAGGCCATCGTCATCAAATCCGAGGACTAGCGCGGCGCGCCAGCCCGCGCGGCCCTTGGTGCCGCAGCGACAGCGGTAATCAGCTCACCGTGGGCGGCAACACCGACGAGACGAGGGCTTTCGCACGGGCACGAGGGCGTTGCAGCGAATCGCGGCCGGCGAATACCGCCAGGAACGCAGCGTGCAGCGCCGCCCCGGTGAGAAGGGATGCCACGGCATCCGCGTCAAAATCGGCGGGGAGCCGGCCCGCGTCGCGCTCGCCCTCCAGGTAGGCGCGAACGGCGCGCCCCGGTGCTTCGGGACCGACGCCACGCGTCTCGGATGCCCTGCGCTGGGCGGCGAGCAGGTCGGGCGAGGCGAAGATCGAAACCGCGATCGGGAACGACTCGAAATAGAACCGCATGAGCGCCTCAACGATGTGTTCGAGGTCACGGCGAACGTCGCCGCTGTGACGGTCGAGCGGCTCTCGGAACGAAGGCAGCCGCTCCTTGAGCACACCGACGAACAGCTGCAGTTTGTCGTCGAAGTGCTTGTAGAGCATCGCCTCCGAATAGCCGGCAGCGCGCGCGATCTCCTTCGTGGTCGCCGCAGCGATGCCTTTGTCACGCATCACAGATGCCGCCGCGTCGAGAATCCGATCGCGCGGCGTACGCGTTCCCTCCACGGATGCCCGTCCCTTCGCTTGCACCACCGCTCCCCTCCGATCGGCCCGCCCTGTTCGGTTGACCTGTTCTGCAGCTCCGGGTTCTGCGGATCTGCGTTCTGCGGATCCGCGTTCTGCCTATCTACGTTCTGCCGATTTGGGCGAGATCACTTGACAGGTGAGCGTCCACTAACCCTACAGTGATCATAGGTGAGTAAGTGTTCACTCACCAGCATACGAACAGCACCAACCGAAGGAAGACCTCATGCGCATCGCAGTCATCGGCGCGACCGGACGCACCGGGAGCCTCACAGTCACCTCCGCCCTCTCCAGGGGCGATGACGTGACGGCCATCACCCGGTCGCCGGAGAAGCTCGGCGACCTCGGCCCGCGCGTTCGGGTCGTGCAGGCATCCGCGACCGACGTCGACGCCCTGGCTCAGGGCATCCGTGACGCCGACGCGGTCGTGAGTGCGCTCGGGCACAGCTCATCGAGCGGCGAAGACGTGCTGGCCGAGGGCATCAGAGCCACCGTCGCGGCGATGGAGCGCACGGGCGTTCGCCGCATCGCCTTCATCTCCGCGGCCGGTCACTCGACTGACGGAGACGGATGGTTCACGCGAGCGGTCGTGAAGCCCCTGCTCGGAGCGTTTCTACGCAAGCAGTTCGCCGACACGAAGCAGGCCGAGCGGGAGCTGCTCTCGTCCGGCCTCGAGTGGACGATCGTGCGACCGCCCATGCTGCGCGACGGCGACGCCCGCGGCTACGTCTCGAGGGAGTGGCTGAACGTGCGCGGTCACTTCACGATGAACAGGTCCGACCTGGCGGATGCCATGCTCGACCTCGTGACGGATGCCCCGCCTCGCAGGATCTACTCCGTCGCGAGCGCAAAGCCCGGCGAGCAGAGGAGCGCTCGGACGACGCCGGGACGAGCGAAGGGACTCGGCTCGACATCCCTAGGGGCATGAGGCGGGACGCCTGAGGCGGGACGCCTGAGGCGGCCGCCTGGAGGCAGCGCGCCCGAGGCAGCGCACGTCGGCCGTCGTGTGCGGATCAGCGACGCTCGGCGAAGAACTCCGCGAGCAGGGCGCCGCAGGCATCCGCCTCCACTCCCCCGTACACCTCGACGCGATGGTTCAGGCGCCTGTCGCGAAGAACGTCGTAGACGCTGCCTGCCGCGCCGGCCTTGTCGTCCCACGCCCCGAACACCACGGTCGGCACGCGAGCGGAGAGTATGGCGCCCGCGCACATCACGCACGGCTCGAGCGTGACGACGAGCGTGGCATCCGTGAGGTGCCAGTCGCCCGTCGCCTCCGACGCACGGCGCAGTGCGAGGATCTCGGCGTGCGCCGTCGGATCCTGCCTCGCCTCGCGCTCATTGCGGCCGGCGCCGAGCACGAGCCCGTCGCCGCCGAGCACGATGGCGGCGACCGGAACGTCTCCCGTGGTCAGGGCGAGGCGGGCGTCGGACACGGCACGACGCATCCAGTGCGCCTGATCGATGATCGGCACCCTGCTCCCCTCGTCGTCCCGCTCGGGCTCACGACCCAGCCTTGGCCCGAAGGCGATTGAGCGCAGAGTCCGCCGAGCGCGCTGGCCGGACTCTGCCAGGTCCGAGCGTCTGAGCCCGCGATAGGTTTGAGCCTATGCGAGTGCACGTTGCAGATCATCCTCTGGTCACCCACAAGCTGACGGTGCTCCGCAACCGCGAGACCCCCTCGGTGACCTTCCGCGCGCTCGTCGAAGAGCTCGTGACGCTGCTCGCCTACGAGGCGACCCGCGGGGTGCGCGTGACCCCGATCGACATCGAGACCCCAGTCGCACGAACGACG
The DNA here is from genome assembly GCF_049446075.1 of Rathayibacter sp. KR2-224. Classification (NCBI taxonomy): domain Bacteria; kingdom Bacillati; phylum Actinomycetota; class Actinomycetes; order Micrococcales; family Microbacteriaceae; genus Rathayibacter; species Rathayibacter sp. KR2-224. The sequence goes on from NZ_JBMSEB010000002.1 coordinate 337,736, forward strand.
GGCGTGACGCTGGCCGATCCGAAGCCGCTCGTGGTGCCGATCCTTCGCGCGGGGCTCGGGATGCTCGAAGGCATGGTCAAGCTCGTGCCTTCCGCAGAGGTGGGCTTCCTCGGCATGGTGCGCAACGAGGAGACCCTTCAGCCGACGACGTACGCCGAGCGACTGCCGGACGACCTCTCGAACCGGCAGTGCTTCGTGCTCGACCCGATGCTCGCAACGGGCGGGTCACTCGGAGCCGCCATCGAATTCCTCTTCAAGCGCGGCGCCGTGGATGTCACGGCCATCTGCATCCTCGCCGCCCCAGAGGGCATCGCTGCCGTCGAGCGCCTCACCGACGGCCGCGACGTGACCCTGGTGGTCGGAGCCGTCGACGAGCGGCTCAACGAACACGGATACATCGTGCCGGGCCTCGGCGACGCCGGTGACCGCCTCTACGGGCTGGTATGAAGCCCGAAGCCAGGCTTTCTTTTTGACAGCAGCGCGGGCATCCGCTTTACTGGCATGCATGACTGCACCCACGCGCACCCTGACCTCCTTCGAGGCCCTCGGGAACGCCGGCATGATGATGCCCGGCCGCGCAGCCGTCATGTGCTGTCGAATGTGTCGCTGATCTGACGACTCTTCGCCCGCGTCGCAGCTGATCCACCGAGACCCGAGGACCGACCGTCCATTGTCCCGGCACAGCAGCCAACGAGACCTCTGTCTCGAACCGACGCACCGGAAGCCGCATCCATCTCGCAGGTTTCCGCACCGGCCCAAAGTGGCCCAGCACAGAATCGAACCAGACAGCTTCGACGGCACATCATCGAAGCTCTCAAGCCGAACAGGCGCGACCCACCAGGTACAGCGCGGAACGGGTTCGACAATCTGCGCGCCAGCACACCCGGTTCATCGCATCATCATCTCGAGGACTTCACTCCCATGTCTCTTGCCACTGTCACCCCGCTGACCGACACCACCTCCACCGACGATCGCCGAGCCAGGCCGGTCGCTCGTGTCACGACTCCACAGGTCTCGCCCGCCGTAGCGCCCGCGACTCAGCGTCCGACGCATCCGCGCCGCGTTCACCCCGAGCAGCAGCAGCCACTGCAGCCGCTCCCCGTGCAGCAGCGGGTCACTCGCACGGATGCTCCCCCGGTTGAGGATGCCCCTGCCCCCGTGCGCATCAAGGCTGTACCCTCCGGCACGAGGGCCCGCGGATTCGCGATCTACGTCGGATTCGACGAAGACAAGGCGGCCGCCGCCGGAACGGATCTCGGCCACGTGGTCGAGGCGCTCAAGCGGCTCGCCGCCGAGATCGCCCCCGGGTCGGAGACCTACGCGGCGGTTGCACTGGCGCCCGAGACCGCAGGAGGCCGCGACATCGACGTGGTTCGGCTCGCCCTGCAGGATCCCGCCGCCGTCGCCCGCAGCCGCCAGGCTGCCGACCCCGCACAGGATCGCGCAACAGGCGTCGTGGTCGACATCTCGCGCAAGCGCCTCCTGCTCGACAACGACCCCATCCCGCTCACCTACAAGGAATTCGAGCTGCTGCAGTACCTCGTACTGCGCGAGGGTCGCACCATCGACCGCGCGGAGCTCATCTCCTCGCTCTGGCAGGCGGGCGACGACGACGTTCCCAACGAGCGCACGATCGACGTGCACATCCGTCGCCTCCGCTCCAAGCTCGGACGCTACGAAGACATCGTGCGCACCGTGCGTGGCGTCGGCTACCGGTTCGATCGCCACGCCGACGTCACCATTCGCCACGCAGGTGCACCCAGCCCCGATCTGTTTTGATTTGTGCGCCGCGCGAGCGGCGGCGCACCGCAGTTGGCAGAGCAGACGGTCCCGATCGATGCGCCGTCGCGGCCGCCGCATCGGCTAGCGTGTTGCGCTCTCGAGACGGCTGGGTTGCCCCGGTCCCTAGCGCCGCGCGAGCGGCGGCGCACCGCAGTCGGCAGAACACGTGGCCGGGATCGATGCGCCGTCGCGGCCGCCGCATCGGCTAGCGTGTTGCGCTCTCGAGACGGCTGGGTTGCCCCGGTCCCTAGCGCCGCGCGAGCGGCGGCGCACCGCAGTTGGCAGAGCAGACGGTCCGGATCGATGCGCCGTCGCGGCCGCCGCATCGGCTAGCGTCTCGCGTTCCTGAGACGGTTGCGTTGCCCCACTCCTTTGCGCCGCGCGAGCGGGGGCGCCGGGTCAGCGGCGGCGGCGGTCAGCGGAGGGCAAAGCCTCCGTCGGAGGTGAGTACCTGGCCCACGATCCAGCGCGCATCGGGCGAGGACAGCCAACCGATCAGGCGGGCCACGTCCTCCGGTTGACCGAACCGGCCGAACGGCATCGACGTCAGCACGTCTGCGACCGTGTCTGCCGAGCGGTCGCTCGTGTCGGCGTCCAGGTAACCGGTGTTGACGGGACCGGGGTTGACGGTGTTCAGCAGGATGCCGCGCGGCAGCAACTCCGCCGCCACCGTGGGCGTGACCCCGGCAAGAGCCGCCTTGCTCGCCGCGTACGCGACCTCGCCTGGCATGGGTCCCGAGTGCTGGCCCGACGTCATCCAGATGACGCGGCCCGTCGCGAACTCGTCGACCGGTACGGCCACCCGCTCGCGTTCGCCAGGCGCCGCTGCATGCTGCGCATCCCTCTGCCCGCCCTCGTGCTCGCGCCCGCCGCCGAACTGCTCCGCGAACCAGCGTGTGAGCAGCAGTGTGGAGCGGGTGTTCACGTCGTAGTGGCCGGAGATCTTCTGCGCGGTCATGTCGAAGATCGACCCGTCGCCGCCGCTGCGCGCGTGGTTGCAGACCAGGATGTCGACGCGTCCCAGCGCGCGCACCGCTTCGTCGATCACGCGCGAGGGGGCATACGGGTCGGAGAGGTCCTCGGCGATGTCACCGAATCGTGCTTCGGGCGCGAGGTGCTCGCGGATGCCGGCGCGCACGGCATCCAGATCGTCGCTACCCCACGGCTGGTCCGCGTCGTGCGCAGCGTGGTGCTGGATGAACACGCTCGCGCCCAACTCGGCCAGCCGGCACGCAACGGCGTATCCGATACCGCGGCGGCGAGAGACACCCGTGACGACTGCGGCGTGGCCGGCCAGCGAATGGTTCGGCGGCAGGTTGTCTGTCATGACCTTCCAGCCTAGGGCGAAGGAGCCACGGGCAGATGAGGCAAGGCCCAAGGAGCGTGGGCTGTTCTGGCTTGCTGTCGCCCAACAGCGGTTGAGCCCGCGCGCCGTGGAAGCAGCTTGCGGTGTTCACCGCGACGTCACGGGCGAGGCGTAGCGTCGAAGGCGACGACCGTTCGCGACGGCGGACGGTGGATAGGCGGGAGGCGCCATGGCCACAACCCAGCAGCAGGTGCAGCACGTCATCGACGAACACCTGAACGAGTTCGAGCTGCCAGGCGTGCTCAGTGTGCGCGCCGGATTCCGCATGCGCGACGGCTGGATCACCGGCGAGCGGGCCGTCGTCGTGACGGTCGCTCCCGTTCGCCCGGCCGGCACATCGGCGGTCACGACATTGCCCACGGAGGTCGGTGGGGTACCCGTAGACGTTCGCACCGCGTCGTCCGCTAAAGCGGCGCAGTTGACGGGCGTCAGCACACGCACGGCGGGGGGCGAACAGCGGCGACTCGCTCCCGATCAGGGTGCCGTGCCCGTGTTCCCCACCGAGCACGCGATCGCGTCCGACCAGCACGCGACCTACGAAGCGGTCGCCGCGACCGGCGCCGGCGCTGCCACGGTGACCGGGCATCCACTGCAGACGGATGCCGCTGCCACGAAAGAGCGCATCGACTACACGGCGCCGAGCGGGGAGCCGCTGCAGCCGGTGAGCGGTGACATCCAACTCGAGCTCAGCGCCAGCCCGGATGCCGGCTGGCCGGTGCTCGCCCAGTTCCTGTCCGGCACGCAGAAGACCCTCACCGTGGGCCTCTACGACTTCACCTCCGCGCACGTGCTGACCCGGTTCGAACAGGCGGCGGCCGGCAAGGGTGTCGTGTTCGTGCTCGACCACCCGGCGAAGAATCCCACCGCGGACCAGACGGACGACGACACCGTCGCCGCCCTTCGAAGCTCGCTCGGCACGGGCTTCGATCAGGCGTGGGCGCTCGAGCGCGCTGACCCGCACGCGGCCGCCTGGATCTATCCGTCGGCCTATCACATCAAGGTCGCAGTACGGGATTCGAGCGCAGTGTGGCTCTCGAGCGGCAACTGGAACAACTCCAACCAGCCGGACATCGACCCCGTGCACGTTCCGGCGGACGCCGCAGAGGCACGCACGCGCGACCGGGACTGGCACGTCGTGATCCACGACGAAACGCTCGCGAACGTGTTCGAGGCGTACTTGAAGCACGACCACACGGTCGCCTCGCAGCATCAGGCGGCATCCCCGGCATCTGCCGCTCTCGATGCCGTGCAGCTGGTTCAGCCGCTGGTGCAGACTCCGCCCTTCAAGAACTTCACCGCGCCGGAGACCCTGACCGATCACATGACGATCACACCCGTACTCACGCCCGACCCCGGTGTCTACGCGGATGCCGTGCGTTCGCTGATCGAATCCGCGACGGCATCCCTGCACCTCCAGTTCCAGTACATCGAGCCGCCCTCCACCAAGACGGCGGCCTCCGCAGGCTTCTCCGCCCTCATCGACGCGGTGATCGCGCGACAGAACGCCGGTGTCGAGGTGCACATCATCATGAGCCAGTACGAGACAGCCGGATACCTGGAGCAGCTGCAGCAACTCGGACTCGATGTCGTACACAACGTGAAGCTGCAGAACAACGTGCACAACAAGGGCATCGTCGTCGACGGGGCGCGCACGCTCGTGAGCAGCCAGAACTGGTCGACGGCGGGCACACTGCAGAACCGTGATGCCGGCGTCATCATCGATAGCGCGCGCGTCGCCGCGTACTTCGACGCGATCTTCCAGCACGACTGGGAGAACCTCGCCAGGCAGCAGGCACACGAAGACTGAGGGGGGCTGGGGTTTCGATACGCCCGCTTCGCGGGCTACTCAACCCGCGGTGCGCACGCCTCGCGGGCTACTCTCCCGCGGTGGGGCGCCTCGCGGCTACTCTCCCGCGGCGGGCTCGAGGGCGTACCAGCGCACGCCGTGCTCGGGAACGGATGCGCGGATCATCCCGTCGCTCACGGTCGGATCCGCCTCGGTCCAAAGGTCTCGGAGGCGCCACTCGCCGAAGCGGTTCTCGCCGACGATCGACGAGACCGGTACCGAGACCTCTGAGCCACCGGCGACCGTCGAAAAGAGCGCGACGAAGTGCCGGTCGGGGTCTGCCGACCTCGCGGCCCACACGATGTGCTCGCCGCCCGAACGCGGCTCGCGCAGGATCTCGGCGCTGTCGCGGGCCTCGGAGAGAACCCTCCCCAGCCAGGGATTGGCGAGGAGTTCGACGGTGCGTCCGTCGCTCGATGGCAGGTCACCGCCCACCATGAGGGGCGAGCGCGCCATCACCCAGAGCGTGAGAACAGTGCGCTGTTCGTCGAGTGTGAGCAGGCTGTCGCGAGGCTCCCCGCGCTCGGCGCGCAGCCCGATCCGTCCTAGCGGAAGCATGTCGGCATCCGCCCAGCCACCTGGCTCCTGCAACGGTGCCCAGCGCGCAAGCCTGGCGAACTGCGCATACACGTCGTCCCACCTGTCCCACAGGTCGTCGGAGATTCGCCACATTTGCGCATTGGCGCGAAGGTGGTCGAGATGCCGTGTCGAGAGACCGGTTCCGGGTGAGAGCGAGAGCACGATAGGGCGCCGCGAGCGGGCGATCGCCCGCGAAAACGCCTCGATCTCTTCCGCGTGATACGGCGCCAACATGTCGTCCACCTTGAGGTAGTCGATGCCCCACTCGGCGTACTGCGCAACCTGCGCGTCGTAGTACGCCTGCGCGCCCGGATGGGCATGGTTCAGCCCGTAGTTGTCGCGGTTCCATGGGCACACGCTCTGTACGTCTGCGACTTGCCGCGCGGTGTACTCCGTGCCGAAAACCGGAAGGTCGCGTTCCACCGCCTCACGTGGGATGCCCCGCATCACGTGGATGCCGAAGCGAAGTCCAAACTCGCGCACGGCACGGGCAAGAGGGCCGAACCCTGCGCCGTCGCCTGCCGACGGGAAACGGTTCGGCGTGGGAACGAGCCGGCCCCAGGCATCCATGGTCGGACGCAACGGCTCGTTGTAGCCATGCGCGTGGGCGAACGGGTCGAACCAGGCGGCATCGATGACGACAGTGTTCCAGCCTGCCGCAAGAAGCCGGTCGTGCATGAACTCCGCGTTCGCCAGCACCTCTGCTTCGGTGATCGTCGTTCCGTACGAATCCCAGCTGTTCCATCCCATGGGCGGCGTCGGGGCAAGAGCGGTCACGGGGGTCCTCGTCGTCGTGGTTCCGGGGTGGTGGACAAGTGCAGGCTGCCGAAAGAGTAGGCCCACATAGAACCCTCGTGCAACGTTGCAAGAAAAACCCGTTCGCCTATTGCGCTTCGATCCGGCGCTGTGCTTTTCTTTCTTGCAACGTTGCAGGAACCGTTCGTCCGACCGCTTCCTGCTCGAAGGGACGCCCCGAACCGGGGCGCTCACCTAAACCGGCCGCAGTGTCGCGCGCCGGACACGTATTCCGCATTGGAGGGGAATCATCGTGAGAAGAAAGTCCCGTCTGGCCGCAGCAGCGGCCGCGACACTGGCCGTCGCCGTCGCTCTTGTCGGCTGCTCGTCAAACAACTCGAGCGGATCGGCCGCGAACTCCGACATCACGTTGTGGTCGTTCACCGGCATCAATGCCAAAGCAGACGTGCAGGCGTACGAGAAGTCGCACCCAGGCGTGCACATCAAGCTGACCGAGGTCGGCAGCTCGACCGACACGGCCCAGGCACTGACCGCGGCACTGGCGGGCGGGAAGGTGCCGGACGTCGTGCTGATTCAGGCTGCGGACCTGCCGAAGTTCGTCGAGAGCGCCGACAACTTCGTCGACCTCAACACGCTCGGGGCGAAGAAGATCTCGAAGGACTATGCCCCGGCCATCTGGTCGCAGTCGGTCGCCTCCGGCGGACAGGTGATCGGAGTGCCCACCGACGTGGGCGGCATGGCTCTGTCGTACCGAAAGGACTTGTTCGCTGCCGCGGGCCTCCCAACCGATCCCGACCAGGTGAGCGCCCTGATGCCCACCTGGCAGGACTTCCTCAAGGTCGGCAAGGAGTACACCCAGAAGACGGGCAAGCCGTTCATCGACAACGCAGAGACCTCGATCTTCTACCAGGCCATCGGTCAGGTGTCCGAGCAGTTCTACGACAACAAGACCCGCAAGCTCGACTACCAGAACGACCAGATCAAGTCGGCGTTCAAACTCGCGCTGACCGGGGTGACCGACGGCATCACCGCCAACCTGACCTCCTTCTCCACCGGGTGGAGTGCCGGGCTGCAGAAGGGCGCCTTCGCCGCAGTGGCAACGCCGTCATGGATGCTCGGCTCGGTCAAGAGCAACGCGCCTGACACGAAGGGCGATTGGGCCATCGCAAAGATCCCGGGGGTGTCGGGCAACTGGGGCGGCAGCTACCTCGCGATCCCGAAGCGCGCGGCGCATCCGCAAGCAGCCTGGGACTACATCAAGAACTCGCAGTCGCCGTCGTCGCAACTGAACCACTTCCTCGACAGCGGTGCTCTTCCGACCACGGTCGCCAACTACACGAATCCCAAACTGCTGCAGAAGACCGATCCGTTCTTCTCCGACGCTCCCGTCGGCAAGATCTTCACCGAATCGATCACGGGCCTGAAGCCGTTCTACGTCGGACCCGACTCGGCACAGATCGGAACCGACTTCCTGAACGCCATCATCAATGTCGAGAACAAGAAGATCTCGGCTGATCAGGCGTGGGCGAGCGCGCTGAGCGCCATCAAACAGGACATCAGCAAGTAGCGGCCGGTTCGACTGCGAGGTTCACCAATGACTACCGCTGCTCCTACGCTGGCGCGACCAGCGACCGCGCTCGGGCGCATCCGGGAAAGCATCCCCGAACGATTCGCTCCCTACGCGTACATCGCGCCGTTCTTCATCCTGTTCGCCGTGTTCGGCCTGTTCCCGCTGGCCTTCACCTTCGTCATTTCGCTCTTCGACTGGAATCCCATCGGCACGAAGACGTTCGTCGGACTCGACAATTTCGGCACACTGCTCTCGGACACGAGGTTCTGGAACGCGGCAGGCAACACGCTGTCGATCTGGTTGATGTCGACCATCCCCCAGTTGCTCATCGCGCTGGCGCTCGCTCACCTGCTGCACGCAGCGCGCATGCGTTTCGCGAACTTCTTCCGGATGTCGTTGCTCATTCCGTACATCACCTCGATCGCGGCGACAGCCATCGTGTTCTCGCAGCTGTTCGACGCGCACTACGGTCTGGTCAACTGGGTCCTGAGCCTGTTCGGCGGCAACCCCGTCAACTGGCTCGCTGGGCGGCTGTCGAGTCAGTTCGTGATCGCGGTCATGATCATCTGGCGATGGGTCGGTTACACGACACTGCTCTACCTGGCTGGGCTGCAGTCCATTCCGCGTGAGATGTATGAAGCCGCCTCGGTCGACGGTGCTGGAGGGTGGCGGCAGTTCACCTCCATCACCGTGCCGTCGCTGCGGCCCATCATCATCTTCACGGTCATCACATCGACCATCGGCGGCCTGCAGATCTTCACGGAGCCCCTCCTCGTGAACACGGGCTCATCGCTCACCTGCGGTGCAGCGCGGCAATGCCAGACGCTGACTCTGTATTTGTACGAGCAAGCGTTCGGCGACTACAAGTTCGGCTACGGGGCGGCGATCGGCGTAGCGCTCTTCGTCATGGTCGTCGTGATCGCCGCCATCAACTTCGCGTTGTCCACACGGTTGCGGGGGTCGCACTGATGTCCAGCACGGCAACTCGACTTCGACCGGATGCCGTTGCCCCTGAGAGATGGCTCGACCCGCAGCGTGCCCCGCGTCGCCGGCACATCGGGCGCGTTCGTTGGTGGGTCTACGTCATCCTCATCGCGGCGGCGATCGGCAGCATCTTTCCGCTGTACTGGATGTTCGTGGTGTCGTCGACCAACACGGCCGCGGCATCCCAGCTGCCGCCGCGCGTGATTCCAGGCGGCAACTTCTTCGACATGGTCGGCGTCGTCTTCTCGACCGTGCCGTTCGGCCAATCGATCCTGAACAGCGTCATCATCGCCGTCGCGATCGGCGGAGGCCAAGCCGTGCTGTGCGCGCTCGCCGGCTTCGCTTTCGCGAAGCTGCGCTTCCGGGGACGGAACGCGCTCTTTCTCGTGGTGCTGCTGACCATGACCGTTCCTGCTCAGCTCTCGATCATCCCGCAGTACATGATCATCAGCACGTTCAACTGGGTCGACACCCTTCAGGGAGTGATCTTCCCGGGTCTCGCGAGCGCGTTCGGGATCTTCTGGATGCGTCAGCATCTGTCGTCGACGATGAGCGACGAGCTCATGGGCGCCGCGCGTATCGACGGCGCGAACAGTTGGCAGATCTTCTGGCGGATCGCCTTCCCGATCGTGCGTCCCGCCGCCTTCGTGCTCGGGTTGCTCGGATTCGTGACCAGCTGGAACGACTTTCTCTGGCCGTTCATCGTGCTCAAGTCGCCGGAGAACTACACCGTGCAGATCGCCATCCAGGCGCTGCAGAAGAGCTACACGATCAATCTCGGGCTGGCCATGACCGGGTCGTTCCTCGCGACGCTCCCACTGCTCATCGTGTTCTTCTTCGTCGGACGACGCCTTGTGGCGGGCATCATGGACGGAGCGTTCAAAGGATGAGCGGAGCCGCACGCCGCGCTGCAGAGCGTGTGCCTCCATGACCCGCGCTGGAGCATCCTGAACAGTAGGACCCCGAGAAGGAGCAACTATGGCCGCGACGCTACGAGACGTCGCCCGCCTTGCCGGAGTCTCGTTCCGAACGGTCTCGAACGTGGTCAACGGGTACAAGTACGTCAGCGAGGCCACTCGAACCAAGGTTGAAGCGGCCATTGCAGAACTCGACTATCAGCCGAACTACTCTGCTCGCAGCCTGCGGCTGGGGCGCAGCAACCTGCTCGGCCTCGCCGTTCCGACCCTCACCCAGGGCTATTTCGCGGAGCTGGCATCCGAGATCATCGACATCGCGCGAGACCGCGGCTACACCGTTCTGACCGAGCAGACCAACTCCACTCGGGCACTCGAACTGGATGCGCTTCAGGGTGCTCGGCGCCAGATGACCGACGGCCTGCTCATCAACCCGCTAGCGCTGACATCCGAAGACGCCCGGGTGTTCGCCACCGAACGACCCGTCGTGCTCCTCGGCGAGAACGTGTTCTCGCCGGAGGTCGACCACGTCACCATGCGGAACGTGGAAGCCGCTCAAGCCGGCACGGAGTATCTGATCGACCTCGGTCATCGGCGGATCGCCCTGATCGGCCGCACGGATGCAGCGGGCCCGGCCCTCGGGACCTCCGTGCTCCGCGTCGAGGGCTACCGCCGCGGCCTGCAGACCCGCGGCATCGATCGCGACCCCGAGCTCGAGCTGCCGACCGGCGCGTGGGCGTACGAAGACGGCGGCTCGGCAGTGCGTTCGCTGCTCGATCGCGGAATCGAGTTCGACGCCGTGTTCGCGGTGACCGATGTTCTCGCTATCGGCGCGCTGCACGAGCTCCAGGCATCCGGTCTGGACGTGCCAGGAGACGTGTCGGTCCTGGGGTTCGACGACCTCGTCGAGAGCAGGTACACCACCCCATCGCTCAGCACGATCGATGGAGGTCGACGACGAATCGCCGACATCGCCGTGGATGTGCTGCTCAATCGGATCGAGTCCCCTCGAGCGCCCGTCGCCTTCCGCGAAGTCGACTTCGAACTCATCCCGCGCGGCTCGACGGGCTCCCGACCCTAGTCGTACCGTCCGTTCGCCACTCGGTCGCTCCAGCACGCCCGGCACGGCGCCCCGTTGCACCCACCACCCACCACGAAAGGCTTATGTGCTCCAGCCCGTGAACCCGGTACTCGCCGGCTTCTATCCCGATCCCTCGATCTGTCGTTCAGGCGATCGCTACTACCTCGTCAACTCGACATTCGAGTACTTTCCCGGCCTGCCCATCCATGCCAGCGACGACCTCGTGTCGTGGGCGCCGATCGGGCACGCCGCCGTCACAGCAACCGACATCGACTTCTCGTCCATCGCCGACTCGAAAGGGGTCTACGCTCCCACCATCCGCTACCACGACGGGATCTTCTACATCGTCTGCACGCTCGTCGGCGACGGCGACGAATCGAGCTTCATCGTGACGGCCACCGACCCCGCCGGGCCCTGGTCCAAGCCCACCTGGGTGCAGGATGCCGACGGCTTCGATCCTTCGCTCCTCTTTCACGACAGGCGCGCGTATTGGTGCGCCACGAGGATCAAGCGGCCCAGCGAGTACGACGGCCAGTGCGAGGTGTGGGTGCGTGAGATCGACGTGGAATCCGGCGTCTTCGCCAGCGACGAGACGATCGTCTGGCAGTCCGCGCTTCGGGACGCCACGTGGAGCGAAGCGCCGCATCTTTTCGAACGCAACGGATGGTTCTACCTGCTGACCGCCGAAGGCGGCACCTTCCGCGACCACGCCATCGTCATCGCGCGCTCGAGGTCTCTCACGGGACCGTACGAGAACTGCCCGCGCAATCCCATCTTCACCCACCGCCACCTGGGTGCCGCGTACCCGGTTCAGAACGTGGGCCATGCCGACTTCGTGGAACGTGTTGACGGCTCCTGGGCTGCCGTGCTCCTTGCCGTCAGGACCATCGACGATGAACACATCCTGGGCCGCGAGACATTCGTCGCCGACGTCGTCTGGGAAGACGATTGGCCCGTTCTCAATCCGGGCGTCGGCGTCATCGCCGACGTCGGAGATCGACCGGTCGCGACCACCAGCGAACCCGCCACGATCGGCGATGCGCTGGCCGTGCGGGGAACGACGGAGTTCGCGCACGAGCGGGCCGACGGCATCCTTCTGCGCTCGACGGGTGCTGCGGTCACCGGCGACGGTCATCCGGCAGCCCTCCTCTATCGGTTGCGCCATCACCATGCCGAGGTCGGCGTGTCGTTCGAGCGCATCGTCGAGGGCGCCGTCGTTGGGCTTCTGCTGCGCCAAAGCTCCAGCTACTCGATCCGGCTCGAGCTGGCACAGGCGCTGGTGCGCGTCATCCGCCGGGGCGCGGGAGTCGACGAGGTGGTCGAGGAGTGGACCTGTGATGCCACGGCTCCCCTGGTGACGGCTCGGTTCGAGGGGTCGAGCGTGTCGTTCGCGGTCGACGGGCGCAGGAGCGCGGCGATACCCACCGACGTGCTGAGCACGGAAGTCGCGGGTGGATTCGTCGGGACCGTGTGGGGGCCGTACGTCGAGGGGGATGCCGGGACGGCGACCGTGCTCGTGCGGAGCACGACGTACGTCGGGTGAGTCGGCTGGGGTGCCGGGGCTTGGTTTCGATACGCCCGCTTGCGCGGGGGCGTCAGGGCAGGAGGATGATCTTGCCGCGCACCTCGCCGGACTGCCCTGCTCGGTGGGCCTCGGCGGCATCCCGTAGCGAGTAGGTCGCCCCGATCTCGACCTGGAACGTGCCGTCGGCAAGGCCGGCCAACGCGGCCTCGAGCCCCTCAGCGCGCAGCGCCTCCTCTTCGGGCGTCAGCGGCACGGGACTCCCGCCCGACCACGCCTTGATGCCGAGCTCCGCCGCCTTGGCACCCACGACGATGGTTCCGATGTGGGAGCGGTCTGCGACCAACTCGAAGGATGCCTGCAGTGCGGCATCCGTTCCGGCCATGTCGAGCACATAGCCCACGCCCTGCGGAACGGCCTCGCGCACCCGCTCGACCAGCCCGTCGCCGTACTCGAGCGCGATGGCGCCGAGCTCGCGAACACGGTCTAGATTCCGGGGGCCGGCCGTTCCGACGACGGTGACGCCGCGAGCTCGCGCGAACTGAAGCGCGGCCTGCCCGACGGCTCCGGATGCGCCATGAATGAGGAGCACATCTCCCTCGCCCGCTCCTATCGAAGCGACCGCCTGGTAGGCGGTGCCCGCCGGCACGCCGAGGGCCGCGGCATGCTCGAACGACACATTCGCCGGCTTGCGCACGAGCTTGCCCCCCGATGCAACGATCTCGCTCGCGTATCCCCCGCTCGCGCCACGCACCACGACCTCGTCGCCGACGGACCAGTCCTCCACGCCTTCGCCCACCACCGAGACGACGCCCGAGACGTCGAGCCCCAACCGCCGGGGCTTCTCGATCGGATCGGACGGGCGGGTGCCCTGCCGCAGCTTCCAGTCGATCGGGTTGACCCCAGCCGCCTTCACGTCGATGCGCACCTTGCCCTCGCCCGGCACCGGGTCGGGATACTCGGCCGCCTCGAGGACCTCGGGTCCGCCGAATCGTGCGTACTGGATCACCGTCTGCATGAAGCCTCCTCGAGTCGTCCTCTCACACTATGGGAGTGGTACGGAGCGCTGGTTGGGTAGCGGTTCCACCGGCGCCCGCACCTCCCGCGGCGGCGCTGTGGGCAGCGGGCCCATGAGGTAGCCGTGCACGGTCGGGCCGAGGTGGGCGACGATCCACTCTGTGTCCGCCGAGGCGAGGGGCTCCCATCGCAGCACGTAGCGGGCGAGCATGAGGCCCGCGACCTGGCTGGCGAGCAGAGCTGCACGGGTGTCGACCTCGTCCGGGCTCGGCGAGAACCGCGTGACCACCGGACGCACCGCGCGCTCGAGGATGAACGTACGAGCGCGCGCGGCAAGCGCCTGATTGCGTGTCGCAGTACGCAAGACCGCCGTGAGGGCCGATGCGTGAGCATCCCAGGTGCGTACGAGCGTCGAGAGAAGCTCGCGCGCGGCATCCTCGGGAGCTGCGTCGAGTACGGGCGTGATGACATCCCGCGGGTCCACCCGCAGATTCGTCACTGCCTCGAAGAGGCCGCCCTTCGAACCGAAGTAGTGAGCGATCATGGCCGGGTCCACTCCGGCGCGCTGGGCGATCTCGCGCGTCGTGGCGTCGTCGCCGCGATCCGCGAACACCTCGCGCGCGGCATCCAGCAGCTCCTGCCTGGTGGTGGACTTACCGGGCCGGCGGCCGCTCACGCCGCGGTCCCCGCATGCTCGGCCGCACCGAGCGAAGCCGAGGCCTCGCGATCGAGCAGCACCATGGTCTCCTCCAGGGTCGCGGGGACGGGCTGCACGCGTGCCCGGATGCCGGCGAGCGCGTGAACGACGTCATCGCGCAGGGCATCCTCACCGCCCTTTTCGGCGCGTCCGGCCACGCGGATGCTCCGCCCGCTCAGCATGATCGGCAGGCCGGAGCGGTCCAAGACCTCGAACAACCGCTGCCACGACACCCCGGGATCGTCGCTCGTGACGAGAACGGCCCGTGCGCCGGCGGTGAGGTCGTGCACCCTACCGGAGCCCACCATCCGCCCCTGTGAGAGCAAAGCGAGCCGCGTGCACTGCTCGGCCTCCTGTAGGTAGTGAGTGGTCACGATGACGGCACGACCGGCATCCGCCTGAGCATGGATGACGTCCCACAACCTCGCTCTCGCGAGCGGATCGACCCCGGACGTCGGCTCGTCGAGCACGAGCAGCTCGGGCCCGTGAGAGAGTGCCAGCACGAACGCGAGCTGGCGTTGCCGCCCGAGTCCGATGTCGCCGACCACCGCCGAGCGCACCTGAAGCAGCGGCCCGGGGAGTTGAGGCTTCGGCACGTCGTAGACCCTGGACAGGAAGGCCACATTCTCGCGAACGCTCAGCGTCGTGTAGAGGCCGAGCCCCTGCGGAACGTACCCGAGCCTCCGTCGGGAGGCGTTGCTCGGCAGGGCGCCGAACAGTGTCGCCTCGCCCTCGTCCGCTCGCTCGAGGCCGAGCATGATGCGCAGCAGTGTCGTCTTGCCCGCTCCGTTCGCCCCGATGAGGCCGACCACCTCACCGGGGCGCACGTCGAGGCTGACGTCGTCGAGGGCGGTGGCATGCCCGAAGTGCTTCGTGATGTGTCGGGCGGCGGCGGCCGCATCGGATGACTGCTGGTCGCGCCGGTCGAAACCGGGGACCGGGCGGGTTTCGGCGGACACGGGGCGGGCCTCGACGCGCGGTGGCTTGGTTTCGACAGGCTCAACCGGCGGTGGCGGCTCAACCGGCGGGTTCGGCTTCACGCCCGGGTCCGGGTGTGCCGCAAGGGACAGCGCGATCAAGGCGTCTTCGAAGTCCGGATGCTCGACGCGCGTACTCGCCGCGAGCTCACCCGTCTCGGGCGGCCACCACACGTGGCGCTCGGTGCCGCGGCGCCACGTGCGATCCGCGATCGCGGAAGGCACGGCATCCGGGTCGTCGAGTGTTGCGATGCTGCCCGGCACCGACGCGATGATTTCGTCCGGCGTGCCTGCGGCGAGCGTCCGTCCGGCATCCAGCGCGAGCACGGCTGCCGCCCGCTGCGCCTCATCGAGGTAGGTGGTGGCCATGACGACAGTGGTGGCCGTTCCGTTGGTCGTGGAGCCCGCCGTGGCGCTGATCAGGCGCCACAGCTCGACCCTGCTCACCGGGTCGACGCCCGTGCTCGGCTCGTCGAGCAGCACGAGCTCGGGTTCGTGCAGGATCGCCAGCAGGAATCCGAGCTTCTGCCGCATGCCGCCGGACAGCGCGTTGCCTAGGCGACGGTCGGCATCTGCGAGACCCGCGCGCTCGAGAAGCTCGGCCGAGCGGGAGCGGATGCGTGCGGCGGGCATGCCGTACGAGCGCCCGACGAACTCTAGGTTCTCCTGCACCGTCAGCGTGGGCCACACGCCTGACGTCGCCGGCTGGTACCCGAAGCGGGTGCGGTCTACGGTGCGGATGTCTCCGGCATCCGCCTGCACGCGACCTGCGAGCGCGCGCAGCAGTGTCGACTTGCCCGCGCCGTCCCCTCCGACGATCGCCGTGACCTGGCCGGGCTGGGCCTCCAGCGTCACGTCCCGGAGCGCCTCGGTGTGCCCGAATCGCACGGACAGGCCGTTGACGCCAAGAGCGGACGCGGCGTGGGCGCTCACTGCGCGACCTCCGCCGCGTGCCGCGGTGAGGCATCCGTCTCGACTTTCGCACGCTGCTTGACGGGCGAGATGCTGCGGCTGAGTCGTACGACGGCGAGGCCGAAGATCACGACCGCCATCGCCGCGAGGATGACGAGCGGGAACCACAGCGAATCCCATCCGGCGCCGCGGATCATCACGCCCTGCGAGATCATCGTGAACCACGTGAGGGGCAGGCAGTAGCCGATCCAGCGCACGCCCGCCGCCATAGCGGACAGCGGGAAGATCATGCCGGAGAGCAGGATCTGCGGCAGTAGCACCATGAACGCGAGCTGAATCGCCTGCCCCGTCGTGCGCGACACCGACGATATGAGCACGCCGAGCCCAAGCACCACGAAGAGGAACAGTGCGGCGCCGACGATGAAGATGAGCGGATTGCCGTTGAACGGGACCCCGAACAGCAGCAGCCCGAGCACCGTGATGAGCGCCATGTCGAAGCACGCCAGCAGGAAGTACGGCGAGATCTTGCCCAGCACCACGGCGCTCGCCCGCAGTGGCATGACCGCCAGCTGCTCGAGTGTGCCCGCCTCGCGCTCTCGCACCAGACCGATCGACGTGATGATCGTGCCGATGAAGGTGAGGATGAGCCCGATGATCGCCGGCACCATGACCCAGGAGGTCTTGAGGTCGGGGTTGAACAAGGTCGTGACGGTCAGCGACGGCGGGGCGCGGTGCGCCTGTGCTTGCGCGGCGGTGGCCTGGGCCTGCTGCGACAACTGCTGCTGCATCTGGGCGAAGATCGTGCGCGCCGCCTGTGCCGCGAACAGGTTGGAGCCGTCGATGTACACGTGCGCCGAATACCCGGCGGATCCCTCGGGTCCCGGCACCAGCTCCGTGTAGATCGCCACGTCTGCGCGGTCGTCGCGAAGCTCGCGCGTGGCATCCGATCTCGTTCCGCTGCTGTCGGTCGAGATGACGTCGAGATGGTCTTTCAGTTTCGAGTTGTCGTCGATGAGCTTCTGCACGCTCGTGGCGTTGCTGCCGTAGACGGCGACGGTCAGCCGATCGACGGTGAAGTTGGCCGCGTAGCCGAAGATGATCAGCAGCAGAAGCGGCATCACGATGAGCAGCGCGAGCGTGCGTCGGTCGCGGCGCAGCTCCTGGAACTCCTTGAGCACGATCGCGCGCATGGTGACCTCCTCGCCGTCGACTGCGTGAGCGGATGTGGCCCACGGGTTCATAATTCATCGTTTGGTGAATTGCGTCAAGGGCCGGCCACGGCGCCCGCCTCCGCTACGTTCGTGGCATGAGTGTCGTGCTGTGCGTGACGCTGTGGGCGCGCGCCGGACAAGAGGAAGCGCTCGTGGCATACGAGGACGCCGTACTGGCGCTGCTGCCGGAGCACGGGGCCCGCGTGGTGGCCAGGGTACGGTCGCAGGCGGGCGCCCCGGCGACGGATGCCACGAGCGGGGCGCCGGACGGGCATCCGTTCGAGACGCAGATCATCGAACTGCCCGACGACGCCGCATTGGATGCCTACCTGCGCGACCCGAGGCGGGCGTCGGCATCCGAAGTGCGAGACCGGGCCATAGCGCGCACGGAGATCCAGCGAGTCGCACTCGTCTGAAGCAGGGCGACTCGACTAGCGAGAGCCGGCCGTTACAGCAGTCGCCAGGTTTCGTCGGAAACGAGCCCGAATGCCGGTCGTGCGACTACCGAGGGTCCCAGCGGAACCAGCGGATGCCGATGAAGGCGAAGACGACGATGTACCCCGCGCAAGCCAGAAGTGCGTACGTCTCCTGGTCGTTCCAGGCGGACATGGTCAGAGCATCCGCGAAGAGCGTCATGAGTGCGCCGACCGGAGACCAGTCGGCGATCGTCTTGAGCGTGTCGCCGAGGAGTCCCGTTCCGCCCAGCAGCCCGAGCAGAAGCAGAAGCGCGAAGAGTACGCGTCCGATCGCGCTCACGGCCCCAGCCGAGTCCACAAGCCCGACGATCGCCTGTCCGATGGACAGGAAGACCGCGGCTCCGAGCACCGCGACCACGACGACCAGCGCGTACTGCGCAACGTTCAGATTCAGCCCGTGGACGATGACACCGACGATGACGACGATGATCGAGATGATCAGATTGGCCACCACCTGCACGGCCAGCCTGCTCGCCATGATCATCCAGCTGGGAGCCGGGGTGACGCGAAGCCTCTGCAGCACGCCGGCGTGGCGATCCTGTGCCACACCCACGGCGTAGCCGAGCAGGCTCGAGCTGATCAGGCCGACCGTGATGGCCAGGGCGATCGTGAGATCGGGGCCGCCGAGGCGGGCCGTCTTCTTCTCCGTCAGACCGGTCACCACGACGATCACGAGAGGCAGCAGCAGACTGACGAAGCCGGACACCCTGTTGCGGAGAAGAACGAGGGCGTCGGCGCGCAGAAGGGATGCGGCGGCCAACCCGAGGGGTGGGCGAGCCGTGTTCACTGCCTGGCCTGCCGTATTAGTCACGGATCGCATCTCCCGTCAGGCCGATGAACACGTCTTCGAGCGTGACGTCGCCGTGCGCAACAGCCAGAACGCGCGGATCGTCTTTGTGTTTGTCGATCAGACCGGTCGGAGTGCCGGTGGTCACGAGCACGCCGTGGTCGATGATGGCAACGCGATCGCACACGGCCTGCGCCTCCTCCATCGAGTGCGTGGTGAGAAGGATGCTCCGCCCCGCGCCCCTGGCCTGCTCGATGCGCTGCCACAGCGCGCGGCGCGACTGAGGGTCCAGTCCCGCGGTGGGCTCGTCGAGCAGGAGGAGCAGCGGGTCATGAATGCTCGCGATGAACAGCGCGAGCCTTTGCTGTTGCCCGCCGGAGAGCTGCTTGAACCGTTTGTCCATCTCCGCATCGAGCCCGATCGTGCGCATGCCGTCCCCGATCTCATCACGCGAAAGCCGCACACCATAGAGGCCCGCATACAGCTGGGCGATCTGCAGGATGCTCAACTCGGCTTGAAAGCTCGAGGACTGCAGTTGCACGCCGAGCCGTGCCTTGGCATCCAACGGATGCCGCTCGGTGTCGATTCCGTCGATCCTCGAGCTGCCCGACTTGGGCTTCACGAGACCCTCGATGGCGCTCAGCGTGCTGGTCTTGCCCGCACCGTTCGGTCCGAGTAGACCGAAGATCTCGCCGCGGTCGATGCGGAAGCTGACGCCGTCCACTGCGACGCGGGCACCGTAGGAGACGTGCAGGTCTTCGACCTCGAGCACGGGTGGTGCGGCCTGAGGTACGTCGGGTTCCTGCCCGTCGTCTTCACCGCGGATCCCAGAGACACCGTCGTCCATCGTTCTCCTCCGCCCATTCGAGTCGGGCGTCTAGACCATACTCGCGCAGGCAATGACTCCCGTGTCCGGTTCGCGCCAAGTGGCTTTTTTGGCGGGCTTGGAAAGTGCAGCGGCCGCGCCGATTCCGGCGGAAATCGTCGGTCTTGTGGCTCACGACGAATTCATAAGAAAAATAACGAACAGGTAACTAGCGCCCCGTTACCCGTTCGTTATAGAGTGCAAGAACACCGGCTGTTTGCTGTGGCGGTCGGTGTGGAATGTGATTGCAGGACACTCTTGGTGCAAGGGAGAGGGCCGGTCGTAAGCCTCTACGACCGGCCCTCGTTCTGTCTCTACCGAACCCGACCGACCTCGCTCTGCGTCCACTGAACCCGACCGGACGACGGCTCAACTCTCAGCTGCTCGGCCGGAAAACGACGTACCCCATCGAATCGGGTCAGGCATCCGGCCGATCGTTCGAATCCGGCGGATGGCGCAGTGGTCGTCGGTGCTGCGCCGAGGCCCTCAGCCGCCGTAGTGGCCGTTTGTCAGCAGCGTGACGACGAAGCCGGCGACGCCGATGACGGCGACGACGACTGCGGTCCAGAGCCAGGCGCCGGATGCTCCGGTGCGGGCCGGGTAGGTGGGGTGACGGTCATCCATGCTTCGAGGTTAGGGTCTCTCTCCCGACCGCGCACGCCGGTTGCCAACCCCGGGCTGTGGTCTTTGGCGCAGTCGCGCATGGCTGAACTGAGGCCGCCGGCGTCGGTGCCGAGCCGTACCCTGGAACGCGATGTCGTCCGCAGTGCGGGGAGGGAGCACTTCAGTGGCCAAGAAGTCCGCGATCAGCGCCTGGGAAGCGCTGTTCCGCGCCCAGGTGACGGTGATGCGTTCACTCACAGCCGAGTTCCCGCGCGACGCCGATCTCAGCCTCACGGAGTACGACGTTCTGCATACCATCTCGAAGCAGGACGGGCGAAGCATCCGCATGCGAGACCTGCGCAAGCAGGTGCTCCTGACCCAGCCGAGTGTGAGCAGGCTCGTCGACCGGCTCGTCGAGCGCGGTCTGCTGTCCAAGTGCCCCGAACCGGATGACGGCCGCGGCTCGCTCGTGCGGCTCACCGACGACGGATACGCGCTGTATCGGCACTGCGCCGTGCAGCACGGACGTTCGATCATCGAGCACGTCGGGGCGGCGCTGTCACCCGAGGAGCTCGCCCAGCTCGAGCAGCTCTGCGAGAAGCTGCGGCTGGCGGTGGAGGACCGCTCACCTCAGGCGCGGTAGTCGCGGGCGGCGGTCACCAGGCCGGCGAACAGACCACGGTCGTCGTGCTGCTCGGGATGCCACTGCACGGCAACCGCGAACCGCTCCCCCTGCGCTTCCATCGCCTGCAGCACGCCGTCGTCGTCGCGGGCGGCCGCAACGAAACCCGGGTGCTCGGCGACGGCCTGGTGGTGATGGCTGGCGACGCTGAACTCTGCAGGCAGCAGTGAAGAGAGCCGACTCGCGGCGTCCACGTGCACGTCGGTGTCGGCGTACCTGCCGTCGCTGGCGGCGTGGTGGGCGTGGCCGATGGCATCCGGAAGATGCTGGATGAGCGAGCCGCCTGAGTGCACGGCCATCACCTGCATGCCTCGGCAGATGCCGAGCACGGGCAGGCCGATCCGGTCGGCCGCGTCGAGCAGGAGCAGCTCGCTCGCGTCGCGCGCGTCGTCCCACACCGTGACGTGGGGCGCCGGCTCGGCGCCGTAGGCGGCCGGATTCATGTCCTCGCCTCCTGCGATGATCAAGCCGTCGAGGGCGGCGACCGTCGCGTCGGCGGCCGGCCGTGCGGAGAGAAGCGGCACGAGCAGCGGAACAGCCCCGGCCGCCGCCACCGAATGCGCGTACGCGGTCGGAAGCAGATCGCACACCACATCGCGCCACGTCCCCCACGTGGCGGAGCGGTGGTACGTGGTGATGCCGATGACGGGCATCCGCGTGGTCTCGTTCACTCGAAGTCGCTCTCCAACGGCGTCACATAGGCGTTGCTCAGGCCGCCGTCGACGAGGAACTCGGTGGCGGTGATGAAGCTGGACTCGTCGCTGGCGAGGAACGCCACCGCATTCGCGATCTCCTCGGGCTCGGCGAACCGACCCATCGGAATGTGCACGAGGCGCCTGGCCGCCCGCTCGGGATCCTTGGCGAACAGCTCCTGCAGCAGCGGCGTGTTCACGGGTCCAGGGCACAGAGCGTTGACCCGGATGCCCTTGCCCGCGAACTGCACGCCGAGCTCGCGGGTCATGGCGAGCACCCCGCCCTTGGAGGCGGTGTAAGAGATCTGCGAGGTCGCAGCCCCCATGACCGCCACGAAGGATGCCGTGTTGATGATCGACCCGCCACCCTGCTCGAGCATGTACGGCAGCACCGCCTTGCAGCACAGGTACACGCTCGTCAGGTTGACCTTCTGCACGCGATCCCACGCCTCGATGCCTGTCTTCAGGATCGAGTCGTCGTCTGCCGGCGAAATGCCCGCGTTGTTGAACGCGACGTCCACCCGTCCGTACCGTTCCTTGGCGTGCGCGAAGAGCGCGTTCACGTCGTCGACGTTCGTCACGTCGGCGCGCACGAACGAGCCGTCCAACTCCGACGCGACGGCCGCACCTCGCTCGGAATCGAGGTCGCCGATCACGACTCGCGCCCCCTCAGCGTGGAACTTGCGCGCGGTCGCCAAGCCGATGCCGGAGCATCCGCCCGTGATCACAGCGACCTTGCCGTCGAGTTTGCCTGTCATCTGGTTGTTCTTCCTTTGCTGCTGTATCTGGTCGAGCTTCCCCTGGTTGCCGGGGCTCACGTTGCGATGAACACGTTCTTCACCTCGCTGAAGGCGTCAGGCGCGTCCGGGCCCAGTTCGCGACCGAGGCCGGACTGCTTGAAGCCGCCGAACGGAGTCCAGTAGCGAACCGACGAATGCGAGTTCACCGAGAGATTGCCGCTCTCCACTCCACGGGCCACCCGCAGCGCGCGGCCGACGTCTCGGGTGAAGATCGAGCCGCTGAGACCGAAGTCGCTGTCGTTCGCCTGCGCGATGGCATCCGCTTCGTCGTCGAACGGCACGACGGCCACGACCGGACCGAAGACCTCTTCCCGCCACACCGGATCGGATGCCCCACGCGGGATCACCACGGTCGGCGGGCACCAGAAACCTTCCGTTCCTGCCGGCGCCGAGCCGGCGAACGCGACGTCGGCGGCATCCACGTATCCGCGCACGGTTGCCAGCTGCCCAGCGGAGATGAGGGGGCCCATCTGGGCGTCATCGCGTACGGGGTCGGCCACGCGGAACCCGCGCACCGCGGGCTCCAGCAGCTCCAGGAACCGGTCGTACGCGCTCCGCTCGACCAGGATGCGCGAGCGCGCGCAGCAGTCCTGCCCGGCGTTGTCGAACACCCCGCCGGGCGCGGCCGCGGCCGCCTGCTCGAGGTCGGCGTCGGCGAACACGATGTTGGCGCTCTTGCCGCCGAGCTCGAGCGTGACCCGCTTCACCTGATCGGCGCAGCCGCGCATGATGCGCTTTCCCACCTCGGTCGATCCGGTGAAGCACACCTTGCGCACCAGCGGATGCGTGACGAACCGTTCGCCGACCACAGATCCACGCCCGGGCAGCACGGTGAACACGCCATCGGGGATGCCGGCCTCCAGCGCGAGCTCGCCGATGCGCATCGCCGTGAGGGGCGTCAACTCCGCGGGCTTGAGCACCACCGTGTTGCCTGCCGCGAGCGCGGGCGCGAACCCCCAGCCGGCGATGGGCATCGGGAAGTTCCACGGCACGATGACTCCGACCACGCCGAGCGGCTCGTGGAAGGTCACATCGATGCCGCCGGCGACCGGGATCTGCCGTCCGAAGTGCCGCTCCGGTGCTGCCGAGTAGTAGTTGAGCACATCGCGCACGTTGCCGGCCTCCCAGCGCGCGTTGCCGATGGTGTGCCCGGAGTTCAGCACCTCGAGGGCCGCGAGCTCGTCCAGGTGCGCGTCCACCACCGCCGCGAACGCGCGCAGCAGGCGGGCTCGCTCACCCGGTGCGACGCGCCGCCATGAGTCGAAGGCGGCGTGAGCGCGCCGGATGACGGCATCCGTCTCCTCGAGTCCGGCGAGCGGCAGCTCGACGAAAGCACGCCCGTTCGACGGATCGATGAGCGTCGTGCTGCCGCCGCCGGAGTACGGCGAGGACGGCAGGCCGGACGCGGGTGCTTCGTGGTGCATGTCGGTGACGGTCATCGCTTCAGAGTCTTTCGAAGCCGCGGCGCAGCTCCCAATCGGTGACGGCCGCGTCGAACGCAGCCAGTTCCACATCGGCGTAGTTGAGGTAGTGGTCGACCACGTCGTCGCCGAAGGCCTCGCGCGCGATGCCCGATGCGGCGAGCGCGTCGCGGGCGTCCCGCAGGGTGGTCGGCACGCGCGGGGCGTCGCCCGTGTAGGCGTTGCCCGTCGTCTCCGGCTCGAGCGGAAGCTCGTTCTCGATGCCGTACAAGCCGCCCGCGAGCATCGCCGCCAGCGCGAGGTATGGATTCACGTCTCCGCCCGGGAGGCGGTTCTCCACGCGTGCGCCCTGACCGTGCCCGACGAGGCGCAGGGAACAGGTGCGGTTGTCGAGCCCCCATGCGACAGCGGTCGGCGCGAAGGATCCCTCCGCGTAGCGCTTGTACGAGTTGATGTTCGGCGCGTAGAACAGCGTGAACTCGCGCATGGTGGCGAGCACGCCCGCGATGAAGTGGTCGTACAGCGGCGTGCGTTCGCGCTTGTCGGCATCCCAGAACACGAGGTCGCCGCCCGTGCCGCGAAGCGACAGGTGCAGGTGGCACGAGTTGCCTTCGCGCTCATTCGGCTTGGCCATGAACGTGATGGACTTGCCCGCCTGGGCGGCGATCTGCTTCGCCGCGAGCTTGTAGACCACGTGGTTGTCCGCCGTCGTCACGACCTCGTCGTACAGGAACGCGATCTCGTGCTGCCCGAAGTTGCATTCGCCCTTCGCCGACTCCGGGTTGAGGCCCGCCTCGTACATGGCGTTGCGGATGCTCCGCAGCAGCGGCTCCACCCTGCTCGATCCGAGCAATGAGTAGTCGACGTTGTACTGGTTCGCGGGCGTCAGACCGCGGTACCCGCGATCGAAAGCATCCTCGTAGCTGTTCTCGTACACGACGAACTCGAGCTCGGTGCCGGCCAACGCCGTCCATCCGTTGTCGGCCGCGCGCCGCACCTGGCGCTTCAGGATGGAGCGCGGCGAGACCGTGGCATCCTCGCCGTTCATCCAGGTCAGATCGCACTGCACGAGCGCCGTCTTCTCCAGGTGGGGCATGCGTCGAATGGTCGCCCAGTCGGGCACGAACACCATGTCGCCGTAGCCCTGCTCCCACGACGACACGGCGTACCCGTCGACCGTGTTCATGTCGACGTCGACTGCGAGCAGGTAGTTGCATCCTTCGGTGCCGTGCTCGACCACGCTGTCGAGAAAGAAGCGGGCGTGCAGCAGCTTTCCCTGCAGCCTGCCCTGCATGTCGGTGAAGCCCAGGATGACGGTGTCGATATCGCCTGCGTCGATGGACTCGCGCAGGGCGTCGAGGGTGAGCATGCGTTCGTTCTGTCTCGCGGTCACGGGTGAAGTCCTTTCAGCAGCGCCGCGGTCGCGTCGCAGTGTTTCTCCATGGTGGTTCGTGCGGTTTCCGCGTCGCCGTCGACGATCGCGTGCACGATGAGGGCGTGCTGCTCGTCGGAGCCGACGATGTTCGCGGGCAGGAACGGGATCTCGGACAGGTACTCGTGCACCCGCGTCTGCACCCAGCCCACCGCCTTCGAGAGCTTTGGCGATCCGCACGCCGACGCGATCGCCAGGTGCAGCCGGGCGTCGGCCTGACGGTAGAGCTCGGGCACTCTGTCGTCGGCCGGTCCGGCGAGGTCGAACTCGGCGAGCGCCGTGAGGAGCAGTTCCCGCTGCTCCCTCGCCATCCTCGTGGATGCCGCTGCCTGGCAGGCGCCCGGCTCGACGATCCGTCTGAAGACGATGAGGTCGTCGAGCTCGGCGCGGGACGGGGAGACGGATGCCCCCGCATCCGTCAGCGGTCGTGCCGCCCCCGCCTGCCCGACCACCGATCCGCCTCCCCGTCCTCGCGTCGTCGTGACCATGCCGGCGGCACGCAGGGCGCTGATCGCCTCGCGCACCGTGGAGCGGGAGACGTTCATGCGCGCCGCGAGCTCGCGTTCCGTCGGCAGCTTCTCGCCGGGGCGGAACACCCCGAGCTGGATGGCCGAGCCGAGTTGCTCGACGCACGACTCGAAGGCCATGTGGTCGCGCACCGGTTGAAGCACGGCGTCGACGAGGGGGGTCTGCGTCATCGTCATGGAGCCTGCGCCTTCCCGCCTCATTCCTCCAAGAGCTTGTCGGCGGCGAGCGTCAGATGCTCGGACTCCTCGCGCGTCATGAAGTGCTTGCGCCCACGGCCGAACCAGAGCGCGATGGCGAGCACGGCGACCACGACCACGGCGATCGGCGAGTAGTTGAACGTGCTGACCGTAATCGGCGAGACCGGAGGCAGTACGAACAGGATGCAGATGAGGATGACCCAGCCGATCGCGATCCATCCCACCAGAGGGCTCCACCTGCCCAGGTGCCACGGTCCTGGTACGAACTCCTTGTTGAGTCGCCTCAGCAGCACGGGGGTGACGTAGGCGATGTACAGCCCGATGACGGCTATCGATGTGACCGCGAGATACGCCGTGTTGTTGAACAGAGCTGGCACGGTGAGGATGACCGAGAGAACCACGCACAGCCACACCGAGTTGGTCGGAGTGCCGCTGCGCTTGTTGACCTTCGACCACCAGCGCGATCCCGGGATGGCGTTGTCGCGCGAGAACGCGTAGCTCATGCGCGAGTTCGCCGTGACGGATGCCATGCCGCAGAAGAACTGCGCGCCGCACACGATGAAGAGCAGGAACTTGGCCATCGTCGGGTTGTTCAGAGCATCGAGGAAGATCTGGGCGGGCGGAAGACCCGTGCTCGAGGCGGCCAGCTTGTCCAGCCCGGCAGACGTGCCGTTCTGGATGGCGGCGGTGATCGAGTAGAGCAGAATCCAGCCGCCGATGATGGAGACCAACACGCTCATGACGATGCCCCGAGGCGCCGTGCGAGCGGCGCCCTTCGTCTCCTCGGCGATGTGCGCCGATGCGTCATAGCCGGTGTAGGTGTACTGCGCCATGAGCAGGCCCATGAGGAACACGTACGGGGCGAACGAGAACCCCGTGGCGTTGTGCCAGGCGGTCATCGTCCAGCTGAAGCTCTGGTGGTGGGTCGGCAGAACCCAGAGCACGCCGACGATGATGAGCACGCCGACGATGTGCCACCAGGCCGACACGTTGGACAGGATGCTCACGAGCCGCACCCCGAAGGTGTTGAGCAGGCCGTGGATGACGATGAGAACGACGAACGTGAGGAAGGTGCCGAGGGCCGTTGGTGTGATGCCCCAGACCAGCGCGGCGAACGCGTTCATGGTGGTCGCCGCTCCGAAGTCGATGGCGGCGGTCACGGCCACCTCTCCGAGGAAGTTGAACCAGCCGACGAACCAGGCCCACTGCCGCTTGTTCTTCTTCGCGAGGCGTCCGGCCCAGAAATAGAGGCCGCCCGCGGTGGGATAGCGCGAGCACACCTCGGCCATGGCGAGCGCGACCAGCAGAACGAACACGCCGACGAGCGGCCATCCGATGTTGATGGCGGCCGGGCCGCCCGAGTTCAAGGCGATCGCGTACGAGGTGATGCATCCGGCGAGGATGGAGATGATCGAGAACGAGACGGCGAAGTTGGAGAAGCCGCTCATGCCGCGGTGCAGTTCCTGCTTGTAGCCGAGCTTGGCGAGGGCCGCGGCGTCTTCATCGAGGATCTCGTCCACCGCGGCCGGAGCATCCGGGTCGATGGGGTCCTGCCCAGCCAGTGTGTCTTCAGTCATGACGGTGTCACTGCCAATCGGGTCGGTGGGACCGCGCCGTCGCGACGCGTTGATCGCGATTCTTGCGCCGTAGAAGCAGCGCTGTCAATGGTCGGACTTTAGACCTTTATGCGATCTGTCCCGGACTGGGGCTGCATGTCGCGTGCATCCACGCCCCGCTGGCGCCGACATCCGGCCGGGCTGGCGGCACCACGGTGTCTCCGAGCGGCGTGTCTGAGCGGATCTGGAATCGAACGCGGGAGAGTGTGGCCATGACGGAGTCGACCGGCGACGCGGGCGCCAGCATGGATGCCGCGGCCTTGCGCAGCCACGAAGCTGTCCCTTCGCGCACCTTCTGGGCGAACCTGAACCACCCGTTCTTCATCGGGTTCATGGTGACGCTCGGCGGCCTCGCAGCCCTGCTCGTCGGCCTCGCCTTCTCGAACCTGTCGACGATCATCATCTACATCGTGTTCGCCCTGTTCGCCGCGCTCGGCCTCGACCCGGTCGTTCGCACGCTCGAGCGGCACAGGGTGCAACGCCCGTGGGGCATCGTCATCGTGTTCGCAGCCTTCGCGCTCGTGCTCGTCGGCGTGCTCTGGCTCGTCATTCCCACGATGGTGACCCAGATCACCCAGTTCGTCACGAACATCCCTGACACCATCACCGCGTTCCAGCACTCGGATGTCTACCGCTGGCTGCAGACGAACTTCGGCGACCAGGTGTCGTCGATCACCGACCAAGTGAAGAGCTTCCTCGGCAATCCGGCGAACCTCGCCGCGATCGGCGGCGGCGTCGTCAAGGTGGGCGTGACCATCGGCACGGTCATCTCCGGCATCATCATCGTGCTCGTGCTGAGCCTGTACTTTCTCGCCACCCTTCCGACGATCAAGACAGCGTTCACGCGTCTGGCTCCCGCCCGCAACCGTCCGACCGTCTCCTCGATGATCGAGCAGATCTCGGCAGGTATCGGCGGCTACCTCGGCGGCATGGTCGTGCTCGCGTTCTTCAACGCCGTCGTCGCGTTCCTGCTCTACCTGTTCCTCGGCCTGCCGTTCCCGCTGCTCATGGCGGTCGTCGCGTTCTGCGTCACGCTCATTCCCCTGGTGGGGTCCGTGTTGTTCTGGATCGCCGGAAGCCTGATCGCACTCTTCAGCAGCCCGGTCGGCGCGCTGGTCTTCGCCATCGTCTACATCGTCTATATGCAGATCGAGGCATATGTCCTCACGCCGAGGGTGATGAACAAGGCGATCGCCGTTCCGGGATCGCTGGTCGTGATCGGCGCTCTTGTCGGCGGCACTCTCCTCGGCCTGCTCGGCGCGCTCGTCGCGATCCCGGTGACCGCCTCGATCCTGCTCATCATCAAGCAGATCCTCATTCCACGGCAGGACGCCAAGGTCTGAGAATGGTGGCTGTGGCGACTGAGATGTGTGACTGAGAATGCGCGACGGCGGATGACGTTCCGCGCCCGACCCGACTTCGGCGGCTGGCTGAAACGCCACGACCCCGGCTTCGGCGTGCTGCGCAGGGCAGCGCGCACGGCCATCCTCGTGCCGGCGCTCTTCGCCTTCGGGTTCTTCGTGGTGCGCAATTCGGACTTCGCCATGTTCTGCGCGTTCGGATCGTTCGCCATGCTGCTGTTCGTCGGCTTCGGCGGAACCATGCGGGAACGCCTGCAGGCGCAGGCGTCGCTCGCCGTCACGGGCGCGGTGCTCGTGTGCCTCGGCACTCTGCTGGCGTCTCCCGCCTGGCTCGGATCGGCATCCATGGCCATCGTTGCGTTCGTCGTGCTGTTCCTGGGCACCGTGAGCGACGTTCTCGCCTCGGCCAGCACCTCGCTGCTGCTCTCGTTCATCCTTCCCGTCATGCTGCCCGGGGGCATCTCGACGCTCGTGCCGCGCCTGGCCGGCTGGGGCACGGCATCCGTCGTGGCCTTCGCCGCCGTTGCGCTGCTCTGGCCTGCACCGGCTCGGATGCCGCTTCGAACGAGCGCCGCCGCGGCATGCAGGGCACTCGGTGCCCGGCTCAGGGCAGACGCCGATCACATCCTGGCCGGACGGGATGCCGCGAGCGCAGAGAAGCGCGACGCCGACGCGGCCAGAGCGGATGCCGCACTGACCGCACTGCGCGACCTCTTCCTCTCGTCGCCCACGCGGCCGACCAGCCTCAACGCACCCGCCCGCACCGTTGTTCGGCTGGTCGACGAGCTGAGCTGGCTGCAGGTGGTGGTTGCACAGTCCGCCCTCGTGCCACGGCTCGTGTCTCCGCAGGCCGCCGAGTTCTATCTGGATGTCTGCCGCGTCAAGACCGCGTCGGCCGACGTGCTGGAATGCGGAGCGGACATCCTGATGCGAAGCGCCGCACCGAGCGAGCAGCTGCGGATCGCGCTCGCCCGGCTGACCGACGCGCGGTCGGCTTCGGCCGAGAGCGCGCTGAAGTGGCTACCGCCACTCACCGGTCGGCTTCCGGGTGATTCCGAAGCGGTGGACGCTGGTGCAGCCTGGCAGAACGAGGCGGCGGGAGCCGACGGGCGGGCATCCGGTCGCACCGCGGCAGTGGAGTCGTTCGTCAGTGCGCTGGATCCCGGGTTCCGCACCCAGGAGCTGGGCTACGCCGTAGGGCAGGTCGGCCGCAACATCACGCTGACGGCGGAGGCCGAACGTCGTGGTTGGTGGGACAAGGCGCTCGGCAGGCAGCCCGGCGACCTGATCGGCAGCTTCAGTGCCGGCGTTGAGCGGGCGGGGGCGCAACTGGAGTGGCATTCGGTGTGGCTGCACAACAGCATCCGGGGTGCGATAGCGCTCGCGCTCGCCGTGCTCCTGGCCGATCTCGCAGGCGTGCAGCACTCGTTCTGGGTCGTGCTCGGAACGCTCGCCGTGCTGCGCTCGAACGCGCTCAGCACCGGACGCAACATCGTGCGCAGCGTCGTCGGAACCGCCGTCGGAGTGGCGTTGGGCGGGGTGCTGCTCGCGCTCATCGGAACGAACACAGTCGCGTTGTGGATCCTGCTGCCGTTCGCGGTGCTGGCCGCAGGGGTCGCACCCACCGTGATCTCGTTCGCCGCTGGGCAGGCGGCGTTCACGCTCACGCTCGTGCTGCTCTTCAACATCATCGAGCCGACCGGCTGGACCGTCGGGTTGTACCGCATCGAGGACGTGGCTCTCGGATCCCTGGTGAGCCTCGCCGTAGGGCTCCTGTTCTGGCCGCGCGGCGCCGCAGCAGCACTGCGCACGGCGCTCGCGGAGGCCTACGCCGAGTTGGCGGACTACCTGTCGGGCGCGGTCGGATTCGGAGTGAACAGGTGGGATGACTCGCAGGACAGTCATCCTGCCCCGCTACGAGAGGCCAGGCGTGCTGCAGCAGCCGCACGACGCCTCGACGACGCCTTCCGCACCTACCTCTCCGAGCCGTCGGGGCACCGCGTTCCGCTCGAACAGGCGGCGGCAGCCGTGGCGGGAGTGGCGGGCATCCGTGTGGTGTGCGACGCCCTCGTGGACATGTGGAACAGCGAGGATGCCTCTGGCCGGCTCGCGTCGAAGGCGGAACACGTACGCGCAGCGAGCGCTCTCGAGGCGTCATGTGCCGTGCTGGCCATCTGGTGCCGTCGCTTCGGCAAGCGGCTCGTCGAGCGTGCCGAGCTCCCCGGTGCGCCGGTGCCCGATGAAGCGCTCACGGGCGAGTTGGTCGACTCGCTGCGCAGCGACCTTGCACACGACGGGGGCGGATCGGCGGGTACGGCGGTGCGCCTCGTGTGGACGGGCGACTACCTGGATGCCGTGCGGCGCATCGAGGCGCGGATCGTCGCCGCCGGCCCCGACACCGCGGGTTGAGTAGGACCCGCGGTGTCGCGGGTACTACTCAATCCGGGCGGGGCCGTACCGCTCACGTGGTCGCGAGCTCGAACGCCCGCCACATCGCCGCGTACGCCCCGTCGCGCTCGAGGAGTTCCTCGTGCGTTCCCACCTCGATGACCCTGCCGTGATCGAGCATGACGATGCGGTGCGCTCCCATCGCCGTCTGCAGACGGTGGGCGATGAGCACGGTCGTCCGGTCGCGGGCGAGGCGGTGCATGGCATCCGTCACACGGGACTCGGTAGCGAGGTCGAGGTTGCTCGTCGCCTCGTCGAGCAGCAGGATCGACGGCTGCACGAGGTCGGCGCGCGCGAGCGCGATCAGCTGACGTTGTCCGGACGAGAGCGACTTGCCGCGCTCGGAGATCTCCGTGTCGTAGCCGAACGGAAGCGCCTCGATCATGTCGTGCGCGCCGACGGCACGGGCGGCGGTCTCGATCTCTGAGGCGGTGGCATCCGGGCGCCCGTATGCGATGTTGTCGGCCACTGTGCCGGTGAAGAGGAACGATTCCTGAGGCACGTAACCGAGGTTGCGCCTGAATCCGCCGAGATCGAGTGTGCGTAGGTCGGCGCCGTCGGCGAGCACTGCACCCCGGTCCGGATCGTAGAACCGCGCGATGAGCTTCATGACCGTCGACTTTCCTGCGCCGGTCTCGCCGACGAGCGCGACGGTCTCACCCGGGCGGATGCCGAGCGCTACGCCGGCGAGCGCCTCGGCCGGCCGTGCCGCGGTGGCGTCCCGCGAGAGGGGCTCGCGGGCATCCCTCGGTCCGCGCACCTCCCTCGAAACCGCACCCGTCGGATAGGCGAAGTGCACATCGTCGAGCGCGACGTCACCATCGAGATCGCCGACTGCGACCGGATGCTCGGGCTGCGGAGTGAGCGTCTCCAGCTTCATCAGATCGGAGATGCGCGACACCGACACCCTGGTCTGCTGCCAGGCGTCGAACACCTGGGAGAGCTGCTGAATGGGCGAGAAGAACATGTCGATGTACAGCAGGAACGCGATCAGCGCACCGGCAGTGAGCTGCCCCTGCGCGATGAGCGCGGCTCCTAGCCCGAGCACTATGGCGTCGGCGATGGCGGAGAGGAACTGCACGAACGGGAAGTAGATCGCCACGAGGCGCTGCGCCGCGACCCGGGAGCGCAGGTAGGCGTTGCCGTGCCCGTGGAAACGACGCATGGTCGCCTCCTCGTGCGTGAACGCCTGCGACTCGCGCACGCCCGACAGGCTCTCCTGGAACGCCGCATTGACGATGGCGATGCGCTCGCGCGACAGGTCGTACAGCCGGGACGAGCGACGCCGGAACCACACGGTGGCCGCGGCGAGCGGGATCACGATGGTCAGCACGGCCAGGCCGAGCGGCGCATCCACGATGACGAGGGCAATGCCGACCCCGATGAAGGTGACGAATGCGACGAGCGCCCCGAGCAGTCCGTTCTGTAGCAGGGATTCGAACTGGTCGATGTCCGTCGTCATGCGCGTCATGATGCGACCGGCCATTTCGCGCTCGTAGTAGTCGAGCGACAGGCGCTGCAGCTGGGCGAAGACGCGGATGCGCAACGACAGCATGATGCGCTGCGCCGCGCGACCCGTGATCAGCGACTCCGCCATGCCGTTGAACAGGTCGATGATCGTGATCACGAGGTAAAGAGCGGATGCCCCGAACAGCACGGCTGCAACTCCCGTGGTCACGCCGTCGTCGATGCCGGTCTTGACGACAGCCGGTCCGAGCAGGCCTATGACGGCGTCGACCACGACGAACACCAGCGCCAGCGCGAGCGGACGCCGGAACTCCCGCAGCACCTTGCCGAGCGTGAAATCGCGCTGGTGACGTGACTCGGTGTCGAGATCGATCTCTGGGAAATCCCTTACGGGCGGCAGTGCGGCGACCCTGGCCAGGAGCGCCGGAGTCGGGGCGAGGCCCGCGCTCATTCCGTGCATGCCTCCCCCGCCCAGCCCCATGCCTAGGCCGGCAGCCGCGGCGGCGCGAGGGGCGCTGGCGCGCTTTTGCTCAGCGCCGGTAGGTGCGCGCACCACCCCAGCCGCCTGCACCGACTCACCGCCGGTAGGTTCGCGCACGGCCCCAGCCGCCGGCACAGACTCACCGCCGGTTGAGTAGCGCGCGGCGTCAGCCGCCCGCGTATCGAAACCCGGTGTTTCCGGATCGTCTGCTCTCGATACGCGTCCCTCTTCGTGGGGCGGTACTCGACCGGCGGTGAAGGGGACCCCCGCGAGCGCGTCGATGTCGCCGCGACGGGCGGCATCCGTTGCTCCGAACAGGGCGCGGTACGTGCGGCTGCGATCGATCAGCTCATCGTGCGTGCCCTGGTCGACGATGCGTCCGTGCTCGAGCACGACGATCCGGTCGGCAAGGTGCAGCGTGGAGTGCCTATGGGCGACGAGCAGAACGGTGCGGCCCTCCATTACGGTGCGAAGCGCGTCGTGGATCACCTGCTCCGTGCGTGCATCGATCGCGCTCGTGGCGTCGTCGAGCACCAGGATGGCCGGGTCGCGCAGAATCGCCCTCGCGAGTGCGATGCGCTGCCGCTGCCCGCCGGAGAGGCTGAGCCCGCGTTCGCCGACGACGGTGTCGTAGCCCCGCGGCAGTTGCATGATGAACTCGTGAGCCTGGGCGGCCCGAGCTGCCGTCTCGATCTGGTCGTCGCCGGCATCCGGTGCCCCGTATGCGATGTTGTCGCGCACCGACTCGGAGAACAGAAAGGCGTCTTCGAACGCCATGCCCACGCTCTGACGCAGTGAGCCGAGACGGATGCCGCGCACATCCGTTCCGCCGACCGTCACCCCGCCGGAGTCGGGGTCGTAGTAGCGCACGAGCAGGCGACCCACGGTCGACTTTCCGCTGCCGCTCGCACCCACGAGGGCGACGCGCTCCCCCGGCTGCACCGTCAGGGAGAAGTCGCGCAGCACGGGCGTCCGCGCGTCGTAGCCGAAGGTGACGTTGCGGAATTCGATCGCGCCCGGCCGGGCGGGCAGTTCGATCGAGCCGGGAGCATCCTGGATGGTCGGCGTCATATCCAGCAGCTGGAAGATGCGCTCGAGGCCGGTACGAGCCATCTGCCCGATGGTGAGGATGCCGGCCAGCTGCCTGGCAGGCGCCATCAGCTGCGCGATGTAGCTGGAGAACGCCAGGAACGTGCCGAGCGTGATGTTGCCGCTCAGCGCCAGCCATCCGCCGAGCGCCAGGATCCCGACCTGGCCCAGCACGGGGACCGCCTCCAGAAGCGGCTGATACCGCGACTGGATGCGCACGGCGCGCATCTGCGACCCGTACAGTGCTGAGGCCGATCGGGTGAGCCGCTCCAGCTCGCGGCGCTCCTGTCCGAAGGCTTTCACGACGCGCACTCCGCCGACATCCTCGTCGACGATCTCCGCGAGCTCGCCCTCCTTCTGCTGGCCGTCCCAGGTGGCCGGGAAGACGCGGCGGCGCATGCGGTAGCTGACGACGAGCAGCGCGGGCACGACCGCGAGGCTGATGAGCGCCAGCAGCGGCGACAGCACGAACATCACGACCAGCGACAGCACCATCATGATGACGTTGCCCGTGACAAGCGGCAGGAAGTTGAGGAGTCCCTGCACGAGTGCGGAGTCGGAGTTGGCGCGCGCGACGAGCTGACCGGTCGGCATCGTGTCGAGGGTGGCGGCATCCAGTCGTTGCAGCTTGTCGTGCATCTCGTTGCGCAGGTCGTTCTGCACGTCGAGGGCGACGCGTCCGCCTCGGTACCGCCGCAGATAGGCGAACCCGAAGGCGATCAGAGCGAGCGCGATGAGCAGAGCCAGCCAAGGCAGCAGCGGAGCATTCTTGTCGACGATGACGCCGTCCACGATCTGCCTGGCGATGAGCGGCGTCGCGACCTGACACGCGGAGCCGAGAATGGCGGCGCCGACGGCGATCGTGACGTTCAGCCGGTGCCGCCACAGGTAGTGGCCGAGCCTGCGGAGCCATCCGGGTTCGCGCTCGCCCGTTGGCCGGTGATCTTCGGTGCCGCTCGGCGCATCGGGCGTGCGCGCCTCCGTTGTCTCCCGCGTCACAGCGCTCCTTCCCGCACGGCCGGCATCGTGCGGCTCTGCGCCGCGACCCTCGTTGCGGCCACCGCCTGCTGCCGCCGCTCTATGGCCGGTTCGAGCGCCGCGAGCGCGGCGAGCGTGGCGGCGGGATCCGTCGTGTCCGAGACCAACGCGACCACCACCGAGACCAGCGCTGACTCCGCGTCGACCCGAGCTGCAGCGCCCTCCTCGGTCAGCACGAGCTGTGTCGCCCGCAGGTCGGCGTCGTGCGCTTCGCGGCGCAGCAGTCCGCGACGCACCAACGACTCGACCGTCGAGCTGATCGCGGGTTTGCCCAGGGCGAGGCGATGAGCAAGACGGGATGCCCGCGCCTCCCCCTCCGCCACGGCCGAGAGCACCCGGAAGTCGGCGAGACTCAGGCCGGTCAACGACCGCTCGAGGATGCGCGACGCGCGGGTCAGCGCGTGAACCGCTGACCTGGCATCCGGTCGGTCCACAGATGGTTCGATCACCGAACCATCTTATGCACGGGGTCACGGACGGCACAGAAATCGCTGGTCGGCCGCACCTTTCGGAACTACTCTGAGCGCATGTCCCATGAGACGCCGCAGCCCTTCGAGGGCATAGCGGCCACCCATAGGGTCGACTTCTCGTCCTTCGAAAAGGACCTCACCGTTGAGGATCTGACCAAGGTCGTCTGGGCTGGCCCGTCCGCCTTCTTCCCGTCACCGATCGACACACTGTCGGTCACCCACCCCGTCGGCCTCGGCCGCACCAACACCACGCTCATCCAGGCGACCATCGTGCAGACGGATGCGGCGTCACCGTACGCGAACTTCGACAGATCTGCGAACCCGTCCCGCAATCCTGCGGTGTCGGTGCATTTCGAGCCGGATGCCTACGGCGCCACGACCGTGCGGCCCTACCTGGTCACTTTCTACCTGGACGCCGGTGCACCATGCACCTTCTCGGTCACCCAGTACGGTGCCCAGAGCGCCACCGGTCTGGGCAACCGCACGATCACCGGCAAACAGACGCTCACGGTCGCCATGAACGGTCTGCCCGCCGCGCAGCAGAGCTGGATCGCGATAGAGCAGACCGCCGGCCAGTCGTGGACCTGGTACAAGACCGTGATCAGCCCGCCGCCGCTCGTGTTCGAGTTGCTCCGCGAGGCCTGAGTTCCGGCCTCTTCGATACGGCCCGAACCGGGCGCTCGGCTGGACTAGCCCAGCGCCACCTCGTGCCCGGACTCCGCCGAGCGGTAGCACGCGTCGATGAGTTCGGCGCGCCGCAGCCCGAGCGACCCGTCGTGCTTGACCCACTCGGACGCGCCGCCGCGGATCGCCTCGATGAACTCCGCCACCACCTGGTCGTGTCCGCCGTTCTCGCCCGGCGTCGCCTCGTAGTCGGCGACCGCGCCTGCCTCGTTGCGGAACACCGTGAACTCGCTCGTCTCATAGTCGACCACGCGCAGTTCGGCGCCGCCTTCGGTGCCGTACACGGTCATCCAGTAGACGTTGTCGTGGCGGGAGAAGCTGTCCCAGCTGGTCTCGAGGGTGAGCGTGACGCCGTTCTTCAGCCGCACGAAGGCGATGGCGATGTCTTCGACGTCGAATCCCTCGAGCACCTTCGCGCCGAGCTCCGCGTAGGTCGATGCAGATACGGTCGCCACCTCCGGCTCGCCGAGCAGGTGCAGCGCGTAGTCGATGACGTGAACGCCGAGGTCGAGCAGCGGGCCGCCGCCGGAGAGCTCCTTCTTCGCGAACCAGCCGGATGCCGGAATGCCCGCGCGGCGCAGCCATCCGGCCTTCGCCACATACGGCGTGCCGAGTTCACCGCTCGAGATGATGCGGCTCAGCTCGGCGATGTCTCCCCGCAGCCTGTGGTTGAACACCACCTGCAGCACCCTGCCGGATGCCCGCGCCGCCTCGACCATGCGCCTCGCGTCGTCGACACCCGCCGCGATCGGCTTCTCGGTCAACACATGGATGCCGCGTGCAAGCGCCGCGATCGACACCGGCGCGTGCAGGAACGTGGGCGTCGCGATGCTGATGGCGTCCAGCTGCACGGACGCGAGCATGTCCTCCCAGCGCTGGAACGTGGACGGAATGTCGTACTCGGCCTGCAGTGCGACGACCTGGTCGGTTTCCATGGCAGCCAGCGCCGCGATCTCCACCCCGTCGAGAGCGGCGTAACCCTTCAGGTGCTGCTGCCCGGCCCATCCGGCCCCGACGACCCCGACCTTCAGCGTGCTCACGCGCGAGCCTCCTCTGCCTCGGATGCCTGCGCGAACCAGTCGCGAGGCGGGTTCGCCACCTCGGGCACCTGCGTCACGCCCCGCGGCGGCGCGGCCCAGCGCACGGCGTTTGCCAGAACGTCGCGCACGTCCTCGTGGAAGAACACCGGGTACTCCTGGTCGCCAGGGCTGAAGTAGAAGACCTTGCCGA
Organism: Rathayibacter sp. KR2-224; assembly: GCF_049446075.1. NCBI lineage: Bacteria > Bacillati > Actinomycetota > Actinomycetes > Micrococcales > Microbacteriaceae > Rathayibacter > Rathayibacter sp. KR2-224. The sequence continues at coordinate 375,317 of NZ_JBMSEB010000002.1, forward strand.
GGCCGCGGCGGTAGGTGATGCCCGACCGAAACACCTCACCGCCGGAGAACGAACTCACGAAAACGAGTTCGTCCGGAGTCGGAACGTCGAAGTACTCGCCGTACATCTCCTGCTCACCGATCACGAGCGGCGAAGGAACGCCCTCCGCGATCGGATGCGACGGGTTGACCGTCCACACCAGCTCGCGTTCGGCCTCATTGCGCCACTTCAACGAGCACGTCGTGCCCATGAGCCGCTTGAAGATCTTGGAGAAGTGTCCGGAGTGCAGCACGATCAGACCCATGCCTGCCAGCACGCGCTGCTGCACCCGGTCGACGACCTCGTCGTCGACCTCGTCGTGCTTCATGTGCCCCCACCACAGGAGCACGTCGGTCGTGTCGAGTGTCTGCGCGTCCAGTCCGTGCTGCGGCTGCTGGAGCGTGGCCGTGCGGATGCTCGCATCCGGCAACCGGGCAGCCAGGCCATCCGCTATCGCGGCGTGGATGCCGTTCGGATAGATCGCTGCGATATCAGGCTGAGTCGTCTCGTGGAAGTTCTCGTTCCACACGGTGATGCGCATGGTTCTCCTCTGCGTTTGACGGGGTGGGGGTTCGCGAGGTGGGGCGTGGACGTCCGTGGCTCGAATCGATTCGAACCGACCGACAGAGTACGACGCCTGCCAGGCTCACGCAAGGGTTGGCATCCACCCTCGGCGGCTGGTTTCGATACGCGGAGCTGACGCGCGCTACCCAACCAGCGGTGTCGGAGCGGCGGTGTCGGAGCGGCGGTGTCGGAGCGCCCGCACCAACCGGCCGCAATTCAGGACATAGGCCGACCCGCGGCGACTATGTGGACGGCTCGGCCGGTGTCCTGAAAACGGCTGGCGCGAGCAGCCACACCGGCCCAGTCCTCGCCCGGACCGGCTGGCAGCCCCTGCGGAAGCCTCTACCGCAGGGGCTTCAGTCCCCAGCCCGCCGTCGCCGGCGCTTTTCAGGACATACGCCGATCCTCGGCGACTACGTGGACGGCTGCGCACATGTCCTGAATTCCGGTGGGATCGCGATTGAGTAGCGGCGAAGCCGCGTATCGAACCGGCGGTGTCCGCGGCTACGGGAGGGTGTGGCCGGCGGCGGTGAAGAGGCGGTACCACTCCTGCCGGGTGAGGGGCAGGTCGGAGCCGGCCGCGGCATCCGTCACGCGCTGCGCGTTCGTCGTGCCGAGCACGACCTGCATGTTCGCCGGGTGCCGCGTGATCCAGCCGACGGCGACGGCGATGGGAGTCACGCCGTGGGCGGCGGCGATCTCGTCGACGGCGTCATTGAGCTCGGCGTAATTCTCGCGGTCGCCGAGGAACACGCCGTCGAAGAACCCCTTTTGGAACGGCGACCACGCCTGCAGCGTGATGTTGTTGAGGCGGGCGTAGTCGAGGATGCCGTTATCCCTGTCGATCGACTGGTCGAGGCCCTTCATGTTGGCAGCGATGCCCTGCGCGATGAGGTTCGCGTGCGTAATGCTCAGCTGCACCTGGTTCGCAATGAGCGGCTGCTTGACGGAGCGCTTGAGCAGTTCTGTCTGGCCGGGCGTCTGGTTCGAGACACCGAAGTAGCGCACCTTGCCGGCGTCGTGAAGGGTGCTGAAGGCATCCGCGATCGCGTCCGGCTCCATGAGTGTGTCGGGGCGGTGCAGCAGGAGCACGTCGAGGTAGTCGGTGCGCAACGCTGCGAGAGATTCGTCGACGGACTCGAGGATGTGCTCCCTGGAGAAATCCCAGAAGCCGTCACGGATGCCCACCTTGGACTGGATGTAGACCTGCTCACGTTCGGCCCCGGTGAACCGCACCACATCGCCGAAGCGGCGCTCGCAAGCGTGGTCGCCGCCGTAGATGTCGGCGTGATCGAAGAAGTTGATGCCGGCATCGCGGGCCGAAGCCACGAGGGTGCGGATCTGCTCGTCCTCGAGGTCACGGATGCGCATGAGGCCGAGGATGACGTTGCTCGCCTCGATGGAGGTGTTCGGAAGTGTGAAGGTCTTCATGGCTCCATGATTGCGGTCGGAGCGCGCTCCGGGTCCAATTGGGAAGCCCCCGGCGGTTGGCGTGGTTTCGATACGCCGGCTTCACCGACTACTCATCCAGCGGTGACCCCGCGAGTGCCCACCGGCGGTTGAGTAGCGGCGAAGCCGCGTATCGAAACCTTGCCAGGCACTCGCGTGGGCGGTTTCGATACGCGGCGCTTCGCGACGCTACTCAACCAGCAGTGTGGGTCAGAACAGGTGCTTCAACAGGGAGCTGAGCTGGTCGAGCACCCACTTGATGGCATCCGCGATCGCCTGGCCTGGCGACGTGTGGCCATTGCCATTCCCGTTGCCATGTCCGTTGCCCCCGTCACCGGAGTTGCCGCCGTTGCCGGGCTTCACTTGCACGGGCACCACCTTGGCGACCGAACCGTTGTCGGCCAGCAGCACGGCACGCTGCTGAGGGTGCTTGAAGTCGAAGAACCCGTCGAGGGAGCCTGCGCGCTCGTCGAACGACGCGTCGCCGATGCGTCCCGTCGACCAGTTGTCCTCGATGAACTTCGTGATCGACGTCTGCTCGATCGCGGCGTGATCGATGTAGTTCTGCTTCGAGAACGGCGAGATCACCAGGAACGGCAGGCGCTGGCTCGGACCGCAACGGTCCGCGTAGCCACCGGCCGCGGGTGCGGACGAGGTGGAGCAGATCGCGGAGTCGTTCGAGGCATCCTTCGAGCCGTTCAGGATGGTCGGTGCGACGTGGTCGTACCAGCCGTCCGAGTCGTCGTAGTTGATGACGATCGCCGTGTTCGGCCACTCCGGCGACTGCTGGATGGCGTTGATCTCGTTCACCAGGAACTTCTGCTCGTCGAGCGGGTCGGAGTAACCGGCGTGGCCATCCTGCGCCTCAGCCGCCTTCAGGAACGACACGGCAGGCAGGTTGTTCTGCTTGAGCACCGTGTCGAACGCCGAGAGGTCGTACTGGTGGTTCGCCTGGTCGGTGTGACCGATGGCGGCGTCACTCGACGGGGCGAGGTGGTGCGGATTCGACGTGGACTTGTAGTACGCGAACGGGTTGTGGTGCGGCGAGTAGTCGACGGATGCCGCACCCGCCACGTTCGTGGACTTCGCACCGCAAACCGCGTAGCCGTCTGTGCCGTTCCACTTCGTGGTCGGCGCGAAGCCGCCCTGGAACCAGCCCCACGTCACGTTCTTCGCGTTGAGCAGGTCACCGACGTTCTTGCCCGAGAGCGAGGCCAGTGCGTTGGTCGACGTGTGGTTGTTGTCTGCGCAGTCGTCGTACGCAGGGTCTGGGTCGTTGATCACCGTGCCGACCCCGTTCGCGTCGGGCGAGACGACCGTGTAGGCATCCGGGGTCGCCGTCTGCTTGCCGGTCTTCGGGTCGATGGAGGTCACGCCGTGCGTCTGCCCAGAGACGAGGTTCAGTGCCCCGGGGGTCGACGGGCCGAAGACCGTGTCCCACGCGTTGTCGCTCATTCCATAGTTCTGCGCGTAGTTCCACTCCGCGGTCACCGTGTTGCCGTCGTAGTAGTCCATGGCGAGGCCGGGGCTGCCGTACATGCCGGTGCAGGTGTCTTTGCTCGTGTTCTCCACGAACTTGTCCATCGCGCCGTTGTTCTCGGCCTTCTGCTCGGCGCCGTAGCCGTGGTTCTGGTCGCACGTGACCGCCTGGGCGGGGGTGAGCCGCTGCGGCGCGTACGCGTTGGGGTTGGATGCGATGAGTCCGGCGCTCTGCATCGTGTTCGCCGTCGGAGTTCCGGGTGCCGCCGTGAACGGCGTGCCGTCGGTGTTGGTCGCGTTCGGGTAGGTGCCGAAGTAGTGGTCGAACGAGATGTTCTCGTCGAACAGCACGACGAGGTGCTTGATGGGCGTCTTGGTGATGCCGGAGAAGTCCGGCTGGTTGGCGGACGCCGGAGCCGCGAGGGCCGCCGTCGTCACGATCGCGGCAAGCGCGACCGGGATGGCTGCGACGCGCAGAGAGCGCCGCCCGAACACCGTAGGCATTCGTTTTCCTTTCGTCGTGAAGGTGTGCTGCCCGCCGGATCGCGTCACGTGCGATCAGGCCAGCAGCCCGCTGGCGAACCAGTCGGCTTTGTCGCGAACGCCCGGCAGCGCGAAGAAGTAGCCGCCGCCGGTCGGCGAGATGTAGTCCGTGAGCGGCTCGTTCGCGAGTCGCTTCTGCACGGTGACGAACTGGCGCTCGAGGTCCTGGTTGAAGCAGGCGAAGATGAGGCCGGTGTCGAGGTTTCCGTTCGTATCGATGCCCGAGTCGTAGTTGTAGGGACGACGGTGCATCTGCTGCTTCGCCTGCTCGGGCGAGCGGTTGTTCGCGAGCCGGATGTGGGCATCCATCTGGATCACGTCGCCCGTCGGATCCGTTTCGTAGTGCGGATCGTCGTGCTCGTGGGTGCCCGTGAGGGGAGCACCGGAGTCTCGTCGGCGGCCGATGATGTTCTCCTGCTCGTGCAGCGAGACGCGGTCCCAGAACTCGACGAGCATGCGGATGACGCGCACCACCTGGTACGAGCCGCCCTCCACCCAGCCGGGCTCGCCCGCACCGGCGTGGGCCCAAACGAGCCGGTCGGGAGCGGATGCCGCCGCGAGGGCCGGCGCGGACGTTCCGTCTCTGAAGCCCATGAGGTTTCGCGGCGTGCCCGACGGGCGCGGCGGTGACGTGAAGCCGTCTTTGCGCCAACGCAGCTGCATGGCGCCCCGGGTGGCTCTGGCGATGTCGCGCAGTGCGTGCGTCACGGTGTCCGGGTTATGGGCGCACAGCTGCATCAGCACGTCGCCGTCGCACGTGGCGCGGTCGAGGGCATCGTTCGGAAAGTCCTCCATCACGCGCAATCGGTGCGGCTTGAGCGCGGCAAGCCCGTATCGCTCGTCGAAGACGGATGCCCCGAGCGACACGGTCACGGTGAGGCCGTCCGCCGGCACATCCGGTCCGAGCACACCTGAGTCGGGCGGCGGAGCCGTGATGCCGACGTCGTCCGGCGTTCCGCCGGACGTGAGGAATCTGGCACGATCCGTGAGCGTCTTCATGAGATCGGTCAGCTCTTGCCGGCCGGATGCCGTCAGGTCGAAGGATGCGAACGTTGCGTTGCGCTGCGCCGGGGTGAGGATGCCCGCCTGGTGCGCGCCGTGGAACGGGTAGGAGGCAGCGGCCGCAGCGGAGGTGCTCGTCGCCGCAGATGCGGCCGCGGGCGCAGCGGCCACGGCAGCCAGCGGCGCGGCGATGCCGGCGCCGACCAGCCCGTGCAGGAATCCCCGCCGTGTGGCGCCGGTGGTACTCGGCGGACGTTCGGCTGGCTCAGGGTGCGGGCGCTCCGCTCGCTCCGGCTGCCCACGCGTCACGAGGCGGCCCTCCGTACGTCGCAGATCGCCGCGATGGGCGCGAGCAGTTCGACTGCGGCGTCGATCCTCGCGTCGAGGTGCTCGCGCTGCGCCGTCGTGAGGCTCTGCAGCGGCGTCCAGGTGCCGTCTGCGGCGCGATAGGACTCGACGAGCTGTCTCGCGGAGGCGATCGAGGCATCCGTCTGGCTCAGCTCGGGGTACCGCGACGCAAGGATGCCCCGCAGCGGCTCGAGCGCCTCCACCGTGCCCGCGAGGTTGGCGTCGACTATGGCGAGCGTGGTGTGGCTGCCGGCATCCGTCGTGCCGGTGAGTTCGAACTGCATGGCGTTCTCCAGGATCTCGTGGGCGCGCAGGCCGATGTCGAGGGGGTCGATGCGCGCGTTCGGGAAGTTCGTGCGCAGGTCGGCGACATCCGCGGCGAGGCGCATTGTGAACGGCTCGACCTCTGCCGCGCTCGCTCCGGACCACAGCAGCGCCTCGACCTTGTGGAACCCGGTCAGTCCGGAGTCGTCGAGTGCGGTGCGGCCGGAGGCGGGCATCCCGTTGATGGCGGTGTCGGCATCGCCGAAGGCGCCGTATGCCGCGCCGAGCGACTCGTACTCGAGGTGCGCGGTGAGCCAGTCGCCGCGAGCCTTGTCGAGGTCGCCGGATGCCACGTCTGCGGCGAGCGCGTCGACATCCGTCTGCAGCACCGGGAGCCGGCTCTCGATCCACGCGCCGTACTGCTTCGCCGCGGGAATGAGGTCGTTCTGGGTCACTGGCCGGATGCCGGGCGTCGCGTTCGCCACTCGCGTGGCACCCGATACGGCAACGACGGGTCCTGCGATGGGATCGGCGTCGGCCGGCAGGCAGACGAAGCGATAGCGCCCCGCGGCAAGCACAGCGGTGCCGCGTGTGGTGGATCCGGCGCCGAGGGATTCCAGGTCGAGGTAGACCTTGCCGCCCTCTGCGGACTGCAGGTATACCTCCATGCCCGCAATGGACGTGTTCTTCACGTCGAACGTCTGGGTGCCTGAAGTGGCGTGCGACCAACCCGTTCCGCAGCCGGAGATGCCGACGGCCACCGTGTAGGCATCCGGATGCCCGCGGCTGCTCTGCAGGTTCTGTCGCGTCAGGAGCGTGCCGACGACGCCCGCGGCCACGACGGCGGCGAGCGCAAGCGCCAGTGCCCCGTACTTCGTAGCTCGCTGCACCGATCCGCCTTCGCCGTGACCATCGTTCTCGCGCCTGGCGGGGCATCCGCTTGGCCTGGTCAGGCGAGAGCGGTTGCCATCGGCGCACGGGCGGAACCAGAACGGCCCCGAACCGATGTCATGCTGGCACCGGATTCGGGCCGGTTCATCGGGCGTTCATCGAGTTCACTGAGTGTTCAGCGAATGGTCGTCGCGGTGCCCGCGAGCGCGGGTAGACCGAGCGGTGTACCGCTTACTCCGAGGTGCAGACTCCGGTGGCCACGGGCGCTGGGCTCGCACCGGCGAGCACGGGGCGCACCTCGTCGAGGGTGAGCGCATAGCCGGTGTCGGCATCCGTCGTCGACCTCGCGAAGACCATGCCGACGACGTCACCCGCGTCGTCGAACAGCGGACCGCCCGAGTTGCCCGCGCGCACCACGGCCCGCAGCGAATACACGTCACGCACCACGGTGTTGTGCTGGTAGATGTCTGTGCCGGCTGCGGTCAGTTCGCCACGCACCCGTGCAGAATCCAGCGTGTACGGACCTCCGCCGGGGAAGCCGGCCACGACGGCAGGGTCTCCCGCTTTCAGCGTGGACCCCATGTGCAACACGGGAGCCGACAGGTCGGGCACCCGCAGCACGGCCACATCGCGTTCCGGATCGAAGGCGACGACGGATGCGTCGTATCCGCGGTCGTCCTGCGTCACGACCTCGACGGACGACGAGCCGGCCACCACGTGCGCGTTGGTCACGACGATGCCCTGGCCCTCCACCCAGCCGCTGCCGCTGGATGCCATCGAGCAGCTGGACTGCACGGCTTCCACCTTGACCACGCTCTGCGACTCGGCCCGCACTGCCGCCGGAATCGTGGGGTCGGGCGCTGCCGTGTCGGGAATGGTCTCGTTGCCGGAGAACACTTCGGGCAGGCCCGCGCCGGCGAGCGCGTCGTCGAGGGCTCCGAGGGCCGTGGACGGCGGAACCGGAGCGATGTCATCGAGCATCGTGACGATGCGCGAAGCGGATGCCAGTTGCGAAGCCGGGTAGATCGACGACGACTGCGCGAACCCCGCCAGCAGCCAGACGACGGCCCCCCATGCGACGACGCCGACGACGGCTCCGCCCACCGCGTCGATGCGGTTCAGGGCGCCACGACGACCGATGCGCCCGCGCAACACTGCGCCGAGGCTGGTCGCCACACCGTAGAGAGCCGAACCGCAGAGGAGCACCACCACCGCGGCCAGCACTGTGCGGGCGATGACGCTGCCGTGGCCCTGCGGCATCACCCAGGCGACGACGAGCGGAGCAAGAAGCAGCCCGATCCATAGGCCCGCGATGAGGCCAACCATCGACAGCGCAGTCACGAGCGCTCCGCGGCGCCACCCTGCGGCGATGGCGACGATCGCGGCCAGCGCGAGCACGATGTCGACGGCCAACTCCACGCATCTACTTTCGCCGGTGTTGCTGTGCGGGTGCTGGAGCGGGGATGCCTGCGGCACCTGCCCCAGGCAACTCCCCGCTGACTCGCAGCGGCAGGTCAGCCACGTGCAGGTCGGGATCCCGGAGGAGTGTCCGACGCAGGGCCAAGGCGACCTAGCCGCGACACAGTCGGGCCATGGCCTGTACCTATTCACAGGTCCTACCGTCATGGCCATGACCCCCGCCCTGCCCGAACACCCAAAGCCCGCGACCGACTCGAGTAGCGACCGCCTACCCGTCGAGGTCGACCTTCCGGACCAGGGGGGCGGGCAGGCGAAGCGGCGAAGGGGCATCCGTCGACGTGAAGTGCTGTTCGGTGGCGGCGGACTCGCTCTCGGTATCGCCGGCGCCTTCGCCGGAATCGGAACCGCGAACGCCATCGCCAGTTCGTCGACCGCCTCGTCGGGCACGAGCAGCGCTCCCGCGTACACGCTCCAGCGCTTCACCAGCACCATGGTCACCGCACCGAAGCTCAGCATCTGGCGCCCGAGCGGAGCCGCACTGGCGGATGGCTATGTCTTCTCGACACCGCAGACCGACGAGTTCTCGCCGGCCATCTACGACGTAGACGGAACGCTCATCTGGTCTCACCCCGGCGGCGGAGCCGGAACCGACTTCCGGGTGCAGCGGTACGAGGGGCAATCCGTGCTCACCTATTGGACGGGCACGTCGCAGTACGGGAACGGTCAAGGCCACGGAGTGATCCTGGATGCCTCGTATCGCCCGATCGCGCACGTGTACGCTCGCGGCGGGCTGCAGGCGGACCTGCACGAGTTCGAGCTCACCGATGCCGGCACGGCTCTCATCACGGCGTACCCGCCGGTGCGCGCCGACCTCACGTCGATCGGCGGATCTGCAGACGGCTGGATGTTCGACTGCCATATCCAGGAGATCGACGTGTCGACGAACGAACTGCTCCTCGACTGGCGTGCGAGCGATCACATCCCGCTGGGCGAGAGCTACCAACCCCTCGGCACCGACGGCGGCTCCGCACCCTCGGCCTACGACCCGTACCACCTCAATGCGATCTCGGCCGATACTGCCGACACGCTGCTGCTCTCCGCGAGGCACACCCACACCGTGTACTCACTCGACCGCAAGACCGGCGAGATCCGCTGGCGGCTTGGCGGCAAGAAGAGCGACTTCACGGTGGACCAGTCGGCGGCATTCGCCTGGCAGCACGATGCCCGCAGGCAGTCCGCCACGGAGATCAGCATGTTCGACAACCACGTGAACACGTCGAAGGGCACGTCTCGCGGCCTCGTGCTGACCGTCGACGAGGCAGCCAAGACGGCGCGGCTGAAGCAGGAGTACGCGGACAAGAACCACGTGGGCTACGCCATGGGTTCGACGCAGCTCCTGCAGAACGGCAACGTGCTCGTGGGATGGGGTACTCAGCCGTACGCGACCGAGTTCACGTCAGACGGTACGGCCGTGTGGGAGGCATCCGGGCTAGGTGACACCTGCTATCGGGTGGCCAAGAGCATCTGGGTGGGGCAGCCGCAGGCGGATCCCGACGTCGCAGCTGTCGTCGACGCATCCGGCCGGTTGCACGTCTACGCCAGCTGGAATGGTGCAACCCGAGTGGCCTCGTGGCAGGTGCTTTCCGGAGCGTCCGAGGACTCGCTGGCCGCCGTGGCCACCGTTCCGAAGAACGGCTTCGAGACCACCACAGCCATCGACGCTGCGGCTCACGTGCAGGTGGTCGCGCTCGATGCGCAGGGCGTGCGCCTCGGCGCCTCGGCCGTCATCGCCGCGTAGGGCGCCCGACGTAACACCGTCGTCACGCACCGGGCATGCGCATCCCGCGCACCGGACGAAATGGCCGAAGAGGATGCCTTTTCGCGACCGAAATCCCTCGGTGGGTCACACTGGGCTTGGCAGAATGACACAAATCGTCCGAGCTGACCGAGAGTGGTCGCATCCAGCTCTGCACGGGAGCGACAGCATCGGCGACGCGCCGCCCGGTCGGCGCGTTTCGAAGGAGAACAATGACGACCCTGGCGAGCGAGGGCGCGGCATCCGCGCTGCACGGAGCATCCACCGCAACGGGTGAACCCGCCATCTCCATCCGGCACGTCACGAAACGGTTCGGCGACGCGATCGCGGTGGACGACATCGACCTGCAGCTGGCCAAGGGCGAGTTCTTCGCACTGCTCGGGCCGTCGGGCTGCGGCAAGACGACCACATTGCGCATGGTCGGCGGGTTCGAGCTGCCCAGCCTCGGCCACATCTACCTCGACGGACGCGACGTCACGATGCTGCCGCCCTACAAGCGCGACGTGAACACGGTGTTCCAGTCCTACGCGCTCTTCCCGCACCTGACCGTGTTCGACAACGTCGCCTTCGGGCTGCGCCGACGCAAGGTGCCGACTTCGCAGTTGCGCGAGAAGGTGGAGCGCAACCTCGAGATGGTTGGGCTCGCCGGCTTCGGCAAGCGCCGCCCGCTTCAGCTCTCCGGCGGCCAGCAGCAGCGCGTCGCGCTCGCCCGCGCCCTCGTCAACGAGCCGAAGGTGCTGCTGCTCGACGAGCCGATGGGTGCGCTCGATGCCAAGATCCGCAAGACCATGCAGCTGGAGCTCAAGCGCATCCAGCGTGAGGTCGGCATCACGTTCCTCTACGTCACGCACGACCAGAACGAGGCCATGTCGATGGCCGACCGTCTCGCGGTGATGAACGCCGGGCGCACCGAAGACATCGGAACGCCCGACCGCGTGTACGACCGCCCGGCCACGCAGTTCGTCGCGGAGTTCCTCGGCACGTGCAACGTGATCACTCCCGACGCGTCGACCGCCGGCGCAGACGGCGCGTCGCTGCGCCTGCCCGACGGCACCCCTCTCGTGGTGAGAGGCGCGGACGGCCGGTTGCCCGAAGGAGCGCGCGTGGGCATCCGGCCCGAGAAGCTCGTGGTGACCAGAGCGGATGCCTACGCCGCGCCGAGCGCGCTCGCCGGCGGAACGCATGCGGTCGCCTCTCAACCAAACACCGTGCTCGGCACGGTTGTGACCGCCACGTACCTCGGCGCCAGCACCGAATACGAGGTCTCCACGCCGTGGGGCGGAACCCTCAAGGCGTTCGCGCAGAACCTGGCCGACTCGTCCCGAGCTCGTCCTGGCGAACAGGTCGTGCTCACCTGGGATGCCGACCACGCGTTCCTGCTCGCGCCTTCGCCGGCCGCCTCGCCCGCCGCGGGCTCCGCTGCTGCAGGGTCCGCTGCTGCAGGCTCGTCGGCATCCGGAGGGGCATCGTGACGCCTCCCTCGGCGGATCCAGCGCTCTGGCGCGGCCTCACCGAGGCGCGCATCTCACGGCGCGGCATGCTAAAGGGCGTGCTGGCAGGGGTGGGCGTTGCGGCGCTCGGGTCCACCCTGGCCGGGTGCAGCATCCAGGGCTCCGTGTCGAGCCAGGCCCAGCAGCACGTCGACTGGGCGGCGTTCTGGTCGAAGCAGAAGACGACCGGGCACCTCGACTTCGCGAACTGGCCGCTCTACATCGACCAGGACAAGGGCAAGTTCCCATCGCTCGAGAAGTTCACCAAGGCCACGGGCATCAGCGTCAACTACCAGCAGGTCATCCAGAACAACGCGCCGTTCTACGCGACAGTGGCACCGCAGCTGCGCGCCCACGAGGCGACCGGCTACGACCTCGTCGTGATGACGAACGGCTGGGAGCTGACCGAGATGATCAGCAACGGCTTCGTCATGCAGCTCGACCACTCCCGGCTGCCGAACTTCGCCAAATACGCCGCCAAGAACGTGCGCAACCCGCCCTACGACCCGGGCAACAAGCACTCGGTGGTGTGGCAGACCGGGTTCACGGGCCTTGCCTACAACTCCAAGCTCGTCGACCGTCCCATCACGAGCTTCAAAGACCTCATGGATCCGGCGTTCAAGGGCCACGTCGGCATGATGAGCGACAACACCGAGCTCGGTAGCGCGGCACTGCTCGCCATCGGCGTGGACCCCACGCAGTCGACGCCCGCCGACTGGCGCAGGGCCGCCGACTGGTTGCGCAAGCAGCAGCCCAACGTCGCCGGCTACTACGACCAGAGCTACATCGACCGGCTCTCCAACGGCGACACCTGGGTTTCGCAGGCGTGGTCGGGCGACGTGTTCCAGGCGATCGCGGGCGGCAATAAACACCTGAAGTTCGTCATCCCCGAAGAGGGCCAGATGATCTGGCACGACAACATGATGATCCCGATGCAGGCGCAGAATCCCATCTCCGCCCTGAAGTGGATGGACTTCTACTACACGCCCGAGATCGCGGGCATGGTCGAGGACTGGGTGAACTACGTGTGCCCCGTGCCCGATGCGAAGGACTACATCCTGAACGAGCTGGGCGACCCGAAAGTGGCGAACAGCCCGCTCGTGTTCCCCGACCCCTCTGTCGACGAGAAGTCGCACGAGTTCCGCGTGTTCAAGAACTACGACGAGTACGAGGAGTGGAACAAGGTGTTCAATCCTGTGATCCAGTCGTGAGCGCCGTCACTCCCACGCTCGCCCGGGCCAGCGTCCCTGGCGAGCAGGCGCCGCTCGAACGCCAGGACGGCCGTCTGCGTCGCAGCCTGCTGCGGCACTCGACCCCCTATCTGCTCGGGCTGGTCGGCACGGCGTGGCTGCTCATCCTGTTCGTCATCCCGCTCGTATCCGGACTCGCCGTGTCGCTCATGACCGGTAATCCGCAGGACGGCTACACGTTCACCTGGAACTGGAGCGTCTACTCCGACATCTTCGTGAACTCGGATGTGCCCTACCTCACGTTCCTGCTCCGCGGCCTGCTCTACGCCGCAGCCGCCACGATCATCACGATCGTCGTCGGCTTTCCGCTCGCCTACTTCATCGCGTTCCGGGTCTCCCCGCGGTGGAAGAACGCGCTGCTGCTGCTCGTGATGCTGAGCTTCTTCGTGTCGTTCGTCATCCGCACCGACATGTGGGCGTTCGTGCTCTCGGATCAGGGCCCGGTGCTCACGGTGCTGCGCGACCTGCACCTGGCAGGCAAGGGCTTCCACATCCTCGGCACCAACGCGGCGGTGATCGGCGGACTCGCGTACAACGATCTCGCGTTCATGGTGCTGCCCATCTACGTAGCGCTCGAGCGCATCGATCCTCGCTTGATCGAGGCATCCGCTGACCTCTACGGCAACAAGACGAATACTTTCACGCGCACGATCCTGCCGCTGACGCGCTCCGGCATCTTCGCGGGCGTGCTGCTCGTGTTCATCGACTGCGCGGGCGACCCGGTGAACGCTTCGCTGCTGGGCGGAACACACACGTACGTGATCGGCCAGGCGATCCAGGATGCCTACCTCACCAACCAGCAGTACAACGTGGCGGCCGCCCTCTCGACCGTGCTCATGATCGTGCTGGGCATCATCCTCTTCGCCTACGCCCGCATCGCCGGAACCGACAACATCGAGGACCTGGTATGACCGCCGTGAACGCACCCGCGACGGATGTCGTCACCACGGCCCGCCCCGTGCGGGAGCCCATCGGCGAGCGCAGGGACCGGAAGCGACCGCTGCTTCCCACCATCTACTGGGTGGTCATCGGCATCACACTCGTGCCGATCCTGGTGATGATCGTCTACAGCTTCAACAACACGCCGACGAACCGCATCACGTTCCAGTGGCACGGGTTCACGACGTACTGGTACCAGAACCTGACGCAGGTGAGCGGGCTCGGGCAGTCGTTCCTGGTGTCGATCGAGATCGCCGTGCTGTCCGCGATCATCTCCATCGCGATCGGCGTGCCCCTCGCGATGGCACTGGAGCGCCACCGCTTCCTGTTGCGCGGGCCCTTGAGTGCCGTGGTGTTCGCCGACATCGCCGCCCCGTCGATCGTGGTGGGCGCCGCGTCGCTGTCGTTCTTCCTGTCGTCGGGTGTTCCGCTCGGATACCTGACCATCCTTCTCGTGCACGTCACGTTCTGCATCGCGTACGTCGTCGTGGTCATCCGGGCCAGGCTGTCGGGCATGGGCAAGGTGTTGGAAGAGGCCGCGGGTGACCTCGGCGCGCCGCCGCTCACCGCATTCCGGAAAGTGACCTTCCCGCTGCTGCTGCCCGGGATGCTCGCCGGCGCCGCACTCGCGCTGGCCATGTCGATCGACGACTACGTCATCACGAGCTTCGTTGCGGGGCCGACCGTCACGTTCCCCCTGTTCGTGTACGGCGCTGCCAAGGTCGGCCTGCCGCCCCAGGTGCTGTGCTTCGGAACGATCGTCTTCGTCGTCGCCCTCGCGGTCGTGCTGCTCAACGGCATCGTGACGCGGCGCGGGGGCACCCGGCGCTGAGCTCGGCCGCTCCGCGCGCGGCCGGCGAGCAGCGCAGCCCCGCCGGGCTCAGTGCCGCGTGCGGCGCGCGAGCAGCGCGGCGTGCAGGGCGCTCACCACTTCGCCGTCGTCGAGCGAGACGCCAAGCAGGTCCTCGATGAGCGCGATGCGCTGGTAGAACACCGAACGCGACAGGTGGCTGGCGGTCGCGGCCCTCGTGCGGTTGCCGGGGTAGGCGAGATAGGCGGTGAGCACGTCGAGCAGGTCGCCTCCGCGACGCAGGTCGTGCTCGATGAGCGGCGCGAGCATTCGTTCGCTGTGCGCCTGCAGGCGCGGATCGTTGCCGAACGAGTTCAGCAGCCGCAGCAATGGACGGTCGTCGACCCGAACGATGAGCGGACCCCGGCGCTTGTGGTCGTCGCGCGGCGCGAGCAGCTCGGTCGCCTGCTCGACGGATGCCAGCAGGCCGGGTACACCGTCGGCATCCGCACCGACGGCAACCGTCACATCCGCCGGCGTCGCATCGGCGGCCGTGGCAAGGGCGCCGGCGAAGGCAAGCAGCACCTGCTCGGTGAGTCTGCCGCGGCCTGGCAGCGACGCGATCACGACGCTCGCGCCCGAGTCGGCCGACGGATGCGCGGCCGTGATCGCAGGAACGCCGAGTTCGCGCACCGCGGATGCCGCCGCCACGGCTCCCTTCGCGCTGCCACGAACGCGCGTTGCCATGCCGACGAGTGTTCGGCCCGCGACCGGGACGCCGCTCGCTTCCAGACGGTCGGCGAAGGAGGATTCGCCGGCGAACCTCCTTCCGAGCAGCGAGGCGACGATGCGCTCGTGGCTCGTGCGGGTCCACTCATCGCCTCGATCCGCGAGGCGGCCGAGCGCCAGGGCGATGGCCGCCTGCTCCAGTACGTTCGTGCGTCCCGCCAGGTGCTGCCGCCCGGAGAGGGCGATGAGGTATCCCCAGCGGATGCCCCGTGCCTCGACGGGAACGATGGTCCAGTCATCCGGACCCTGCAGCACGCCGCGGGCGACGGCATCCGCTGCGCGGTCGTGCGCCTGCCGCGACCGCGATTCCCAATCGCGCAGCACACGGGTGTCGTCGCCCATCGCCTCCACCGCGATGACGCGATGCGTCAGGTCTTCGAGCACGGCGGGCGACCCGAGCACTCTGGCCACCTGCGCCACGATGTAGTCGGCGGGGCTGCCGCGCAGGCTGAGCTGGGTGAAGAGGGCGTGGATCTCGTCCCTGGCCCGAAGCGCCGCCATCTGGTCCGCGATCACCCTGGAGTGCACGGCCTCGGTGATCGCCACGAACCGAGCCTCACGGTGCAGCACGACGAAGGGCAGGTCGAGCCGTCTCGCCGCGTCGGTGAACGGCGTGGGCGGCTCAGCGAAGCGGTGCCCGAGTTCCAGCACGACGCCCACGATGCCGGCGTCGACGAGGCGAGTCGCGAAGTCGCGCTGCGCCGCGGCATCCGTCGGCCACCCAACACCGGTGGAGAGGATGAGCTCGCCACCCTTCACGAGGTGCGTCACGTCGGCGGTCTCACTGACGTGCACCCAGCGAACCGGCCGGTCGAGCGCATCCTCGCCCGTCAGCACCTCGGGCACGGCCATGACGACCTCTTCGAGGCGGAGCACCTCGCGGATAGTGGGCAGTACCGCCTGGCGCGACACCGCCTGGCGCTTCGCCGTACGATCCAGCTCGGCCGGAGGCGGCGGCTGGATGCCTGACCCGGCATCCGAATCCCCGCTCGGACGATCTGTGCGGGCCTCCACGAAGCCGTGACGTTCTGGCACCGCTATCTCACCGACATCTCTGTGACCATGGGAGCACCAACACTACTGCCTGGAACGGTCGATTCGTCCGGATGCGCCGAGAATGCGCACCTGATGCATGGGCGCCGCACGCTCGCACAGCCGAACGGACGCACCCCCGCACCCCCTCGAACGGGCGCGAACCCGGGCGGTTCAACATCGAAAGGACCGGCCATGGCTTTGATCCGCCACATCGTCGACGGAGCCGAGTACGGCGAGCCCGAGCACACCGGCGAGGTGTTCAATCCGGCGACCGGGGCCGTGCAGCACCAGGTGATCATGGCCAGCGAAGCGGATGCCGCAGCCGCCATCTCCGCAGCGAAGAACGCGCTTGCCGGATGGCGGGCGACGAGTCTGACGAAGCGGGCGGACATCCTGTTCCGGATGCGCCACTTGCTCACCGAACGCAGGGACGAACTGGCGGCCATCATCACGAGCGAGCACGGCAAGGTGCTCCCGGACGCGGCAGGCGAGGTCGCGCGGGGCCTGGAGAACGTGGAGTACGCATCCGGACTCATCCAGCACCTCAAGGGCGACTACAGCGAGCAGATCTCCAGCGGCGTCGACGTGCACAGCGTCAAGCAACCCGTCGGCGTCGTCGGGTGCATCACGCCGTTCAACTTTCCGGTGATGGTCCCGTTGTGGATGGTGGCTAGCGCCATCGCGTGCGGCAACACCGTCGTGCTCAAACCGAGCGAGAAGGATCCGTCGGCGTCCGTCTTCCTGGCCCAGCTGTTCCTCGAGGCCGGGCTGCCCGCCGGTGTGCTGAACGTGCTGCACGGCGACAAGGTCGCGGTAGACGCCCTCCTCGACAGCCCCGACGTCGCCGCCGTCAGCTTCGTCGGCTCCACACCCATCGCCAAGTCGATCTACGAGCGCGCCGCCGCGAACGGCAAGCGCGTTCAGGCACTCGGCGGAGCCAAGAACCACATGGTCGTCATGCCGGATGCCGACATCGACGCGGCCGCGGACGCCGCGGTCTCCGCCGCATACGGGTCGGCAGGCGAGCGGTGCATGGCCGTCAGCGTGCTCGTCGCGGTCGGCGATGCCGGAGACCGGCTCATCCCCGCCATCCGGCAGCGCATCGACGAACTCGTCATCGGCGACGGAACGGATGCCGCCAGCGGCATGGGCCCGCTCGTCACGGCCCAGCACAGGCAGAAGGTGCTCTCCTACGTGACGGGCGCGGCCGCGGAGGGCGCGACGGTCGTGGTCGACGGCTCCCAGAAACAGTTCGACGGCGACGGCTTCTTCATCGGAGCGACGCTGCTCGACAACGTTCCGCTGGAGTCGAAGGCATACCGCGACGAGATCTTCGGACCCGTGCTGTCCGTCGTGCGGGTCGACACGCTCGACGACGCGATCGAGCTCATCAACGCGAACCCGTACGGCAATGGAGTGGCAGTGTTCACGCGCGACGGCGGAGCGGCTCGCGAGTTCGAGTTCCGCATCGAGGTGGGCATGGTGGGCGTCAACGTGCCCATCCCGGTTCCGGTCGGATCGTTCTCGTTCGGCGGCTGGAAGAACTCGCTCTTCGGCGACTCGCACATCTACGGTCCCGAGTCGTTCCACTTCTACACGCGCTCGAAGGTGGTCACGAGCCGCTGGCCGCAGGCGAGCGCACAGCCGCCGCAATCCAAAGTGGAGCTGGCGTTTCCCGGCAACCACTAGGCATCCGTGCCGGCCGGCACCCCACATCCGCCCGCAAGCATCCACCGAGACTTGGCGCACGCGACGAGACTCAGGTCACAGCGGCAAGTCTGGTCGCGTACACGAAGTCTCGCGGCAGGGCCGGCACAGCGACACAACACCAGCATCGTCAGAAGGACCAAGCACATGACTCTCACCAACAGCGGAACCCGTGCCGGGTACGTGGATCGCATGGGCGCCCTGCACTCGTTCGGGGATGCCGCGGAGCAGCAGCAGGTGCGGGCCGACGACCGCGAGTACGTCTTCCACTCGTGGAGCGCGCAGGCGCAGATCGACCCGCTTCCGGTCGCCGCCGGCGAGGGCTCGACGTTCTGGGACTACGACGGCAACGCCTATCTCGACTTCAGTTCGCAACTGGTGAACCTCAATCTCGGCCACCAGCATCCGGATCTCGTGCGGGCCATCCAGGAGCAGGCCGGCCGCCTCGCGACCATCCAGCCGTCGATGGCGAATGACGTGCGCGGCGAACTCGCTCGCCGCATCGCCCAGGTCGCCCCCGGCGATCTGAACCACGTGTTCTTCACAAACGGCGGAGCGGATGCCAACGAGAACGCCGTGCGCATGGCCCGCCGGTACACGGGGCGGCGCAAGGTGCTGTCGATGTACCGCTCCTACCACGGCAACACGTCGACGGCCATCGCCCTCACGGGAGACCCGCGCCGCTGGCCGAACGAGCCCGCCGACGACTCGGTCGTTCACTTCTTCGGGCCGTATGCCTACCGCTCGGCGTTCCATGCGACATCCATCGCGGAGGAGGGGCAACGCGCTCTCGAGCACCTCGAGCAGGTGATCGCACTCGAGGGGCCTCAGACCATCGCCGCCGTGCTGATCGAGACGATCGTCGGCACCAACGGCGTGCTCGTGCCGCCGGCCGGGTACCTGCAGGGCGTCCGTGAACTGTGCGACCGGCACGGCATCGTCTACATCGCCGACGAGGTGATGGTGGGGTTCGGGCGCATCGGCGAGTGGTTCGCGGTGGATGCCTACGGCGTCGTCCCCGACCTCATCACCTTCGCGAAGGGCATCAACTCTGGTTACGTTCCGCTCGGCGGCGTCGTGATCTCGGATGCCATCGCGCACTTCTTCGACGACGCAGCGTTCCCGGGCGGGCTGACGTACTCGGGGCATCCGCTGGCCTG
Source organism: Rathayibacter sp. KR2-224 (assembly GCF_049446075.1). Classification (NCBI taxonomy): domain Bacteria; kingdom Bacillati; phylum Actinomycetota; class Actinomycetes; order Micrococcales; family Microbacteriaceae; genus Rathayibacter; species Rathayibacter sp. KR2-224. The sequence goes on from NZ_JBMSEB010000002.1 coordinate 394,270, forward strand.
CGCCGCGGGGGTCGCGACGTTCGAGGTGTTCGAGCGGGATGGCATCCTGGAGAGGGTGCGCGACCTCGGGTCGCGAGTCGTAGAGCCGACGATCACTCAGTGGTTGAGCACGCACCGTTCGCTCGGAGAGGTTCGCGGACGCGGCCTGTTCTGGGCGCTCGAGCTCGTGCGCGACCGGGAAACGCGAGAGCCGCTCGTGCCGTTCAACGCGTCGGGAGCGGATGCCGCGTCCATGAACGAGGTCGCTGCGGCATGCAAGGCCGCCGGCGTATGGCCGTTCACGCACATGAACCGCATGCACATCGCTCCGCCCCTCGTGATCAGCGAAGAGGAGTTGCGCCGAGGACTCGACGTGATCGACACGGCGCTCGAGGTGGCGGACCACTACGCGGACTGACGGCCGAGGCACGGATGCCGCACCCATGCGACGTGGCCCCGCTACGGTCCCACGTGGTCCCCCACCGTCGCACGTGCTCGCGCAGCCGTCGCACGTGCTCGCGCACCCGTCGCACGTGCTCGTGCAACTGCGCCACCTTCTTGCGATTGCGCCAGGTAAGCGGGCGCAATCAGCGAGACTTGGCGCAGTCGGACCCACTCGGGCGGCGCAGCAGGGCGGCGGCGTTGGGCGTCGGCGGCGTTGGGCGTCGGCAGCGGAGGGCGAGCGGCGGCATCCGCCCCACCTGGCCCCGCTCGTGCAATTGCGCCACCTTCTTGCGATTGCGCCAGTTAGACGGGCGCAATCACCGAGACTTGGCGCAGTCGGACCCACCCGGGCGGGGCGGCGCGGCAGGGCGGCGGCGGAGGACGAGCGGCGGCGGGGCGGCGGCGTTGGGCGTCGGCGGCGGAGGGCGAGCGGCGGCATCCGCCCGAGGTGCCCCGCTCGTGCAATTGCGCCAGCTTCTTGTGATTGCGCCAGGTAAGCGGGCGCAATCACCGAGACTTGGCGCAGTCGAACCACCCGGGCGGGGCGGCGGCAGCGTTGGGCGGCGGCACAGCCGGGCGGCGGCGTTGGGCTGCGGCACCGGAGGGCGGCGGCGGGGCGGCACCGGCAGATGGGCGGCGGTAGGCATGCAGCGGCGTCGGTGGGGCCACGTAGCGTGGTGGCATGGCCGGCATCAGGTACGAGTTCGAGACGACGCTGTTTCCGTGGGATGCCCGCCGAGAGTTGTGGGTGTTCGCGCGGCTTCCGCTCGACATCTCGGAAGAGATCCACGACGCACCGCACCCGCCAGCGGGGTTCAACTCCGTGAAGGTGGAGGCGACGCTCGGCTCATCGAGGTGGTCGACATCGATCTTCCCGGAGTCTGACGGCACCTTTGTGCTGGCGATCAAGAAGGCCATCCGCATGCGCGAGGGTGTGGACGTGGGCGACACCGTGCGCATGGCCGTGGAGACCATGGTGTGAAGCGGCGTCGCAGCTCTGGTTTCGACAAGCTCAACCAGCGGTAGACGCGCTCAACCAGCGGTAGAGCAGCTGAACTAGCGGTAACCGCGTCAGTCGTTCGGCTTGATCAGGCAGAACGGATGCCCCGCCGGGTCGAGGTAGACGCGGAACGTCTCCTGGTCGTAGTCCGCCTTCGTGGCGCCGAGTGCCAGCACCTGCTGCTCACCGACATCCAGGTCGTCGACCTTGACGTCGATGTGCATCTGCTGCGGCACCTGCTGCCCTGGCCACTTCGGCGGCGTGTACGCCTGATCCACCTTCTGGAAGGCGAGCAGCGGGCGGGACTCAGGCCCGGAGGCGAGCGTGACCCAGTCCGGCTCCTCCTCGACGATCTGCATGGGCAGCAGTTCCTCGTAGAAGCGAGCGAGCGAGAGCGGGTCTGGACAATCGATGACGAGTACGTCCCACGTTCCGATCATGCGCACCACGCTACGACCGGCCACCGACACGCCGCGGCCAGCGTCCGGCCGGGGCTCCAACACGTGGCTCGAGCACTTACGCCGGCGTGGTCACCCGCGCCTGCTCGTCGTAGAGGCGCGCATACTCGCCGCCCAGGGCAAGCAGCTCTCCGTGCGTGCCGTGCTCAACGACGCGTCCGTGGTCGATGACGAAGATGACATCCGCTCCCACGATGGTGGAGAGCCGGTGGGCGATGGCGATCGTCGTGCGTCCGTGCGAGGCCGAGTCGAGGGCCTGCTGAACGACCCGCTCGGAGATCGTGTCGAGCGCGCTCGTCGCCTCGTCGAGGATGAGCACCTCCGGATCCTTCAGCAGCACCCGCGCGATCGCGATGCGCTGCTTCTCGCCGCCAGACAACCGGTATCCGCGCTCGCCGACGATCGTGTCGTAACCGTCCGGGAAGCTCGCGATGGTGTCGTGGATGTTCGCAGCGCGCGCCGCACGTTCCAGCTGCTCCTGCGTGGCATCCGGTGCCGCGTACCTGAGGTTGTCCGCGATGGTGGCGTGGAAGAGGTAGGTCTCCTGACTCACGATGCCGATGTGATCGATCAGGGACTCGTGCCTGAGGTCACGTACGTCGCGCCCTCCGAACATCACCGCGCCCTCCGACGCCTCGTAGAACCGGGGAAGCAGGTACGACACCGTGGTCTTTCCTGCGCCGCTCGGGCCGACGAATGCGGCGAACTGGCCGGGGAGGATCGTGAACGAGACGTCGTCGAGGGTGGGCTGCTCGCCAGGGCGCGAGTCGGGGTAACGGAAGGTGACGTCACGGAACTCGACTCTGCCGACGGCATCCGCGCCCGAGATGTCCTCCGCATGGTCCGCATCCTTGATCGCCGGCTGCAGGTCGAGGTATTCGAAGATGCGGGCGAAGAGGGCGCTGGATGTCTGCAGGTTGAGCGCGGTCTGCATGATGCCGATGAGCGGGAACAGCAGCCGGGCCTGAACCGTCGTGAACGCCACGATCGTTCCCGCCGTGATGTCGGCGGCTCCCCCGCCCAAGAGCCACGCCGACACCAGGTAGACGATCGCCGGGATCGACGACAGGAAGATCTGCACCATCGCGAAGAACCACTGGCCGCTCATCGCCTCCTTCACCTGGAGGGCGATCTGGGTCTCGTTCTCGGCCGCGTAGCGCACGGTCTCCGCGCGCTGCCTGTTGAAGCTCTTGGAGAGCAGGATGCCCGAAACACTGAGCGTCTCTTGCGTGATGGCCGTCATGTCGGAGAGCGACTCCTGGGTGGCGGTCGCGATGCGCGCGCGCACCTGCCCCACCCGTCGCTGGGCGATCACGAGGAAGGGCATTAGTACGACGGCGATCAGCGTCAGCTGCCAGTTCAGCAGCAGCATGGCGACGAACGCAGCGATCACGGTGACGATGTTGCCGAGCACGCTCGAGATCGTGTTGGTGAGCACGCTTGCCACGCCGCCCACGTCGTTCTGCAACCGAGACTGGATGACGCCGGTCTTCGTGCGCGTGAAGAAGCTGAGCTCCATGGACTGCAGATGACGGAACAGCCGCACCCTCAAGGCACCCATGACCTTGTTCCCGACCGTGGAGGTCAGGAACGTCTGCCACACGCCGAGGCCGCTGGAGGCGAGATAAACGACGATCATCGCGATCACGAGGATGACCGTGGCTTGCACATTGGGATGCCCCGAAGCAGGGAACAGACCGTCGTCGAACACCCGTTGCGTCAGAAGCGGGGGCACCACAGACAGCGCGGCGGAGAGCAGCACCAGCGCGACGGTGACCGAGAGGGCCACCTTGTGCGGCCCGAAGAGTCCGGCCGCCCTGCGCAAGAGGTGCGGGATCTTCGGCGCCTGAGCGTTGGCGGCCTTCAGCGATGCGATGTCGTGGCCTCTTACTCCGTGCCCAGGTCCGCTCATACGCCGACTCCTCGTTCTCGTTTCCGATTCTCATGCGGCACAGAGCACTCCGTCAGAAGCGTGCCGACCACACGAATGTCAACGATATATCGCAAATCGGTATTCCCGTCGGCGGTCAGTGGCTCGCCCAGCAGATCCGTGACGGTGTTTCCGCTGCAGATGCCCCCAGTGCGGGAGGCGACACCGCCGTGATGGCTGCGAGCGGATGCACACACCCGCGCGCCGTGGTCAACTTGTGCGGTGACGAACAACGTGTCCCCCGGCCGGCCCAGAGCCGGGGGGTTCTCCCTCTCCCCCGACCCGGCAGCCACGACCGTGAGCAGGGGTGCGTGGTGGGCGCTCGTCGTTCTGCTCGCCGGCATGTTCATGGCGCTGCTCGACACCAGCATCGTGAACGTCGCGCTGCAGGCCATCCGCACCGGCCTGAACGCCGACGAGGCCACGCTCTCGTGGGTGATCTCCGGATACGCGCTGGCATTCGGCCTGCTGCTGATCCCGGCCGGCCGCTTCGGCGACCGCTTCGGCCACAAGTGGATCTTCATTGTCGGTGTCGGCGTCTTTACGCTGGCGAGCGTGTGGTGCGGGCTCGCCCAGTCGAGCACCGAGCTGGTTATCGCGCGCGTGGCGCAGGGTGTCGGCGGCGGAATCTACGTGCCGGCCGTGGCATCCCTCATTCAGCTCATGTTCCCGCCCCGCGTGCGCGGCCGCGCCTTCGGCGTGATGGGCGCGGTCATCGGCATCTCGACGGCCCTCGGCCCGCTCGTGGGCGGGCTCCTCATCCAGGCCTTCGGCGAGACGGACGGCTGGCGCTCCATCTTCTTCGTCAACGTTCCGATCGGCGTTCTCACGGTGATCGCGGCGGCACTGCTCGTGCCTGCAGGCGCAGAGGGCAAGCGACTGTCGACGGATGCCGTCGGCCTGCTGCTTGCGATCGCCGCGTTGGTCGCCATCCTGGTACCGCTCATCGAGGGAGAGGACCAGGGCTGGCCACTGTGGACCTGGCTCAGCCTGGTCGGCGGCGTGGTGCTGCTGGCCTTGTTCGCACTCTGGGAGCGGCACGTCGCCACGACGAAGACCGAACCACTGGTGCCGCCGCACCTGTTCTCGCATCCGCAGTTCACGGGCGGTGTGCTGCTGGCCTTCGTGTATTTCGCCGCGTTCACAAGCATCTTCTTCACCATCTCGCTGCTCTGGCAGGCGGGCTTGCAGCACACCGCGTTGGAATCGGGCCTCGTGTCGCTTCCGTTCTCGATCGGGAGCATCGTCGGCGCAGCCCTCAGCGACCGCTTCGCCCAGCGCCTCGGCCGCAACGTGCTCACCCTCGGCACTGGACTGGTGTCACTCGGGCTGATCGCCCTGTGGCTCATCTTCTGGCTGGCTCCGACTCAGGACCTCGTCAACTGGGATCTGCTCCCGCCCCTGATCGTCGCCGGTTTCGGGAGCGGTCTGTTCATCGCACCCAATGCGCGATTCATCATCGCCACTGTCGACAACGCCGAGGCCGGGGCCGCCAGCGGCGTCGTCCAGACCATGCAGCGCGTCGGCTCGGCTATCGGCATCGCCGTGATCGGCAGCGTGCTGTTCAGTCAGCTGCCCAACTCCTTCGCGCCGAGCAAGGCCAAGGCGGCCGAGATCGCTCAGCAACATGCGTCGGGCGGGCCGGATGCCATCAAGCACGCCATCCAGCAGTACGTCGACCACAACCTCGCGGTCGCGTTCGGCAACGGAGCAGCGCTCGCCATGCTGACCAGCACGGTCTTTGCGGTGGCCGCGTTCCTGCTGGTGTTCGCACTGCCCAAGAAGGTCAGCCTGGGCTGAGCCCGCCGGACGTCCTGGGCTGAGCCTGCGGGGCGCTCCGCCAGACGCACCCGCAACACCATCCGTTTTCAGGACATACGCTCGGCCGCCGACACAGTGTCGGCCGCCTGGCCGTGCTCCTGAATACGGCCGGTAGGCACGGAGTGAGTCGCGGGCACCGGATGCGTCGCGGCCACCGCGTGGTCCGCGGCCGCACGGTCGGCCAGCGACGACCGGCGGGTGAGGTGCCCGGCGAGGAACAGCACCAGGGCGGTCGCGCTCACGGCGGCACCTGTGACCGGTACCAACCACGGGCCGCCGAGCGCGAGCGACGCGTTGCCGAGCGGCGGCGCGACGGCGATGCCGAGGTACATCGCGGTGGAGTACCAGGCGAGGGTCTGCTGCGCCTGCACGGGTTCGATGGCGACGAGGCGGTGCTGCACCGGGATGGACGCCGCTGAAGCCACGGCACCCCAGACCGCGAAGATCGCGATGGATGCCGCGAACGACCAGGCGAGCGCGGCCAGCGCCAGCAAGGCCGCGATCTGAACGGCGAGCGCGATGGTCGCAATCCCCCGGCTGCCGTAGCGGTCGGTGAGCGGCCCGGCGAACACGTTGCCGACCACGCCGGCCACGCCGTACGCGAGCAGAAGCACGGCGAGCAGTGCGCCGGAACCGCCCGTGGCGGCCGACGTCACCCCCGCCGAGAAGATGTACACCACGTTGAAGCCCGTTGTCACGAAGAGCGCGGCGCCGAGGGTGGCGAGCACGCGGGCATCCGCAAGCGGGCGAACCCGCTGCCGAAGCGACACGGCTGCCGGATGCGCGACCCCGCGGAACAGAGGAACGATCGCGACCGCGACCACGACGCCCATCACGACCAGGCACCACATGGGCATGCGCCAGCCGAAGAGCGTGCCGAACTCGGTGCCGAGCGGCGATCCGATCGCGACGGAGAACGTGAAGCCGGCACCCACGATGGCCAGCGCCCTGCCGCGACGCTCAGCGGGGACGAGTGCAGCAGCCACCGCCGTGGCCGTGGGCACGAGAGCGGCTCCGCCCAGCGCGGCGATGACGCGGCCGACGACGAAGACCTCGAGGGACGTGCTTGCCGCCGCGACGCCCGCGCCGATGCAGAACAAGAGCGCTCCTGCGGCCATCAGCGCCCACCGCGGAACGCGTGACAGCCCGATCGCGACGGCGGGCGATGCCACTGCGACGATGAGCGCGTACAGGGTGATCGAGTAGCTCACGGATGCCTGGCTTGCGTCGAGATCGCGAGCGATGTGCGGGAGCAGACCGGCGATGACGAACGCGTTCGTGCCGACCATGAACATGCCGAGGGCGAGGAGCAGGAGACGAAGTGTGGAGCCCCGGTATGATTGTTCGATAACGGTCATACCGTCAAGGTAGCCCGTTAGTTCGATGTTCGTCAAACTATTTTTCGGAGATGTCGTGGCTGAAGCAGGTGGCGCGGACGATACCCGGACCCCTGGACCGGCAGCAGAGCCGACGGCACCCGAAGGTGCGGGCACGAACGGCACCGGGCTCGACGACTGCGCCCCCGAAGCCCCGTCGCCCTACCCCGTGCCCGACATGAGCGACGTGCAGCTGGTCGAGGTGCTCAGGGCGCTCGCCGACCCGATCCGCCTGGACATCGTGCGTCGCATCGCCGATGGGGCCGCCCATCCCAAGACGTCTGACGTGTGGGCGTTCGACGTGCAGAAGTCGACGCTGTCGCACCACTTCAAGACGCTCCGCGAGGCCGGGCTCACCCGCACCATCGTGAACGGCCGGCAGCACGACATCCAGCTGCGCCGCAGCGAGCTCGATGAGCGCTTCCCCGGACTGATCGATTCGCTGCTGAAAGGCTGACGCTTCGGCCGGGTCGCTGCCGATAACGTGGCACGCATCCGTCACGACCCGAAGGAAGCCATGACGAACAGCGCTCAAGCACCCACAGACCTCGACGCCGTCCACCCGAACGCGGAGTGGTTCACGCATGACCGGTTCGGCATGTTCCTGCACTGGGGCCTGTATTCGATGGGCGCCAGGCACGAATGGCTGATGAACCGCGAGCGCATGACGGTAGAGCAGTACGAGCGGTACTTCCGGCACTTCGACCCCGACCTGTTCGACGCCCGGGAGTGGGCGGCGGCAGCGAAGGCCGCAGGCATGCGGTACGTCGTACTCACCACCAAGCATCACGACGGGTTCTGCCTGTGGGACTCCGCGCTGACCGACTACACCGCGACGCACACGCCATTCGGGCGGGATGTGGTGGCCGAGTTCGTGGATGCCGTGCGAGAGGCAGGGCTGAAGGTCGGGTTCTACCACTCGCTGCTCGACTGGCATCACCCCCACTTCCCGATCGACGGCTTCCATCCGCAGCGCGACGAGCCGAACGCCGCGGCACTCAACGAGGGACGAGACATCGCCCGGTACCGCGAGTACCTGCACGGCCAGGTGCGCGAGCTGCTGACCCACTACGGCCGCATCGACTACCTGTTCTTCGATTTCTCCTACGGTGAGGGCCACGCACCGCAGGTCTGGGGCGCGAAGGATGCCGCCGAGTGGGGCTCGGAGCAGCTGCTCGCGATGGTGCGCGAACTGCAGCCGGGCATCCTCGTCAACGACCGCTTGGGCATCCCCGGCGATCTGGTGACGCCTGAGCAGTACCAGCCAGACCGGCCCATGGAGCGGAACGGCCGGCCCGTGCTGTGGGAGGCGTGCCAGACACTCAACGGGAGCTGGGGTTACGACCGCGACAACACCGACTACAAAGACGTCGGCCTGCTCGTGCGGATGCTCGTCGACGGCGTCGCGAAGAACGGCAACCTGCTGCTCAACGTCGGGCCCAACGGCCGAGGCGCCTTCGACCAGAACGCCATCGAGGCGCTGGACGGCATCGGCGAGTGGATGCGCGTGCACTCGCGTTCCATCTACGGCGCCGGGGCAGCGACGTTCACTCCCCCATCCGACGTCCGCTACACGCAGCGGGGAGACCGCCTCTACGCCCACCTCTTCGCGTGGCCGTTCGAGACGCTCCACCTGCCAGGGCTCGCCGACAAGGTGGAGTATGCGCAGCTGCTGAACGACGGCAGCGAGCTGAAGATGCGCGTGATCGATCCCGACACTGCTGCACAGAATCTGACGCAGGGCGGCCAACCGGAGGGCACTCTCACGCTGACGTTGCCCGTGCGCCGGCCGGATGTCGCAGTACCGGTCATCGAGCTCTTCCTGCGCCACTGACGAGGTTCGGAGGCTGAACGTGGTGGCACGCATCGCCCTGGAGGGCGCGGACGTCGAGGTCGTCGCTGCGGCAGGACACTGGGACGGGTTCTACGACGTCATCGGTGTCAAGAAGCCGGGCGGGCGTGGATGCTGGTGCATGTCGTATCGGGACTCCCGCGTGCCCGCCGACCAGCGCGGCGCGTACATGAAGAACGAGTGCGAGCACGAACCGGGCCCGGGTGTGCTCGCCTACGCGAACGGCCAGCCTGCCGGCTGGTGCTCCGTCGCGCCGCGCTCAACGTACCGGCGGCTTCTGAATTCGCGGACCATTCCGTTCGTCGACGATGAGGATGCCTGGTCGATCGTGTGCTTCGTCGTCAAGCCCGCCTACCGCAAGCAGGGTCTCATGCACACCCTCCTCGACGGTGCCGTTCGGCACGCTGCAGAGCACGGGGCAGCGGTCGCGGAGGGCTATCCGATCGACATCTCCGAAGAAGGACGAACCGACATGCTCTCCGGCTACGTGGGAAGCACTGAGCTGTTCGAGAAGGCCGGCTTCGAGCGTGTGGTGCTCACCTCGTCGCGCATCGGCGGACGCGATCGCTGGGTCATGCGCAAGCGCCTCGGGTAGCGTCAGCGGCCGGCCGCGTGAGCGCGGCGGTTGAGCGAAGTTGACGTTCCGGTCTGCCGCATGCTCTCGAGAAGTGCAACTATGGCCGTGGGTGCAATTGCGATTCGGGGGCGCAAATGACCACTTCAGGCACGGAAACCGATACTCAGGTCGACCAAGCGAAGGCGAGCAAGCTCAGCCTGCCTGCACTCACCGCGATGGTGATCGGGTCGATGGTGGGAGCAGGAGTCTTCCAGCTCCCAGCGCGGTTCGCCGCCCAGACCGGCGTGTACGGAGCGCTGATCGCATGGGGCATCGCCGGACTCGGGATGCTTATGCTCGCGCTCGTCTTCCAGACGCTCGCGAACCGCAAACCCAAGCTCGACAACGGCGTGTACGTCTACGCACGTGAAGGGTTCGGGATCTACCCCGGGTTCCTCTCGGCCGTCGGCTACTGGGGTTCGGCGTGCGCGGGCAACGCCTTCTACTGGATCCTGATCATGACGACGGTCAGCCAGCTCTTCCCCGACCTGAAGCCCGTGCTCGGCGAGGGCGACACCTGGATCGCCTTCATCATCTCGGCCGCCGCCGTGTGGGGGTTCTTCTTCCTCATCAGGCAGGGAGTGAAGGAGGCTGCCGCGATCAACGCGATCGTCACGGTTGCGAAGCTCGTACCCCTGCTGCTGTTCCTCGTGCTCGTGCTGTTCTTCTTCAAGCCGGAGGTGTTCGCCTCCAACCTGAGCGGCGGATACGACGTGCCCGGCGGCGACTCGCTCTTCTTCCAGGTGCAGGGCACCATGCTCATCACGGTGTTCGTGTTCCTCGGCATCGAGGGCGCGAGCGTGTACTCGCGGCACGCGAGAAAGCGCTCCGATGTCGGCAGGGCCACCGTCGTCGGCTTCCTCTCTGTGCTCGCGCTGTTCGCGTGCGTATCGATCCTGGCTTACGGCATCCTTCCGAAGGCCGAGATCGCAAAGCTCCCCCAGCCGTCGGTTGGCAGTGTGCTCGAGGCCGCCGTCGGACCGTGGGGAGGTGCCGTCATCCGTGTCGGCCTCATCATCTCGGTGCTGGGCGCATACCTCGCGTGGCAGTTGCTCGCCGCAGACGTGGTGTTCGCGGCGGCGACCGACAAAGACATGCCGCGCTACTTCGGGCAGCTGAACAAGCACGACGCCCCGGCGAACGCTGTGCTGTGGACGTCGATCCTGGTGACGCTCATCCTGTTCGCGGTGCAGTTCCTGCACAACGCGCTCGACTTCACGCTCGATCTGACGGCCGCCCTTTCGCTGGTTCCATACGCCCTCGCGAGCGGGTACGCCATCAAGATGGCCGTGCAACGCGACGGCTACGACGTCACGAAGCCCGACGGACGCGTCCGCGACCTGGTGATCGCGATCATCTCGACCGTGTACACGCTGTTCCTCATCTGGGCGGCCGGCTACGTGTTCATGTTCCTCTCAGGCATCCTGCTCGCCCCGGCCACGTTGCTGTACGTCTTCGCCAGACGTGAACAGCGAGCGGATGCCACGCCGGGCTCGACCGTTCGCGTCTTCACCCGGCCGGGCTGGGTGGTCTTCATCGTGCTGGTGGTCTTCGCGATCGTGGGCATCGTGCTGCTCGCCACCGGCGTCGTGCACATAGTGCCGCCCGACCCGGTCGACTACTTCGAACACTGAGAACCGAGACAAGGAGCGCTGATGCCGAATCAGTCGTATGGGGTCTATTCCGAAGTGGGCAAGCTCAACAAGGTGCTCGTGTGCCGCCCCGGCCTTGCGCACGAACGGCTGACGCCCAGCAACAACGACGATCTGCTCTTCGACGACGTGCTGTGGGTGCAGAACGCGAAACGGGACCACCACGATTTCGTGCTCAAGCTCGAGTCCCGTGGCGTCGAGGTGGTCGAACTGCACGATCTGCTCGCGCAGACCCTGGCCGTTCCCAGCGCGAAGGCGTGGCTGCTCGACCGAAAGATCACCGCGAACGACGTCGGCATCGGACTCATGCACGACACGCGCGAGTTCCTCGAGTCGCTCGACGACGCAACGCTCGCCGAGTACCTCATCGGCGGGCTGTCGACTCGTGATCTGCCCGAAGACTTCAGGCCGGCATATCTAGCGCTGGCCAGGGAATCCACCGGCGCCAACGAGTACCTCATGCCGCCGCTTCCCAACACCATCTACACGCGCGACACCACGTGCTGGATCTACGGCGGGCTCACCATGAACCCCCTCTACTGGCCGGCCAGGCACGACGAGACGCTTCTGATGAAGGCGATCTACCAGTTCCATCCCGACTACACGGGCAACACCGTGTGGTGGGGAGACCCTGAGCTCGACTGGGGCAAGGCCACCCTCGAGGGCGGCGACGTGATGCCGGTGGGGAACGGCGCCGTGCTGATCGGCATGAGCGAACGCACCTCGCGGCAGGCGATCACGCAGGTCGCGGCCAAGCTGTTCGACGCGGGCGCGGCATCCAGAGTCGTGGTGGCAGGCATGCCCAAGCTGCGGGCCGCAATGCACCTCGACACGGTCTTCACGTTCGCCGACCGCGACCTGGTGACCTACTATCCCGACATCGTCGACGGCATCCAGGCGTTCTCCCTTCGCCCCGCCGACTCAGGAGGCGTCGAGGTCACGGAGGAGAAGGACTCGTTCATCGACGTCGTCGCGGATGCCCTAGGGCTGCCCGCGCTTCGCACCGTAGAACCGGGCGGCGGCTGGTACGCAGGAGAGCGTCAGCAGTGGGACAGCGGCAACAACGCGGTGGCGGTCGAACCGGGGGTTGTCTTCACCTACGACCGCAACACTCACGTGAACACGCTCCTGCGCAAGGCCGGCGTCGAGGTGATCACCATCGTGGGAGCCGAGCTGGGCCGCGGACGCGGGGGCGGGCATTGCATGACGTGCCCGATCTCGCGCGACGCAGTGGAGTTCTGACCCGGGGAGAACGGCACGCGCACGGCGGCGCGTCTCAGTCTGCCGCGCGCGTCCAGCCTTTGTGGTGGAACCACCACCACATCCCGGCGGCTGAGAGCACCATGGTGCCGAGACCGAGCAGGAAGAACGACCACGGCCCGACGAGCACGTGCAAGACCTCCCAGCCGAAGTTCATGCCGAAGAACCCGGTCAAGAAGCTCAAGGGCAGGAAGATCGACGCGATGATCGTGAGCTGCTTGGATGTCTCACCCTGCTTGTTCGCGACCGTCGAGAGGTAGAGATCGGTGCAGCCCGCCACCATCTCGTGGTAGGAATCCACCTCGTCCGTCATGCGGATGAGGTGGTCGTACACGTCTCGGAAGTAGTCGTGGCTGTCGGGCTCGAGGCCGGCCAGGTCGGCGATCACCTCGATCTCGCGGGCGAAGACATCCCGCATGGGCACGACCGCCTTGCGCAGCCTGAGCAGCAGGCGCTTGAGGCGGAACGTCTCGGCGAGCTCCCGTTTGCCTGCCCCGGACACGATGGCGTCTTCGAGGTCGTTGATCTGCTCGTCGAGGTCGGCGAGGATCGGGAAGAAGCTGTCGACGACAACGTCGATGATCTTATAGAGGTAGTACCGCTCGGTCTTGGAGGTTGCAGCCCGCTGGAACTGCGCCTTCAGCTCGCCGAGTGGTGCGTATGGCTGCCGATGCAGCGTGACGATGTAGTCGCCGCTGAGGTGGAAGTGCACCTCCTCGAGCGGATGGGGGTTCTCGTCCTCCGGCTCCGACTCGACACCGCCCTGCAGCACGAGCAGCGCGGTGCTCCCGTAGGTGTCGAGCTTCGGCCGCTGCCCGAACTTGACGCTGTCTTCCACCGCGAGCGGGTGCAGTGCCAGCAGCGATCCGAGGTGCTCGACCTGCTGCTTCGTCGGCGCCGTGATGTCGAGCCAGAAGAACTCCTGCTTCTGCCGCAACTCCTGGATCAACGCATCGTCGATGGAGTCGAGGATTCGCATGGATGCTCCGTTGCTTTCGGTCTACGGACGAGAGGCATCCGTCAGCGTAGACCTCGATCGCCCAGCGAGCCGGCCCGGGGACGGCATCCTGAAAGAAGACGAAGCCCCAGGGCATCGGCAATCCTGTTCGACGCCTACAGCCGAGCCTCCGGGATCGTCGGCTCGAAGAGCTCGATCGGGTTGCCTGACGGGTCCTCGACGAGAATCTGGCGACCTCCCACGCCGTCGACGATGTCGTTGCGCATCCTCACCCCGTGCGCGCGCAGTCGCGCAACGATCTCGTCCAGTCCGTCGACCTCGAGCGCGAACCGATTCCATCCGCCCGGCGACGGAAGCGTGCCGTCCGGCATCGCCTGGCCTCCCCCGGGCGACCCGGTCGGTGCGCTGAGAACGAGCCTGAGATCACCGAGCGCCAGCATGGCGAAAGCCGGCGCAGGATGCATGACCACGGCGAACCCAAGCTCAGCGACGTAGAACGCGATCGCTTCGTCGACATCGTCGACGATGTACCGCACGCTAACCGAAGGCACGGCGCCGCAGGCGTTACAGCTGCGCCCAGGCTTCGGTCAGAACACTGCGCAGGATGCCGCCGATCTGCCTGAACTCGGTCGGCCCGATCGTCAGCGGGGGCGACAGCTGGATGACCGGGTCGCCACGGTCATCCGCCCGGCAGTACAAACCGGCGTCGAAGAGGGCCTTGGAGAGGAACCCGCGCAGCAGCCGCTCGGACTCCTCGTCGTTGAACGTCTCCTTCGTCGCCTTGTCTTTGACGAGCTCGATGCCGAAGAAGTAGCCGGCGCCACGTACGTCGCCCACGATGGGCAGATCGAGCAGCGTCTCCAGTTCGGCGCGGAACAGCGGCGAGTTCTCGCGCACCCGCTCGTTGAGCCCTTCCTCCTCGAAGATGTCCATGTTCTCCAGCGCCACCGCGGCCGAGACCGGGTGGCCGCCGAATGTGTAGCCGTGCGGGAAGGATGCCTCGCCGTGCTTGAACGGCTCGTAGATGCGGTCGCTGACGATGCAGGCGCCGATGGGCGAGTATCCGCTCGTCATCGCCTTGGCGCACGTGATCATGTCGGGCACGTAGCCGTACTCGTCGCACGCGAACCACCGACCGATGCGCCCGAACGCGCAGATCACCTCGTCGCTGACCAGCAGCACGTCGTACTCGTCGCAGATCTCGCGAACGCGCTGGAAGTACCCGGGAGGCGGCGGGAAGCATCCGCCCGCGTTCTGCACGGGTTCCAGGAACACGGCCGCCACGGTGTCTGGGCCCTCGAACTCGATCATCTCGGCGATGCGATTGGCCGCCCACTGGCCGAAGGCCTCGAGGTCGTCACCGTGCTCCGGGGCACGGTAGAAGTTGGTGTTCGGCACGCGGAATCCGCCTGGCGTGAGCGGCTCGAACATCGCCTTCATCTCCGGGATACCGGTGAGTGCGAGAGCGCCCTGCGTGGTGCCGTGATACGCGATCGAGCGCGAGATCACCTTGTGCTTCGTGGGCTTGCCGCGCAGCTTCCAGTAGTACTTCGCGAGCTTGAACGCCGTCTCGACCGCCTCGCCGCCGCCCGTCGTGAAGAAGACGCGGTTGAGGTCTCCGGGAGCGTGGGATGCCAGCCGGTCGGCGAGCTCGATGGCCGAAGGATGCGCGTACGACCAGATCGGAAAGTAGGCGAGCTGCTCTGACTGCCGTGCGGCGGCATCCGCGAGGCGCTTGCGTCCATGGCCTGCGTTCACGGTGAACAGGCCGGCGAGACCGTCGATGTATTCCTTGCCGTGGATGTCCCACACCCGGTGGCCCTCACCACGCACGATGACGGGCACTCCCGCCCCGTCCTCCATCACGGACTGGCGTGCGAAATGCATCCACAGGTGGTCGCGTGCCTTCGCCTGCAGGTCGGCGTCGCGCGCCGTGTCGAAGGCCGCGTCTCCGCTCGCGCCGGTGTCGGTGACCGTCTGTGTGCTCGTCATCGTGCCCTGCCTTTCCGCCGCGGGCAGTCCGCCCGACGATACGTCATCCCACCATTCTGCGAACGACGGATGCCCGCCGCATCCCGGGCGGACGAATCGCCCGATTCCCCGCGGTTTTGCGACGCGTGGCTGTGCTGCCTCGGAGCCGTAAAACGCACGATGCGCAGGCTGAAATAGGGCAAGGCATCCGGCGCACCGCTCGTTTTCCGCCGTATCGTTCGGTGGTGATCTCCGTTGCCGAAGTACGTCTGCATCGAACCACGGTTCCACTCGTCCGACCGTTCGTCACCGCGGTGCGCACCGCCACCGAGATCGAGGCGCTTCTCGTCGAGGTCGTCGACAGCGACGGCCGCAGCGGATGGGGCGAGGCGCCCACCAGTTGGCGCGTTACCGGAGAGAGTCCAGCAAGCGTGACGGCGGCCGTCGAGGGTCCGCTCCGCGATGCCGTGCTCGGGCTGCCGGTCGCCGAGCCTGAGGCGGCCAGCCTCGCTCTCGAGCGCGCCGTGGTGCGCAACTCTGCCGCGCGCATGGCCGTCGACTGCGCCATCTACGATCTCGCCGCGCAGGCGGCAGGGGTTCCGCTGCATCTGCTGCTGGCGGGCGCCGACCGTGCGACCACGGGCGGCGGCGCGGCAGGGGGCGCGGGATCCGCGGCACCAACACTGGCGGCGGCCGGTACCGAGGTGCGCACCGACATGACGCTGTCGGCCGCGGTGAGCGCCGCAGACATCCGCGCGCTCGTGGAGACCGCGGTGGCGCATCGGGATGCCGGCTTCCGCACACTCAAGATCAAGATGGGCGCGGGCGGGGACGACGTTGCGACCATGGTCGCCGTTCGGGATGCCGTCGGCCCGGACATCACGCTTCGTGCGGACGCGAACCAGGGCTGGACGCCTCGCCAGGCGGTGAAGGTCATCCGGGAATGGGAGGACCGTGGGCTCGCCGTACAACTGGTCGAGCAGCCCGTGCACCGCGACGATCTGGAGGGACTCGCCTTCGTCACCGCGAACGTGGACATACCCGTGCTCGCCGACGAGAGCGTGTGGACGACACGGGACGCGCGTGAGGTCATTGCCCGCCGCGCCGCCGACATGGTGAACATCAAGCTGGCCAAGACCGGCGGCCCCCGCGAAGCGCTCGCCCTGCTCGACGTCGCGGCCGGTTCCGGGGTCTCTGCCATCGTCGGCTGCATGATGGAGAGTCACGTGGGCATCGCAGCCGCTGCCGCGGTCGCGGCCGTCGTCGATGCCCGGGCGGGCGGGGCCACGGCTCATGATCTCGACGCCGGACTGTGGCTGAGCGCGTCGCCCGTGCTCGGCGGCATCCGGTACGAAGGCGAGATGGTGCTGGTTCCCGCGGCGCCCGGCTTGGGGATCCGGGGCCTGTCGCGCGACTGATCCGCGTCCTGCAGCCGACCTTGGTGCCACACGCCTGACGTTTGGGCCGCCTGAGCCGTCGTTCTAGTGGGGGTACTCCCGGTACCGCTACTCCAGACGACACGTCAGACGAAGGGACAGAAGCTTGTGGATGCTCAGAACGACGCGGCAGACATCCGCGGGCACATCGAGAGGCTGATCGAGCTGCTGCACGCCAAAGACCTCGAGGGTTTGGCCGGCCGTTACGCGGAAGACGTCGTCTCCTTCGATGTCGAGCCCCCGCTGCAGCACGTGGGGCGGGCGGCGAAGATGCGCAACTGGGAGCGAGTGTTCGCGGTCTTCGACGACCTGAACTACGAAGTGCGCGACCTCGACCTCAGCGTGGGCGGTGACGTGGCGTTCGCCCACGGGTTCGGCCGTCTCAGCGGCACCCTGTACGACGGGACCAAGGCGCCCGGCATGTGGGTGCGCGTGACGTTCTGCCTGCGCCGCGTCGACGGCGAGTGGCTTATCGTGCACGATCAGGCATCCGTGCCGCTCGACATACGCACAGGCAGAGGCGTCACCGACCTCGAGCCGTGAACCGGCGAAAGGTCGGTGACGTCCCCCTCGTCAGCTCGCCGACCCCGCGCAGGCGCGCACTGCCTTGCCCGCGGCGGGCACCGTGGTCTGCCCGGGAGGCAGCACGCCGTGCACCGCGTAGTACGTCAGGTCCGCCACCCGTTGCGGACCGTTCGCCGCAGTTGCGGCCGAGCCGTTCAGGAACAGATCGGCCCCCGGCAACGTGGTGCGCGCCGCAGTCACGTAGTCGAACGGAGTGCTTCCGCCGTCCTCGGCCGACGGATCAGTCCAGCCGCACACGTTGTACTCGAGAGCGCTCGTTGCCGCGGTCCCGGAGGTGATGACCAGGTAATTTCCCGACAGCACTGCAGCCCAGGCCACGGCGAACGACGACGTCGACTGAGCGGCAGGCAGCCCAGCGGCCGAGACCGCGGAGTCGGCCGCCACCTTGTCTGATGCCGTCGCGCCGTAGACGAGTACACGATCGGCGAACGACGCCGGCGTCTTCGGCAGGGGCTGCGTGGTCCACGGCCCGGTGGGCGGCGCGGTGTCGCCCGTGGTGTCGACCACCGGCCCATCGGACGTGCCGAGGTACACCTGGATCGGCTGGTGCGCGACCGGCTGGGCGCTGATGCCATCGAGCGACGTGGCCGTGCCAGGCAGGGTGGTCTCATGCCACCCCGTCCCGTCGTCGTATGAGATGGCAGGCGCGCCACCTGCCGTCAGGTACGCGACAGCGGTTCCAAGCGGCTGCTCGGGACCGGAAGGGGTCATGGTCCCGGGCGGCTGCACGAAGGCACCGAGGCCGCCGCTGACGGCAGAAGGCAGCAGGAAAGTTGTCGCGGCAACCTGCGTGCCCTGTGCCGGAGCACCTGGCAGCGCCGTGGCATCCCATGCACCACGCGACTTCTGGGTGAGCAGCAGAAGCCCGCCGCCGCCGCGTCCCGGAATCGTTCCGCCCGTCACCGCGACTGCGGCGTGCCCGTCCGGTGTGGTGAGCGCGGAGAGCGCGGCCTTATCGTCCATTCGCACGGGTGTGGCGACGCTCGGCCAGGCGTGTCCGGCCGCCGAGCCGGCGGTCAGCCGCCCCGAGTCGGTGACGGCGAAGACGGTGGGGCCGTCGGTGGTCTGCGCGATGGCGAGGGGCGCCGGGCGCATCGCGGAGTTCGACAGCGTGCTGGTCGACCAGTTGCCTGCGTGTTCCGTGGTCTCGTTGAGGTGGCCACGGGCATCCACGAAGAACACGGCGGGACCGGATGCCGTCACTGCGGCGACGATGTCGCTCTCGTCGGCGGGGTTCCCCGGCAGTGTCGCAGTTCCCCACTTTCCGCCGATGAGGGAGGTCTCGGCCAGCGATCCGTCGGCCGCGCGGTAGTAGGCGTGCGGGGTCATCGCGGAGTCGGCGGCGGCATCCGGGTACGAGAGCGCGGCGATGGACCCAGTGCCCGACGGCGTTCCTGCCGCCTGCACCTGCAGCCAGCTCGCGCCGTCCCACACGTCGGCCGCGAGGCCTTGCGAGGAGCGTACGAACCGGTAGTACGAGACCGGATAGCTGGAGTACCAGACGTCGGTGGATGGAACCGGCGCCATGCTTCCGGATGCCGCGAGCACCGTCACATTGCTTGTCACCGTGCTGATCGTGCCGAAGGTCGAGGTCGCGGTGACCGACACGGTGTAGGTGCCGGGCGTGGAGAAGACGTGCGTGACGTCGGGACCCGTGGCGTTGGTCGTGCGGCCGTCGCCGAACATCCAGTAGTAACCCGTGACCGATCCGCCCTGCTCGGTCGCGTCGGCGTGGAAGACGGCATCCGTGCCTGTGACGGCCGTCGTGGCTCCCGAGATTGATGCCTTCGGCGTCGGCTGCTGCGCAGCACTCGGCGGCGAGACGAGCACCCACTGCTCGCCTGCCCGCCAGGTGTGAGCGGCGAACGTGGTGAGATCGAGCCCGGTATCGTGCTCGACCTTCACGTTCGTGGAGCTGCTGAAGTCGCCGTTGACCATGTCGACTGTGCCGTCGGGGTTCACCGCGACGATCACCCCCACGTGGTCCGCGTAACGTGTCGCGCTGACCGCACCAGGGCCGAAGAACACGACGGCATCGCCCACCTGCGGCGTGCCGCTGTCGACGGCGGGCGTCTGGCCGTCGTCGAGCGCCCACTGATAGAAGCTGGATGCCGCGGCGTTGATCGTGTTCATGTCTTGCGTGACGCCGGACTGCTGCCACACCCATTTGACGAAGTCCGAGCACCAGTTCTCGTTCGAGTTGCGCACGTTGAAGGTGGAGTCGTAGCCGCAGCCGTCGGAATTGGCCGAGAAGCCCGCCACCACAGTCGTGTACGGATTGCAGTTCAGGCCGCCGAAGCCCGTCACCACCGGGTTGTCGCCGTTGCCCACCTGGCTCAGGGCAACGCTGGCGATCTTGTTACGGAGCGCGCTGTCATCCGCCGGTGCCGTGCTTGCCTGCGACGTGGACGGGGTGGCGGCAGGTGTTCCATCGCCTGCGGGCTGGTCTGCGAATGCCGGCTGCGCGAGCGCGAGCGCACCGATCAGTGCAGCCGGGAGCACGAACGCCAGCAAGCGCCGCTTGCCGCGACCTTGCCGGGGCGGGGCATCCTCTGCTCGATCCTCTGAACGTGGACGACGTGCGTTTTCCACTCTGATCCCTCCTTCTGGCCTCTTCGCGATGTCTTCACTGCTGCAGGAGCGCGTCGGCTACTCCCCTGATGACCTCTCGGCCCTGCTCCGGTTCGAACCCGCGGGTGCACACTGCGACGAAGCGGCGGCTGCCCGATTGGCCGACGAACGCGACGTCGTGCTCGACGCCTGGCACATCGCCCGACTTGGATCCCCACGGCACACCGGGCGCCACGATCGAGCCGATGCGCGGATGCTCCTGGGTCTCGAGCACCCTGCACATCCAGTCCGTGCTCCCCGCGCTCGTGAGTTCGCCTGCGACGATGACTCGCATGATGGCCGCGAGGTCGGCGGGCGTGGTCTCATTCGTGAGGCCTGCGCGAGCGGCGCACGGGTCGCCGATGCGTCGCTCCATGCGTGTGTCGTCTGCGCCGCACAGGCGGAAAGCCTCCGCGATCGCACCGACGCCGAGACGGTCGAAGAGCACGTTCGTGGCCTCATTCGACGATCGGGCGATCATCATGGCGACCAGGTCGCGGATGCTCGCCAGGGCCCCGTCCGCCGGGAACTGCTGATCGCTGTCCTCGGGCGCGAGGCGGAAGGTCTCGCTGGTCCCGTCGTCGTTTCTGCACTCGAAGACGCGCCGGCACTCCAGCGAGTCGTCGAGGCTCAACTCGTCGCGCTCGACGGCGAGCGCCACGGCCAGCATGATGCCCAGCTTCACGGTGGATGCCGCGTAGAAGACCGCATGCGGATGCCGCGCGGCGAGCACTCCGCCGCTTTCGTCGAGCATGGTGTAGGCGACGAGCGGGATGCCGTCGGAGGCCGGTGTGATGACCGGGCTCACGGCATCCTCCCGGGCGTACACCTGCTGCATGCCTTCGCCCTCACCGGTCCTCGCGCAGCCGGGCGAGGCTCTCGCGGCTGGTCTTGAGTGCTTGCACGCTGGACTCGTAGCTGGTGCGGGCGACGCCGACGAAGATGTAGTCCACGATGGTGAGCTGTGCGATGCGACTGGCCATCGCGCCAGAACGGAACGTGGTCTCGCGCACCGACGTGAGCAGCGTGAGATCCGCGTCGCGGGTGACCGGTGAGTCGGGCGCGTTCGTGATCGCGACCGTGACCGCGCCTCCCTTGTGAGCGACGCGCAGCAGTTCGCACACCTCTCTCGTCTGACCGCCGTGCGAGAAGCCGATCACGACGTCGTGCGCACCGAGAAGGGATGCCGAGCTGATCGCATCGTGCGCGTCCGTGAAGGCGAGCGCGACGCGGCCGATGCGCAGCAGCTTCTCCCTCAGGTCGCGGGCACCCATGTTGCTGGCCGCGACGCCAAACGCGACAGTGCGCTGCGCGGCGGCTACAGCATCGATGACGCGCTGCAGCGTGTCGAGGTCGAGGCCTGCTGCCGTCTCCCGGATGCCGAACAGCTCCGAACCGCTGATCTTGGCGACAGTCTCCGCAAGCGTGTCATTCGGGCCGATGTCGGATCCGTAGCTGCTGTCGGTTCCGAGCTGAGCCGTCTCGGCGGCGAGTTCGGCGGCCATCTGCAGCTTCAGGGCGGCGTAACCGGGGAACCCGAGCGTTCGGGCGAACCGCACGAGTGTCGTCTCGGATGTCTCGCACAACTTCGCGAGCTCCGTGATCGTCATCTCGAGCACGACCTGCGGGCGGGCCACCACCACCTCCGCGATGCGCTTCATCGACGGCGGATATTGGTCGGTGAGGGCCTGCATGCTCGACTGGATGCTCATGGCTGAACGCTTCCACACGGTGCGGTCGCGCCGCGCGTGCGACATCCCCGACGCATGTCAATGATTTTCATGCTTTGACCCATTGATGGCGATGATATCCATCCGGCGGTGGCGCGTCGACCCCTCCAGTCGCACGGTCTGCGCCCCGATCCCGAGCTAGTGCCAAGCTATTGCCGAGCTATTGCCGAGCTACCAAGCGAGTAAGCACCTCACGCTTGAGCGGTTCATCCCCTCTTTGAGCACGCTTCACCTCCTCGGGACTGTGCGCGGTTCGACATTGCGCCATTGCCCCTTGGGGTCGATCCATCCGGGTGCGCGGACTTGGGGCCTCCCCTGTTGCATGCGCACCGACCAACCGCCGGTGTCGATGGATCGATGGTGGAACCAGCAGAGGGTGACGCCGTTGTCGGTGTGGGTCGGTCCGCCCCGGGAATGCTCCAGCACATGGTGCACCTCGCACCAGCCGGCAGGGACGCGGCAGCCGGTGATGACGCATCCTCCGTCACGCACCGAGATCGCCCGGCGCTGCTGCGGAGTGAAGCACCGTTCGGGCGACCACAACGAGACGATCCGGCCGTCTCGGATCAGTAGTTTCTGGATGCCGCCGGCGCAGGCGAACTGAGTGATCGCGGCCATCGGTATCGGCTCATCCACCCCGTCGATCCAACCGGCACCCCGCCCCGCCGCGAGGTCGCGTTCGTCGACCGTGACCAACACGGTCGGTGCCGCGCCGCCCATCGACGCCACTTCGGCGGAGCGGGCGGCGGCATCGATCAGCGACGCGAACGCGTCATGACGTTTCTGCGGCGACGTTCGCTCATCGAGGCCGCGCTCCGCATGGGCGTCTCCGTCGAGGAAGACGGGGTCGGACTTAGGAGACACGACCGCGGCGATGGCCTGCTCGAGCTTGCCGGAGATCTCCGGCATGAGCTCCATGCGATACCGCACCAGACCATCGCGGGTGCCCAATCGGATCAGGGCCCGACGCCGCATGGCTTCCTCGGCGTCGGTGTCGACCCCGTCCGGATCGAGCGCGACCTTCCACACCGCGGCCTGCACGCGAGTCTGGTCCGCGGTGAAACCAGAGACCGCGGATGCCACGAGTTCCGCTTCCGCGGTCTCCCAATCCGCCGGCTCGGCCCGAAGCTCGACTCCAGCCAGGGTGGAGACGATGATCCGCGCAGCGTCCTCCCCGATCTCACCCGTCGCCAACGCTGCAGCGACCGCGGGGAACCTCGCCGGCAACACGTCGCCGGTCAGGGACCCGCGGACGGCGACAGCCTGGCCCAGGGACGCACGCCTGCAGGCGGTCGCCTCCGACGAGCCGGTGAGGCGGGCGATCAACTCGGCTGGGGTGCGGCATCCGTTGCGGGCGGACAAGCGCTCGGTCCCCAGCCCCTTCGGAGACCTCTCCGTGATCTGACCTGCGCAATGCGCACGCAGGGAATCCACCTTGCGGCCGAGGATCTCCACGGCTCGCGTCGCCGCCAACAACTCGGCGTCACTGAGACTACGAACATCGGCAGCCGGCAGCACCTCATCCAGCGTCGCAGAGATCGCCTCGAACACGTCGGTGATCGTCGTCGAGGTATCGACAACGGGTGCGTTCGAGGTGCTCATGTCGATCAGTCAACCAGCACCCACCGACATTCTTATCTTGCTTCTCATCAGGGATTTTTACTGTGGAAAACGCGCCGCGTGGGCATCCTGTGGACGGAAAGGCGGCGGGACGGTCAGACGGCAAGACGGCAAGACAGCAAGACGCCGCGCCGGCAGCGACAGCGCGCGCAGATACACCCGGCTCGAGGCTCCGGGTGCCGTCCCTTGCGCCCTCGCCGGAAGCTGACAGAATGCGGTGATGCGCGAAGAGGAGCTCGATATCGTAAGCGGCCCGCGGTTGGAACGGCGCCCTGAAGTCGCGACCCTGGGCATTCGCGAGACGGTACCGTTCCGCACGATGCTCTCCCACCGCGACCGACTGCTCACGGAACTGATCCAGTGGCTCACCGACCACGGCGTAGAACCAGACGGACCCTTCTTTCTGCGGCTCCACGTCGTAGACATGTCTGACCTCATGGACATCGAGGTCGGGGTCGCGGGCGCCAGCGATGACGCCGACGGCCGCGTTCAAGCGGGAACACTTCCCGCCGGCGATTACGCCGTCCTGGCGTACCGAGTGAAATCGTTGGCGGCGAACCGTCTACTCCACCGCTGGGTGCGCGAACAAGGACTCCTGCTCGACACACGCCCTGACCCTCACGGCGAGGCCTTCGCTTGTCGATGCGAGACCTATCTGACTGATCCACGTACGGAGAAGCGGAAGAAGCTCTGGGTCGTCGAGCTGGCCTTCTTGACGCGAAGCTAGCTTTCCCGTCGGTCAATCCCCGAGAAGTCTCAACCCCGAACCCGATACCGCAGGTACACGACGCCGTTCCGGAATCGATGCTCATCAAGGAGCTCGAGGTCGGCGCGCACTCCGGTCGGCAGCCCCGGCTTGCCCCCGCCGACGACGACGGGAAAGACGAACAGTTGGCACTCGTCGACCAGCCCGGCCTTGAAAGCCTGTGTCGCGAGGTCCGCGCCTCCTACCGCAAGGTCGCGGTCGGCCGCGCCCTTCATTTCCCGTACTGCGGCGGCGTCGAAATGGCGTTCGAGAACGGTGCCGCCAGTCGAGACCGAGGCGAGGCTTGTGGAGTACACCACTTTGTGCGCCGCCTGCCAGGCCTTCGCGAATTCGGCCATGAGGTCGGACTGCGCGGCCAGAGCGGGTTCCGTCTCCCAGACGGACATCGCCTCGTACAGGCGCCGCCCGTAGAGAAACGTGCCGACAGACCGCACGAGTTCGGTAATGAACGCGAATACCTCATCGTCGACCGGCAGCCAGTCGAATGCTCCACGGTCATCCTCGATGTAGCCGTCGAGTGAGATGTTCGTCAGGTAGATCAGCTCTGCCATCGCTCAGCCCCTCGATCGTCGATTGAAACAGCCTAGATATTCACCGGCGCAGCGCCCAGCTTGGTGAACGCTTGGCGCCAATCTTCCTCGCTCCGATGCGCGACGCGGGGGGGGGGGGAGCGGGCGGATGTCCAGGCGCCGTTCACCCCGATTACCTTCGACTCATGAGACTTCCGCCACCCCCAGCGGCCGCGAGCTGGAGCCACCAGGGCGTTCGGGCCGGTTTCGAGGTCGCGTTCTTCCGCGATCTGGGCGTCGGCCATCGTCTGACCGGTCACACGACTGCGTACGAGTCCGGTGCTCTGTGGTCGGTCGGCTACGAGGTGATCGTGGACGGTGCGTGGAGAACGGTAGAGGTGCAGGCATCCAATCTGAGCACTGCGGGCACGAACGAACTGGTGCTGGAGCGCGACGCGGACAACAGATGGATCGTCAACGGCGAGCTGCGGCCCGAGCTCGACGGATGCCTAGACATCGACTTCGAGTCGTCGGCCGTCACGAACACGCTTCCCATCCACCGACTCGATTTCGTCGTAGGAACGGGAATCGATGTGCCGGCTGCGTTCGTGCGTGCCGATGACCTTCGGTCCGAACGGCTCGAACAGAGATACCTGCTGACCGAGGTCACTCCCGAGGGGATGTTGTTCCACTACGAGTCATCCACCTTCGACTTCGAGTGCGATCTGCGTTACGACCTCGCGGGCCTCGTCGTGGAGTATCCGGGTATCGCCACCAGGATGAGTTAGCGTCCTCGTTCAGCGGCCAGCGAACTCCTCGAAGCGTCGCTGCATGTCGGCGTACGAGGTGGCGGATGGCGCTGTGCCGCCTTCCCGGATGACCTCCGCCACGTGCACGGCGGCATCGATCGCGGCTCGGAACGGCAGCGATCCGGTGCTCACTCGCCGAATTCCCAGCTCGCCCAACTGCTCGAGGGTCAGGTCGGGTGACGCCAGAACGTTCACGGGCACCGGGATGCTCCTCGCAAGCCGTTCCAAGAGTCGCGCTTCCGCCGCTCCCGGCACGAAGATCCCGTCGGCGCCTGCATCCACGTAGACCATCGCCCGGTCGATCGTCGCCTCAGGGGAGTCCTCGATGTGGAACCAATACGTGTCTACCCGGGCGTTGACGAAGAGGTTCGGCACGGTCCGTTTGATCGCCGTGACTTTCGCAGCCACCGCACTCGGCTCGACCAACCCGCCGTTCCGGGAGTCCTCCAGGTTGACTCCGGCGACGCCGAGGTCTTCGACATACGCGGCGACCTCACTCGCATCGTCGCTGTATCCGTCTTCGATGTCCGCCGTGACATGAACGGGCAGGGAACGAATCCGCATCACCAGTTCACGCGTGGCGTTCCGACTCGAACTCGCCCCGTCCGGCTGGCCGAGCGAGCCGTTCACACCGAAGCTGGTCGTTCCGACCGCGGCGAAACCGGCATCGACGTATGCGAGCGCTGAGGCGATGTCCCACGCGTTGGGCAGCAGAAGCGGATGCGGCCCCGCATGCAGTTCCGCGAACGTCATCGCCGGTCCGGGTTGGGCATTCGTCGTCATGAGAGATCCCCGCTTCTTCGGTATCACTGATTCCTACACCCGAGGCCCGACCGCTCACCCGAAGCAGACGAATCGCCCGACCGCACACCGATTCGCGACTGATTCCATCCGTGCTCCCACAAGCGAGGTTGCGAAGATTGACTCGGGACGTGCCATCCGTCGCAGGGTGGGCGGAATTAAAGGCGCGTCCGCGAGCCGAATCGAGTGAGGCATCCATGGGCACAACAGTGTTCGAGCGGCAACGCCCGAGCGCCGCGACCATCGATCACGCGCTGCAGAGCGTCAGGCAGGCGGTGTTCTGGCTGGAGGATGCCCCGGGCGAGCACTTCCCGTCGCTCACCTCGAGCACGTCGGCCGACCTCGTCGTCGTGGGCGGAGGCTACTCGGGTCTGTGGACCGCGCTGCAGGCCAAGCGACGCGACCCGGACGCGAGCGTCATCCTGCTCGAAGCGAAGACCATCGGCTGGGCGGCATCCGGGCGCAACGGCGGCTTCGCGGAGTCCAGCCTGACCCACGGCGGAGAGAACGGCCGCAGCAGGTTCCCCGACGAGTACGACCTGCTCGAGCGCATGGGACGCGAGAACCTCGACGCCATCGAGTCCACCATCCGCGAGCTGAGGCTCGACGTCGACTGGGAACGCAACGGATCCATCGACCTCGCTGTCGAGCCCCATCAGGTGGAGTGGCTGCGCGAGGGCGCCGATGGCGCAGACAACGTGTTCCTCGAGAGCGCCGAGGTGCAGGCATCCGTTCATTCGCCCACCTATCTCGGCGGGCTTTTGCACAAGCGGGACAGCGCGCTCGTGCACCCGGCGAAGCTCGCAAGAGAGCTCGCGCGGGCATGCGCGGATGCCGGTGTGCAGCTCTTCGAGAACACACCCGCCACGGAGCTGGTCACCTCGGGCGCGACGCGCGAAGAGGGCGTCGACGTGCGCACTGCCGCCCGTGACCTCACCGGACGGCCGTCGGCGGCCGTTGTGCGGGCGAAGCGGGTGGCGCTCGGCACGAACGTGTTCCCATCGCTGCTGAAGCGCAACCGTCTCTACACCGTGCCCGTCTACGACTACGTGCTGATGACGGAGCCGCTGTCAGCCGAGCAGCTGGATGCCATCGGCTGGCAGGGCAGGCAGGGGCTCGGCGACAGCGCGAACCAGTTCCACTACTACCGGTTGAGCGCAGACAATCGCATTCTGTTCGGCGGCTACGACGCCGTGTACCACTACGGCGGCCGCGTTCGAGAGCAGTACGAACGGCGAGAGGCCACCCACCGCAGGCTCGCCGAGCATTTCTTCACGACGTTCCCGCAGCTGCACGGGCTGCGCTTCACACACAAGTGGGCGGGCGCCATCGACACCTGCAGCAGGTTCTGCGCCTTCTTCGGCACGGCGCGCAACGGCCGGGTCGCCTACGCGACGGGTTTCACAGGTCTCGGTGTCGCCGCGACGCACTTCGGCGCCGAGGTGATGCTCGACCTGCTTTCCGGCGCCGACACCGAACGCACCCGGCTCGAGCTGGTACGCACCAAGCCGATCCCCTTCCCGCCCGAGCCGGCGGCATCCGTCGGCGTCAACCTGATGCGCTGGGCACTCGACCGGGCCGACCATCACGAGGGACGCCGCAACCTCTTTCTGCGCACCATGGATGCCGTCGGCCTCGGCTTCGACTCCTGAGCCGAGGCATCCGTCAGCCCGGCGGGCGGTCAGCCGAGGGCCGCAGCCGAGGGCTCCAGCCAAGGCCTTCAGCTGCTGCGCCAGAAGTCCGCGTTTGCGCCAGGTTATGTGGGCTGCAGCCGAGGGCTCCAGCCAAGGCCTTCTGCTGCTGCGCCAGAAACGAGCGTTTGCGCCAGGTTATGTGGCGCAGCAACCGCAAACTGGCGCAAACGTTCGGCTGGTCAGTCAGCAGGGCGGCCGGCGCGCAGGCGGCCGAGGCTAGCGAGCCGGCCGCCAGGCATCCTTCCCGGGCGGATGCCCCGACCCGGCCTCGCGAAGCCGCGGCAGAAAGTGCGCCCAGCCGCCCTCGTGGCCGGGCAGCAGAGCATCCGGCAGGTCGCTGTGGGTCAGCTCCACGCGTGTGCCGCCATCGACCGGGACCAGCTCGAAGCTCACGCGTGACGCCCCGGGAGGGAGGTCGTCGCTGCCCGCGAAGCCCCAGGAGACGACGACGCGCCTTGGCGGATCGACTTCGAGGTACTGTCCGCGCACTGGGTAGCCGGCGATGTCCACCTCGAATCGTCCGCCCGGACGCGGCTCGAGCGACGCGAACTCGCCCATCCAGGCTGTCATGCCATCGGCGGTGACGAGGTAGTCGAACACCACTGCGGGCTCAGCCGCGATGTCGATGGAGGTGCGGAACTCAGGCATCCGGATGCTCCGACTCGCGCGCCGACCCCTCTACCGCGGCCTTCAGCTTCGCGAGTTGCGCGGGCCAGAATCCGTCGAGGTATTCGCGCACGGCTGCGATGCCGTCGGTGCGCACGACGAAGAGGTGGCGAACCCCTTCGCGCGTCTCGTCGACCAGGCCGGCGTCACGCAGAACTCGCAGGTGATGCGACGTGATCTGCTGCGAGAGGGCCAGAGCCTCGGCAACATCGCCGACAGCCTGCGGCCGGTCTCGCACCGCGGCGAGGATGGCCCGGCGATTGCGGTCGGCGAGAGCACGCAGCGGGCGATCGATGCCCTCATCGTCGGCGCCGTCGGCGCGTACCGCGTGCAAGTCGGAAACCATACGTCGAGGCTACCATGTACCAATTCACTCTTGTACTAATGTTCGTTTGTATTTAGAGTGGCGACATGACCACTTCAACTTCAGGCGCCGTCGCCCGCGCATACATCGAATCCGTAGGAGCCCACGACATCGACGCAGTCGACGCCCTCCTCGCCGAAGACCTCGAGTTCCGCTTCGCTTCACGAAGCGCCGACAAGGCAGATCTGCTGGCCGCGCTCCAGCGGCTGCTGCCCGCGCTCGTTCGCAACGACATCCGGGATGTCTACGAGAACGGCGACCACGCGTGCGTCGTCTACGACTTCGTCACCGACACGGTCGCCGGATCGGTCGCGTGCGTCGAGAACGTGCGTGTCTCCGATGGGCGCATCACCGACATCGAGCTCGTGTACGACACCGCGGCGTTCGCGCCCGTCAACGAGGCGCTGAAGGAGCGGGCTGCGACATCCGTGTGAGCAGCGGCCTCCGCGCGGGCCGCTGCACCGACGCGAGCGGCGGCATCCGCGCGGAGGCCTCAGCCGACCGTGCCGAGAAAGTCCATGGTCGACTCGAAGGCGGATCGCGCCGCCGCGTCGTTCAGATGGAACTGGTACTCGTGCTGCAGCGGCGGATTCTCATCCGCCGGGTAGAAGAGGCTCGTCACCGGCACGCCGAGACTCTTCAGCTTCGCGGCCATCGGCTTGGACTGCCCGGCAGTGAGCGGGTCTGCGTTGCCGCCGGAGATCCAAGTACGAGGAAAGTCCTTCGTCACGTGGTCGATCGTCGTCATCGACTCACCGCCTGGGGTGTGGGACCAGTCCTTGGTGCCCAGGTATGACCACAGCGCGATCCTGAACCCCCATCCGCCGATGCCCGGCGCCTGGGGGATGCCGCGAACATCGTAGATGCCGCAGTCCAGCACGACCGCTGCGAGTTGGTCGGGCGACAGCGCTGGACGGATGTTCACCCGCTTCGCGTAGGAAGGGTTCGTCACGAGCACGGCGAGCTGCGCCGAGTACTGAGCCCCCGCCGAGTCGCCGGCGAGCACGATGTGCGTCGGGTCCACTCCGAGCTCGTCGGCATGCTCGACGATGTAGGCGAGTGCCGTGTTCAGCTGCTTCAGCGCCGTCGGATATTTCGCCTCGGGTGCCACCGTGTAGTTCAGGCTGATGCCGGTGTAGCCGCGTGCCGCGATCATCCGCACGTAGGGGTCGACGTCGGACTTGCTGCCGGAGATCCAGGCACCGCCGTGGATCCACACCACCATGGTGCGGGGCTGCACCGCGCCCTTCGGGGCGAAGAGGTCGAAGGTGGTGTCAGGCGACCCGCCCGGCTCGTAGGGCACGTTCATCCGTTCGCGAAGCCCGTCTTTCGGCGCGTACTTCAGCATGGTCTGCACGGTCTGGTGCGCGTTGATCTCGAATGCCGTACGGATCAGGAGCGCGCTCGGCCACGGACTCAGGAACGACACGAGCACGCCGAGCGCAAGCACGACGACGACGGATGCCCACATCACGATTCCGCGCCGCCGATACCACGGCACGCGCCTGCGTTCCCCCACCCTGCGACCCTATAGGCGAGGCGGCTCGCACCGTCGACGCGACACCTGCGCCGCTACACCTAGCGGCCAGTTGAGCGGCGACTACAGCAGCGCGGCGATGCCCTCTGCCGTGCGGCGTCCCATGCGGATCGCGCCGTCGACGTGCTGGTATCCGGCTCCTGCCAGGTCGCTGCACGAGAACCAGATCGGGCCCACCGGCTGGCGCAGGTCCGAGCCGTACCGTTCGAGTCCGCCGAGGTCGAAGCTCGCTGCGTACGCCCCGCGGGTCCACTCCTCGCTGCCCCAGTCGCTCTCGTAGTAGACGGCGGGCGACAGCGTCTTCTCGCCGTAGTAGTGCGACAGGGACTCGAGGATTCGCCCCTTGCGCTCCTCCGCGCTCAGCGTGAAGACGTCATCGGCCTTGCGATCTGAGACGAAACCGACGAGCGTGCCTCTGGCATCCGCGTGATTCGTGTTGTCGTATGCCTCGTGCACGAGCTCGTAGGGGCTGAACGCGGTGCCGCTGAGGCCGTCCTCGCGCCAGAACGGCGTCTCGTACACGGCGTGCACCTTGATGACGAAACCCATCGAGAGGTGCTGGTGCAACTGCTGCTGTCTGCGCGGCAAGGGAGGCTCGAAGCTCACACGGCTGATCAGGTGCGGCGGCACGGCGAGCACGGCAAACCTCGCCCGCACTTCGGTGGAATCCGTGACGGCGGTCACGCCATCAGCGCCCCAGCACAGAGTGCGCACCGGGTTGCTCAGCAGCACGTCGTCGCCCAGCCGCTCGGCCAGCCGCAGCGGCACCTGCTGGAGCCCGCCGACCACTCTCTCGTTCAGGATGATGTCGGCATCCACCAGGTTCGAGAAGCTTCCGGCGGATGCCGCCATCAGCAGCGCCTGCAGCGCCGAGAACGCGTGCGCCGGCTTGGTCAGCATGGCGCCGGCGATGAAGAGGGCGATGTTGTCGCGCGCCTCCTGGTCGTCGGTCTGTGTCTCGAGCCAGTGCTCGAACGAGATGCGATCGAGTTCTTCGGCATTCGGATGCTCCCACGGGCGCTCCGGATCCATGCGCTCGACCATCCCGTCGAGCTTCTCGATGAGGGCGACCATGACCTTCTCGGTCTCCGGCGCGACGGGGAAGATCTCGCCCGTGAACCGGCGCCGCTCGCCGTCGACCCCGACGTAGACGCTGTCCCCGTCGCGGTACCGCTCGTAACGTTCGAGGCCGAGCTCGGCGAGCGTCTCCTTGAGAGCATCCTGCTCGGGCGACACCCACTGGCCGCCGAGTTCGAGCATGGCGCCGTCGATCTCGTCGGTCCACAGGCGTCCGCCGACGCGGTCGCGCGCCTCGAGCACCGCAACGCTGTGGCCGGCCTTCTTCAGCTCGTGCGCCGCAGTCAGGCCGGATGCTCCGGCCCCGATGACGACAACGTCGCGCTCCATCGCGCTCATACTCTTCTCTTCTCTCTGAGGGCCATCCGCGGGTTCAGTAGGCGTCGCGGTCGGCGTATCCAAACGCGATTGCATGGCGTGGTTTCGATACGCGCCTTCGGCGCTACTCAACCGGCGGTGGCGTGGTTTCGATACGCGCCTTCGGCGCTACTCAACCGGCGGTGTGGGGGTTCGATACGCCGCAACGAGCGGGGGGTTACGCGAACGGGTCGGGCGTCAGCGTGTACTTCGTGGACAGGTACTCGTGGATGCCCTCGAACCCTCCTTCGCGCCCAAGCCCCGACTGTTTGACGCCCCCGAAGGGTGCTGCGGCGTTCGACACCACGCCGACGTTGAGGCCCATCATGCCGGTCTGGAGTCGCTCGATCATGCGCTGTCCGCGTGCGAGGTCTTTGGTGAAGACGTAGCTGACGAGACCGAACTCGGTGTCGTTGGCGATCTTCACCGCCTCGTCCTCGTCACGGAACGGCACGATCGCAACGACCGGCCCGAAGATCTCCTCGTGCAGAATCTCGCTGCCCGCGACGACATCCGTCACCACGGTCGGCTCGAAGAATGTTCCCTGACCGTCGATGGCTGAACCGCCGATGCGCAGGGATGCGCCGCGGTCGACGGCATCCTTCACCAGACCGGATGCCTTCGCCACGGCCTTCTCGTCGATGAGGGGCCCGATCGTGACCCCGTCGTCGGTACCGCGACCCACCTTCAGCGCACGCACGCGCTCGGTCACCTTCGCCGCGAACTCGTCGGCGACATCTTGATGCACGATGAACCGGTTTGCCGCGGTGCACGCCTCGCCGATGTTGCGGAACTTGGCGAGCATGGCGCCCTCGACCGCCTTGTCGAGATCGGCGTCGTCGAAGATGACGAACGGGGCGTTGCCGCCGAGCTCCATCGACGTGCGCAGCACGTTCTCGGATGCCTGCTGCAGCAGCTTTCGCCCGACCGGAGTCGACCCGGTGAACGACAGCTTGCGCAGCCGCGGGTCGGAGATGATCGGCTCCGACACTGGGCCGGAGGTCGTGGTCGTGATCACGTTGACGACCCCGCCAGGCAGACCTGCGTCTTCGAGCAGCTTCGCGAAGTACAGAGTGGTGAGCGGCGTGAGCTCGGCAGGCTTCACCACGACGGTGCAACCAGCGGCGAGCGCCGGCGCGATCTTGCGTGTGGCCATCGCGAGCGGGAAGTTCCACGGCGTGATGAGGTAGCACGGGCCGACCGGGTGCTGCGTCACGATCATGCGGCCGGTGCCCTCGGGGTTGACGCCGTAGCGGCCCGTGATCCGCACGGCCTCCTCGCCGAACCAGCGCAGGAACTCGCCGCCATAGGTGACCTCGCCGCGCGCCTCCGCGACCGGCTTGCCCATCTCGAGCGTCATGAGCAGCGCGAAGTCGTCCGCGCGCTCTTGAAGCAGATCGAACGCCTTCCGCAGAATTTCGCCGCGCTTGCGCGGCGCCGTTGCGGCCCAGTCGTCCGCGGCCTCGACCGCCGCGTCGAGCGCACGTATGCCGTCGGCCGGCGAGGCATCCGCGATCGTCTTCAGCACCGCGCCCGTCGCCGGATCGTGCACCTTCAGCGCGCCGTCACCGGATGCTCCCGCGCGCTCGCCCTCGACCCACCGGCCGCCGATGTAGAGCTTGTCCGGCACATCGGCCAGCAGTTCTTGTTCGCTCAGCATGAGATCGCTCCGCTCTTTGCTACGCTGCGCATTCCGTCAATGCCTTCCACACGATGTCCAGTCCCTCGTTCAGCAGCGCCTCCGAGATGGCCAGGGGCGGCAGGAACCGGATCACGTTGCCCCACGTGCCACATGTGAGGAGCACCACGCCCTGGGCGAGCACCTTCGCGTGCACGCGCGAGGTGAGCGCGGCATCCGGCTCGCCCGTCTCGGGGTTGACGAGCTCGATCGCCATCATGGCGCCGCGGCCGCGCACGTCGCCGATGCGGGCATCCGACTGCTTCATCTCGGTGAGCCGGCGCTCGAGGATGCCGCCCAGCTCGCGAGCGCGCCCGGCGAGGTCGTCTTGCTCGTACGTCTCGATGGCCGCGATCGCTGCGGCGCAGGCGATGGGGTTGCCGCCGTACGTGCCGCCGAGGCCACCCACCTGCGAGGAGTCCATGATGTCTGCGCGCCCGGTGACGGCGGAGAGCGGTAGGCCGCCCGCGATGCCCTTCGCTGTGGTGATCAGGTCGGGAACGATGCCGAACTGCTCGCTCGCGAACATCGTGCCGGTGCGGGCGAAGCCGGTCTGCACTTCGTCGGCGATGAACACCACGTCGTTGTCGTTCGCCCACTTCTGTAGCGCGGGCAGGAATCCCTCGGCCGGCACGACGAAGCCGCCCTCGCCCTGGATGGGTTCGATGAGGATGGCCGCGAGGTTCTCGGCGCGCACTTGCGCCTCGATCTGGGAGATGGCGCGGCTCGCGGCATCCGCTCCGCTCAGGCCATCGCGGAACGGGTACGACATGGGCACCCGGTACACCTCTGGCGCGAACGGGCCGAAGCCGTTCTTGTACGGCATGCTCTTCGCGGTGAGCGCCATGGTGAGGTTGGTGCGCCCGTGATAAGCGTGGTCGAAGACCACGACGCCCTGCTTCTTCGTGTAGTGCCGCGCGATCTTCACAGCGTTCTCCACGGCTTCCGCTCCGGAGTTGAAGAGCGCGCTGCGCTTGGGGAAGTCGCCGGGGGTCAGCCGGTTGAGCGCCTCGGCGACCTCCACGTAGGAGTCGTACGGCGAGATCGTGAAACACGTGTGCGTGAACTGCGCCACCTGGCGCTGCACCGCCTCCACCACGCGCGGCGCGGAGTTGCCGACGCCCGTCACGGCGATGCCGCTGCCGAGGTCGATGAGCGAGTTGCCGTCCGCGTCGACCAGCACACCGCCGCCCGCTGCCACCGTCGCGACGGGAACCGTGTGTCCGACGCCCTTCGCCACGGCTTGCGCCTTGCGCTCGAGCAGGCGGCGGGACTGCGGTCCCGGTATCTCGGTGACGAGCCGGCGTTCCTGCGGCAGGTCTGGTCCGCCGATGGGCGCGACGGGCGCCGCCCCCGTGGTCGTGTCGACAATGGTCATCGTTGTCTCGATTCGTCTCGGGTCGGATGCCGCACCATTCGGTCGGCGCCTTCACGGCAAGGCTAAGACGACCGCACAGCCGAGTGACTGTACACCTTGTATAATTCGTGGGCGCAGATGGCCAACTTGTACAATGAGCCATGGCCGCACCGACCGTTCGAGTTCTCCTCGCCCGTAGGGACCTGGCGCTGCGACTGCTCACGCCCGAGGACGCCCTCCCCGACCACGCGCTGGACGCCGAAGTCTCGTGGGTGCACAGCTCCGACCTTGCCGACCCGACGCCGTTCGTGATCCCAGGCCAGGTGCTGCTCACCACCGGCACGCAGTTCGGCGGCGTTCCTCGAGCCGGCCACTCAGCCCCGAATGCGAGCGACACGGCCGGCACCGACTACGACGGTTACGTCGAGCATCTGGTGCACGCCCGAATCGCCGGCTTGGGCTTCGGCACAGACGTCGTGCGCACGACGCCGGATGATCTCGTGGCGGCGTGCACCGACGCCGGACTTCCGCTCGTCGAGGTGCCATACCGCACGCCGTTCATCGCCGTCGCGAGATACGCGGCCGACCTGGTCGCCGAGCAGGCATACGCACGCAACACCTGGGCACTGTCCGCGCAGCGAGCGGTGTCCCTTGCAGCGCTGCACACGGATGGCCTGGCCGTGACGCTCGCCGAGCTCTCCAGGCAGCTGGGGCGTTGGGTCGCGCTCGTGAACGCCTCTGGATCGGTCGAGCAGGTGTTCCCCGCCCGCGCGCTGACGGCATCCGCGCGGGCGACCGTCGAGGCCGAGGCGGGCAGGATGCTCCGCGCCCGCCGCCGCGCAGCATCCACCGTCGCTGAGGCGGGAACGACGGTCTCGCTGCAGACGATCGGTGCGAGCGAGCGCCTGCTCGGCGTGCTCGCGCACGGCGGCGCGGACGAGGTGGACCAGGCGGCACAGCAGGTGGTGACGAGCGTCGTCGCCCTCGCGGGCTTGGCGCTGGAGCAGGGACGCGCCCTCCAGGAGTCCCGGTCGGCCATGCGCGACGTACTCCTGAGAGCGTTGCAGGATGCCGCATCCCTCGGCAGCGTCCTGGGCGGCGGGGTCGGCGACGCAGGTCTGACCGCGGCAGAGCTGGCGACGCTCGAGCGCTCCAGTACGCGTGTCGAGGCATCCGTTCGGCGTGCGGAGGCCGCGGCGATGCCGGGCACCGAGACGACGTCGGCAGGCGGTGCCCTTCACGCCACCGACCGTGAGCGGCCACGGCTGCTGCCTCAGTCGGGCGATCCGGATGCCCGGGCACGGGCATCCGCGCTTCTCGCGCCCCTGGCCGCAGGCGACCCCGCGGGCGTGCTGGCGCGGTCACTCGTGGTGTGGCTCGAGCACAACGGCGTGTACGACTCGGCGGCTCGCGTGCTCGGCGTGCACAGGCACACGTTGACCGCGCGCATCCGTGCCGCCGAGCAGACACTCGGCCGCGACTTCGGCTCGTTCGCAGATCGCGCCGAAGTGTGGGCGGCGCTGCGCATCGCCGGCTCGGACCCGCAGACTTGACCCTGTCCCTCGGGGCAAGGTTTACGTTCGGGCTCGGAGGTTGTGATGCGCATAGGCGACGTGGCTCGGCAAGCTGGTGTGACACCGAAGGCCGTGCGCTACTACGAGCGGCTCGGCCTGCTCGAGCCGCGGCGATCGTCCAATGGATACCGCGAGTACGACGAGGACGACCTTCGAGCGGTCGTCGAGATCCGAGAGCTGGCCGCGACAGGCATCGGCCCGAAGAAGGCAGCGCCGTTCGTCGAATGCCTGTCGCTCGGCCACGCTCACGGCGACGACTGCGTGTCGTCACTGACCGCGTACCGCGACGGCATCGCCGAGATCGACCAGATCATCGCCACGCTCCAGGCGCGCCGCGCGCTGCTCGTCGAGCGCCTCGACGAGGGAGCATCCCGCACGTTCCCTGCGGACACGCGTCCGAACGAGCAATACACCGGCGAGCAACACCTCAGTAGACCCGACCTGAAAGAGACCGAGATGAGCGACTTCACCACCCTGCCTGAGGACCTGCCCGTTCCGCAGGATGACGGCAGCACCGCACACCTGCCCGGAACCGCGGTGCCCGCCTTGACCTTGCACTCGACCGACGGCTCAGACATCGACCTTGCCGACCTCCCTGCCGGCCGCACCATCGTTTACCTGTACCCACTCACCGGCCGCCCCGGCGTCGACCTTCCGGCAGGCTGGGACGCGATACCCGGCGCTCGCGGATGCTCCACCGAGGCCTGCGACTTTCGCGACCACTTCGATGAGTTGACGTCCGCGGGCGCAACGGCCGTGTTCGGTCTTTCCAGCCAAAACACCGACTATCAGCGCGAGGTGGTCGACCGCCTGAGGCTTCCGTTCACCATGCTTTCGGACGAGAGCTTCCGACTCGCCGACTCCCTTCGACTGCCGACGTTCGCCGCCGAGGGTCACGACCGGCTCTACACGCGGCTGACGCTCGTGATCAGGGATGGACGCATCGAGCACGTCTTCTACCCGATCTTCCCGCCCAACACGCATGCGCAACAGGTGCTCGACTGGCTGCTCGAGAACCCGGCGTGACGGAGGTGCGGAGGGCGTAGGACGGCCGCGCGGGGCTCGGCGGTATTGGCTTCGATACGCGCTGCGCGCTACTCAACCCGCGGTAGTCGCGGTTTCGATACGCGCTGCGCGCTACCCAACCCGCGCCAGGCGGGCAGGTCACCCGAACTGGTCGTGCTTGAGCTTCACCACACGGCGCGCGGCGTCGTCGACGATCTTGGCGAACGCCGGATCCGACTGCGCCTTGGCCACGACCGCAGCCACCATGGGAGCGGCGATCGACGCGTCCGCCGAGACGAGCACGATGTCTACGCCCGCCTGCAGGGCGAGCACCGCCCTGTCTGCCGGCGACCAAGCGGATGTCTGCTCAGCGGCCGAGAGGTCGTCGCTCATGACGACGCCGTCGAAGCCCAGCTTCTGACGAAGGAGCCCGGTGATGATGGCGGAGGAGAAGACCGCGGGACCGCCCGGATCCAGTTGCGTGTAGATGGCCGTCGACATCATCACCACACGCGCCCCATGGGCGATCTCGGTTCCGAACACGCCGATGCTCGGACTCGTCGCCGTCGTACTGCCGTCGGTGACGCCCGAGTCGGTGTCGGTGTTCTGTGTGACGGCGCCGAGCCCCGGAAAGTGCTTGATCACGGGAACGACGCCCGCGGTGTCCATGCCCGCGCGAAACGCGTCGGCGTGCGAGGTGATCGTGACAGGGTCGTAGCCGTACTGCCTGTCGAAGCCGCCGATGGGAGGGTTGTTCGCCGCGGCCTCGGGTGACGCGATCAGGTCGACCACCGGCGCGAGGTTCATGTTCACACCGGATGCCTCGAGCTCGTGACCCCAGCCGGTTGCGGCATCCTTCAGTTGCGCCGGCATGGTGGCACCCTGCTGCACCGCCGAGGGCATCTCGTCGAAGCCCGGGCCGTGCAGCACCTGAACCTCACCGCCCTCCTGGTCCGTGGCGACGAAGAGCGGCAGCCCTGCGGTAGCGTCCGACGTCGCCAGCGCAGTCAGCTGCGACACGACGCCCTTCGTCGCGTCCACTCCCGCGTGCGACCTGCCAGCGAGGAACACGTTGCCGACGTGCAGCGTCTTGACCGCGTCGAGCGTGGCCGACCCGGCCGCCGTCGCCTGCGTCCCGACCATGAACAGCTGGCCCACCTTCTGCTGAAGGCTCAAGCCTGCAATCGGATCGGCGGGCGTCGTTGGAGTTGGCGTACCGTGCGCGCGGTGCGTCGGCTCCGAAGACGACGTTCGGTGCGGCTTCGCAGTGGATGCCGCACAACCGGTCAGAAGACCGCTGCCGAGCAGCCCGGCGAGCGCGACAAACGCGGCCGCGCGGAGCATCCTCGCCGTCAGTGCGCGCATCCGTCCAGCGTAGGCGTCGGCGCGGCGGCGGCGGGCTACAGCGCCACGTCGCCGCAGAGGTGCACGTGCACGCCGAGCTCAGCGAAGAACGCCGCCTTGGCCAGGAGCGCGCGGTCGGCGGCGGCGGCATCCGGTGCGTACACGACCTGCGCGTGGTTGGCCTTGTGGCGTGCCATGAGCTGGTCACGTGTCACCCCGTGCAGCACGGCGTGCATGATGGGCCACTCCGGGTTCGTCGCGTTCAGGCGGCGCTGCGTCTCCTCCGCCGGCAGGTCGGCGACGTGCCCGCGCCCGAGGTCGACATGCAGCTCGCCGTCCATGATGAACACGCGCGACCACACGATCTCGCCGGGTTTCGAGCAGCCAGCCAGTGTGCCTCCGCCGAGCGGGAAGAACATCGGGTCCTGCCGCTTCGCGTAGCTCTTGTCGTATCCGCCGTTGTGCGACGCGGGGACCGAACCCGAGATCTCGAAGACCCAGACGAACTCCCCTTCGTACTCCTCGCCCCACCTGATGTCGTGCAGCGTCGTCGCGGGGTCGAGACCCATCGCCGTCCAGATGCGGTTCGTGACGAGCGCATCCACTGCCACCCCTTCATCCACCTCGTTGAAGTGCGGCAGTGGCCCGCCCGCATAGAGCTCCCGGAGGCCGTCCCGACTCAACACGGCTGGCCGCTCGACGTTGTTCAGCAGACCTTCGGCCAGATCGCTGGCAGGAACGGTGTCTTTCAGGCCCTGCTGATATTGGATGCCCACGGCATCCAGCCCGAAGTCGTCGGCCATACGCAGCGCGGCCACGTACATGGCGAACTGGCTCAGCACCTGGTCCTCGGTCAGCTCCGTGGCCGGGTCCGATCCGAAGTGGAACGTGAATCCTCTGTCGTCGAGCCATAGCTTGACGGCGAGCGCCTCGGCGTCCGTCACCTTCTTCATCTCCGCGACGAGAGCGCTCTGCGAGAGCCGCTCCTTGTAAATGCCGAGCGGGTTGAGCAGCTCGTCGTCGAAGATCGCGTTGTACATGCCCATGCACCCCTCGTCGAAGACGCCGATGATGGCCTTCTCGTCCCGGAGCTGCCTGGCAAGCGCCGTGCCGAGCTCGACCTCCGGGTTCTCGGGGTCGAGCGGCGGCAGGTCTCGCACGTGCGACTCGTCGTGCACGATGGTGCCGGTCTCGAGCCACTCGCCGAGCTTGGCGCGGGCCCAGGCGTCCGTGAAGTCTGCGCTCCACAGGGCGGAGTACTCCACCTGCGCCTTGGTCATGCTGCCGGTGAGGTTGAGCAGCCCGACCAGCCCAGGGAAGTCGCCCATCCAGTTCGCCACGACGAGAATCGGGCCGCGGTGCGTGCGCAGACCGGGCAGAACGTGGTGACTGTACTGCCACACCGCGTCGACCACGACGAGCGGAGCATCCTCTGGGATGCCCTTGAAGACCTCGATCCCGGCTCGCTGGCTGTCGATGAACCCGTGCCCCTTCGCGGGGTCGTACTCGTGAGCGCGCCGGATCGCCCAACCGAACGACTCCGCCGCAGCGGCGAAGTCGTGCTCCAGCGTCTGCTGAATGGGCCAGCACTTCACGTTCGCACTGGGCCTCAGGTCACCGCTCGCGACGGTGTAGAGCGTCTTCGGCTCCACCCTTGGACGACGTAGCGGCGTTGGCAGGCTGTAGGTGCTCATTTCGAGTTCTCCAGTGAGGTCGAAGGGTTGTCGAGTTCGATGGATTGCCCCGAGCCGAGGGCGACACCGGATGCCGTGAGCCGGCCAAGGCGCGGATGCACGACCTCCACAGAGCTCGCCTCGACCCGGCCGCCCAGCACGCCGAGTGTCGCTCCGCCGTCGTCGAGCTCGACCACGCCCCACCCGGTGCCCGCCGTGAATGGGAAGCTCGCGCGCCCGTCTCTCAGTGCCCCATCGACCGGAGCCAGGCGGAGTACGCCGCTCGGGGCATCCCATTGCGCGCCCGTCAGCGCCAGCAGCACGCCCCAGCTGGCCATGGAACGCGCGTAGTGATTGCCGCACTCCGCCTCGTTCCACGGGTTGCGGCGCACGCCGTCGTGACGCGCACGAGCCGCGCGCACGATCTCGAGGGCCTCGTCGACCATTCCCTCGTATACGAGGTGGGTTGCGACGTGGTACTCGATGCCCGTCCACACTTCATCCGAATAGACGAACGGGATGCGAGGCCGGCCGCCGTTCGGCCACGTGCAGAGCACGAGCCCTGCCTCGTCGCCCAGCGCATACGTGCGCTGCACGCTGGCGTACGTGTCGAATCCACGACGGAAGTTGTGCCGGTAGATCGAGCCCACCGCCGAACGCACGTGGTCGGCAGGCAGAATGTGCCCGATGCCGACGAGATGGGCGAGGGTCTGGCCGAGCAGTTGGTCGCTCAGGCATCCCGCACCGTACTGATAGCGATGCTCGTCGACATCGTCGAGCCGCTGGTCGTAGTACTCGCCGTTGTAGAGCATGGCGTCGACGAGGCGGGCCGCCGTGTCGGCTGCCTTGCCGTATCGCTCTACCGCCTCCCGGTCTCCGAGGTGCTCCGCGATGCGCGTCGCAGCGCCGAGTGCGGCGATGAACATCGAGTTCGCGAGGGAGTTCTCGCCGTAGAACTCGATGTCGTACGTGTTGTGCTGCTGGCTGTCGAGCACGCCGTCCCCGTCCGAGTCCCAGACCGTGAAGGCGAAGTCGAGCGCACGCTTCGCGGCCGGCCAGAGCTCCTCGAGAAAGGCGTCGTCGCCGCTCGTGCGCCACTCGCGGTAGAGCCGCACGATGGTGCCCATCTGTCCGTCGACGGCAGGGTGGAACTCGAGGGGTTCCGCGTCGAAGACGGAGTTCGTGCGGAACCTCATGCGTCCGTCGGGCAGCGTCTCGTTCAGAAACTCGTTGCGCCGCGCGTTGCGCTCCAGCTCGGGGAAGAGTGCAGCCAGCGTCTGGGCGTAGTTCCACACATGCGTGCAGGTGCCCTCACAACTCCCCGCGTGATCGAAGCTGCCCTCCCAGGCGGCGAACCGGCCCTCGGGGGTGCCGTCGGCAATGCGGAAGCACGTGGTGCTGCGTGCCACCACGAGCGTTGAGGTGACGGCATCGATGACTTCCGGTGGGAGGGTGCTGTCGTACAACGCGTCGTGGAACAACCTCGTCGCAGCCTCCAGCTCGGGCAGGCGCGCGACGACGTCGCTCGCCACCGCCCAGGCATCCGGGTAGCGAACGGCGTACTGGTTCTGCACAACCTCGTCAGCGTGCGTGTTGGGCAGGCCGACCATGCCGTTCCAGGCCTTCGAGCGGTTGGGCGTGTGCCACGCGAGCACGAATTGGATGTCGCGACTCTCGCCAGGAGCGAGCTCGTGCTCCACCGAGATGCTGCCGGTACGCAGCTTCGGCAGCTTCGCCGGGTCGTCGCCGTCGAGACTAAAGCGCTCTGAGGCATCCAGTCGGCCGGTGGCCGTGAAGGCGTCCCAGAAGAGCTGGATGCCGTCCTGCCAGACGTCGACGGGCCAGCACGGCGTCGCCGTGACCTCGTCGGTCGTCGTGAGGGTCGCCGTGCCGTAGCGCATATCC
Organism: Rathayibacter sp. KR2-224; assembly: GCF_049446075.1. Classification (NCBI taxonomy): domain Bacteria; kingdom Bacillati; phylum Actinomycetota; class Actinomycetes; order Micrococcales; family Microbacteriaceae; genus Rathayibacter; species Rathayibacter sp. KR2-224. Next base: position 436,684 of record NZ_JBMSEB010000002.1, read on the forward strand.
GTCGACGAGAGATCGGTGCCGAAGACGAGGCCACGAATGCGGCCGTCGTCCTGGAACTCCACGGTGGGGGTTCCCAGGTACTCGGGGAACTGGAACACGTTGTGGCGGGTGATCGCGATCGGGTTCGACATGGCACCCGCGAGATTCACGCGCACCGGCGCATCCGTCTCGTTCGTCACCGTGTACCGCAGCACGGCCGCAGGGATGCCCGAGTCGTCCGAGTCGAGCGGCACCAGCGGGGTGAATGCGGTGAGGCGCACGCGCACGGGCAACGCGTCGTCGTCGAAGTCGACGGTAGCGATCGGGTACTCGCCGCGCAGGCGTGAGGAAGCCAGGCGCGGCAGGCCGGCCACCTTGCCGATGTGGTAGCCGGAGTCGCCCTCATGCGGAGGCCGCAGCCGGCTCTCGAGAACACGCACGACTGCATCCGCTCCTGCCTGCTGTGCACGGATCGCAAAGAACGTGAAGGGGAGCCAGGTGCCCTTGTCCGGGTGGTTGGAGATCTCCCAGTCGCGCAGCTCGCCACGCGCGCCGATCGAAACGTTGCCGGTTCCGATCCCACCGAGCGGGAACGCCGCGGCGGACGCCTCTGGGCCAAGAACGCGGCCGGGAGCCGAGTCTGGAACAGCGCCGGAGGCGGGCCTCGTCGCGGCTTGCGCCGCCGCAGTCACTTGCTGATTGGTCATCGTTGACGTGATCCCTCGTGTAATCGGTTTCAGATATGTTTACTCATTAGAACCCGGCCCGGCAAGCCCTCTTCCTCCGGCTATCGGACTGCAATCCTGAAATCGATCCCGGCAGTGCGCTGCGTTCTGCTGCCGCGGCGTGGCTGGAATGAGAAGGCACGCCTCACGACCGGTCCCGACGAGCTCGCGCGGTCGGATGCCTGCGCCGCCGGGCCGACGGAGCTCACTGATCGACATGCGGATCAGAATGACAGCAATCGGTTTCAGGAGCAAGCATGCGCCTATTTTCGGCCCACAGACCCGCGGTGTGGCGGATTTCGCAAGGTACATCTTGACAAGCGATCGCATTTCGCGGCCTAATGTCTGTAATCGATTTCGATGCGGCAATCGTTCGAGTCCCGCTGCGGTGTGGACCGGTGACTGCTGGGTCGATCGGTTGTTCCTCGCATCACTGCTCCCATATCGACGCAGCACTGAAAGGGATTCATCGTGGAATCGACAACCGGCACCGGACGGTCGTTCATGTCGTCGGACATGACCCGCAGACGGGCGCTCCAGCTCTTCGGCCTCGCCGCGGCTCTTCCCGCTGCGGCCTCGCTCGCCGCTTGCTCGACCGGCGGCGGGTCGGGCGGCTCCACGGGGTCGCGCAAGCTCACGTTCGTGTTCTTGGGCAATGCGAGCCAGCAGAAGGCCGTAAAGGCCGAGTACTCCGGGTTCGTCAAGGCGAACCCGAAGGTGCAGTTCACCGCTCAGGGCATCGCCGCCTCGAACTGGGCAGGATTCGCCAACACGGTTGCCACGCGCATCGCCGGCGGCGCCGCTCCCGACGTCATCGACATCGCGACGGAAGGCCTCGGCATCTTCCGTTCGAAGAAGCTCATCGAGAATCTCGACACCTACATCGCCAAGGACAAGACGGCAATCGACGATTACTACGCCGACCTCGACCCCACCTACAAGAAGTGGAGCGACGAGTACGGCAACCCCGGCGGCAAGACGTACTACATGCCGGGCGGCTTCAACACGGTCTGCCTGTACTGCAACACCGAGGTCTTCCAGAAGGCCGGCGTGGACCTGCCGGGCAACGAGGACTGGACCTGGGACGACTTCGAAGCTGCGGCCGAGAAGATCAAGAGCAAGACCGGCGCATTCATCCTGCCCTTCGGCAGCGCGCAGTTCACCGACATCATGCCCTGGCTGCTGAGCAACGGAGCAAGCACGCTGAACGAGGCCTGGACAAAGCCCGTCATCGACTCGCCAGAAGCGATCGAGGCGGCCGAGTTCTGCAAGTCGATGGTCGACCGCGGGTACTCGCCGAAGCCGGGGGGCAACTTCGATGCGGCCACCCAGCTCTCGCAGGGCAAGCTGGCCGCGCTTGCCGGCGGTCGCTGGCCGACCATCGACATGATCCGACTGAACCTGGTCGACAAGGTGCAGATCGTGAAGATGCCCAAGAAGAAGCAGCTGGGGACGCCCATCGGATGGGATGCCTTCCCCATCCTCACTTCCTCGCAGAACAAGGATGATGCCTGGTCGTTCATCAAGTACCTGACCACGAAGGAGGCAGGCCAGGACTTCGCCAAGGTGGGCGGCACGAACATCCCTGCACGCAAGTCCATCGCCCTGAGCGACACGTTCCTCAAGGGTGCGCCGAAGGGAAGCGACCTGCTCTACCAGGCGGCCTCGTATGCGACGCCGGTGCCATCGCCGAACCGTGGCGCCGAAAGCCAGCAGGCCGTCGAGCAGACCTGGCTCAAGATCCTCACGGGTGGCGTCGCGGCAGACGCCGGGCTCAAGCAGCTCAGCACAACGCTCTCGGGACTGCTGTGACGGCATTGACAACGTCAGCCGGCACGACGAGGTCGGTACGCCGCCGCGATCAGAGCTCGGCGCGCGGCTACCGGCCTCCGGCCTGGCTGGGCTATGCCTTCATCAGTCCGGCGATGATCTTCTTCCTCGTGTTCATCGCCGGGCCGTTCGTCGTCGCCATCGCGCTCGCGTTCTTCAAATGGGACCTGCTCACGCCCGCCGAGCCCGCCGGTCTCTCCAACTTCGTGCGGCTGTTCAGTGACCCGCTGCTCGGGCGAACACTGCTCACGACGTTCGCGTTCGCCCTGGCATCCGTTGTCACGCACGTGGTCGGGGGCCTGCTGCTTGCGCTGGCCGTGAATCGGGTCGCGAACCGTGCCGTCTCGTACTTCACGCGGGCATCGGTGTTCTTCCCGTTCCTCATCTCGTGGGCGGCCGTCGCGCTGCTGTGGAAGTACGTACTCGACCCGTCATTCGGATATGTCGCGTACTACCTCGGGCAGCTGGGCATCCCGTCGCCGCAGTGGTTCAGCGACCCGGCGTGGTCGCTGCCGGCCATCATCGGCATCGACTTCTGGCACACCATCGGCTACACCTTCATCATCATGCTCGCCGGCCTGCAGACCGTGCCGAGCGAACTCATCGAGGCCGCCAAGACCGATGGCGCGACGAGCAGGCAGATCTTCTTCAACGTGACGATCCCGTTGATGTCGCCGACCATCTTCTTCGCCACGGTGATCACCTTCATCGGAGCGTTCCAGATCTTCGACCCGATGCAGATCATCACGCAGGGTGGACCGGACAACTCGACCATGTCGATCGTGATGTACCTCTACCAGACCGGCTTCCAGGCGTTCGACATCGGCTACGCATCGGCGATCGCGCTGCTCGTGTTCGTCATCATCATGGGCGTCACCGCGCTGCAGTTCTGGGGCTCCCGAAAGTGGGTGTACGAGCAATGACCACGAGACTGACAACCATCGAGGCTCCGCCCCGCACCGCCGTGCGCAGACGGCGGCGGTTCAGCACCGGATCCATCGTGCTCGACATCGTTCTGGTCGCCGTCGGCATCGTCATGGTCTCGCCGCTCGTGTGGCTCATCTCGACGAGCCTCACGGATGCCGCGCAGGCGTTCCAGCTTCCGCCCACCTGGATCCCGCTGCCGTTCAGCGTCGACAACTTCGCACAGGTCTTCGACCTGATCCCGTTCGGGCGGATGTTCCTGAACAGCCTGCTCGTGGCGACGCTCGCGACGGCGGGATCCCTGTTCACGAGCATCCTCGCCGCCTACGCGTTCTCGCGGCTGCGCTTCCGCGGAAGCCAGACGATCTTCGTCGGCATCCTCAGCGCCCTGATGGTGCCGGTGCAGCTGACGATCATCCCGGTCTTCATCCTGATGCGCACGCTGCACCTCGTCGACACGCTCACCGCGCTGTGGCTCCCGGCCTTCATCAACGTGTTCGCCATCTTCTTCCTGCGGCAGTACTTCAACACGATCCCGCGCGAGCTCGACGAGGCTGCCCGGATCGACGGCGCCGGCCACCTGTGGATCTTGTTCCGTATGCTCGTACCGCTCTCCGGTCCCGCCATCTCGGCTCTGGTCATCCTCAACTTCCAGGCCGCGTGGAACGACTACTTCGGCCCGCTGATCTTCATCAGCAGCCCGCAGAACATGACCCTGCCTCTCGGACTTGTCACCTTGCAGGCGGGCCAGGGCGGAGGTCCGGCCGTCGTCGTCTTCGCCGCGGTGACGATGGTGGTCATACCTGTGCTCGTGCTGTTCCTCGCGTTCCAGCGCAGCTTCGTCTCCAGCATCGCCTCGAGCGGAATCCGCGGATGACGAGCACGAACCGGCGCATAGACAAGCCAGGGCCGGTGCGACCGCAGCGGCAGCCCGGCCGTGGCGCACGAGAGGCGGAGGAATCGCCGTTCGCGGGTGCCGGACGCCTCTTGTGGGATGCCCTCCCCGCGTTCCTCATGACCGGAACCGTCGCCTGCTTCGTCACCGGTCTCGTGCTATTCGTGGCGCCGGGAATCACGCCCATCTCTGTGCTGCTCTACGCCGCCTTGGTCGGGCCTACATACGGCGCGCTCGTGTCGCAGGCGCATGACGCGCTCGAGGGCCAAACGCCTGGTGCATTCTCGTTCAGTCGTCATCTGATGCGCAGCTGGCGTCTCTCGCTTGGCCTGTTCGGTTTCGCAGCGGTGTCGGTCGCCCTGACTCTCGTCGCGTGGCTGGTCTGGTCGTCCACCGGCTCCGCGCTCGTCCTCGCCCCCTCGGCAGTGGGTGCGAGCGTCTCGGTTCTGCTGCTCGTGGCGGCAGCGGTGGGCATGCCGCTCGGCCTCACGGCTCCCGCGCTGCGAGGCATCCGTCTGGCGCTCGCGGCTCTCGCGCTGACTGCACGACGTCCGGTACCCGCCTTGGGCGTCATCGCCGTGATGGTGCTCGGCGTGTGGGCAGCGACCCAGTTCTCGGGAACCCTGTTGTTCCTGCTGCCAGCACCGCTCGCGGTGGTGTCGGTCCTCGCGGTCCGGCAGATGTGCACCGGTTTTGACGCGCCTCGCAACGAGGGCTGACCCTCCTCGCACATCGCGTTCGGGGGCGAGCAGTCGCGCTGCCGGCGCACGCCCGGCTGAAGCCAGCGCGGGTACGCTCGCCGCTCAACCAGCCCTGATTCCCGCACGGAAGCGGAAACTGGAGGCATGAGAGGGCGACGGATGCGCCTAGTCGCAGTCGCGTGCGGCGCGGTGGTCGCGCTGACCGCGTGCACGGGCGGCGGGGTCCACGACCCCTCGACCTCGCCCGCGACCCACGCCGGAGACACGTCAACGCCCACGACGTCTGCGACCGGCGGCGCATCGCCACTGTGGGCGAGTTATCACGGGGACCAGGCGCGCACGGCATCCGTCTCCGGCGCCGTACCCGCCGGAGCAGTCCAGTTGTGGAACGCCGACCTCGGATCCGCTGCCTACGGCCAGCCGGTCGTGATCGGAGACACCGTGATCGCCGGAACGGAATCCGACGAGGTGGTCGCGCTCGATCGCAGCACAGGGCGCCGGCTGTGGTCCTATCGCCTCGGCACGCCGCTGACCAACGTCTCCGAGCGCGCCGGGTGCGGCAACGTCGATCCGCTCGGCATCACATCGACGCTCGCGATCGACGCACAACGCCGCGAGGTCTTCGCGGTCGGCGAGGTGGTCGACGGCTCCAACGTGCACCACCGTCTCGTCGGGCTGGCCGTGGGCACCGGGCGCGAACTACTGAGCGAGAACGCGGATCCTCCGCTGCCGCCCGGCGAGGAGAGCATCCACCTGCTTCAACGTGCGGGCCTCGCGATCGGCAACGGTCGGGTCTACATCGGCTATGGCGGCAACATCGGGGACTGCGGCAGCTACCACGGCTGGCTGGTCGGGGCGTCCGAGACCCGGCAGGGCGACCTGGCGAGCTTCGAGGTGGCGCGCGACGGCGAAGGAGGGGCGATCTGGCTCTCCGGCGGTGCCCCGGCGATCGGACCGGACGGCGGCGTCTACGTCACCACGGGCAACGCGAACCCGTTCCCACCCGGGCTGGATCGGTTCGAGTACACCGAGAGCGTCGTGAAGCTGTCGCCGGAGTTGACACCCGTCGCCTCATTCAAGGATCCAACGGCGAGCGGTGACGAAGACCTGGCCACCGGCAATCCCGTGCTGCTGCCCGGCGGGCTCGTCTTCGCGGTGGGCAAGACGGATGCCGGGTACCTGCTGCAGGCATCCGATCTCAGCCGCGTGGACGTGATCCGCGGAGTGTGCGGCAGCGACCCGGACGGCGGCCCGGCCTACGACCCAGCGACGCAGCGTCTGTTCGTGCCGTGCCGCGGAGGTGGCATCCAGGTCGTCGACGTCGCCGGCCGCAAGCTGGGCTCTCGCCTCGCCGGAGCGAACGGCGCCCCGATCGTCGTCGGCGGCACCGTGTGGGCAGTTCAGTATCCGGGAGGCGGCCTGACCGGGTACTCCACGAGATCGGGCTCGCGCATCCAGACCTTGCATACCGGCCCCTTGCCGACCTTCGCGTCGCCGTCGTTCGCCGGCGGGATGCTCTTTCTCGGCACACGCACGGGAGTGGCGGCCTTCGGACGGTAGCCGCGGCAACTGTTCGCCGGACGTAGTCAGCGGCGTCGGTGGGCTGCGCCCGCCGCTACTCGGCCATCGATGCGCCGGGTGACGACATGGTGTTGCGCAGCACCACGGTGCGTGCGGGCTGCTGGTCGCCACGGATGCGATCGAGCAGCATCGTCGCAGCTGTGACGCCCAGATGGCGAGCGGGCAGATGAACCACGGTGATACCCGCTGGAGCGAGCGCTGCGAACGGCAGGTCGCCGAAGCTCGCCATACCGACAGCGGGCGGCATCTGCCTGCGCTCGATGAGCACCTGGAGGGCTCCGACGCTCATCAGGTTGTTGGCGACGAATACGGCATCCGGCGGCTGCTCCATGGAGAGCAGGGCGCGCATCGCCTCGCGTCCGCCGTCGACGCGGAAGTCTGCGTGCAGCAGATAGTCGTCCGGTCTGTAGCTCACACGTGCGCCGGTCGTCGCGGTGCGCCAGCCGTCGGCGCGCAGCACCGCCGTCTCGACGTCCGCCGGGCCCGTGATGCACGCGACCCGCTTGTAGCCCTGGTCGAACAGCGCCTGGGTCGCGGCACGCCCTCCTGCGCGGTTGTCGACGGTGACGGCATCCACCTCTACTCCGTGCGGGCTGCGGTCCACGGCGACGACGGGTCGCCCCCGGGTGAGAAGGCTGTCGACGTTGCTGTGTTCATCAGCGGCAGCGATGATGACGCCGCCCATGTCTTCGCTCACCGCGATCTCGAGGTACTTCGCCTCCTTCTCCCGGTCGCCATCGCTGTTGCAGAGCACCACCGAGTAGCCCGCCGCTTGTGCGACGTCTTCCACGCCGCGCGCCAACGAGGTGAAGAACGGGTTTTCGATGTCCGGGATGACGAGGGCCAGCACCTCCGAATTGCGCTTGCGCAGGGTACGCGCCGTTCGATTCGGCGTGAACTTGAGCTCATCCGCGGCCTTCCGCACGAGCTTGGACTTTTCCGCCGACACGTTCATTCCATTGAAGACGCGCGAGACGGTGGCCGGCGAAACACCGGCCAATGCTGCGACCTCGTAGATCGTGGCCATCGACTTTCCCACCCATGCTCGGCACCACCGCTCGCCGGCGATGTCCGTACTGTAGCGCCCGGTGATCCGCCTGTTGACACCTCACGAAGGCGCGCCCTAGATTGATTGAAATCGATTGCAAGCCTATTGCCTCACGGCCTCTTCACCAAGCCTGTTGATGCAGAGATCGCATCGTAAGCCGGTCGCGCAGCGGTGCCGCTTCCGATCGACTTTGGCCTCACCTCGACGATGACAGGAGACTTCACGTGACCATCGGCGATCTCGACTCGCTTTCCCGCCTGCGCCAGGTGCAGACCAGGTCGATCAGCCCCGAGAACTTCGACGGCTCCGTCGGCGGTGGCGCACGCGCCACGGAAGGAACCGGCGCATCCGCCGCCAGAGACCTGGGCCCCGGCTGGAAGATCTCGCCGAGCGTGGACCTTCCGGCCGGCGAGACGTTGGAGCTGGCATCTATCGCGGGCGCCGGGAAGATCCAGCACATCTGGATCACGACCCACACCGACCACTGGCGCACGCTGCTACTGCGCGCGTACTGGGACGGCGCAGACGAGCCGGCCATCGAGGTGCCGTACGGCGACTTCTTCTGCAACGGCTGGGGCCGATTCGCCCAGGTCGACTCGCAGGTCATCGCGGCCAACCCCCACGGCGGGTTCAACTCGTACTGGCCGATGCCGTTCCGCGACGGTGCCCGCCTGACCTTGGAGAACCTTTCTCAGGTCACCGTGCGGGTCTACTACCAGGTCACCTACGAGGTCGGCGGCGACTATTCGAATGACGGATACCTGCACGCTCAATGGCGACGCAGCAATCCGCTCGACCTTCTCAAGACCCACGTACTGCTCGAGGGCATCGAGGGCAGCGGCCAGTACGTCGGCACCTACATCGCCTGGGGCGCCAACAGCGCCGGATGGTGGGGCGAGGGCGAGATCAAGTTCTACCTGGATTCCGACGACGAATACCCAACCATCTGCGGCACAGGAACCGAGGACTACTTCGGCGGCGCCTGGAACTTCGACGTGCCCGGCAATGGCTATACGGAGTTCTCCACGCCGTATCTGGGCATGCCGCAGGTGATCAGGCCAGACGGACTCTACGACAGCCAACAGCGCTTCGGCATGTACCGCTGGCACCTCGCAGACCCGATCCGGTTCGCCGAGCGGCTGCGAGTAGACATCCAGGCCCTCGGCTGGCGCAGCGGGTGGCGCTACCTTCCGCTGCGCGACGACATCGCATCGACGTCACTGTTCTACCTCGATCGCCCTACGGCTCGCAGACCGAAGACGCCGTCTGCGGACGACCTGGAGGTTCACCTAGGCCGTGAGGCAGTACCCGACCTGGGTGCGAATCCGCCAAGGATGCCCGCGGTCGACTGACGCGCGGGCCCGGTGAGCCCGCTGCGGAGCCGGCTCCAGCTCGGCAGCTCACCCCTCCTTCTTCAGGTCGGCGCGGTACCAGTACACGTTGTACGGGTCCCACTTCGACAGGGTGAAGTAGATGGTGCGGCCGCCGTTCTCCGTGTACTGCGGCAGCATGAACGGTGCGTACAGACCCGGAACATCGGATGCCGAAACGAGAGTCTTCGGGGTCGACCACGGTCCCCACGGATGCGCGCTGTCGCTGATCAACGCACCGGCTCCGTCGCCGTCGGTGTACGTCATGAGCCAACGCTGAAGGTAGTCGTTCCACACGACCGACAACTCCCCGACAGTTCCGTGCGCGACCACCGTAGCGGCGTCGATGTCGGAGCTCCAACGCGGTGCGCCGTTGGACGCCGTGCCCGTGTAGTACCGATAGGCGGACTGCTTCTCGACATCCTTCTGCGCCACCCTCATGAGCTTCACCTGGCCGAACCGGCCGTGCGTCACTCCCCAGAAGTAGAGCTCGTCGCCCACTTTGGTCACGCTGACCTGCACGAAGTTGCTCGTGCCGCCCCAGCGCGGAGCCGCGAGCTTCTTCCACGTCTTGCCGTGGTCCGACGACTTGGCCAGGCCCGCGTAGTTGGTCTCCCACTCTCCCGGATCGCCCCAGTGTTTGACGGACATGTAGTCGAGGTACATGGCGCCGTTCGCCTCGAAGCCGTAGGTGGGAATGGTCGTCATCTCGTCGCCGTCCACCTTCTTCGAGCCGATGAGCTCTTTCGCCCAACCCTGGTCGTCTGCGATGTAGCCGTCGAATCGGATGCCGTCTGCCGGGTTCGTGTCGTTCGTGTACGCCATCGTGTTCGATCGCCACTCGGTGCCGCCTCCCCCGGTCATGCCCGGATCGCGCTGACCGAAGGTATCGCCGAACACGAACCAGGTCTTGCCGTCGGCCTCGAACATCGATCCGAGATCCTGGCCGGCCACCTCGTATCGGGATGTCTTGTTGAGCGAGCGCGGGCCGGTGAGTTGCGCGACCTGGCGAACGTTAGCGACACCCGCGAGCGCAGACGGGAGGTCCTTGGTGGAGAGCATGCGCGCATCCTCGTTCGAGGAACATCCGGCGAGCACCAGGGATGCCGCCGCGCTGACCGCGAGGAACGCAACAACGCCTGACGCACGCCGCATCGGTCGATTCCTGGACATCGCCGCCCCTCCTCGTCGAGTGGATCGCTGATCAGTGAATCGCAAGAAATCGGTTTCGTCAAGCATCGGCGCAAGCACGAACGCCTCCAGCGCCTGAGCCGACTCGGCGGCGGAAACCGATTCCATGCGTTCGTGCCTGATCGCCGTGATGACAATCGATAGAGAGCGAACCGGCTCCGACAAGGCTCGAGCTCGTGCATCTGTCGCTCGCAGTCGCCGCCATGGAATAGTGCAAAGGTGACCGAGCGAATTCCCGTCGTCTTCGAACTCGCCGACCCGCGCTTCGAAGGCATCCGCGGCGACTCGCAGCTGCGCGTCCTGTTCGACGACGGCCGCTGGCTCGAAGGGCCTGCGTACTCGCCGCATGGGCGGTTTCTGCTGTTCAGCGACATCCCCAACGACCGGGTGCTCAGGTACGACGAGGTGAGCGGCCGCGTCGATGTGTGGGCTCAGCCGGCGGGCTTCGAGAACGGCCGCACCGTCGATCGCGAGGGCCGGTTCATCGCGTGCCAACACGGGTATCGGCGCGTGGTGCGGAGGGAGCACGACGGATCCACAACGGTGCTCGCTGACGCCTTCGACGTCTGCCGCTCAACAGTCCGAACGACGTGGTCGCACACTCCGAGGGCTCGGTCTGGTTCACGGATCCGACCTACGGCATCCTCACCGAGTACGAGGGGCACAGAGCCGACGAGCAGATCGGCAGCCGCAACGTCTATCGGTGGGCGAACGACGATGGCCTCAGCGTCGTGACCGATGCATTGACCCAACCCAACGGCCTCGCCTTCTCGCCAGACGAATCACTGCTCTACGTGACCGACAGCGAGCGGAGCACGATCTCGGTGTTCGACGTGGCGACGGATGGGCCACGCGAGCCGAGGGAGTTCTCGTCCAGCCCGGCCGGCTACGACGGACTGCGCGTCGACACCGAGGGCCGGCTCTGGGCCGCAACAGCAGACGGTGTGCACGTCTACCACCCGGACGGCACCCTGCTCGGCATGCTGCGCCTGCCCGAACTCGCTGCCAACCTCGAGTTCGGCGGACCGCAGCGCAACCTGCTGTACATCACGGCGACGACCCGGCTGTACGTCGTGCGCGTCACCGCCGAGGGCGCGAAGTGGCTCTAGGGGCCACCGAGCGAGAGGTCACGCGACACCTCTCCGCGCGACCTGACGCATGAATGCGCATGGATGCTTGCGCCCACGCCCGAATCCCCGCTACGTTTACCGAGGCCCGCTCCCGGGTCACTCTCAGCGACCGGCTCGCGCGATCTCTTCGCGCTCGAGCGGATCGGAACACGAAAGGGGAACGTCATGACGCAGGTCATCACGCACACTCAGCCTCACACCTTCGTGTTCCGCGGCGCTGCATCGCTCCGCGTCCGTCTGGGCGCCGGGGCAGGCTGCTAGCGGCACGACCACGCTGATCGTCGAACGGCCCTGCTAGCGCAGGACCGTCTCTGCGATCCGCGTCCGGACATCGTCCGCGCTCCTGGAGCCGTCGCACCCGCCCCGGCGTGCACATTCGGCTCCGCTCCGATCGGACAGGCGACTGAACCGCGGCCAAGCGACCGCTTCGTCTTCCCGACCGATCATCTCGATAGGCCGGCCACGGGCATCCGCTGACCGCTCTGCCGACCGCAGAACGGCCGTCGGCAGAACAGCTTTCAGCTGACGGCCGCCGAGATCCATCGTCGTTAATGACCGCCGACCGAGATCGCGCCCGACGGCATCCGCCGCTGGTCGCGTGAGCCCGCAACCGCTGCGGGCGCCACACGCACCACATCGTGCTCGACATGCTCGAGCCGCATCACGAAGGAATCACTCATGAACACCCAAACCCTCGACAACGAGCGCTCCGTCGGCACGCTGTCCGACAGCGTTCCCACCGAGTCATGGAGCAGGGACTCACACCCGCCGAGTCCGCTCGACAGACTCGCGATGCGCATCGGCCTCGCGCTGGTGCTGTGGAGCAGGCACGAGCACCGCACGGCGCGCAGCCGTGAGGCCGAATGGGAGCTCATCGCCCGCCGCTACCGTCTCGAGCGGGAACGTCGGGCCAGGGAACAGGCCTGGCTCGCGTCGGCATCCGAGTTCCCGCGCAGGTGACCGCATGGCCACGGTGGCTCTGCAGGGCATCCTGGCCGCCGCCGAATACCTGGCGGCGGCCGGGACGCCCGACCCACCCGCACCGGCAGAATCAGGGGTAGGTTCGCCACATGCGGGAGGAACCGACTGACGAAGCGCCGGTAGAGACGCCGCCGGCAGCCCCGGGCAGCAGGCGGGCGAGTACCGGCGCCAGGGTGATGCGCTTCACCACCAATCTGTTCGCCACCGAGGCGACGGTCTACGGGATCGTGCTCGTGACGGCGCTCACCGCCGTGGGCTGGAAGTTCGACACCGACCTCGAGGTGCTCGCCTTCATCGTCGGCACCACACTCATCTTCTGGCTCACCCACGTGTACGCGCGAACCGTCGTCGCGCCGAGCGGCGCGCCAGGCCATCCTGCGCCGGTGAGGAGAGCGCTGGGCGAAGCGCTCAGGCATTCGAACGGCATGCTCATCGCCATGCTGCTCCCGGCGCTCTTCCTGCTGCTCGCGGCGCTGCACGTGCTCGACGAATACGTCGCCTACTTCATCGCCCTCGCGATCGGCATCGTGCTGCTGATGCTCATCGGCTACCTGGTCGCGTACCGCAACAGACGTCCGTGGTGGCGGCGCATCCTCTCCGCGATCGTCACCGGCCTGCTCGGGGTCGTGGTCATCGTGCTTGGCGTCATCGTGCACTGAGTGCGCGTGCGCTGAGCGGGCGGATGCTCCGTGCCGGCTCGACCGCGTCAGCCCTCCGCGAGCCGCGTCGCCTCCACGAGAAGGTCGAGCTGGCCCAGATCGGTCACGTCCAGAAGCTGCAGATAGACGCGCGACGCGCCGAGCGCCCGCAGGCTCGCGAGCCGCTCGGCGACGTCGGCGGGGGTACCGTGCAGGCCGTTCGTGCGCTGAGACTCGGGATCGAGCCGCTGATCGCGAGCGCGGGCGTCCGCTTGCGTGCTGCTCTCGGCCACGGTGGCCGTGAGCGCAACAGAGAGCCGCAACGTCTGCGGGTCGCGGCCGGATGCGCCGGCCGCCTCCCGCACCCGCCCGAACCGCTCTTCGATCACATCGTTCGGTACGAAGCCGGTGTTGAACTCGGTCGCGAAGCTCGCGGCGAGCGCAGGCGTTCGCGTCGCGCCGCCCCCACCGATGATGAGCGGGATGCCTTCGCCGGCCGGCCGCTGAGCCCCTGGGGCACCGTCGAGGCGATAGTGCTCGCCGTCGAACGAGAACGTCTCGCCCTCCGGCGTGCGCCACAGCCCCGTGACGATCTCGAGGGACTCCTCGAACAACCCGAACCGCTTCTGCGGGAACGGGATGCCGTACGCCTCGTGCTCGGGAGCGTTCCAGCCCGCGCCGAGCCCGAGCTCCGCGCGGCCGTGCGACATGGCATCCACGTTCGCCACCTGCACCGCGAGCACGCCGGGGTGCCGGAACGTGACGGGCGAGACGAGCGTGCCAAGGCGAACGCGCTCGGTGCTCACGGCGAGCGCGGCGAGGCTGGTCCAGGCATCCGACACCACTTGGTCGCCTGTGAAGACCCTGTCCGGCGCGATGTAGTGGTCGGAGCGGAAGAAGCCGTGAAAGCCGCGGTCCTCTGTCGCGCGGGCGATGGCGAGCAGTTGGTCCCAGGTCATGCCGAGCTGCGGCTCGACGAAGATGCAGTACTCCACGGGGTTCCATCTTGCCGAGGATGCCGCCGGCACGCGCGGCCCGTCAGAGGCTTTGCGCGCGGGGTGATCCTGGGCCGTTCGAACGACCGATGTTCCCGCGGGGCTCTGCGGCAGGCATCCGGTGTCCGAGCATCGGGTAGTCGACCACGAATCCCTCGGCGTCGACAACGAGATCGCTGGAGAACGAGCCCGATCGGTAGCGGATGCGTGCCAGGTCGCCGTCGATCCCGAGGTGGGTGTACGTCTGCCTGGAGGGCACGACACGAAGCGAGGGCACCTCGATGAACGCCATGAGGAAGTTGTGCTCGCCGGCCTTCCTGTGCAGTTGATGGCGAAGGATCGGCATGGTGTTCGTGAGCGGGCAGCACGCGATATCGCAGTCCTCGGCGTCGGCGAGGTCGGGTCGTTCCTCTCCGTTCACGGTCCACGTGCCGTCCGAACATCGCAGATCCAGTCGCTGCTCTTCGTCGTGGGTTTCTGCCTCGATCGTCACGTGACGTGTGGTTCCTTGCGCGTCCGTCTCAAGTCGATACGTGAGCCAGTACGGTTCGGGGAGTTGCCCGACCGCGCGGCCGGTCGCCTGCAGCGACGGGTCATTCGTGGTCGCCCACGCCGCGTCGAATCCTGCGGTCTCCTCGACCTGCCACACGAGCATCCGCCGCCTGCCGCCCATGAGCCACACACTAGACCTGGCACGTGCCGCTCGATTCCGGGAGCGTCGACGCCCATGACGCTCGCGCCAGCCTGAACGAGAGGTTCAGAGATCCGGCTAGTGCCGGCGCGGCGCGCCCGAGGTGACAGCCCCGAGCGCGAGCGCTTGGTCGAACGCGGCATGCGTCTCGACTGTCAGCGCTTGAGGGTTCTTCGCGCGCTCTCGCCCGGTCTGGCAGCAGGCGAGCGCTATCTGGCCCGCGAACACAGCGATGGATGCCTCGGTACCGCGGGAAATCAGCACCTCGCTCAATCGCTCACCGATCAGCTGCGTCTTCAAGGCATCGCGGGCTCGCAATTCGAGGTGCTTTCCGATGAGCTCGTAGTGGAGGGCGTATCCGTTGCTGTTGACGCTTGCCCTTTCGCACAGCTCGAGGACGATGGGCCGTAACTGCTCGATGGCCTCCGCGGGGGTGCGCGCAGCGAGGGCTGGACCGTGCGCCGCTAGCTCGGTGATTGCGTCGAGCATTTCTTGCTCCCGAGCGAACACGACCTCTGCTTTGTCGCCGAAGTAACGGAAGAACGTCGAACGCCCGACGTCGGCGCTTCGAGCGATGTCGGTGACCGACACCCCTTCGAAGCCCTTGGCGGCAAATAGTTCGTCGGCAGCCTGGACGATGCGTTGCCGCGCGAGCATGCGTTTGCGTTCGATGAGGGACGTGGCATCCGGCGTCTCCATAGCAGCAGCCTACATCCGTACGGTACTCGATACTAATTGGTACTGAGTGTGTTACGGTACTGAGTACCAATTGCTGAACGCGGAAGGGTCCTCATGCTGACTGTCCAAGATCGTCTCGCGATCAGCGAGACTCTCGCACTGCACGCGTACATCGTTGACGAGAACCAACTCGACCGGATGGATGAGCTGTTCACGTCTGACGCCGTCTACGACATGACGCTCAGCGGCTTCGGCTCATTCGAGGGCATCGACAGCATTGGGGCCGCGGCGGCAGCCATGAATGAAAGCGGCCACGCTCCGCTCGCACACTTCGTGACCAACATCATCGCCGCCGGTTCCGGTGAGGACGAAGCCGCGGTGCAGTCGAAGGGCCTGATGATCATGGCCGATGGTTCCATTCACGCGGTGACCTACCAAGACACGTTTCGTGTCGACGACGGCGCCTGGCGCATCAGCCGCAGGGTCGTCATCCCCCGCCATACCGATCGAACGGAACAGTGATGACCGAGTCGCTTGCGGTCACCCGGGTTACCCATTCCTGTCATCTCATCGAGATCGGCGACCTCACCGTTTTGACGGATCCGTGGTTTTCGTCGAAGCCCTTCTACCACTCGGGTGAGCCGATCGCGTTCCAGCCGGAAGGGCTCCCGCACCTGGATGCCGTGGTGATCAGCCACGAGCACTACGACCACTGTGACCTCAAAGCCTTCAGTCGGTACCCCGACAAGGATGTGCCCATGATCGTGGCGGGCCCTGTCGTCGAGATGGCGAAGAAGGCCGGTTTCACCAATGTCACACCGCTCGCGAAGTGGGAGACCGCCAGGGTCGCCGACTTGACCTTCAATGCCGCTCCCGGCGAACACGGCGTCTATGAGGTCACCTACGTCATCAGCGGAGGTGGCCGCAGTGTCTACTTCGCCGGTGACACGCTGCTCATGCCGGAGCTGCGCACCCTTACCGACCGGTTTGGTCCGCTCGATGTGACGCTGCTGCCCGTGAACGGCCTCCACATTCGGGTGAACCACAACAAACAGGTCGTTATGAACGCTGAGCAGGCCGCCGAGCTGACATCAGTGCTGCGCCCGAAGCTCGCGATCCCGCAGCACTACGCGTTCACCGGCGGTGCGATCGGCGACCGCCTCATCCTCAAGAGCGACAAGGACCCCAGCCTCTATGTCGACGCCGCCCGGCGCCTCGTCCCCGACGTGGCGGTCAAAGTCATCGAGCCGGGAGAGCGGCTGGCCGTCGCCCCGTGAGGCCACCGGCGCGGCGCGAACGATATGGAGCTGCAACGCACCACGGCCCGCGTCGCGTTCTCCGCGCATCCTGAGTCTCCCCGCACAATGCGCTGGGTGGGGGTTGCGGCCCCGGTGGCAGGTGCGGAATCGTGGCCGACTCATGACCGCAACCGGAAGGAGAGCCATGCTCACCCTCACCGAGAACGCAAGCACCATCGTGAAGACACTGACGACGCAGGCCGTCGATTCACCGGAAGGCGGCCTGCGCATCAGCAGCCCTGAGCCGGATTCCACCAGCTTCTCCGTCGCAATCGCCCCGACGCCGGAGGCGGCCGACCAGGTGATCACCGACGGCGACGCACGAGTGTTCGTCGAGCAGAACGCCTCCACCGCACTCGACGACAAGGTTCTGGATGCCCAGCTCGACGAGCAGGGAGCCGTGCACTTCCAGCTCGGCCTGCAGGCCTAGGAGCAGCACGCGCGCGTCGCGAGACAGCGACGACGGGGCGGGTCACCGAAAGGTGGCCCGCCCCGCTGCGTACCAGATGCATTGTCAAGCCGGTGCGTCACGTGATCGAGCACCTTAGCGTGCCTTGAATGCAGGCCGACCACGACATACCTCCCCGCTTCTACGGGCAGCTGGTGGAGACCAAGGCACGCATCATCACGTGGAACGTGTGGGGCTTGTACGACATGTGGGAGCAGCGAGAGGCAGCGATCGCCTCTACGCTCGCCAGGGCGCATCCCGACGTTCTCGTGTTGACCGAGTCGTGGGCCAAAGGCGACGACAGCCAGTGCGCGCGACTGTCGGGACCACTGGAGATGCCGCACCACGCTTTCACGGGAATCCAAGCGCAAGAGGATGAGGCGGCGTTGTCCGGCGTTGGCGTGATGTCTCGATGGCCGATCGTCGACCGGGACTCGTTCACCTTCGGGAAGGTTCGAGGACAGTACGTCGAGTTGTCCGGGCCTCGGGGCGCCATGCAGGTCTACGGCATCGTGATGGATGCCTGGTGGTTCGACGAGAGCCGCGCCCGTCAAGACGCAGTACGCGACCTGCTCACCTACGTGAACGAACGGCAGGACGAACGCGTTGCCCTAGTGCTCTGCGGCGACTTCAACGCCGATCCGGATAGCGACGAGATCCGCACCCTGCGCGGCCTCACCATCTCGCCGCGCCCCGGGCTGTCGTTCTACGACGCCTGGGCGGTCGCAGGGCCGGGCGGCGGCGGATATACCTGGGCCAACGCAAACCCCTGGGCCCGTCGATTGCTGTGGCCCGATCGCCGAATCGACTACATCTTCAGTGCGACCCCGCGCCGGGGCGGTGTTGGGCATCCATTGGGCGCGACCGTGCTCGGGCAGTGGCCGGTTCGGGGAACGGTTCCCTCCGACCATTACGCGGTGCAGGCAGACATCCGATATTGACGTCGACGATGAACACGCCGACCGCTGGCTCTGCGCGGGACCGACCGCCTCGGTCACTCCCCCGCAGCCAGGGCGAGACGCCGGGTCGCGGCGATCGGGATGGGGAGCCACGTCGGCCTGTTGCGGGCCTCGTAGACGGCCTCGTACAGCGCCTTGTCCAGCTCGAAGGCGTCGAGCAGCAGGCGGTGCCTGGTGAGGTCGTTCTGCGCCCGTTCGCTGTACCCGTCGAGGAACGCCTCACGGCACGCACGTGCCCACTCGGCCACCCCGGGAACGGCCTCGCGAGCACCGGCGACATAGTCGAAGCTGCGCAGCATGCCTGCCACGTCACGCAGCGGCACGTCGACGAGCGACCGGCTGGCGAGCGACCGCATCGGCTCGCCCTCGAAGTCGATGATGGCCCACCTGTGACCAGGCACCGCGAGGATCTGCCCAAGATGCAGGTCGCCGTGAATGCGCTGCAGCCTCGGCCACGAGGCCTCCCGCGCGCGGGCGTACAGCCGTTCGATCGGCTGACGGAGCGGCGCGAGCTCGGGAACCTCGCGGATGGCTGCATCCAGCCGGTCCTGCCACACCCGGCCGATCTGCACCACGTCTTCGTCGGTCGCTTCTCTGACCGGCAATGCCGAAGCGAGCACGGAATGCACATCGGCGGTCGCTCGACCGATCTCGCGGGCACTGTCGGTGAAGTCCACCTGCTCCGCCGCTGCGGCGAGAGCCGTCTCCCAAGCATCCGAGGCTCCCGTGAGGAACTCTTGCGCGAACGCCAGATGGCCTTGCGCTCGGCCACCGTCTCGGCCCGAGTCGGGCCAGTCCCCGACGACGCTTCCGATCACGGCGGGCACCGACGCCGATCCGGCTGCGAACAGCGCGGATTGCAGAACCACATCCGGGTTCTCTCCGTGGTGCAGCGACCGGAAGATCTTGCAGATCACGTGCTGCTCGCCCGCGTCTCCATCGACCGTGTAGACGATGGACGTATTGGACTGCTCCCCTTTGAGCACGCGGGAACTGAGGACTCGCAAACCCGCACCCGCTGATATCGCGGAAGAAGGATGCTGCTGCTCGAGCGGAACGCCGCTCGCCCGCGCGTGATCATCACCCACCCGGCCGCCGTCGACGATCAGTCTGAGCAGCGCATGTGCGAACGCGGGGTCGTGCGGTGCGTCATACGCGTATCGCCTTCTCCCGGCCGAATCGACGACCTCGCCGATGTACGCGCTGCCGCCCGCCTCGAACGGCTCGTCACGATAGGTGACCGGCACCTGGTAAAGAGCCGCCCGTTGTTCGCTCTCATCAAGAACGAAGTGGGTGACCGCCTGCGCGCCGTTGGATTCCGGCCACTCCAGCGAGACGAGCATCCTCAGCCGCGGCTGCGCCCCCTTGCCTGCGAACCATCGCTGCTGCCCGATCCACGTGGAGAGCGTTTCCCCGAGGGCTGGCACCAGCGACATGCTCCGACAGTAGCTCTCGCGCGACGCCCGCGCCGAAGTGCGCCTAGGGGTTGCGCCCCGCCCAAGCAACCCGTAGACCACTCGCAACCCTGCGTGGAGAATCGGGCGTGTGACGTCATCGCGCTCCCATCCCTACCCGCTCGGTGTGTCGCTGTTGGAAGGATGCGCGAATGTCGCCGTGTACTCGGAAACGGCGGACGCCGTCGAGGTGTGCATCTTCCACGGCGACCAGGAGAGCCGCTTTCCGCTGACCGAGCGCACCGGGCACGTGTTCCACGGCCAGGTGCCCGGCATGGGCGTCGGCACCAGGTACGGCCTGCGGGTGCACGGCGAATGGGATCCCGCTCGAGGCTTGCGGCACAACCCGAAAAAGCTCCTGCTCGACCCGTATGCACGGGCGATCGAGGGTGGATACGAGTGGGGCCCCAGCGTCTTCGGACACAAGCTCGACGATCCGCTCGTGATGGACGAGTCCGACGATGCCTCTTCCGTGCCGCGTTGCGTCGTGACGAGCGCGGAATTCGACTGGGCGCACGACGCACCACCGGGCACTCCCCTGTCGGAGACGGTCATTTACGAGACGCACGTGAAGGGGTTCACGAAGCTGCACCCCGACGTGCCTGAGCACCTGCGCGGCACCTATGCCGGGCTGGCGCATCCGGCGGCCATCGACCACTTCACTCGGTTGGGCGTCACCGCGGTCGAGCTCCTGCCCGTTCACCAGTACGTGCTCGACAACCACCTGCTGGAGAAGGGGCTGAGCAACTACTGGGGCTACAACTCCATCGGGTTCTTCGCGCCGCACTCCGGCTATTCGGCCGCGGGCGACGACGGCGGCCAGGTCGACGAGTTCAAGCGCATGGTGCAGGCCCTGCACCGCGCAGGCATCGAGGTCATTCTCGACGTGGTCTACAACCACACCGCCGAAGGCAATCACCTGGGACCGACTCTGTCGTTCAAGGGAATCGACAACGGTGCGTACTACCGCCTGGTGGATGACGATCCGGCGTCGTACTTCGACACCACGGGAACCGGCAACAGCCTCAACGTCGGGCATCCCGCCGCGCTTCGCCTCATCATGGATTCGCTTCGGTACTGGGTGACAGAGATGCACGTCGACGGGTTCCGGTTCGACCTCGCCACCACGCTGACCAGGCAGGACGGCTCGGCCGAACTGCACAGCGCTTTCCTCACGCTCACCGAGCAGGATCCCGTGCTGGCTTCCGTCAAGATGATCGCCGAGCCGTGGGATACCGCCGGCTACCAACTCGGCGGCTTCCCCGCCACGTGGTCCGAATGGAACGGAAAGTTCCGTGACGACGTGCGCGACTTCTGGAACGGCGCCGACAACGTGCTCGGCACCGTGTCGCAGCGCGTGCTCGGCAGCCCAGACGTCTACGAGGCCTCCCGCCGCTCGCCCCTCTCGAGCGTGAACTTCGTCACGGCGCACGATGGCTTCACGCTCGTCGACCTCACCTCGTACGAGCACAAGCACAACGAGGCCAACGGCGAAGACGGAAACGACGGCGAAGACGACAACCGCTCGACGAACTGCGGTGTCGAAGGACCGACGAACGACCCTGAGGTGAACGCCCGGAGACGCACGCAGCAGCGGAACCTGATGGCCACGCTGCTGCTCTCCGCCGGTGTTCCGATGATCCTGGGCGGAGACGAGCTGGGCAGAACGCAGCGCGGCAACAACAACGCGTACTGCCAGGACAACGAGATCTCGTGGTTCGACTGGGAACACGCGGACGACGACATGTTCCGGTTCACCTCCGAGCTCGTGAAGCTGCGACGCAACAACGCCGCGCTGCGACCGGCCTGGTACCGGCAGGCGCCCGAAATGGGCGCGAGCGATACCGTGCTCGTGGTGCGCTCCGACGGGCAGCCCTTCGAAACGGAGGACTGGGAGAACCCGGATGTGCGATCGGTCACCTTCGTGCTTCACCACGAGGGCGGAGACTCGTTCGCTCTTCTCCTGAATTCGGCCGAGAACGGCGTGGAGTTCAAGCTGCCCCCTGCGCCTGGCACACCGTGGCGACTAGTGGTCTCCAGCGATGAAGAGCAGTCAGCCGACCGCGACCACACGACGCTGATTCTCGGTGGCCGCACGTTCACGCTTCTGCGTTCCGTCAGGAGCGGCTCGTGACGAGCATGCCGACGTCCACGTATCGCCTTCAGATCACGTCGGAATTCACGCTCGGCGACGCCGCTTCGCTGTGCAGCTACCTGGGGCGCCTCGGGGTGGGCTGGGTCTACCTCTCCCCTCTGCTCCGCGCAGAGCCCGGCTCAATGCACGGCTACGACGTGATCGATCACTCCCTGATCGACCCCGAGCGCGGAGGAGCCGAGGCATTCTCCCGAGTCGCGGATGCCGCGCGCGCCGAAGGCATGGGCATCCTCATTGACATCGTGCCCAACCACATGGGGGTGGCGACGCCCGAGCTGAATGCGTGGTGGTGGGATCTGCTTCAGCACGGCAAGGAGTCCCGATTCGCCGGGGCCTTCGATGTCGACTGGGATGCCGCGGACGGCCGCATCCGGATTCCCGTGCTCGGCGACGGCGATGACGAACTGGACCGCCTGCGCATCGAGCACGGCGTGCTCGCGTACTACGACAACCGGTACCCGATCGCTGAAGGCACGGCTCGCGACGGAGACAGCCCTCGGGCCGTGCACGATCGCCAGCACTACGAGCTGGTCAACTGGCGTCGCGCGGATGCCGAGCTGAACTACCGCCGTTTCTTCGCGGTCAACACGCTGGCGGCGATCCGCGTCGAGGAGGCGAGCGTGTTCGATGAGTCGCACGCGGAGATCGGTCGCTGGTTCAGGGACGGGCTCGCCGACGGACTCCGGGTGGATCACCCGGACGGCCTCGCGGACCCGCGCGGCTACCTTGATCGACTGGCCGCGTTGACGGGCGGCGCGCCCGTGTGGGTGGAGAAGATCCTCGAGGGCGACGAGGTGCTGCCCGGCAACTGGATGACGTGCGGAACCACCGGGTACGACGCTCTCGGCGACTTCGACCGCATCCTCGTCGACCCTCGCGGCCGAGCGGGCCTTGAACGGGCGGAATGGCAACTCCACGCGACGCAGGAGCCTGACGACGGCTCCGTGAGTGAACGGTGGCAGCAACTGATCCTCGGCACGAAGCGCTCGGTGGCCGAGGGCATCCTTCGCTCCGAAGTGAACCGCCTGGTGCGAGAGCTGCGCCGCAATCCCGGCCTCGAGGGAACGCATTCGGATGCCGACCTCGCGCAGGCGCTCATCGAACTGCTCGCCGCCATGCCGGTCTATCGCACCTATCTGCCCATCGGCGAAGCGCACCTCAGGCAGGCGGCCGCGGCCGCACGTGCAGAGAGGCCCGACCTGAGCGAGGCGATCGACGCCGTCGTGGCAGTGCTCGCCGACCCTGGTCATCCGGCCGCCGTGCGTTTTCAGCAGACCTCGGGCATGGTCATGGCCAAGGGCGTCGAAGACACCGCCTTCTACAGGTTCGCGACGTTGACGTCGCTCAACGAGGTGGGCGGCGACCCGAGCGAGTTCGCCATCGACACGGTCACGTTCCACGAGCGGCAGGCGCGCAGGCAGGCCGCGTTCCCCCTGTCCATGACGACCTTGTCGACCCACGACACCAAGCGTGGCGAAGACGTGCGGGCACGCATCACGTCGCTGTCCGAACGCCCAGAACTGTGGGCCGAGACACTGACCCGGCTGCACGAGGCCGCCGGTTTCGACGATCCCGTGCTCGAGAATCTCATCTGGCAGGCAGTCGTCGGCGCATGGCCGGCGTCGAGGCAGAGGCTGCACGCCTACGCCGAGAAGGCGGCCCGCGAAGCAGGCACGTCGACGAACTGGACCGGTCCGGATGCCGAGTTCGAGGCGCGCATGCACGCCGCGATCGACGCGGTCTTCGACGACCCGCGCGTGGCATCCGTGATCGAGCAGACCGTCGCCGCGATCGCCTCCGCCGGCCTCGTCAACGGGCTCAGCGCGAAGCTGCTGCAGCTCGCTGCTCCGGGCATTCCGGATGTCTACCAGGGCAGCGAGTTCTGGGAGCGCTCGCTGGTCGATCCGGACAACCGTCGGCCGATCGACTTCGCGGCCCGAGCGGCACTGCTGGAGCGCATCGACGACGGATGGCTGCCCCCGCTCGACGACAGCGGCGCGGCCAAGCTGCTCGTGACGACACGTGCCCTGCGTCTGAGGCGGGAGCATCCCGAGCGGTTCATCTACTACCGGCCGACCGAGGCGGTGGGTGCAGCGCGCGACCACGTCGTGGCCTTCGACCGTGGCGGCGTCATCGCGGTCGCCACCCGCCTTCCGCACACCCTGACCGAGTCGGGCGGATGGCGCGACACCGTGATCGAGCCGCCTGGCAGCGCGCTCGTCGACGTGCTCACCGGGCAGGAGTACTCGGGCGGAGGCATCCGGCTCGCCGAGCTGCTCGGCCGCTATCCGGTCGCGCTGCTGACCACGGCGGAGCGGGCGGACGGAGCACCGCAATCGGACACGCAAGCGGAAGGAGGGGACGCCTCATGACCTTCGAGGTGTGGGCACCCAGGGCCTCCAGCGTCGACCTCGTGATCGGCGAGGCGCGGCATCCGCTCGTCCGTGACAGCCGCAGAGACGGGTGGTGGCGGCCATCGAGCAGCGAAGGTCTGGACAGCCGGCAACCGTATCCGATCGATTACGGCTACGCGATCGATGGCGACGGACCGTTCCCCGACCCGCGGTCGCGCCGCCAACCTGAGGGCGTGCACGGGTTGTCGCAGACCTTCGACCCATCGGCGTTCGAATGGTCGGACGGGGCGTGGACGGGACGACCGCTCGCGGGCTCGATCGTCTACGAGCTGCACATCGGCACGTTCACCCCGGAGGGCACCTTGGATGCCGCGGCCGCGCGCCTCGACCACTTGCGTGCGCTCGGCGTCGACTTCGTCGAGGTGCTGCCCGTGAACGACTTCAACGGCCCGCACAACTGGGGCTACGACGGCGTGCTCTGGTACGCGGTGCACGAGCCGTACGGCGGACCGGAGGCGTATCAGCGCTTCGTGAACGCCTGTCATGCCGCCGGCATCGGAGTCATCCAGGACGTCGTCTACAACCACCTCGGCCCGAGCGGCAACTACCTGCCGAAGTTCGGCCCGTACCTGCGCGACGACAAGGCGAACACGTGGGGCAGTTCCGTGAACCTCGAAGGTCCTGGCTCAGACGAGGTGCGCAGGTACATCATCGACAACGCGCTGATGTGGTTGAACGACTACCACGTCGACGGGCTGCGCCTGGATGCCGTGCACGCGCTGGCAGACACGCGCGCCACGCACATCCTCGAAGAACTGGCCGTCGAGGTGTCGAGGCTGTCCGCCCACCTTCGGCGCCCGCTCACCCTCATCGCCGAATCGGACCTGAACGATCCGCGGCTGATCACCTCTCGCGAGGCGCACGGCTACGGGCTCGACGCCCAGTGGAGCGACGACTTCCATCACGCGCTGCACGTCGCGCTGACCGGTGAGGTCAGCGGCTACTACGCCGACTTCGCAGGGCTCGACGTGCTTGCGAAGGTGCTGACGCACGGCTTCTTCCACGACGGCACGATGTCGACGTTCCGCGGCAGGCACCACGGCAGGCCCATCGATACGCTCACGATGCCCACCAGTCGGCTCGTCGTCTTCAATCAGGATCACGACCAGGTCGGCAACCGGGCCGCGGGCGACCGGCTCAGCAGCAGCCTTGACGACGGGCAACTCGCGATCGCGGCGGCGCTCACCCTGCTCGGCCCGTTCACGCCGATGCTCTTCATGGGCGAGGAGTGGGCAGCATCCACCCCGTGGCAGTTCTTCACGTCGCATCCCGAGCCGGAACTGGCCGAGGCCACGGCGAGCGGCCGGAAGGCAGAGTTCGCACAAATGGGCTGGGACGAATCGATCGTGCCCGATCCGCAGGACCCGGAGACGTTCCGCAGGTCCAAGCTCGACTGGGCTGAGGCGGAGGGCGGCAGGCATGCTCGCCTGCTCGCGTTCTATCGGCGACTCGCGGGCATCCGCCGGGCGAGACGGGGTCTGACCGATCCTCGTTTCGGCACGATACGGGTCGACGCGGACCAGGATGAAGGATGGCTCGTGCTGCGCAGATCCGATACGGCGGTCGCGGTCAACTTCGCGAACGCCCGGGCGACCGTCCCACTGCGAGAGGATGCCGTCGTACTGGCCTCGTTCGGTGAGCACGAGTCGGCCGCATCCGGAATTCGTCTCGGCGGACATTCACTCGTTGTGGTCGACACGACGGCAAGCACTCCCAGCGAACAAGACGCCAGTGAGGTCATCGTGGAGCGCAACATCGGCAGCAACGAGAACGAGATGCAGGCATGAACGAATCGGAGCAGATCACAGAACGGCTGGCCGGCGACGTGCAGGATGAGGCACGGACCGTGGTCGAGGAGGCGAACGAGGCGCCCGAGATCAGCTACGACGAGGAGCGGTACCCGGCACGGCCGCATCGTCTACGGCCACGTGCCCAGCTGCGGGCCAGCGGTATCCGTCGCTCCTTCTCGGATCCACGCTCGGCAGACGCATCCAACCCGTCCTACGTCGAATGGCTGAAGCGCCAGTCGATGCTGGGCGACGCTGAGGTGCTGGGCCGGGGGCTTTCCGGCCAGCCGAGCATGTGGCGCAATCCGTACGCGCGTCCCGACGCGAGGCGCGCCATCCGCTCTGCCTCCGTGTGGTTCACGGCCTACCCGATCTCGCTGATCACACGGCCTGGCCAGTCCTACCTCGGCGCACTCGGCGACGAGGGACTGTGGCGCGCGTTCGAGTCGATCGGCATCAACGCTGTGCATACCGGCCCCGTCAAGCAGGCCGGCGGCATCACTGGCTGGGTGCAGACGGCGAGCATCGACGGCCACTTCGACCGCATCAGCACGCAGATCGATCCGGTCTTCGGGCAGGAGGACGAGTTCCGGTTGCTGTGTGACGTGGCCGAACGGCACGGTGGCATAGTCATCGACGACATCGTGCCCGGCCACACCGGCAAGGGCGCCGACTTCCGCTTGGCCGAGATGGCGTACAAGGACTACCCGGGCATCTACCACATGGTGGAGATCCCTGAGGAGGACTGGTCGCTGCTGCCCGACGTGCCAGAGGGGCGGGACGCCGTGAACCTCGACGCCGACACCGAGGAGCAGTTGGCCGAGCGCGGTTACATCATCGGCCAGCTGCAGCGTGTGATCTTCTACGCCCCCGGGGTGAAGGAGACCAACTGGAGCGTCACGGCCCCGACGGTCGGGGTCGACGGACGAACGCGCCGTTGGGTATACCTGCACTACTTCAAGCAGGGGCAGCCATCGATCAACTGGCTCGACCCCACGTTCGCGGGCATGCGCCTGGTGATCGGCGATGCGTTGCACTCGCTTGGCGACCTCGGCTCGAGTGCGCTGCGTCTCGATGCCAACGGATTCCTGGGCGTGGAGAAGAGCGCTGAGGGGCTGCCCGGCTGGTCTGAGGGGCATCCGCTCTCCGAGGCCGCGAATCATCTCATCGGCAGCATGGTGCGCAAGGTGGGCGGCTTCACCTTCCAGGAGCTGAACCTCAGCGTCGAGGAGATCCGCGACACCAGCAGGGTGGGTGCCGATCTTTCCTACGACTTCATCAACCGTCCCGCCTACCACCACGCCTTCGCCACCGCCGACACCGAGTTCCTCCGCCTGACGCTGCGCACCGCGCTCGCCGCCGGCGTGGATCCCGCCGGGCTCGTGCACGCCATGCAGAACCACGACGAACTCACCTACGAGCTCGTGCACTGGGCCGCACGCCACCGCTCGGACCTGTTCCCTTTCCGTGGCGAGGAAGTCACGGGGGCCGAGCTCGCCGAGACCATCCGGGCCGACATGCTCGCGAAGCTCACGGGCGAGGATGCCCCGTACAACCTCGTGTTCACGACGAACGGGATCGCGTGCACGACGGCATCCGTGATCGCGGCCGTGCAGGGATTCAAGAGCCTGGATTCCATCGACGACGACGACATCGACGGCATCTGCCGGGCACAGCTGCTGCTTGCCATGTTCAATGCTTGGCAGCCTGGCGTGTTCGCCCTCTCGGCCTGGGATCTGCTTGGCCTGCTGCCGCTGCCGGCCGAGCAGGTGCGCGACCTCATCTCCACGGGAGACACGCGCTGGATCCACCGTGGTGCGCATGACGTGACGGATGCTAATCCCGCGGCTACCACGTCGGCCTCCGGCATGCCGCGTGGCCGGTCGCTCTTCGGCTCGCTGACCAGCCAGCTGGCGAGGCGGGACTCGTTCGCGAACCGGCTCAGGCGCATCCTTCGAGTGCGTACCGATTACTGCATCGATGTCGCCAGTCAGATCGACGTTCCCGATGTGGCGCATCCCGGGATGCTCGTCATGGTGCACCGGCTGGACGACGGGGATGTGTCACGTGCGGACGCTCGTGAGCAGGTCACGGTGCTGAACTTCAGCGACGAGACCATCGAGGGCACGGTGCGCTCCGATGTGCTGACGCCACGGCGCCGGGTCATTGACGTCGAGACGAACGATGAGATCGGCCGTGTGGACGACCTCAACAGCTTCTCCGTGAGCCTGCCCCCATACGCAGGACTCTTCCTGCTGATCGACGGTGCCGAGGAGGACGGGACGAACGACGCAACGGCGTGACCGGTTCGTTGCAGGTCAGGCCATGAGCGGCAACCGGCCCACCATGCGATCCACCCGGTTCCGCGGGCCGACGATGCCCAGCGCGTGGTACTCGAGCTCGCCGGATCCCTTGGCAGACACGCTGCTCAGATATTCGTCGTAGACGCGCGTGAGTTGAGCATCCACGGGCATGTCCACGACGAGCACATCGTCATGGGTAGCCGCCTTGCTCCTGATCGCCTTGAGCTGTTGCCGATCGGCCGAAAGCACCGTGCATCCCGCCCAGGGCAGACCCGGATGCACGGCGCCGTCCGCGTCGAGCGCGTCGGGTCCGAGCATCCCGCTCACGGCCCTGCCCGTCGCTGCCGCGACGCACGCCGCGGCATTCACGGCTCGGCCGGGCTCGAGTTCGCCATCGACGACGACAACCCATTTGAGACGGGCCGAGCGCGTCGGCGCCGACGTGTCGATCTCATCCTCGGCGAAGCCGAACGATTCCGTGAGCAAGAGGTCTCCTGACGTATAGAACTCGGCAATGTGCAACGATGATAGACAGAAGCGCGGACGCAACGCAGGACATCCGCATTTAGTACGGAAGTGAAAGTCCCATGGAGCCTCTCGACGAACTTGATACGGCGATCCTGGCCCAATTGCAGTCGAATGCTCGGCGCACCAACCGCGAGGTGGCAGCGGCGGTCGGGGTATCTCCGACTACCGCACTCGACCGCACTAAGTCGCTCATCGCGCGAGGAGTCATCCGGGGCGCACGCCTCGAGCTCGATCTCGCGAAACTGGGCAGGCCGGTGCAGGCGCTTATCAACGTGCGCATCCGGCCTCCGTCGCGCGCCAACATCGAGGCCTTCCGCGACTGGGCGGCCACACTGCCCGAGGTGCTCGGACTGTTCGTGATCACCGGCGACGACGACTTCATCGTGCACGTCGCGGTGCCCGACAACGACAGCCTGTACACCTTCGTCATCGACCGCCTCACCCAGCGCAAAGAGATCGCCAACGTGCGCACGACCGTGGTCTACGAGCATCTGCAGAACGGCTCGGTGGCGGCGGAGCGGAGGAACGCGACGTCGGCGGCTGGTGAGACTCTTCGCCGGTGAACTGCTGCTTCCCCGGGTGCGATGAGCCGGCGGTGGCCGACGCTCCCGTCCCGTTGTGTGTTGCACACCTCGCTGCCGCGGGTGACTGGGCGGAGCGTCTCTTCGGTGTGGAGGACGTGCTGCCGTCGCCCTGCCTCGCCTGCGGCTCGCGGGTAGGCATCCGTTACCCGTCTGGCTGGGTCTGCGCGGTGTGCGAGTGGGTATACGGAACGGCGCCGGATGCCGAGCTGCCGCCACCCCGCGTGGAGGTGGTCTACTACATCCGGTTCGGCGATCGGATGAAGATCGGCACGACCGCAAACCTCGGTCGACGCATGCGGCAGCTGTGGCACGAGGAGCTGGTCGCCCTCGAACGCGGCGGACGCGCCCGCGAACGGCAACGCCACGAGCAATTCGCCCAGTGGCGGCTGGGCAACAGCGAGTGGTTCACGCTGGCGCCGGAACTCGTCGATCACGTGCATGCGCTGAGTGCCGGGGTCGACGACCCGTGGGCGTTGCACGCCAGGTGGGTGAGCGAGGCGACCGCCGCGCACCGCTGAATCGAACGCGCACTGCTACGAGCAGAAACTGTTACGAGCGCGAATACCCCATGCCAGCATGAGGTCGGCGCCAATCGAACTCGTGGGGGCACGTCAATGGCAGGTAATGCACGACTCATCCGATCATCCGAGCTGTTCCAAGGGGCTCCGTACGCGTACGCTGCGACTGCTCCAGCGGACGCGCGCATGGTCTATCTCGCCGGGACTTGCCCGCTCAATGCCGACGGATCCATCGCGGCCGTCGGCGACATCCGGGGCCAGACCCATAAGTGCCTGGAGAACATGCACATCGCGCTCCGGGAGGCCGGTGCCGACATCAGCGACGTCGTGTTCACCCGGGTCTTGGTGGCCTCAGCCCTGCGGGACGACCTCAG
The DNA here is from genome assembly GCF_049446075.1 of Rathayibacter sp. KR2-224. Taxonomy (NCBI): domain Bacteria; kingdom Bacillati; phylum Actinomycetota; class Actinomycetes; order Micrococcales; family Microbacteriaceae; genus Rathayibacter; species Rathayibacter sp. KR2-224. Next base: position 466,863 of record NZ_JBMSEB010000002.1, read on the forward strand.
CGCGGCCTGGGATGTCGTGGAGAACGAGTTCGGCGACCACGATGTGCCAAGCACCCTGTTCGGTGTGACCGTCTTGGGCTGGGAAGACCAGCTCGTCGAAATCGAGGCGGTCGCCGCCGTGCGATAGATGCGCGCAGCGTCTCGTCAGTTGTAGTCGGCGGTTACCGTGCGGCGTTCGCCGTCGAGCCGGATGGTTCTTCCGTACGGCACGATCCATTGCGGTCGAGTGTGGCCGAACGGCACGCCGACGCAGACGACTGCATCGGGGTTGTAGCGCGTGACCTGCTCGATGATCGTGTCGCGTTGAGCGGCGCGAAGTCGTGCGCGCTCGTCAGGGCCGGGGACGGATGAGTTCAGTTCACTGACCGGCGGCCGAGCCACGAGCACTCCGGCGACCTGTTCCAGAACGCCTCGCTCACCGAGCGCTCGAACCCATCGCTTCACCTCGTCTGCGGGCGGCAGCTCCTCGCTCGTCTCCAGCAGAAGTATCGCGCCGGCGAGGTCCTCGGCAGACGGCATCCGATCCGCCACGGCGATCTGGTCGATGACCTCGATGCAACCGCCCCACGTGCGGCCTTCAACGACGGCACTGGGACCGGCCCAGGTCCACGGCTCGCTCGGCTCGCGCGCACCGAACTCACTCAGGGCGCGCGGATCCGTCCAGGGCCGGCCGAAATCCTCGGACTCGCCCGGTTCCGTCAACTCGATCACCCCGCCGTCCAGCAACGCGGCGCGCAACGAAAGCTCGTGCACGTCGTCGAGGTGCGGCCCGGGACCGAGATGCACCTGCGTCGACCCGCCGTAGAAGCTCGGGACGCCGAGGCTCCACAGCAGGTTGTGCAGGTTCGTGTTGTCGCTGTAGCCGAGGAACGGCTTCGGGTTCGCTGCGAGCACATCGGCGTCGATGTGCGGGACCACCGTGATCTGGTCATCGCCGCCGATGGTCGCGAGCACGGCTTTGATCGTCGGATCCCCGAAGGCGGCCGTGACGTCCGCGGCTCGAGCCTCGGCGCTGGCACCCAGTTGACGCGTCGTAGGATACTCGACCGGGACGAGGCCGGTCGCCTCCGTGAGCCGCCGCATCGCCTGCTCGTGAACGGCCTCCGACACCGCAGGAGCGGCGAAGGCCGGCGAGAGGATCGCGACCCTGTCCCCGGGTTCGGCCTTCGGAAGTCTGCTGAACGGGCGCGGCGTCATCACTCGATTAGACCAGACGGGTGGTGGTGGGACGGAGCGGATGGCTGTTACCGATCTTCGAAACCCCACGTTCGAGTGCGAGCGGTCCCCACGACTTCGGCCACGACTCGTCTAAACCCGCAATCGCTGGGCGAGGGACTTGCTAATCGGCAGAACTAGGAGCGGAGACGATCTCTACCACGGCTGGTGTCCGGAAGGCCATGACCCCCGCCGATTGGCGTTGTTCGAGGATGCCTAGCTCGACAAGCCTGTGAACAGCATTGCTGACGGCCTGGTAGGTCATGCCGGTCGCGTCCCGCAGATTGGGAATGTTGACGAACGGCGACCCGATCAGGATGTCGACGATGTCCCTGACCGCGCCCCGGGCCCCGGCCTCGCGCAAAATCTCGTGGTAGCGGCTCTGTAGGTCTAGAAGACGACGAATTCGGTCTGCCGAATCGATCGCGGATACCTCGATGGCTCTCGCGAAGAAGGCGACCCAATCATCCCAGACACCGTCAGCACTCACCCCGGAGAGCAAATCTTGATATTCCTCCCTTCGCTGCTCGAACCAAGGGGACACGCTCAGGAGACCCTCGGGCAGAACGCCAAGCGATACGAGCTGTAAGACAATGAGCAGCCGCCCAATGCGGCCATTGCCGTCGTTGAACGGGTGCAGCGTCTCGAACTGATAGTGGGCCATGGCTGTGGCAACGATGGGATCGAGATGCAGTTGGGGTGTTTGCATCCACGTGACGAGATCGCGAACTCCGGCGTCGAGAGCTGGCCCTTCCGGCATGGGGATGAACCGTGCATCTTCGACCCGTCGCCCTCGGGCCCCAATCACAACCTGGACACGTCTGATCCGCCCCGCTTCAACCGTGTCCGCCGCAGTCCCTGACACCAGCATGCGGTGCAACTCGCACAAGAACCCAGGCGTGATGGGCCGCTGCTGCTGAACCCAGGCGAAGCCGCTTTCGGCAGCTGCAACGTAGTTGAGCACTTCGTTGAGTGCCGGCGAGCGTTTGCTCCCTTCAATCACGTCTGCTGCTAGCACGTCCTCGAGTGGTGCGTAAGTCCCCTCCAGAGCGGAAGTACTCTGCGCCTCGCGGCGGAGAGTTGGTTGCCTGAGAAGGCCGGGATTGATGATGAGCAGTGAGCCCTGCTGCAGTCGTCCCAGAGCGCGATTCGCAGCGGACACGCGGGCCCAGGTCGAGGTACTTAGGTCCGGCGCAGCACTCAAAGGGTGCGCCGCGAATGCGAAGTGCTCGTATGACACGCCCTGTCCATCGGTCCCTTTGATCGGGATGAGATCGCCTATCGGGCTGTTCCTGAACCTACGAGCGTCCATATGGGCTTCAAGTCCTCTTGACTCTAGAGCTGCTCTATTCAAGTAAAGCCTCGTCTACTTGAACATACAACGGTGTAATTCAAGCGAAGTTGTGGGGCCTAGCCCTTAGCGCAAGAAACGAGGACCTGATGCCCCTTCGAGCGAACGATATCTGCACTGTCGGCGCATCGACAGGCGACTTCCTATCACTCCAGGTTTAAACGAAAACGGCCCGCTTTCGCGAGCCGTTTCCTACTGTCTCAACACAGTGTGCGCCATGAGGGATTCGAACCCCCAACCTTCTGATCCGTAGTCAGATGCTCTATCCGTTGAGCTAATGGCGCGTGGGGCGCAGACCGGAACATTCGCAGTCCGATCAACCTGACGACTATATCAGGCGCGCAGGGGCGGCTCGAAATCGCGCGGGCTTTGGCTCGCTGTGCTCGCTCAGGGCGCGGTCTCGAGAGCGGCGCGGATGCGCGCGGCCACGGCATCCGCTTCCTCCGGCGACGCGTATGCGTGCCGTGGGCCAAGCCAGAAGCGCAGGCCGTCGCCCTTCGAGCGCGGGATCACATGCAAATGCAGATGGGGCACCGACTGTGAGACGACGTTGTTGACGATGAGAAGCGAGCCGTCGGCATCCATCGTGCTCTCCACTGCGCGCACGAGCGCCTGGGACGTACGCAGCCACGGCGCGGCGAGCTCGGCCGGCAGTTCGTCGTACGTCTGCACGTGCCGCGTCGGCACCATCAGCACGTGTCCCTCGAACACCGGATGCGCGTCGAGGAAGGCGACGAAGTCGTCGTCCCGATAGACCTCGCGAGCGGATGCCTCACCCGCGACGATCGCGCAGAATGCGCACTTCTTCGTCGACCCGCGCTCGGTGAATGCGGCCCTCGACTCCGACTTCGGCTTGGGCCGCGACGGGGACTCCTGCCGCGAAGCCGCCTCCGCCATGTCAGGCGAGCACTTCGTCGAAGAAGTCGAGTTGCGCGCGCCAGCTGCGGGCATCCGCAAGCGGACGGTAGCTCTGGCCTGGAACGGTGAACGCGTGCGGCGCGCCGCTGTAGGTGACGACCTGCCAGTCGACGTGCGGGACGGCGCGCAGCTCATCCTGGAACGCGTGCACGTCGGAGTCGGGCACCACGGGGTCGGCACCACCGGTGAGGATGAGCAGCTTGGCGCGGATGGCATCCGCGTCGCTCGGGTCGTGCGCGATGAGGCGTCCATGGAACGAGACGACGCCACGGATGTCCGCTCCCGTGCGCGCGAACTCGAGCGCAGCGGATCCGCCGAAGCAGTATCCGATCGCCGCGATGCGCGACTCGTCCACCTGCGGCAGCTCGGCGAGCGTCTCGTACGCCGCGTGCACACGGGCTCGCAGCAGCGGAAGGTCGCGGTAGTACTGACCTGCCAGCGCGGGCGCCTCTTCGTGGCTAGGCCGAACATCCGCCCCGTAGACGTCGGCGACGAAGGCGACGTAGCCGAGTCGTGCGAGCATCTGAGCACGCAGTTCCGCGTTCGGGCCTACACCCAGCCAGTCCGGCACGATGAGGATGCCCGGCCGCGGCTCCTGCGCCGCCGCATCGTGAGCGACATATCCGTTCAGCTCAATGCCGTCGTGCCCGTACGTGATGGAGGATCCCTCGAGCTTCGCTCCATCAGGAACGGGGATGCGTGCGAGCAGCTCCTCGTGAGTGGCGGGCAAGTCGGTCATCGGCTCCTCCTTCGGCTCGCTGTCACGTTACCGCGAGGCGCACGTGAGCGGCTCGGCGGGCTCGGTCGGGGCATCCGACCTACGCTGAAAGCATGGCCGAGGAATACGCTCACGAACCGGATGCCCACCGCTACGTACTCCGCGTGGACGGCCAGATCGCCAGCGTCGTCGACTACACGGTGCTCGGCGACTCGCTGTCGATGACGCGCACCTTCACCAACCCGAACCTCCGGGGGCGTGGACTCGCGGGCAAGATCGTGGAGTTCGCGGTCGACGACGTCGAGCAGAACACGAACTACCACGTGGTGCCGATGTGCTGGTACGTGGCGCAGTGGTTCGAGCAGCACCCCGAGCGCGCCGACCTGCTGAAGGCTCGCACGGCGTAGCTCGGCGTCGGCCGGTCGGCGTAGCCTCGCCGCATGGCCATCACCAAGGTTCAGCTCTTCTCCATCCCCGTCTCAGATCCGGATCGCGCGCGCGAGTTCTACGTGGACACGCTCGGGTTCACACTCGTCTCCGACACGATGATGGGCGAGGATCAGCGCTGGATCCAGGTCGTACCGCCCGGCGCCGAGACGTCGATCACGCTCGTCACCTGGTTCGACAGCATGCCCGCCGGCACGGTTCGCGGTCTCGTACTGGAGACGGATGACCTCGGCGCCGACATCGACCGGCTCACGAACGCGGGCGTCGCGTTCGACACCGGTGTCGAACGTGCACCGTGGGGCCAGTACGCGCAGCTGAGCGACCCGGACGGCAACGGCCTCATCCTGCAGCAGACCGCCTTCTCGGCCTGAGCACGCCGATGCGGCGCCAGAGGAACCCGGCACCGAATCCCAGCGCCAGCCCGAGCAGCATCGCTACGCCGTGAGCATCGCCTGCGACCACCAGCACGATCGCAACGACGGTGGCGGCACCGGCGCAGGCGCGCACGACGACCGCTGGTCTCGGGGACGGATGCCTGGCATCCTTCGTGCCGATCAGCAGCGCGAGCGCGAACACGGTGAAGATCAGGCCGTCGTTCGCGAACGAACTGCCGCCGCCCGGCGTATGCCACACGATGACGGCCAGCAGGTTGAGCACGATCGACGGCACCAGGTAGAGCGCGGTTGCGAGCAACGGGCCCCAGATCCAGGTGCCCAGCATCAGCGCGAGCGCGACCACGACGAGGTTGAATGCCGCGGCCACGAGCCCGCCGTCCTGGGCGGCGAGCGCTGTGGCGATACGCCACCACTCGCCGCGGGCGAGCGTTGCGTGCGGGTCGCGCGCGAGGGCATCCGTGATCTGGGGCACCCAGGTCTGAAGCACCGACGGCACTCCGATGAGCACCACGAGCACGAGAGCCGGCCAGGGGAAGGGGCGGGCCGACGGAAGCATCCGGATACCCACGTTCACGAAGAGCGCGAGTACGACGAGATTCCCGACGATGCTGGCGACGCTCTCGCCCGAGGTATCCACGCGTTCGAGGATGCCACGGCGCGGGCAGAGGGCATCCGGTTATCCTCGAAACGAATGCCGCGCACACCGTCGTGTCACGAGCACGCATGCCGAGAGCACTGTGCGGGGCACCCAGCATCCGTCTCCCACGAGGACATTCAATGACGAATACGACAGGCCGCGCGGCACTCATCGCTTCGTACGCGCGCACACCATTCCTTCGCTTCAACGGCGGCTTCGCCTCGATCCCGGCTGCCGAACTCGGAGCCCACGCGCTGCGGGCCGCACTGTCGCGCGCCGCCATCGGCCCCGAGCAGGTGGACATCGTGCAGGGCGCGCAGGTCATCCAGGCCGCCGCGGGGCAGAACCCGGCGCGTCAGGCGGCGGTGAAGGCGGGCATCCCGATGACCGTGCCTGCGATCACTCTTAACGCCGTGTGTCTGTCGGGCACGCTCGCGATCGCGGCGGCGGCCAAGCTCATCGAAGACGGCGACGCCGACATCGTCGCGGTCGTCGGCCAGGAGTCGATGTCGCTTGCGCCGCACGCGTGGTCGGGTTCCCGCGTCGGGCAGAAGTACGGCGCCGTCGAACTCATCGACACGCTCGAGCTCGACGGTCTGACGGATGCCTTCCAGCACGTCTCCATGGGCGCCTCGACCGAGGAGTACAACACCAAGCTCGGCATCACGCGCGAGGAACAGGATGCCTACGCGGCATCCTCGCATCAGCGACTCGCGGCATCCGCGGACTTCGTCGCGGGCGAGATCGAGCCGTACGAGGTGGCGTCGCGCAAGGGCGCGACGAAGTACTCGTCCGACGACGGCGTGCGCGTGGAGACGACGGCCGAGACGCTCGCCGCACTGCGTCCGGCGTTCGCCAATAACGGCACGATCACGGCCGGAAACTCGTCGCAGATCACCGATGGCGCCGCGGCACTCATCATCGTCGCCGACGACGTCGAGCTCTCCGTGCGACCGCTCGCGCGCATCGTGTCGCAGTCGTTCGTGGCCGGTCCCGATACGTCGCTGCATTCGCAGCCGTCGAACGCGATCGCGACGGCGCTGCGCAAGGCGGGCGTGGAGGCATCCGCTCTGGCTGCCGTGGAGATCAACGAGGCGTTCGCCGCCGTATCGGTGCACTCGACTCGGGAGCTGGGACTCGACCCCGCCATCGTCAACGCCGACGGAGGGGCGATCGCGCTCGGGCATCCGCTCGGTGCGTCGGGCGCCCGCATCGTGGGACACCTCGCGCGGCGACTGCAGCAGGCAGGCGCCGGCAGCGTCGGCGCCGCGGGACTGTGCGGAGGCGGCGGGCAAGGCGCGGCGATCGTGCTCGAGGCGCTGTAGCGGGCGCGGAGCTCGGGCGCGGACGGGGCTCCCCCGGGCCCGGCCGGCCGCGGGGCCGTTGCGCCCGGGCCCCGGCCGTCACGAAAACAGCAGGAAGCACCGAGAACAGCAGGAAATCTGCTGTTCTCGGCGCGAGAGCGCGATCTCTGCTGTTTTCGCTGCGGCGCGTGCTGGGCTGCCGGACCGCCGTCGTTTGACGGCGGCACGGCGGGCGGGCGGTATGGGGTCAGAGCGTGCCGTGTGCGGCCCAGAGTTCGGCCGCGCGGTCGGCGCCCTGGGCGATCAGGGCGACGAGCTCGGGCCGGTCCGGAACGCGGAACGAGACATAGGCGCCGCGGCCGCCGGCTACCGGACGTCCGTAGGCCTTTGCGGCGAGACCCCCGTCGGGCAGAAGCCGTACCGTGATGCTCTCCAGCTCGAACTCTTCGCCGCGCCGGTCGTCGCGCCAGCGCAGTTCCTGGGGCACCACGATATTGATCGCCAGCGCTCCGACCTCGATGGGCTCGGTGGGTTCAGCCATGGATCCATGGTCCCAGACCCGCCACCCCGTCAGACCCTGCGACCCCGTCAGACCCTGCGACCCCGTCAGACCCTGCGACCCCGTCAGACCCTGCGACCCCGTCAGACCCTGCGACCCCGTCACGAAAACAGCAGGAAGCACTGAGAACAGCAGGAAACCTGCTGTTCTCAGTGCGAGAGCGCGATCTCTGCTGTTTTCGGTGGGGCCAAGGGTTGGGGCGGAGCCTGGGGCGGAGCCGGGTGCGGCCTGGTGCGGCTGGGGCGGCCGGTGGCGGTGTGCCGCGTGGCCTGATCGGGCCGGCGGCGGGGGTAAGGTGCGGTCGGCGGTGGGGGTAGGGTGCGGGGCGGCCGTGGGTAGGGGTAGGGTGCGGGGCGGCCGGTGGGGCTCAGGCGTAGAGGGCGTCGGCGACCCGGCGGCGCAGCTCGATGACGCCGCTGTCCGACCAGCGGGTGGGATGCACGCGGTTCGTGAGCAGCGTCCACGCGCGTCCGGAATCGAAGTCGATCCAGAGGCCGGTGCCGGTGAAGCCGGTGTGGCCGATCGTGTGCGGGCTGCAGGCATCCCCGCCCGACCATCCGTCGTACGGATGCTCCCACCCGTACGTGCGCTGCGGCCCGACCGGCGTGCGCATCAGCTCGATCGACTGCGGCGAGGCCGCCGTGCCGTCGAGCAGCCCGCGAGCGAAGCCGAGCACGGATGCCGCGGTGCCGAACAACCCAGCATGTCCGGCCCCCTGCAGTGCGGCGGCGTTCTCATCGTGAACGGTGCCCACGAGCATCCGTCGGCGCCACGGGCAGTACTCGGTCGCGGCCGCCTCGGTCGGATCCGCGGACCACGCGAAACCCGCACCGGGGTCGAGGTCGCGGATGCGGGCATCCGCCAGGCGCTCGAGCACGAAACCGAGCAGCATGTAGTTGAGGTCGGAGTAGACGGGGTCGCCGTGCGGCCAATCGCGCTGGATCACGAACGCTCGCAACTGGTCGGGATCGGTGCCGTACGTGTAGATCGGCCACGTCGCCGGCAACCCGCTGGCGTGGGTGAGACAGTCGCGCGGGGTGATGCGTCGCTGCCAGGCATCCAGGTCGAACTGGCGCAACTCGTGCAGCACCTGCGTGATGGGGCCGTCGAGGTCGAGGATGCCTGCGGCTGCGGCATGCAAAATGCGCGGCGTCGTGAAGATCACCTTCGTCAGCGACGCGAGGTCGAACCATGTGGCCGTCGTCATCGGCCGCTCCGGCTCGCGCTGCGCAAGGCCGACTGCTCGCACCTCGGACTCGGTGGATGCCGCGTCGAGCACCCCGAACACCGCGCCGGGTATGCGGCCGGAGTCCACCCACGACGTGACGAGGTCGAATGCTGCATCGAATCCCATGCCGTCAGCGTATGGCGCTGGCCCATAGTGAGGAGTAGTCCGCGGTCCGGCACCAACACAAGTCCCCCGCAGCGAACCCGCGGTCCGGTACCGACAGCCAGTCCGCGACCGCGATAGCGGCCGTGCGCTACCGGTGCCCCGACACCGAGTCGGCGACGCGCGCGATCGCGGACGTGCGCGTCCTGCCGCCGTCCTCGAGCCGGTCGGCCATGCCGTACGCCCGGTACAGCCCGTTGACCGCGACGAAGCGCAGCGGCTCGATCTCCCACTTGCGCACCCGGTGCCCCACCCAGGGCAGCGTCGTCAGCTCGGTGTCGCGCTCGAGCACGAGGTCGGTCAGGGTGCGTCCGGCGAGGTTCGTGGCGGTCACGCCTGTGCCGACGTATCCCCCAGCCCACGCGAGCCCGGATGCCCGATCCAACCCGACCGTCGCCGACCAGTCCCGCGGCACCCCGAGCACGCCCGACCATGCGCGTTCGACCCGCACGTTGCCCAGCACCGGAAAGAACCGAACGAGCAGCTCGCGCAGTGACCGCACGGTGACCTCGGGCGTGGAACCGTCAGCATCGAACCGCGAGCCGAAGTGGTACGGCACGCCTCGACCTCCGAAGGCGATGCGTCCGTCCGCCGTGCGCTGCGCGTACATGTACACGTGGGCGAGGTCGCCGAGGGTTTCGCGACCGACCCAGCCGATGGCATCCCACTGCGCGCCGCTGAGCAACTCGGTGACGATGAGCGACGAGTTCAGGGGGACCCACGCGCGGTGCGCGCCAGGCATCCGTGCCGTGAAGCCTTCCGTCGCGCGCACCACGACGTCGGCGTACACGGCGCCACGAGTCGTCACTGCGCGAGCCGCGCGCCCGACGCCCCGAGGCTCGATCGCGGTCACCCGCGTGCCCTCGTACAGCTCGACGCCGAGCGCCTCGACCACGGTGGCGAGCCCGCGAACGAGCTTGGCCGGCTGGATGCGAGCACAGTGCGGCTGCCACAGTCCGCCCATGGTGTTCGAGACGGCGATGCGAGCGGATGCCTCACCCGCGTCGAGCAGGCGTGCGTCGGCATCCCGCCACTCGGCCTCGCCATCGGCCCACTCGTGCAGCCTGGCGAGTTGAGCCCTGTTGCGCGCAACGTTGAGCTCTCCGCCTAGCGCGATGTCGGCGTCGATGCCCTCCGTCTCCGCCGCGCGGATCACCTCGTGCACGCTCGCCGTCATCGCAGACTGCATGGCTTGCGCACCCTGGCGGCCGTGCGTCTTCACGTACTGCTCGCGGCCGCCCGTGACGGAGTTGGTCAGCCATCCGCCATTGCGCCCGGACGCCCCGTACCCGGCGAATCGCTGCTCGAGCACGACCACCCTCAGCGAGGGTTGCGTCTTCTTGAGGTAGTAGGCGGTCCACAGCCCGGTGAACCCGGCACCCACAATGCAGACGTCCGCCTGCAGGTCGTTGTCGAGCGAAGGACGGGGTTCGGGGACCGGCACCTGCGAATACCAGAACGAAACGGATGCCTGCACCACGTCGCGACTCTACCCAGCGACCTGGGTCGCGCAGTTCGGGTCGCGCAAACTGTCGCGTACGTCGACGTTTGCCAACACTTTTCGCGACTGCACACCTCACGTTCCGGCACGGTGGAGCGTCTGCAGTATGAAGAGAACGAACGTGAGGAGTACAGCATGGGCACGCGTCACGCCATCGTCACGGCGCCGCAGATCTCGGAGCACATCGGCGAGGTCACCATCGTCGCTGATAAGGACGCCGTCACCGGCATCTACTACCCAGGCCACTGGACGAAGCCCGACCGTTCGGCATTCGGGCCGGAGGTCGCCGCCGCATCCGATCCCGTGATGGCCGTCGCTGTCGCCCAGCTTCGGGACTACCTGACCGGCGAACGTACGTCCCTCGACTTCGCGATGCGCGCGGACGGGAGCGAGTTCGAGCAGCGGGTGTGGGGCATCCTGCGCGGCATTCCTTACGGCGAGACGCTCACCTACGGACAGATCGCGGAAGAGCTAGGCGATCGCAGGCTCGCCCGCATGGTCGGGCAGGCAGTCGGACACAACCCGCTGTCGATCGCGGTGCCGTGTCACAGGGTCGTCGGCGCGAACGGAACGCTCACGGGCTACGCGGGTGGGCTGGAGCGCAAGCGGTTTCTGCTCGGTCTCGAGGGCGCGCTCGACGAGGCCGAGCTGACGCTGTTCTAGCCGGCCCGCTGTGTTAGCCGGCCCGCTGTGTTAGCCGGCCCGGTGTTGTAGCTAGCACGCACGGATGCTCTAACGAGCTTCGCGAATCGCGCGGTCGCCATCAGCGCTGCTCCGACTCCCGCGCAGCAGCCCGGGCCGCACGCGCGAGCACGAGACGCGTGATGAGAATCGTCGCCCCGACGGTGGAGAATCCGAGACCCAGGATGAACGCGAGCATCGAGTCGCTCGCGATCCCGACGACCAGCAGCACGACGCCGGCGATCAGGCTGGCGGGGCTTCCGTAGGACTCCACCGTGCTGCGCGGAATAGTCTTGCTGACCATGCCGAGCAGGTAGAACCCGACGAGTGCCAACACGAAGCCGGCCGCGCCGATCCAGAGCCAGACGCTTCCGACCTCGGCGGCCGCCACGAATCCGAACATGGCTGTGCCGACGCCGACGCCGGGGATGAGGCTCCACCAGCCGCCACGCATGGTCAGCGCCCCGTGCACTCCCGATGCGGCGATGAGCCCGGAGAACAGGCCGATGATGGCGCCGAGAGCCACTGCGGTCGCCGGGTCGTCGTCGATCGGCGTGAGGATGCTCAGCGCGAGTCCGCCGATGGCTCCCCCACCGCAGATGAAGCCGACGTAGAGCAGCACCAGCACATATCGAGGGGCGACCGGCGCACGGGTGGCGTGCTTGATCAAGGACACGAGTCCCGAGTGTAGGGGGCTCAGACCTCGGCGGGCGACTGTCAGTTGTGCTCGCGGCGTGCGCAAACAACTGCTGTCAGTTGTGTTCGCGGCTTCGCCGCTCGACAACTTCCATCGGCTCGGCAGAGTGAGCGAGCTCACTCTGCTCTCGCCTCGGTCAGTTGTTGCCCTTCGAGCAGGTCTGCGTCGCGGCCGTCTGACCCTTGACGTCCTCGGGCAGCGCGACAGGGGTGCTGGGCGCCGCAGACCCGGACGCCGTGGGCGTCCCGCCGCTTGCCCCGGTGCTGCTCGAATCGCCGCTCCCGTCGCCGCCGGAGGATGCTGCGCCCGAGCCGGAGGCATCCGTCGAGTTCACGGCCCCCACCCCGGTGCCGCCGGTCAACTGCACCGGCTGATCGTTCTTGATCGCCTGCATGAGCGTGTCTGCGGACTCGTGATCGGCGACCACCTTGCCCGGATCGTTGGAGTCGCTGCCCACCGGGTACTGCACGAACACGATGTTCTGGTACTTGAGGTCCTTCGCGGCCATGGCGATCTGATACAGCGTCGTCACGTTCTTCAGCGAGTCCGACCACTGGATGTGCTGCTGCGCCGCCTTGACGAGCCCCCACACCTTGACGGGGTTGGAGAGCGTGGTCTTCGTCATCACCGTGCGCACGAGCGACGACAGGAATACCTGCGTGTTGCTGATGCGTCCCAGATCGGATCCGTCGCCCACCCCGTAGCGCGTGCGCAAGAACTCCGCGGCCTGCATCCCCTGCAACACAGACGTGCCGTCGGGCAGGTCGAGGCTGGTGTGTTCGTCGTGGATGCCGCCGCCCGTGATGCAGACCGGCACACCCCCAACGGCGTTCGACATGGCCACGACGCCCTCGAAGTCGACGACGCCGGCGAACGGGATCTGCAACCCGGTCAGCTGCTCGATGGTCAGTACCGTGCAGGCAACTCCGCCGTCAGAGAGCGTGGTGTTCAGCGGCTGCGCCGACATGGCGCTGTTCCATCCGCCTTTGCCGTCAGGGCACTGCGGGATCTTCAGGATCAGGTCGCGCGGAAAGCTCACGACGACCGCGTGCGTGTGGTCCTGCGAGAGGTGCACGAGCATGGTGACGTCGTTGAGTCCCGCGCCCGAGCTGTCATCGATGGTCCCCCACGCGTCGCCCTGCCCGGTGCGGGTGTCGCTCGCCGCGAGAAGGATGTTCACGCCCCCGTCGAGCGCCCCGATGTCGGGAATCGGGCCGAGCTTCTCCTCCCCGACCAGATGCACAGAGGGCTTCACGTCAGACACCAGATTCGCGGCCGCCACCCCGCCGATGCCGAGCACGCTCACGACGGCGACAACGGCGACGGATGCCACGACCTTGCCGAACGTGGCCCACGGCCTGCGGTGCAGTCGGCCGTGCCTCGCGATCGCGCGCAACGGCCTCGATGCAGCTGTGGCGACGACGCGACGCCCGCGCAGTTCGGCGCGAGAAGCGGGAGCGGTCAACTCGACGGGGTCGACGGCATCCGTCGACCCCTCGTTTCCACGGCGTCGCGCAGGCTCGCCTCGCCGCCGCCCCCTGGTTGCTGCCACGCGTTCACACTAGGGGATTCCGGCTCCCACGTCCCTGGGAGCCGAGGCATTCAGGCATCCGCGTCTACAGAGACCAGACCGCCGAACTGGTAGTGCACGGTCGCGCCAGGTGCCGGTTCCCCCGAGCTGACGCGGTAGAGCGAGGGCAGAGCGGATGCCTGCGCTGCCGCGCCTTCGTCGGCATCCGTCTCGTCGACCGCGGCGCAGATCATGTCGGCGTCGAAGTCCTTGGGGTCGAGCTCCATCACCTGTCCGTCGAACTGCCCGCCGTGAAGCACGGCATGGAAGGTGGGTCCCGAATCGAGGATGTCTGTGAGCTCTCCGCGGAACTCGTCGACGCTCAGCGAGCGGTTGGCGCCGACGAGAAGTGCGACCCTTTCGAGCAGGTCGTTGCGCTGGGATTCGGTCAGCGCGGCGACGGACTCGACGAGCTCGCTGGCATCCAGCGCGGCGAGCAATTGCTCTGGCGTCGGCTCGATGTCATCCATTTGCTCACGCTAAGTCGCTTCCCCCCGGATGCGCGACGGCTCACGGCGTGTCGGCGACGGAAGGACGCCCCCCACATCAGGCGTCGCGGGGCGGTAGCGGCCCGGTCACGTCGTCGAGCGCTGCCAGGATGCGCCGCTGCACTTCGAGGTCCTCCAGTTCGCCGCGGCCGACGACCTCCGCGTCGGCCTCATCGAGCACGATCATGCCCCGCAGTCCGTGCGAAGAGCGGGCGAGCGCCTCGAGCCACAGGCGATTCAGCTGTGCGGGGGTGGTGTCGTTGAACACGAACTCCAATGGAATCCCCGGGCCCAGCCAGATGCTGACTCGCCCGCTGCCGTCTTTGGGGGGCACGCGCCAGCTGAGCAGGAAGCATTCTTGAAGGCGGAGCTTCGCCGTGATCGCGATCTTCAGATGAGACAGTGTTCGATCGTCGAAGCGGTAACGGGAACAACTGCCGTACAGCAAGAAGCCCATGCAGCGATGATCTCACCGGCCGACACCCGCCGCACCCGAAACATTCCGGATGCCTTGTCAAGGCGTCGAGACTCGCCGCGCCTTACGCCTACTGTCACGCTGATGCCTTCGCCGAATATCAGCCATACGCTCGAGACCCGATCGACGAGGAGACCGGGGCCCGCGAGGCGCCCGAGATCGGGCGCTCTTTCAGTCGCGGATGGACATCCGCTCCACGCGTTGAGTGCGATCACGCAGATCGGCGACGGCTCCGGCATCCACGAGATCCGGGCCGAGGTCTTCGACCGGTTCGCTCACCAATTGGCTTGCCGGTCCGATGAGCACCTCGACCTTGTCGACTTCACCGGTCGGCAGGCGCCCCGGAATGAACACGGCGTCGGCTCGGCTCTTCGAGGCCAGCACGCGCGCGTAATCCATCAGGGCCTCGGCGATGGTGTCACCCGTGTAGAAGGACGTTCCGGCATAGATGATTCGGCGCATGGAACAAGCTTCGGGTCTGCCCACAGGGCCGGTCGAGGCCTTGACGAGAGGCGCGCGAAGCGTCCCGTGCTTCTCGCGACTCGCGCATGGCGCCCACCGGCCGAACGACGGCACCTCGACGCCCTCGCCAATGGCGGTGACCACCGATGAGCGAGAACGTTTGGCCGCCCGACGGCTACGTGTACGGGGTGGACGTTCCGCGGTTCCGGGATTCGAACGCCGATGGCATCGGCGACCTGCGCGGAGTGATCGAGCACCTCGACTACATCGCCGATCTCGGCGTCTCGTGGATCTGGTTGCTCCCCTTCTACCCGAGCGCCCGCCGTGACAACGGCTACGACGTCGACGACCATGAAACCGTCGACCCGCGATTCGGCGACCTCGAGGATTTCGACCTACTGGTGCAGGAGTGCCACCGCCGCGGCATCTCGGTGCTCATCGATCTCGTGGTTCACCACACCTCCGACCGCCATCGCTGGTTCCAGGAGGCTCGCCAAGACCGCACCTCGAGGTGCGGCAACTACTACGTGTGGGCCGACGAGCCGATCGCGGTGCCGAACGACATAAACGTCTTCCCCGGCGAAGAGGATGCCGTCTGGACCTACGACGAATCCGCGAAGGGCTGGTACCACCACCAGTTCTACAAGTTCCAGCCAGACCTCAACCTGGCGAATCCGGCCGTCTTCGAGGAGATCGCGAGCATCGCCAAGACCTGGCTGCGTCGCGGTGTAGACGGCTTCCGTCTCGACGCCGCCATTCCGGCGCTCACACCCAAGCCGACGGCCGGCACGCGCGTCGACGAGAAAGCGTTCTTCGCGCGCCTGCGTGAGCGCCTTGCAGAGGTGCGGAACGATGCGTTGTTGATCGGCGAGGCCGACCTGCCGCCAGAGGCGCTTTCCCCGCTCGTGCACGGGGAGATGGATGCTGTGCTCGATTTCGCCGTGAACAACAGCGTGTTCCTGGCCCTCGCCCGCGAGAGGCCGGAACCCATCTACGCCGAACTCGATCGGCTGGATGCCACTGTGCAGCCCGCAGCGCGCGTGAACTTCATGCGGAACGCCGACGAACTCGACCTCGAGCAGCTCACCGACGAGGAACGCCGTGAGGTCTTCGCCGTGTTCGGCCCCGATCACGACATGCTGCTGTACGGTCGCGGGCTGCGTCGCGGCTGGACGGCGATGATGGGCTCTCCGGAGCGTTTACGCATGACGATGAGCCTGCTCGCGGCCTTGCCCGGCGTGCCGCTTCTCCTTCAGGGCCAGGAACTGGGCATAGGCGACGATCTCTCGGTGCCCGGCCGTGACTCCGGGCGTCCGACCATGCAGTGGACCGACGGACCGGCGGGTGGATTCAGCGACCGCGACGACGCATCCATCGTGCTCCCGGCCCAGCGGTCGGGCCCGTACTCCTTCTTGCGCGTCAACGCCCGCGCTCAGGCCGGCGACGACCACTCGAACCTCTCACTGGCGAAATGCCTCGCGAAGCTGCACGGGGAGGCCGGTCTGAGCAGCCGGGTGGCCGGCAGGCTCGCGCTTCAGGATGCCCCGAGCGTGCTCGCGCTCACCGCAGGCAATGTCATCACCCTGCACAACCTGAGCCCGAGGCCGCAGCCCGTGCGCCTGCCGATGCGCACCACCACTCTTCTGGCCGAGGGCTGGCACGGCGACGTGCTGGGCGCTTACGGATTCGCCTGGTTGCGCTCGCCCGCACCGGATGCCTCGTCGACCGAGGTTCCGCCAGGGTTGATCGCGGTGTAGTCGTCGCCGCCAGAGGTGCCGTGCCCCAGCGTGTGCGCGGCACCCGACTCCGCCGCCACCTGCTGGGCGGGCTTCGTCTCGTCCGAGTCGCTTAGCCGTGGGCCATTCAGCTGGGTGTCGCCAGGGTCGGTGCTCTTCGTGCTCGCGTCGTTCGTGCTCGTGTTCTTCGTACTCACGAAGCCGACGCTAGGCATCCTTCTCGCCATCAAGTAGGGGTTGCTACGGTTGCCGACGTGTTCGAGGGTTTCGAGACGTTCGACATTCCGACCGGTGAGGCTGTCATCCACGTTCGACGCGGCGGCGACGGGCCGCCTGTGGTGCTGCTGCACGGGCATCCGCGCACGGGAGCGACGTGGCACAGGGTGGCGCCCCTGCTCGTGGACCACGGATTCTCGGTCATCGTTCCCGATCTGCGTGGCTACGGGCGATCCTCCGCGCCGCCGCCGCGGGCCGATCATTCCCAGGCGTCCAAGCGCGCGATGGCAAACGACATCCTGACCGTGATGCGGGAGTTGGGGCACGACAGCTTCTTGCTCGCTGGCCATGACAGGGGCAGCTACGTCGCGTTCCGTCTCGCGATGGATCATCCCGAGCGCGTGAGACGTGTCGCGTTGCTCGACTGTCTGCCGATCGTCGAACACCTCGACCGCATAACTCCGGAGCTCGCGACCCAGTGGTACCACTGGTTCTTCTTCGCGCAGCCGGAGACGCCCGAACGCGTCATCAACGCGGACCCGGATGCCTGGTACCGGGGCACCCCGGAGAGCATGGGAGCGGAGAACTACGCCGAGCGTAGTGAGGCGGTGCATCGACCCGAGGTCGTGCGGGCCATGCTCGAGGACTATCGGGCCGGCCTGACCGTCGATCGCGCGGACGAGGAGGCCGACCGTGCGGTCGGTCGACGGCTCTCCGTTCCGCTGCTCGTGCTGTGGTCGTTGCGGGACGACCTCGAGCAGCTGTTCGGTGATCCTCTGACCATCTGGCGAGCCTGGGCCGAGGATGTGACGGGGCACGGCATCGACTCGGGTCACCACGTCGCGGAGGAGGCGCCCGCCGAGCTGGCCGAGGCGCTCTCCCGGTTCTTCGGCGCAGGGGAGCGCAACTGAGTCCCGGCGATAGTCGCTACCAGCGTCGATCAGGCGAAAGCGGGTCGGCTCCCGTGAGGTGCCGACCCGCTTTCCATTCGGGTTGTTATCAGGTGGTGCGGCGGCGCTGCATCCAGGCCGCGGCAGCGGCGAGCAGACCGAGCACCAGGAGGCCGAGGCCGACCAACCCGGCAGCCCACAGGTCACTACCCGTTGAGGCCAGAGCAGCGGCCGGTGTCGCTGGGGCGACTTCCTTCACCATTGCGGTGGACGGGTCCGAGGTCAGCAGGTCCCCACCCGGCAGAGTGCCTGTGACGGTGGCCGTGTTCGACAGGTTGCCACCATCAGCAAGATCAGCAGCCACCACCGTGTACGTGGCCGTGCAACTGATCATCTGACCAGGCGGCAGCACACTGTCACCCGGGCAGGTCACCGCGGACAGGGTGCCGTGACCGGTGAACGTCCCCTCATTCACCTTCGGATCACTAATGTCCACGTTCCCGGTATTCGTCACCGCGAACGTATACGTCACCACCTGACCCACCGTCGTCACCCGCTGAGCGCTGGCCGACTTCACCAACGACAAAGCCGGATGCGGACTCGTGGACACCACCACCGGGTCGGAGGTCACCTGCGGAACAGAGTCACCCCCCACCGTGGTACCGCTCACCGTGGCGGCGTTGCTGATCGAACCAGCATCAACGTCGGCCTGCACCACCGTGTAGGTGGCGGTGCAGGTCTCCACCTGACCCGGAGGCAGGACAACGTCAACAGGGCAGTCGAGTGCTGACAAGGTCGTGCCGTGCCCAGTGAACCCGGTGTCCGCCACCTGCGGATCCGTGACCGTCACATTCCCCGTGTTCGTCACCGTGAACGTGTACGTGAGCTGCTGACCCACCTCAGCCGCCTGCACATTCGCCGTCTTCACAATCGACAGCGCAGGGATTTGGTCGATCGTCACCGTCGCGGTCGGAGACGGCGGGGAGAGGTAGCCCCCACCGTCGGGAGTCGTGCCCGTCACGTTCGCACTGTTCGTGATCGTGCCAGCATCCACATCGGCCTGCGTCACCGTGTACGGGACAGTGCAGGTCTCCACCTGACCTGCCACCAACGACGTCTCAGGGCACTCAATATCGGCATCAGACAAACCACCCGTACCCGTGAAACCGGTGTCATGCACCTTCGGATTCGTGATCGTCACATTCCCGGTATTCGTCACCACGAACGAATACGTCACCACCTCACCAGCAGCGGTCACCGTGTCCGGGCTGGCCGACTTCACCACCGTCAACGCCGGCGCCGGAATCTCCGGGATCGTCACCGTCGAGGAGCCGAACGCTCCGTCAGTGCTCGATCCCTGCGGCGTACCATGCACAGTCGCAGTATTCGTCACCGAACCCGCATTCACGTCCTCGGACGTCAGCGTGTAGGTCGCGGTGCACACCACCTGGGCGCCAGGATCCAACGTCGTCGACGGACATGAAACGCTCGGCGCTCCCCCAGTGCCTGTGAACGTGTCCTCCGGAATGGTGATGTTGTTCATCGTCACATTCCCGGTGTTCGTCACCGCGAAGTGATACGTGATCACCTGACCCGGGTTGTACGCGGCAGCATCCGACGGGTCCGCCGACTTCACCACGCTCAGGCCAGGGGCGGGCGCCGTCGTCGGGGTATGCGTCGCGGACGCGAGGGAGGTTACCGGCACGGTGCTTCCCGGTGGCGTTCCGTTCGCGGTAGCGCTGTTGTCGACGGCACCACCCGTGACGTCGAGATCAGTAATGGTGTACACCTTGTCTGCGCTGCACTCTTCGGAAGCTCCAGGCGCCAGCGTCAAGCTTGGGCAACTAACCTTGCCGGCCTTCGGATCAACGACACCGACATTGCTCATCGTCAATTGCCCATTATTGGTGACGGTGAAGGTGTACTGGATGGTGTCGCCGGCGTCCACAAGACCGTCACCATTCACATCATCTGGAGTGCCGGCGTGCTTCACCACGCTCAGGGCCGTCGTCTTCGCCGTGTTGGTGACCGTGCAGGTGACGTCATCGCCAGGGGCAGGGGTCAGGGCCACGCTCGTCCCGCCCCCGGAGGGAAGCACGGTCGTGCTAGCGGTGGTCGCGTTAGTACACGCCCAGGTCTGGGTGTAGTTGCTTAGAACAGTGGACGTCCCCGTCGTCGATTGCTCTCCTAGAACGAACGGCCCAGAAGTCGACGGAAGAACAGTTGTCGAGCCTGTGGTGGAGGAGTTCGAGGTTCCGGTGCTGGCCGTGGCCAGCGTTGTTCCCTCTGGGGAGGTGATCGAGGTGTCGAAGGAGTCGGATGCGTTGACGCGACCGTTCACCGTCTTGTTCAGGGTCAGCTTCGACGTCACGAACGCGAAGGCGGCATCCTCTGCACCGGAACCGGGGTCAGCCACCGTGACCGCGATCTGTGACGGCTGATCCGCCTGCAATGCGAGCGCGCCGTTGCCACCGGTTCCGGCGAGACCGCCAGTGCACGTGACGTTCGCCGTGCCCACCCCAGTCAAACCGCCGGTGCAAGCGGGCCAGGAAGCGGAGGGAACGTCGATTCGACTCAATGTGACATCCGAGTTGTAGATCATCGACTCGCGGCCAGAACTGTTGATGCCCGTTGCCTCGGCGTCAGCAGCGACGATGCCCCAGCCGTGCACCACCGCACCAGAGGAGTCTTTGACCGTGAGGTTGCTCAACTGGAAGGTAGCGGCAACATTCGTCCCGATCGCATAGCCAAGAGCAGGGCTGCCCGGGGTTCCCACGTAAGCAACGTTGCCCATGTAGGCGCCGCCATAGGTCGGGACCGTGGTCGCCCGAGTAGCTATGGAGTTGTAACCGGCAGGGGTCGACGTCTTGATCGTGTACGTGAACGTGTATCCACCAGGAAGAGACACGGACATCGCCTGTCCAGAAGCGGACCGGGCAGTGCTGTCGTTGTACGAAGCCATGTCCAGCCAGCACAACGTGGAGGCTGAAGGACCATTGGAGGCATATCCGCAACCGACCGGGCTAGCCGCATTGGCTGGGCCTGCTGACAGCACGGCTGTCGTCGTCGCGACGGTGCCCACCGCTAATGCGAGGGCGCCGATAATCGCCGCAATCCTAAGGCGACGCGATCGCAGTCGTGGAAACGCGCCCGCCTTCGCGGTTTTGCGCGAATTGTTAGATGCCCCGAATCGCATCTACTCCCCCAGTCTTCCTAAACCTGCCCGAACGAGAAGAACCCAACCTTCAGAGACACCGTTCTGCCACGAACGGGTGCCGATGGACACGCCTCTCCCAGGATCTGGGCCCCAGTCAAGGGGTCATGCGCAAGGCTGCGATAGCTCCCGAGGCATTTCTCACCCGAAAAATCACCCTGTCTTCCCCCCGGTCAGGGGTCATTCCGTAGCACGCGCCAGCCACAGGGCCTCCTCGCGGTTGTGGGCACCGAGCTTCTGGTACAGCGCGCGCAGGTGGCTCTTGACCGTGTTCTGCGACACGTGCAGCGCCTTCGCCAGCTGAGGAACCGACATCTCCTTCGCCAAGGCATCCAGCACCTCGCGCTCGCGCCGGGTGAGCCGGGGCGGGCGCCTTGCGCTGAACCTGACCGGGATCTCTTCCACCGGCGTCTTGAGCAACGGCGCCAAGGATGCCCGCAGCTCGGCCGACGCCTGAGTCACGCTGATTCGCGACCCACTGGCATCCACGACGGAGGCGACGTATTGGAGCGTTCGAGAGTTGACCGATCCGGATGCCGCGCGCTCGGCCTCCGCATAGAGAACGGCACGCGCGGCCTGATGCACGAGCGGGCCCCCGCTCGACGGCTCATCGTGCAGCAGGCTCAGTGCCCCATCCGGGTTGCCGAGAAGCCACGCCTGCCGCGCCCTGGCCAACTGCATTCCCACCCAATGGTGGTTCAGCGTGTTCGTGCTCAACACGCCCTCCGCTTGCCTCAGGTCGCCGGCGGACTGGTACAGCGTGACGAGGTCTGTGCGGAGCGTGGCGCCTGCCAGCGACCGAGGAGCCGAGCGAATCCGCTGAACGAGCAGCGCGTGGGTGATCTCGTGGATGGCATCCCACGGCTCGCCGGACAGAACCGCGCCCAGCGCGCGGGCATGGATGGGCACCCACCACCACGGTCCGGCGTCGATAGCCCGCGCCTGGTCATCCGGCAGGCGCAGCGGCCCGTCTCCGTCGGTGGCTGCCACCAAGAGACGCGCCACGATTCCCGGCTGCTGGTAGTGGTAACGCACGTCGCCCGGTTCGTGCCATTCGCCGCTCTCCGCCTCCAGCAGCTCACGCGCCTGCCTGTGCCGCTCGGCGATGGCATAGGCGAGCGCAAGGTGCTCCCTGGCGAACCTGGCGACCGGATGCTCGAACCGCATTGTCGCCCAGCTCAGAGCTTCCGCATATAGCGAGATCGCATCTTCGACCTCGGCGACGAGCAGTTTGGCTGTGCCGCACGCCAGCAGAACGACGGGCAGCGCGTCATGAAACCGTTCGAGGTCGCCTGCCCGAACGAGCTTCAATTCCTCGTCGGCGACGGCTGCGGCCTCGCCGTATCTTCCAGCCGTGATCAGCGCTCGCAACTGCGACTGCTGCTGCATGAGCAGGTCGACGGTTGCCGGATGCTCCTGCGAACGCAGCCACTGCGCGAACTGCTCCTTCGCGCTGTCGTCCACGAGGAACAGCTGGCGACGCGAGGCAGCCGCGATGGCCCGGGACATCGCGTTGCGCGGATGTCGTTCGTACCAGTCGGAGGGAGCGGCCAGGTAGACCCGCTCCAGAAGATCCGGGTCACTGAACAGATAGAAGTAGAAGTCCTCATCCAGCAGGCGATCCACTTCATCCCAGTCGCCGGATGACATCGCCCCCTCAAGCCGAGAATGTTGCACTGAATTCCCCAAACACTCGCCAAACCGTCGACACCATCGGTTGCCCGCGCATCCTCTCGGATGTCAGGGGACAACCACGTCCGCTGAGGGCACCGGTTGAAACACACGGCTCGTGCGGCAGCACTCTGCTGCCGTCGGTCGCGGACCGGTTGCTCGCTGCTTCGCGAGCCGCTCCCAGGGAGACCCCGATCCCCCTGCCGTTCCAGGCAGACAGTGCATGCAGGATGCCTATCTCACTGGAACGGAGGAGCCGGCCTAATCAGGTGTCAGGTCGGTGTCGAACGTGGGTGTTGATGGAAGATGATCACCCGGCGGGGGCGCGTGTCCCGCCCGAGCCACAGCGGGTGCCGTGGGCGACTCGGGAACGACGGCCGCCGCGGCTCCACCCGCGGAGCCGCTTGCGGTGCCACCTCCCGAACCGGTACCTGCTGGCGGTCGCGAGGGGTCGTTCGGGGCAAGCGGCTGGGGCGCATCCGGTGCCTGCGTCGCGGTCGAGCCCGCCGGTACGGCATCGGACGAACCCAGAGCCGCACCATGCGTGCTCGTGCCGGGCACGGAGACGAACTGTGCCGTTCGGGTCACCCCGGGCAAGGCATCCGGTGTGGCCGCTACCAGCAGAACCGGCCCTGTAGCCGGTGCTGTTGCGCCGGGTGCCGCGGGGGCGGTCGATGATGGCGAGCCCGGGGTCGACGACGACGGCGGCGTGCTCGAAGGGGGTGCGGGCTGAGAGCCCTGGTTGGGGGTGAGGATGCTGCCCGCACCGGTCAGGGCCGTGCCAACGGTGCTGTCGACGGCTCCGGTCACGGGTGCGACGACGCCGCTGGTAATGGGGGCGACGACCTGCTGCACGGGCGAGGGCAGAGCCTGGGTCACGGCGCCGAGCACGCCCGACACACCGGAGGTGAGCGAGTGCTCCGCGTTGGCAGCGGTGCCGGTCAAGGATCCGAGGAGCGAGCCGGCCGAGCCGAGCAAGCCCGAACCTGAGGTCGCGGGGGGTTGCGAGGAGGAATCGGATATCTCGGCCGACGCGGACTGCGAGCCGAACGCAATTCCCAGCAACACGATGCCAGCGGCGACACCCACCCCGCCAAGGAGTACATGCAGAAGCCGCCGCGGCGAACGTGCCTCGACGACCTCCATCGATGTAACTCCCCTCCCGAAGCCACCACTGACTCTAGTCGGGAAGCTGGCGTCATACCCCTAACTGTGCGCAACTCGGCAAACCGCGCGGCGAGGGGGCGAATCGGTTCGCGATCACCCGTCCGGCCGTGAGCCTGCCCGCGGCTCGAGAAAGACGAAGTCCACATCGGTCAGTCGTCCTCGGTCCGCATGTAGCCAGGCGTAGCTTGCCCGCGGCTGCCGCCTGCGATCGGTCGGCGAACCGGGGTTGATGAGGCGTAAGCCGGCGGGCGTGGTCGTGTCCCACGGAATATGACTGTGACCGAACACGAGCACATCGACACCAGGGAAAGCGGCATCCATCCGTTCCTCCCTACCCTTGGCGGCACCGGTCTCGTGCACAGCGGCGAAGCGGATGCCCTCGACCTGCCACCTGTCGATCTCCGGCAGAACCCCGCGCAGGTCGTCGCCATCGTTGTTGCCGTACACGCCGTGGAGGATCGACGCGCGGTCACGCATGCGTTCGTACAGCTCCAGCGAGACCCAATCGCCTGCATGCACGACGATGTCGGCGCTCTCAACCAGGTCCCAGACCTCGGCCGGCAGGTCACGCGCCCGGCGCGGCACATGGGTGTCGGCCAGAAGCAGCAGCGACGTCGTCACGACGTGGCTGGCGCGGCATCCCCGACGACGTGCACCGAGCGGCTCACCTGGATGCCTCCTCCTCGATGTCGTCGGCGAGCGCCTCGATCGCCTCCGGACGCAAGTCGATGTCTTCTGCCTTCAGCCGCTCCTCGAGCACCTCAGCGGTGTCGCCGCGAACGCGGCCATGCTCGATGTCTTCGATGAGGTCTTGGGCGATGCGCTCGACGGCTTGCATCGTGTCGTCCTGCGCTCCGTTATCGGCGACGTCTCGTACGAAGTCCGCCATTTTCAGCCTCTTTCCTCGTTGATGTCTGGGGTGGGCATCCGTTGCGATGCGCTTGCGTCCCGGGCACCGGTTGCCGCTTCATGCATGCCGCCGCCCGTGCTCCCTCGCGCCGACAAGACCTCGTCGTCTTCGATCCGGGCGCTGCCTGCGCCTCTGATCGACACCGGGAAGACGAGCAGCCACACCACCATGGCGATGGCGACGACGATGCCCGCAATGATGCCGGCAAGCAGCGAAGCGACGACATCGAAAAGGAAGAACACGACGCCGGATGTCAACGCGGCGACGAGTGTCAAGGCGAGCACGAGCATCCGATTGCCCTGGGTGACCAGCCATTCCTTGCGCCGGCGTCGGAACAGGGCTCTGTGCAGCGCGACGGGCAGAAGCCCGACGGCCGTCGTGGCCGCAGCGAGCACGACGAGGCACAGGTAGATCGTCTTCTGATAGCCGGTGAGTGTATGGAAGGACTGCTGGAAGGCGACGGTCAGCAGAAAGCCGGACAGGATCTGCGTGCCGGTCTGAGTCACCCGCAGCTCTTGCACGAGCTCTTGCCAGTTGCGATCGGCACGCTCGTCGCGGGTCTCGTCACGCCCCCTGCGGCCGCCGTTCGATTGCGGCCCCGTCGGATCCATTCGTCAGCCTCCCGCAATCGTGTACCAGACGCCGTACAGTCCGCCGACGCACATGAGGATGGTCGTGATCCAGCCAAGAGTCTGGGACAACCACCTGTTGCGGTACTTGCCCATGATGCGCCGGTCACGCCCGATCAACATCATGATGACGAGAAATGGGCCGGCTGCTATGCCGTTGACAATCGCCGAGAGCACGAGAAGCTGGATCGGATTGTGCACGAAGAAGGCGAGGACGGTCCCGGCGACGATGCCGACGACGAGCAGCCCGTAGAACACCGGCGCCTTGCGGGGGCTCTTCTCCAGTCCCCACTTCTTGTCGAGCAGGGCAGCAAGGCCCGCGGACCCGGACGCCGCGAGCACCGGCACCGCGAGGATGCCCGATCCGATGAACCCGACCGCGAACAGGGCGCCTGCCCAGGTTCCCGCGATCGGTTCGAGCGCTTTCGCCGCCTCGGCCGCGCTGCTTACGGTCTTGTGGTGAGCGCCGAGCGTTGCTGCGGTGGCCGCGATGATGGCGAACATGATCAGCACGCTGAACACCATTCCGGTGAACACGTCGATGCGACCAGTGCGCAGACGGCGGCGAGCGCCACGCGCACCGCGGTCCTTGAGCTTCGGCGCCTTATTCCCCTTCAGGTCTTCGTCACGCCCCTCTTCGATGCGCTGCGCCGTCTGCCAGAAGAACATGTACGGGCTGATGGTCGTGCCGAGCACGGCGACCGCGAGGCCCAGGTACCCGGGCGTGAGCCGGAACTGGCCGCCCACCAGGCCGACGAGCACGTCGCCCCAGTCCACGTTGGCCACGAACAGCACGCCGACGTAGACCAGCAGTGCCAGGCACAACCACTTGAAGATGCGGCCGATCCACTCGAACGAACCGGCGACCAGAGCGATCGTGATGCCGACGCCCGCTATGCCGGACCAGAGCGGAGCAGGACCGGCGTGAATGAGCTGCATACCCTGGCCGATGGCCATGAGATCGGCCGAGAGGTTCAGGCAGTTGGCCAGGATGAGGGCGACCACGAGCACTGCCACGGCCGCGCGACCGCCTGTGCCGAACCGGCGGCGGATGAGCTTGCCGAAGCTGTCCCCTGTGGCCAGCGCCATGCGGTCGCACATCTCCTGCACGGCCATCATGAGCGGCAGAGTGGCTGGCACGGTCCACAACAACCCGTTCTGGTAGGTGGCGCCGGCCTGTGCGTACGTCGCGATGCCCGAGGGGTCGTCGTCGGCGGCTCCCGTCACCAAACCGGGCCCGAGCACGCCCAGAAAGCGCAGCAAAGGGTTCTTCCGCGCCCCCGTTTTCGCCTTCTGATCGTCGGATGCGGACGGGCTCTTCGTACTTGTCGTCATCTCGCGCACGCCTCCTCGGACCGTTCGGGCGAAGCGGTCGCACATGGAAGCATCCGTGCGAAGACCCTCAGGGGCAAGGCCTTGCGCCACGCGACGAACGCAGCGTAAGCGGTCAGCCCCTGGAATTCGATGGATGCTCGGGGCGCACGGGAACTCACCCCGAGGTGGAGAGACCGGCGACGAGGTTCACCGTGGTCGCGACGATCACGGACCCGAACAGGTACGACAACAGCATGTGCTTCAGAACCGCTGCCCGGATTTCTCGAGAGTGCAGGTTGGTGTCCGAGACCTGGAAGGTCATGCCGACCGTGAACGCCAGGTACGCGAAGTCGATGTAGTGCGGTGGCTCATCCATGTTGAAGTCGATGCCGCCGTCGGGATGCGTGTAATAGAGGCGGGCGTATCTCAGGGTGAACAGCGTGTGGATGAGCAGCCACGAAAGGCCGACACTCACCACGGCGAGGGCGGGAGCCAGGGCTTTGTCAACGCTGTTGCCCGAGCTCGCGGTCACGAGGCTCACCCCTATCGCGCCGAGGCTCACGATGCTCGCGATGATCAGCAGGATGTCTGCCGAAGCCCGGCTCGGATCTTCGCGGGTGGCGTGCTTGCGGGTCTGGTCGTCGTCCAGCCGGCGCACGGAGACCCACGCCCACACGACATAGGTGATGCATGCCGCATCCCAGCCGATCGCCGGAGCGTCGGCCTGGGCTCCGAGCAGAGCTGACGCCACCCCGGCCACCACACCCACCAGGGCCATCACGATGATCCGGCGGTGCGATCTGTGCTTCAGCCAGCGCTTGGTCAGCGGCTCTTTGTCTCTTCCCACCCTCGCACCATGCACCAGACGAGGCGCCGATGGAATCCGTTGCGGGCGCAAGCGCGACGTGGCAAGGCGCGCGTTCACACCGCTGGCTCGTCAACCCCTGCTGATCGAGCGGCGGTCTGGTGACCATATCGTCGACGGGAGGTGTGATGCACGAGGTCACACGTGCGCCCACCGGGAGCGCGAAACGCCAAGGGCAGGCATCCGGGAGGGTCGGCTTCGCCGCACTCGCGCTGGGCGTGCTCGCGGGCATCGGTGGATTCCTCGACACCGGAGGTGTCATCACCGCGGTCTCCGCCGGCGCCCGATTCAACTTCGCCCTCATCTGGACGGTGGTGTTCGGCCTCGTCGGCTTCTCGGTATTCGCGGAGATGTCGGGCCGGGTCGCCGTGTCATCCTCTCAGCCGACGTACGAGGTGATCAGAACGAGGCTCGGCCCGCGCCTGGGCGCCGTCCCGCTGATCGCCAACGTCATCGTGCATGTGCTCGTCCTGGCCGTCGACCTCGTGGGCATGTCACTGGCGCTGCAGTTGATCACCGGGATCGGCTACCGCATCTGGGTACCGCTTGTCGCGGCGGCGCTCGCGGCCGCGTTGTGGTTTCTCAGCTTCTCGAAGGTCGACACAGGAGCTGCGCTGGCCGGCCTCACCATGCTCGTGATGATCGCAGCCTTGGCGGCGCTGGCACCCAACTGGCAGGACGTCGGCGTCTCGCTCGTTCACCCGCACCTCAGGGCGTCGTATTCGATCGCCGCCTACCTCTTCGCCACGGCATCATTGCTCGGATCGTTCATGACTCCGTATCAGTTCGACTTCTATTCGTCAGGTGCCATCGAGGAGGGCTGGACGGGCCGTGACCTGAGGAAGAACAGGATCGTCGCGGTGATCGGCACAGTGGTCGGCGCAGCGCTCACACTCGCGGTGATGGGGGCAGGCGCCAGAGCGCTGTACCCGTACAAGCAGGCGGTCGATTCGATCAAGGCCGCGGCCGGACCCGCGATCAAAGCGTTCGGTGCGGTCGGCTTCTACATCTTCCTCGTGGGCGTGTTCTCTGTGTCGCTTGCCGCGTGCGTCGAAGTCTGCCTCTCGGGCGCATACGGGATAGCGCAGTACTTCGGGTGGGAATGGGGCAAGAGCGGGCCGCCACGCAGTGCGCCCATGTTCAACATGATCATCCTCGCCATGATCGCGCTGGCCGCGGTGATCGATGTGACGGGCGTGGATCCCATCCAGTTCGCGGTCATCACGATGGCGCTCGGGTCTGCCGCGCTGCCCTTCACCTTCGGCCCGCTGCTCCTGGTGGCCAACGACGCCCAGTTCATGGGAAAGCTGAAGAACACCACGGCCATGAACGTCGTCGCCGGCATCGTGCTGGCCGTACTGATCGCGATCACCATCGCGACCGTTCCCCTACTGGTGGTGACCGGTGGCAACTTCTGACGGCCCGACACGGATGCCTGCTCCCGCGCCCAGCGGGGAGCGCGGCGACGAGGCGTGGTTGGCGCTCTCCCAGGCGATGGATCACGGCATGATCGATCGCAACGGAAAGCGTGCCGGACGGGTGGACGACCTGCTGCTCGAGGTCGTGGAGGACGAGCACGGCGATGGGCGGCTGGTTCTCGACTCGATCGTCTCCGGACCGCTTCCTCGCCCGGTTCCGGCCTGGTTCAGGAAGTTCGCGCGAGCCTGCTATCGGATGTGCGGCATCCGCGACCCACACCCCACCATTGTGAGCTGGCAGCACGTCGAAGCCATCGACGCGCTGGTGCACATCGGTGTCGACAGGGACGAGGCCGGACTGCAACCCGTCGACCGGTCCGTTCTGCGCTTCGTCTCGAAGATTCCAGGCTCGGCAGGGCGAGGCCATCATGGCTGATGAAACCGCCCGCAAGCAGGCGACGCTGCGGTTCAGCCGGCTCCGAGGGCGACGGGTAGTCGATCCCCGCGGCACAAGGGTGGGCTTCGTGCTCGACGTCATCGTGCGGCCCGAGGGCGGCGAGATGGTGGTCACGCAGTTGGTACTGGTCAAGCGGCGGTTCGCGCTCGTATTGAGCAGGTTCGGACCGCGGGTGGGCGCCTTCGCGGTGGATGCTTCGGGCATCCGCCGACCGGATGCCGGCATCCTCCAGATGGAGGCACCGTCATGATGGCCCAGGTGCTCTCGTGGGCCGTGACCGTACTGGTCGTCGGGGTGGCAGTGTCGTTCGTCGTCTCCCTCTTCTCGATAGCGCGGCTGCCCGACGAGCGTCCGAAGGTACGCACTTTCGACGGAATGGGTCGGGAGATCGGCGCATACGAGAACCCGGGCGAGCAGATCGCCCCTGGCCGGTCAGGCGATCCGATCCGTCGGCGGCAAGACGGCGACGACACCGGCAGCGACGCGTCACGCGCCGACGACGAACGGCCGCCCGGCAAGGAGTGAGCTGGACTGTTCGTGAACACTGACGGCGCCGAGCCCTGCCAGGCTCACCTGGTCAGCGGCCTGCCTCGTTCTCGCTTGCGCCTGCGCCACTGCAGTTCGACCACGAGCGACAACGCGAGCGCAGCCAACACCAGCGTGATCACGAGCCAAAGCAGCGTGAGCAGCTGTGCCTGCACGATGACGATGAAGATCACGAATCCCAGCGCGTAGAGCACCGCACCTGCCCAGGTGAGCGCGTCCAGCATCCGCCTCGATGGTCGTTCCATGACCAGCACGATGCGCCGATTTCCGGTGCGCGTTAACGGGTTGCCCCCGCGGCCGGAACATGGCAGCGGGGGCGGCCCGGCCTGCGCCACCGCGATAGATCAGCGGAGGGGGAACGGCATCCCCTTCGCTATGCGTCGGGATGCGCCGACACGTAGCTCTGGAACGCCGAATACGGCGGGTTCAGCGGTGTGCCGTCCGACTCGGTCAGCCCCCACTGTGTTCCGCCGTCGAGCTCGTAGAACATGCCCGACTGGAAGGCCTCGGTCGTTCGATGCGTGCGGAACTCGTCCAACTGCGTCTGGATGTACGACGCCCTGTGGCTCAAGCTCTGGTTCGGATCCGAGTTCCACTCGGTCATCATGAACGGCTTGCCGTACCGTGCCTTCACGTAGACCGGCAGGTTGAACGAGGGCCCAGCCCCGTCCGTACCGATGTGGAAGATGTCCCCGTCGCCCTCGTAGTTGTGCCACGTCGTGATGTCCCAGCGCACTTCCGGGTATCCGCCGGAATTGTCCGGTTGCATCCCGTCCCACAGGGCGTCGGCCGCGGCGATGTCGGACTTGCAGAAGTTGATGCCGCACAACGCCGAGGGCTGCACGGACTTGACCCCGTCGATGAGTCCGCGCATGAAGCCGCGCATAATCGGCCAATTGGTGTTGTTGAAGTCGACGGCCTTCGTGCCGGCGTCTGCGACTTCGCCAGGCAGGATGATGTACGGGTCGCGGGTGAGCTCGTTGCCGCACTCGTACATGGTCACACCGTACGGAGCGAAGGCCGTCGCAACCTCGGCAGCGATGTCGTATGCGCCCGAATAGGCGGATGACTCGGAGTCGTATGCGAGGTTGTTCCCGTCGCGCAGGCCGGCATCGATCACGGGGAACGTCTGGATGCCCACGCTGCTGAGATACTCGGCGATCGCCGCGGCCGCTCCGATGGTGCTCGAGTCGCCTCCCGTATTAACCCGGAACACTGATGCGCCGAGCGACGACATGCGGTCGCCGATCACCTGCGGAGACAGCGCGGTGTCGTGGTGCCCGTTGACGCCGTACATCATGCCCGCCGGAGCCGACAACGGGATGCGCGGGTCGGTGACCTTCAGCCAGACATCGTTGAGACAGACGTACCACTGGCCGCCCGTGCCGCAGTGGTAGACCATGCCGCCGTACCAGAGCAGAACGGAGACGTTGTACGTATCGCCCACTGTGCCGCCGTCACGGTAGATCACGCCGCCGGAGACCGTCCAGACACTGCCCGCGTTGTCGGTGATCGACGACGCAGGCGGAATCGTCGTGCCGTCTGGCGAGGCGTTGGGCGAGTCGCCCATAGGTCTCACTCCCAGAGGAGTCGCGGAGGCTCTGCCGACTGGGCCGGCTGCCGTGAAAGCGATGGCGGACGACGCGACGGCCGCCGCCCCGAGAAAGAGCCGACGAGAGATCGGCCTTGGTTCATTCATTCGTGACTCCAGATGTTGTTGTCACGGCGCACACGTCGTCGTGTCGATGAAAAGCGCGGTTGCGCAATCGTTTGCATTAACACCATGGCCTGGCCCCTGTTCACGTGTCAAGGGCCAAGGTTCTACGTTCCCTAGCCAGCGCAATTGTTTGCCCAACAGAGCGGGCAAGACTCCTCTGAGCGCACGGAAGAGGCCGCCGGCTCGATCGCCGACGGCCTCTTCCTTGCTAGGTGCCTAGCTCAGGCGGCGCCTTCTGATGAAGGCGAGGGCGAGTCCTGCCAGGAGCAGTCCCAGCCCGCCGGCCGCCCAGCCGGTCACGTTGCTGCCCGTGTCGGCCAGGCCCGCCGCGGGGTCGGGCACCTCGTGCGAGGTGGTGCAGGCCGCGAAGTCGTCGCATCCGTCAGAGGTCACGACATTCACGAGGCTGCGATCGCCGAGCGCCTTGGCTGTGTTCACGGTCACGGAGTAGGTGATGTGAGCCACCTTGCCGACGGGAACCGTGCCCGACCAGGAGAGGGTCGTTCCGTTCACCGCGACCGTGCCGACGTCTGCGGTCACGTCACCGTTGTAGGCGGCGTCGTCGAGCACGCGGCTCAGATCGTCGGTGAGCGATGCATCTGCAGGCGTCGTGCCCTCCTGGGTCACGTCGATCGTGTACGTGATCTTGTCGCCCGAATGCACCACGGTGCCGGAAGCGGGAGAGGACGACTTGGCCACGTGGTAGCCCACGACGTCGATTCCTGCCGGGTCGCAGTTGATGGTCGGTGCGACCTGAGAATCCGCAGGTGTGTCGGCCGACCCGCACGCCGTGTTGACGAACGTCCCGCTGCCCATGGTGGCGGCGTCGAGCTTCATCGTGTATTCATGCGATTGCTTGTCGCCCGGGGCCAGCGAGTCGATGTGGAACGCGCCGTCCGTCGGGTTCTTGTCGTCGCTGACGTTCACGTTCGTCAGCGTTCCCTGACCGGTGTTGGTCACCGTGATGCGGTAGTGCACGGTGTCGCCGAAATGCAGAGTCGGGTAGTCGACGGCGTCGTTCGCGTCGTGCCAGTTGCCCTTGGCGTCCTGCACCTCCTTGATCAGAGATGCCGAGTAGTAGGCGGCCTCGGTCATGAACGCGGATGTGCGCATCACGAGCCCGGTGTGCCCGGCTCGACCCTGCGCGACGTTGACGAACTTGTCGCCGCCCTTCGCGCCGTCCGTCGTGATGTGCACGCCGAACTTCTGGGTGTCGCCCGGGTTCAGGGCCGGTCCGATCACGCGGATCGCCGTCGCGTTCGGCGACGGCGTCGTGCTCCAGCCGACCGTGTTGCCGCTCGTGCTGCCCGCTGACCCGTTGGAGGCATCCGCCGGGTCATCGGAGAGAGAGCCGACAGCTGCCGTGGTGTAGTACACGGTCGCACCGGCCGACGCGTTGACCGAGGCGAGCGTGTAGCTGCCCGAGTACGACGTGCCGCGGCCGTCACCGTTGTACGGGAGGATGTCGATCGTGTCGGTGAACGGCTGCGCGATCGGGTCGTACGAGCGCACAGTGACGGTCCACGACCCGTCGCCCTTGCCGTCGCCATTCAGATTCGGGATGAACGGGGCATCCGCCGTCTTGACCGTGGTCGTGTAGCCGTCGGTCGCAACCGTGACCTGCGCAGAAGCACTCTTCGTGATGCCGCCGTAGGTGGCGTCCACATTGTTGGTGAGCGCCTGTCCAGGTACGACCGTGTCATCGGCTACCGCCTGATAGGTCAGTGCGTGGTCGGCGTTCGTCGTCACCCCGTTGAGCGTCCAGCTCAGCACCTGCTGGCCCGAGCCATTGGTGGTCACCGCCGGCTCCGGGTTCGCGGATCCCGCGACATACGCGACGCCGGCGGGCAACGTGTCCACGAGCTGGTATCCGTCGACGGTCGCGGGAATCGCGCCCGCACCGTTCGCGGAGTACGTCAGCGTGTACGTGGCCGGGTCGCCTGGAGAGACGACGCTGCGGTCGACCGTCTTCGCAATGGATGGCGTGGCGGAGACGATGTGCAGGACATCCCGGAACCCAGTGGTGCACGAGTACCGGTCCCCCGGAGTCGGTGTGATGCACCCGGTGGCGTTCCACCAGTTGTTCAACGGGTTGTCGACGACTCCGGAGAAGAACGACCAGATGTCTGTGCCGGCAGGAACATTCGGCTTGATTTGCTGGTTGATGACGGCTGTCACATTCGACTGCGTCGACAACTGGTCGAACTGCCCCTGGGTGCCTGTGATGCGCATGGCCTTGATGGTCGTGACGTCAGCCGGCTGGGTCGTGGTCCAACCCGAAGCAGTGCCGCAATCGAAGGCGTTCGGGTCGTACCCAGCGCTGGTCGGGTCGAGCGTCGGATCGTTGCCGACATAGAAT
Source organism: Rathayibacter sp. KR2-224 (assembly GCF_049446075.1). NCBI lineage: Bacteria > Bacillati > Actinomycetota > Actinomycetes > Micrococcales > Microbacteriaceae > Rathayibacter > Rathayibacter sp. KR2-224. The sequence goes on from NZ_JBMSEB010000002.1 coordinate 500,780, forward strand.
TCCACAGTGGCGCCGATCGCCGCGTCCGTGGGCTGGGCCCAGGTCCATCCGTTGAACGTCACATACTTCGTGTCAAGCGCCGAACACATTCCGACGAGCCGATCAGCGGGCCGGTCGGTGTGCAGTTGCATTGCCGTGTCCATGTACTGGCCGACGAGAGTTCCGGCCGAGACCTGGTAGGTGTCGTCCCACGTCGTTCCACCGCTACCGGTGTAGCCACGACCCCATCCCGAGGAATAGAGGCCCGGCGTCGTCCACGCCTTCGACTCACTGTTGTTCGAAGGGTCATCTTCTGCGGTCTGACCGGTAGTCGAGGTATAGGTCGGGGCATCCGACGTGAGCACGGCCGAACCGGATGAAGCAGTGTTCACCCTCACCCAGATCGAGCCCGAGGTGAGCGCTACCTGGTCTACAGGCAAACGGTTCCCTGCGGAGTCGAGGGTGGGTGGGTTTGCCGGGGCGTAGTTGATGCCGGTAATCGTCAGCTGGAACGAGTTCGTGCCGGTCTGAGTGAATGTGCAAGTACCGGGAGCCGGCACCATCTGGTTGGCCGGGTGGCTTCCACCAGACCAGGGGTGGCCGTTCGCCGCTCCCGGCCCTTGGAACGCCGTGCAGCCTTGCGGGTCGACGGACACGGCGGCGCCCTGCGGCGACACGATGTTCAGGTTGTAGGTAACCGACTGTGGGCCGGGATCGCTGCCGAGGTCTTTGCTGAGCGTCCACTCGTAGTCGACGAGGAACCCGCCGTTGCCGACGGAGAAGTTCGGTGTTCCGACGCCCCAGCGCATGTCCATGCCGAACACGTTCGTGATGTCGATCGGGGTGAGGTCGGCGGTTTGGCCGCCGATGGCTCCGGATGCCGTGATCTGGCTTCCCGTGGCCCCATCGGCGACGATCGGCGCCTGCAGCACCACGGCGGTGCCTTCGATCTGCGTGCCGAGGTTGCACGTGAGGGTCGTGCCGTCGGCCGAGATGCTCGAGACGGGCGTGACGCCGCTCGTCTTGCACACGCTCGGTATCGAGCCGAAGTGCCCGTTCTGGGTCGTGATCGTCACGGTCACGTTGTCGACGGGGTCGTTCGCAGGCGCCGGTGCGCCGTCGTTCACGTTGACACGCCATACGCCCGTGACCACGTCACCTGACTTGACGGTCGTGGGTGTGCCGTCCGCCCACGATCCGGTGATCTGATAGACCGGCGCAGCGGAAGCCGGGGTTGCAGCGGCTAGGACCGTTCCCACTGTCATCACCGCGGCGACCAGCCCGACGAGCCAGCGCCGCGGCGTTCCCATCGTGAATCGGTGCGACTCGCGAACGTGTGCACTCTGTCGTTCAGACACAGGCATTCCCCCTCGTACTACCTGTTCGATCGACGGGTCTCCCGAATTCGCCCGACAATCCCGGTCAGGCTATCCAGCTACGAGGTTCTTGCCTCCGGCTTTGCCGATTTCTCACCCGAAAAATCACCCTGTATGACCCCCGAACGAGTGACCTTCGGGCACTCCGCCCTATGCGACACCCTCCCCCGCGTCGTCCCGAGGCCAGCGGAGCGCGGCGACCGGCTCTGGAGCCGGTCGCTCCGGCATCGGCTCGCCCGCCGGTGGCTCGTCGTCTTCTCCCACGAGGACCGTCGCTCCACTCAGCAGGGCGGCTCGCGCCAGTCCCTCTGCAACGGGGACCCGGGCGATGGAGCGTGCGGCGAGCTCGTCGCCTTCTCCGAGTGCCACCCAGGGCTCGGCATCCAGAGCCTCGAGCGTTCCATCGGCGGTCAGCTCCCTGGCATCAAGCACGAGGGTGTCGACCTGCGCTCGCTGCAACGCAGCGACGACGTCCCGCACACCATGTGCCCCGTTCTTGCCGTCGCCTGCGGCAGCCCGATCGAGTGCGTCGGAGACGGCGCCTCGGAGGTGCTCATCGACTGCGCGGGCGATCGCGTCGTCGAGAGCGCCGGCATCCGCTCCCTCGGCTTTGGTGTGGGCGTCGACGTCGATCGTGATCGCACTGGTGGCGGGCGACAGAGCGTCCTCGAGCAGCTGCCTGGCACGCACGTCACCCGCGATGACGACGAAGCTCGGTCGGTGCTCGCGCGCGATCGACTCGAGCGCATCGGCGACCTCGGACTGGGTCTGCTTCCAGATCTCCTCCGAATGCATCTGGTAGCGCTTGTGCGACCAGCCGCCTGACTGCACCTTGGGCAGGCTGTCGGTTCGTCCCTGCACCTCGGCCGCCTGGTCGACGCCCGCGCGTCCACCTGCCTCGACCCGCAGATGGGCGCCCTCCCGGCCCGCCTCGACGACCACGTAGCGAATGTCTGCGCCCAAGTGCCGCAGCAACGGCAGCACGGGAGGCACACGCGCGCATCCCACCTGCTCGGGCCCCAGCCGCTCGCCGATGAAGCGCTCTTCGACCTCGACGCGTCCGTTCTGCACGAGCAGGTAGAGCACGGATGGGCTCGGGATGCCTGCATCCTCAGCGAGCGCATCGTCGACGGCCTGCACGTCGGGCTCCGGCGCACCGCACTTGCGCAGCTCGTCGAGTAGCGCGTGCCTCCTACTGTGCTCGGCAGGCAGCGGCTCGTCGCCGTGGCCGTCCAGGTAGACGTATGTCCACGTTCCCTCGCCCGACAGCACGCGGACGAGATCGGTCTGGTCGATCATCCTGTCTTCCTTCCGCGACATTTCTCGACAGTGGATGCGTACGGGAAGCGGATGCCTACAGGACCGTCCGGCCTCCCGTGACCGCGATGCGCGCACCCGAGACGTACGAGGCCTCGTCGCTTGCCAGCAGCACGTACACGGGCGCGAGCTCCGCCGGCTGGGCCGGCCTGCTCAGCGGCGTGTTCCCACCGAACGACTCGACGTGCTCGGCCGGCATCGTCGAGGGGATGAGCGGCGTCCAGACCGGTCCGGGCGCGACGCTGTTGGCGCGGATGCCGCGATCCCCCAGCAGTTGAGCGAGCGACGCGGTCATGTTCGCGATCGCCGCCTTCGTCGCCGCGTACGGCATGAGCGTCGGCGACGGAGAGTCGGAGTTCACCGACGACGTGCCGATGATGGAGCCGCCCGCCTTCATATGCGGCAGCGCCGCCTTCACCAGATGGAAGTAGGCGCTGAGGTTCGTGGCGATGGTCTTGTCCCACTCATCGTCGGGGATGTCCTCGACCTTCGTGTAGGTGCGCTGCATGGCGGCGTTCGACACGACCACGTCGATCCTGCCGAACTCGTTCATGGCGGCATCCACCAGTCGACGCGACTCGGCCGGATCCGAGATGTCGCCGCGCAGTGCGACGCACCGCCTGCCCGCCTCCGTGATCCAATGCTCGGTGTCGCGGGCATCCTCGTCTTCTTCGAGGTAGCCGAACGCCACGTCAGCGCCCTCGCGAGCGAACGCGATGGCGACGGCCTTGCCGATGCCGCTATCGGCACCCGTGATGATCGCGGCCTTGCCTTGCAGGCGGCCGCTGCCCTTGTACGACTGCTCGCCGTGATCGGCCTTCGGGTTGAGTTCGGCCTCGGTCCCAGGTGGGGTCTGCTGCTGCTCCGGCTGGCTCATAGAGCGCCCGTCCTCTCTGCATATCTCGCAATATCTCGCACGGATTCCGTTCCCGCACGATGATTCCCGGGCCACGAAAAGCCCCGAAGGGGTTGACACGAATTCGGGGCGCGCCTGGGCGCAGCGAGAGAGGGTCGGTCAGCAGACAAGGACGATCAGGGAGACCGATCGTCGACCCGGATGCTCAGTTGCGGGCGTTGGGGAGCCGCGAGCTGACCGCGTCGAAGACCTTCTGCGCCTCGACGTACGAGCGGGCATCCATGGGATCTTCGCTCGTGATCGCTTCGGCTTCCTGCTCGGTCATCACAATCATTCCGCGCACACCGTGCGAGTACCGCGCCAAGGCCTCCAGCCGCTTGCGGTTGAGCTCGGGCGCCCGGGTGTCGTGATAGATGAACTGCAGCGGGATCGCAGGGCTGATCCAGATGCTGACACGGCCGCTGCCGTTCTCGGGCGGCACGATCCAGCTGAGCAGAAAGCTCTCCTGCAAGCGCAGCTTCGCCGCGATCGCGACCTTCAGATGAGCAAGGGTGCGGTCATCGAACGCGTACTGGGTCGCGTCGTTGTAGATGAGGTATCCCACATTCCGATGATGACATGACGCGGGACTGCTTTCAGCCATGCACTCGCTCGAGGTATGTACCCCGAAAGGGGGCTCACCGCTGCCGTGAGCGCGTGCGGCTCCGAGTGGTATCCAGGGCGGCGCTCGTCGACATGCAGGATTCCCGAGACGATGCGTCGTCGGCGACGTCTGGCCGCTCGTGCACCTGCCGAGCTTCGAGGCGGTGTTCGACCCCAAGACCGACCGGTGGTTGGTGCGCACGGTCGCCGACCTTCTTCTCGCCAACGGATGCTCGCAACTCGCCGGGTCGAGGCGCGCGGGTGACGTAGGCGCCGCGAGCATCGCGTCGAAACGGAGCGCGCGGACCTCTTAGACGCTCTTCGCCACCACCGAGAGGTCTCCGCCTCCTTCGACGGTGAGGCGACGGCCCATCCGGACGAGTTGCGGTTCCGGGCTGAACGCGCCTGCGAAGAGCGCCTCGCCCTTGCGGAAGGTCGGCGAGCGCTGCAGAAGCTCCTGCGGAACGAAACCGAAGACCTCGGCGAGTTCCCCTAGGTCGCGCGGAGAGTTCATCCGCATCAGGCCGAGGTTGTCGCACTGCGAGAGCACGTTCGGGTGGATCTTGGTGGGCCGCTGCGTCGACAGGAACAGCCACAGGCCGAACTTGCGGCCCTCAGCTGCTATCTGGATGAGCTGCTCGGTGAGCTGCGCCTCGATGTTCGAACGCGGGCTGGGCGGGCAGAAGTTGTGCGCTTCGTCGATGACGATCAGCACGGGATTGCGCTCCATCCGCCGCTGCCAGAGATCTTCGAGGATGCCGAGCGCGGCCGCCTGCGCCTCTCCCGGATGCGAGAACCCGCCGACATCGAGCACCGTCGCTCGCGGGCGCTCGGCGACGACGGAAACCGCGGAGGCGGCACCGAACGCCCAGAGCGGCCAATGCAGGATCTGCAGGTTATCAATACGTCGCCCGAGCAACCGCTGCGCTGCATCCTCCGAGGACGCGAGCACCTCAAGCAGGTTGCCCTGGGGCACGTTCTGCGGCGACATGTCGAAGTGCAACAGCGCGTTGTACTCGTCTGCGTCGGCAATGGGATCGAGTCGCCCCACGGCCGCCTTCGCCGGCACGCTGAGATCGACGAATCGGATGTGGAGCTGGGGCTCGCGTCTGGTGCTGGAGTGCAGCACGCGGATGTCGAGGTCCCGCCAGCGGGCCGCCTGCTCTCTGTCCACGTCATCGCGCGTGCTGGCGAGCTCGGCGAAATCCGCGTTGGGGTCGATGACGGCGGCCGGCAGCTCCGTCTGCAGAAGCAACTGCTCGAGTACGGCGCCCAGAGCATACGTCTTGCCCGATCCGCTCTGCCCGCACCAGAAGGTGTGCCGATTGAAGCGGGAGCCGTCGATGACGGCCTGCTGCTCCGGATGCTCCACCCTGGTTCCGATGGTCAACGGGATCATCGCGCCTCCTCGGCCGGCGATCGTGCTCACCGCACGCGATGAGCCTATGACCGCCCGGCAGAGAACCGATAGCGGCGGCGCGCACCCTCTCTACGCGACGGATGCCTGGGAATGATCGTGGCTTGCGAGGGCCGCGAAAAGCTCCGCGGCGAGGTACCCGTAATCGCCCTCGGCATCCGGACCCCGGAGGGTGATGCGCCCGTCGGTCTGCCAGGCCGCGATCTGTGTCACGGGAATCCGCGCGAGCTCAGCGAATGCCGCAGCCGGAACGATCTCGTCGAGGGTGATGCGCGACCCCATGCTGCTCACGTTCAGGCCGAGCTGCTGGGCAATGTAACCACGTGACAGCCCGGACTGCACGGCGCCGCCGAGCAGATGCCTGGTGACGCGGTACGCGCGGCGACGTGTCGCCCCTTGCGCAACGGCCTCTGCCGTAAGAGCTCCGCGCAGCACCTCGAGTATCCGTTCGCGCCGAACCGAGACTTGCTGCTCGTTGCCTTGTCGTGCGTTCATGGCCGCCATCCGAGTTGATGCTGACACTGCTTGGGACTGCTGATCCGGCTCGCTGCATTCACCGGCATACGTGGTGCAGCTGTTCATACATTCGGTGGGCCGACTCGGGGCCGTCGGCCCACCGAACGCAATGCTCTACTCGCTCGCCCTGCGGCGTCGGATTACGAGCAGGGCAGCTCCGGCCGCTGCCAGGAGCGCACCGAGGACGCCTGGGAGGAGGAGGTTGCTACCGGTGGATGCCAGCCCTGCCGGGGCGGGACTGATCGGGGTGGTCGTCTCGCAGCCACCTGCTGGCGTGCAGTCGCCGCCGGCTCCCGGGTCGACCGTGTTGCGTAGCCGGTGGTTGCCGTTATCGGGGTTGTTCACCGTGACGGAGTACGTGACCTTCACCGTCTCGCCGATGTCGAGTGCACCCGACCAGGACAACGTGGATCCGGAGAGCGTGGCGCCATTGCTGGCCTCGCCGTTGTACGCGGCGTCATCCAGCACGTCGCTCATGTCGTCCTTGAACGAGGCCGGATGACCGGTGGTGAAGGCGAACTGTCCCGTGTTGGTGACGGCGATCGTGTAGCTCACCTTGTCTCCGGCCTTGACCGCGTCGGTCGTGGATGCCGTCTTGGTCACGCTGTACGAGGCGACCTGCGTCGTCGTCGTGCACGCGCCATCCGGGTCGCAGCTGCCGCCCGGCGTGGTGGGAACGACACCGTTGATCAGTCGCTGGTTACCGGTATCGGGATGATTCACCGTGACCGAGTAGGTCACCTTCACGGTGTCCCCGACGGCAAGCGGCCCGGACCACGTCAGCTGGTTGCCGGCCACGGTGGCGCCGTTGCTGGCGTCCCCGTTGTAGGTCGCGTCATCCAGCACGTTGGTCAGGTCGTCGCGGAAGGATGCCGGCGTCGCGGCCGTGTAGGCCACGTCTCCCGTGTTCTTCACGGTCACCGTGTAAGTGATGATGCCGCCAGGGTTGACGTCGCCGGCGGATGCCGACTTGGACACCGTGTACGACCCGCTCGCGATCTGCACCGTGCAGGCTGCGTCATCGGTGCCGGCTGGGCAGTCGCCGCCGGTGTTCGGCGGGGTGACCACGGTGTTGTTCAGGTGCTGGTCACCGGTGTCCGGATCGTTCAGTGTCACCGAGTACTTGACCGCCACCGTCGCGCCCGTCGCCAGAGCGCCTGACCAGGCCAAGGTGGTCCCGTTCACCGTTGCGCCGTTGCTGGCGTCGCCGTTGTACGTGGCGTCATCCAGCACCGCCGAAAGGTCGTCGGAGAAGGATGCCGGCGCGAGCGTCGTGTAGTCCACCGCGCCGGTGTTCTTCACCGTCACCGTGTATGTCACCTTGTCGCCAGGAATGACGTCGGTCGCATCCGCCGTCTTCGTGACGGTGAACGCCTGCACCTGGCTGGTCGTGCTGCAGCCGACTGCAGGATCACACCCGCCGCCGCTGTTCGGGTCGCCGCTGGCAGTGTTCGTGAGAACACCGTCACCCGTGCCGCCGGGCCCGACGATCACCTGGTAGCTGATCGTCTGGGTGCCGCCCACGGGGAGCGCACCCGACCAGTTCAGGGTGGTGCCGTTGACGACGGCACCGTTCGTGGCCGAACCCGCCACGTAGGTGGCGTCGTCGAGAACCTTGGAGAGGTCATCCGTCACCGGGGCGGGGTCGCCCGCGGTGTAGTCGGCCTGGCCGGTGTTGTTCACCGTCACCGTGTAGGTGATCGTGTCGCCCGGGTGCACCGTGGCTGCGGCGGAGGATGTCTTCGCCACCGAGTACGACTGCACCGGGTTGGTGACGCCGCAGGCTCCGGGAACACAGGTGCCGCCATCGCCAGGGGTCACGCCGTTGATCAGGGTGTGGTCGCCGGAGTCCGGGGTGTTGACCGTCGCGGTGTACGTGATGGTCACGGTCGCCCCGGCCGCAAGCGGTCCTGACCAGGAAAGAGTGTTGCCGCTCAGCGTTGCCCCGTTGTCGGGCCCGCCCGTGATGGTCGCGTCATCGAGCACGGCCGTGAGGTCGTCCGTGAACGAGGCCGGGTTCGCGGCGGTGAAATCGGCGGTTCCATCGTTCGCGACCGTCACCTTGTAGGTGAGCGTGCCGCCCGGGTTCACCGCGCCTGCGGGAGTCGAGATCTTCGCGACGGTGAACGAGCGCACGTCGGTGGTCGCCGAGCAGCTGCCGGCCGGATCGCACAACCCACCCGCAGAGGTCGGTCGCACCGTGTTCGTGATGACGTGGTCACCGTTGTCCGGGCTCGTCACCGTCACCGTGTACGTGATCGTGGTGGTCGCGCCGACCGCCAGCGGGCCCGCCCACGAAAGCGTGTTCCCCGTCACGGTCGCCCCGTTGTCCGGGCCGCTCGTAATGCTGGCGTCATCGAGCACCCTGGAGAGGTCGTCGCTGAAGGCCGCAGGCACCTGTGCGGTGTAATCGATCGAACCGGTGTTCTTCACCGTGACCTGATAGGTGACCGTGCCACCTGCGGTCACCTCGGTGGTCGATGCGGTCTTGGCGACCGTGAACGAACCGGACGGGATGCGCACCGAACAGGCGGGGTTGCCCGCGTTCAGACCGCAGTCGCCGCCCGAATTCGCCGGAGTGACCACCGTGTTGTTCAGGTGCTGGTCGCCGGTGTCCGGCGCGTTGACCGTCACGGAGTAGGTGATCGTCGTCGTCGCCCCGGCCGCGAGTGCGCCGGACCAAGACAGCGTGTTCCCGTTCACGGTCGCGCCGCTGGACGCGTCGCCGTTGTAGGTGGCGTCATCCAGCACGGCCGACAGGTCGTCGGAGAACGACGCAGGCGCTGCTGCCGTGTAGTCGACGGATCCGGTGTTCTTCACCGTCACCGTGTAGGTCACCTTTGCGCCCGGAACCACCTCGGTCGCATCGGCCGTTTTCGTGACCGTGTACGACTGCACCTGCGTGGTCGTGGAGCAGGTGCCGGCCGCGTCACACGTTCCACCTGGACCGGTCGGCGTCACCGAGTTCGTCAAGACCGAATCCCCGGGGTCGGGGCTGCCCACGGTGACCGAGTAGGTGATCGTCTGCGTCGCGCCAGCCGCCAACGCGCCGGACCACGACAATGTGGTCCCCGTCAGATGCGCACCCCCGCTCGCGTCACCGTTGTAGGTAGCGTCGTCAAGAACCTTCGACAGGTCGTCCGAGAACGATGCCGGCTGAGCCGCGGTGTAATCCACCGTGCTCGTGTTCTTGACGGTCACCGAGTAGCTGACCTTGTCGCCGGGGTGTTCGGTGCCGGACGAGACCGCCTTCGACACCGTGTACGACGCATCGGCGAAGTTGACCGTCGCGCTCCCCGGGGGGTTCAGACCCGTCTCTGTCACGTTGTCCGGGCCGTTGGTGAAGCTGCCCGCGGTCGGCGATGTCACCTGAACCGTGATCGTGCAGGATGCCTCCCCCGCGGTGAGCGTGCCGCCCGTCACCGTAATCGACGTTCCCCCGGCAGCGGCAGCGGTCGTCGCGGCACAAGTGCCGCCGACCGCCGAGCTGGCGAGCGTGAGTCCCGCGGGCAGAGTGTCGGTGAAACCCCACCCTGTCTTCGACGCCAACTCGCTCGTGTTCGTCACCGTGAAGGTCAACGTCGACGCGTTGCCCGTGCGCACGAGGGCAGGGCTGAACGACTTGTCGAGCTGCGGCGTGACATCCAGGATGCGGATGTTGTCGAACGCGGCGTCGTTGCCGATTCCGGAGCCGTTGGCGTTGGTCATCTGGATGCCCAGGCTCGAACCGCTGAACAGAACCGAGCCGCTGGAGGTGTAGGTGTTGGCCACGACTGCCGTGCTCGAAGCTCCCGAACTGCCGTAAGCGGGAACCGCGATCGGCTTGCCCGAGGCGCACACGTTCAGCTGGCCGCCGACGTTCGTGGCGGTGCCGGTTGAGTTGACGAAGGCGAACTGGTAGAGCGGCGAGGTCGCGAAACAGTTGGTTGCGGCGCCGTCCACGCTGAAGGTCAAGAACCGGCCGGATGACGTCGCGAGGGGGATGTTGTTGACCGTGCGGAACTCGACAGCGTTGGCGCCTGGGTTGTTCTCGGTGTACGCCGCCACCGCGTGATTCGTGGTCGGGTCGGTGCCGCCCTGCACTCCCAGCGCGTACGCCAACTGCCCCAGGGGCGACGTGTCTCCGGTGCCCGCGCAGTTGCCAAGGGTGGTGTAAGGCGTGCTGAAGCCGCGGATCTGACCGTTGCACGAGCTCAGCCATGACGGCGCGGCGGTGTACTTCTGCCCGGTGGCGCCCGTGTAGCTGGTCAAACCGACGGGAGTGGTTCCCATGCCGTTCTCGAAGTTCTCGGTGTAAACGACGGTGGGCGGCTGTGTCGTGCCGGGTGTGCCGGGAGTCGCGGCTGCAGGCGTCGCGCCGAGCGCCACGGTTGCCAGCGCCGAACCGGCAAGTGCGAACGCGGCAAGCACTGCACCCGCCCGTAGCCTCCACGAGCCAAGCCGGGGCATCCCCAAGACATTGCGTTCCCGGCGCTGCCGAATTCGATTTACAGATGCGAAACGTCGCAAGCTTCCCCGCCCCTTAGATATGCAGCTGTCGCATCGTGGCCAGACAGCTGCTCGGCAATTCAAGGGTTCTGCCGGGAGCCAGCGGAAGGGGCTTCCGCATTTCTCACCCGAAATTTCACCCCGTTCCGCCCCCTTAGAGGGGACAGCTAGGCATCGTTCCGGTGGAATCGCAGCAGCCCGGCACGTACGCAGCGCGGCGGGCCCGTCCTCTTATATGGGTCTCACGCGCCCTATAGGACCGCATCCGGGCCAGGCGTACCATGTGCCGGAGCGGGCAAGGGGGCTAGCCATGGCCGGACGTTGGGGCGCTGTCACGGTTCTCGGAGCGGCGCAGTTCGTCATGGTGCTCGACAGCACGGTGATGAACGTGTCGATCTCCAAAGTGGTGACCGACCTGCACACGACCATTGCAGGCATCCAGGCCGCCATCACCTTCTACACGTTGACGATGGCGGCGTTCATGCTGCTCGGAGCCAAACTGGGTGGCATGTGGGGTCGTCGCCGCGCCCTCATCATCGGGTCGATCGTGTACGCGGTCGGTTCGGCGACCACGGCGCTCAGCGTGAACCTGGCGATGCTGTTCATCGGATGGTCGGTTGTAGAAGGCCTCGGCGCCGTACTGGTCATCCCGGCCATCGCCGGACTGATCGCAGACAACTACACAGGGCACGCGAGAGTGACCGCGTTCTCCGTGATCGGAGCCGCATCCGGGGTCGCCGTCGCCGTCGGACCCTTGGTCGGCGGCGTGGTGACGACCTACGCAAGCTGGCGGTATGTGTTCGCGGCGGAAGTGGTGATCATGGCTGTCGTCATCGCCTTCAACCGGGCCGTGCGGAAGACCATCGCGGCAGTCCCTGGCCGCATCGATCTGCTGTCGGTGCTGCTTTCCGCTGTCGCGCTCATCCTCATCGTCTACGGCTTGCTGCAGACGAAGACATGGGGATGGATCCTCCCAAGCAGCGATGTGAAGCTCTTCGGCCTTTCACCCGTCCCGTTCCTCGTCGCCGCCGGTGCCGTGCTGCTCTGGCTGTTCCTGCGCAGGCAACATGACTTGATCGACAGCGGCCGGGCGCCGTTCCTCGATCTCGCGATCCTGCAGTTGCGGCACCTTCGTGCTGGTGTGGGGAGCATCGGCATCCAATACGCCGTCACGGCCGGTCTGTTCTTCATCGTGCCCGTGTACCTTCAGATCACCCTCGGGCTGAACGCAGTAACCACCGGGCTGCACGTCTTTCCGCTGTCGGTGGCGCTCGTGCTGTTCTCGATCTTGGGCACCGTCTTCGCCCGTCGGCTCTCGCCGAAACGCATCGCCCGCATAGGCCAACTCGTTCTCGTGCTCGCCTGCCTCGTGCTCCTCGCCTCGGTCGACAGCACACTCGCGAACGGAGTCTTCGCCACGGGGATGTTCCTCGCCGGAGCAGCGCTCGGACTGCTGGCATCCCAGCTCGGGAATGTCACCATGTCGGCGGTGGCGCCGGATGAAGTCAGCGACGCGGGCGGTGTTCAAGGCGTATTCCAGAACCTCGGGTCTTCCCTCGGCACAGCGCTGCTCGGCTCAATCCTGATCGCCACACTCGGCACCTCGTTCACCGGCAACCTCGCAGCAAGTGATCTGCCGAGTTCGGTGCAGAGCCAAGTGAACGAAAGCACGCAGAAGGGCGTGCCGATCATGCCCGTCGCTGAGATTCCGCAGGTTGCCGAGAAGGCCGGGCTCTCAAGCCAGCAAGGCAGGCAGCTGGCGGGGATTTACGAGAATTCCCAGCTGCAGGCCCTCCGCCTCTCGTTCGCCGTCTTAGCCCTGATCTCGGTCGGCGCGCTCTTCTTCTCGCGGAATCTGCCCGACACCGTAGCCGGCTTGAAAGAACCGGACTCCGGCCGATCCGGCTCGAAACCAGGGAGAAACAGACACCGTGAGAAGGCGCGTGATCAAGCCGGCGGGTGAAGCTTCTCGATTGCGGTCGGCGCCGGGGACGTGATCACGTTGCTCGAGGTCAGTTCTCCAGCCGCCTGCGTCGCATGCCGTACGCCGTGATGGCGATTCCACCGATGAGCAGAACGCCGCCGACTGTGAGGGGCAAAAGGGTACTGCTGCCGGTGTTGGCCAGGGTGTCAGAACCGGTGGCTGCTGCAGTGCCTGAACCCGACACCGTCGAGACAGAAGACGCTGCCGCCAACCTGACGATCACCGTCGCGGTGTCACAGAGGTTGAGGTTCGCGGCCGCGCAAATGCGGTACGTCAGCGTGTAGTCGCCGGGGAGAGCGGTCGAGGGAACGCTCAGCGTCCCGTCAGCATTGAGCGAGGCCCCTGAGATGCCTCCGTCGTTCGTCAACGTAGGGACGACAGCGTTCGGGGCGAAGGGTGCTCCGTTGACTGTGTCGTTCGCGAACAGGCTTGCGGTAGTCGCGGCAGCACCAGTGGTGAGAGGCGTGCTCGTGAAGTCATCCGGCGTCGCAGCCAGGAAGGGCGAAGCGGCCGCGTCGCACGATGCACCATCCGCAGGGCCGGTGGAAAGCGTGGCGACCTGGTTCAGCGTAGGCGTCGCCGTGTCGAAGCCCAGAACCTCCTGGATCGACGCACCTTGCGAGAGGTAGAGGTGACCGTGTACCGACCACAGCGAGGTCGGAACTGCCGTCATGCCGGGAACCGCTGTCGCCGTGACGGCGCCGGTGGTCAGGTCGACTCGTGCGAGCTTGGGTGCCGGCGGCAACGCGGTGCCCGCGATGGTGTACATGGTGCCGTTCACGAAGGCTATGTCCGAAAGCAGCGGCTGGCTGACCGGAAGCGTCGTACTCGTCATCGTGGCGACGTCGACACGGCGCAAAGCGGTCTCGGTCGGGCTGTACACCCACAGGGCGCCGTTGTCGTCGAATCCGGCGACAGCGAAAATCGCCGAACCTGGAAGCCCAGCAACCACGCCCAGGTCCGTGCTCGTCCCGTCGGCCGCGACCTGATACAGGTGGTTTCCAGTAGCGGTGTTCCTACTCAGCGCGTACAACTGGCCGTCGACCGGATTGATGGCGATCGTGAACGTACTCAGTGCTCCGAGATCTGTGGTGTGTTCGACACCGGCTGCGGAACGCTCGATGAGCTGATTCGGGTTGGCGTTAGTCACGTAGTAGAAGTCGCTCGTGCAACCCACCGGAGCAGCCGAGGCCGGAGCAGCAGCCGTGACGGCGAGCAGGCCTCCAGCCACAAGACCAATGCCGACTACGCCGGCGCTCACCCTTCGTCCCAGCGTCTTCGTCAACGCGCGCACATTCACCACGAAATCCCCGATCGTTCGCGTTGGCTAACCCCGAAGTCGCGAGCGCACGAGTTGATCGGCGCCCGACGGCCAGGAGTAGTCAATAGGACTCGAAGGATCAGGGAAGGCGCTTACCGCCAGCTCGCCACAGAAATCACCCGGATTTGACTCGTTCTGGGGGCACCATCGCGTTGGGTCAACCTGAGGGCGGTCACTTCAATGCCATGCCTGGCACACGGCGGCGGATGGCATCCATCGTCGCCTCGTCGGAGACGCCCTGGAAGTCGTGGCGCGGGGTGTATGGCGCGATGAGGGAGGTCACCTCGTCGTCCGTGAGCGCGACCTCGAGAGATGCGATGGCATCATCAATCTGCTCGATGGACCCTGCACCGACCAGCGGGGCCGTCACGACCGGCTGCTTGCGCAGCCAAGCAAGCGCGATCGATGCTCGGCTCACGCCGTGGGCGGCTGCGACCTCGCCGACCGCGTCGATGATGGCGCGGTTGGACTCCTGCTCCGCCGGCGAGTAAAGAAGGTCGGCGTAGTCCCCGTCGGTTTCGGAGCGCGCCGTGGATCGGGCGTCGTCCCAGGCGCGCGCGAGGCGACCGCGAGCGAGAGGACTCCACACGATCGTCCCGACGCCTTCGTCGAGGCAGAGCGGGATCATCTCGCGCTCCTCCTCCCTGGCGAGCAGGTTGTAGTGATCCTGCATAGTCACGAAGCGAGCCCACCCATTCTGCTTCTGCAGATGCAGCGCCTTCGCGAACTCCCACGCGAACATCGACGAGGCGCCGAGGTAGCGCACCTTGCCGGCCTTCACTAGGTCGTGCAGCGCTTCGAGCGTCTCCTCGAGCGGGGTCGCGTGGTCGTTGCGATGGATCTGGTAGAGGTCGATGTAGTCCGTGCCCAGGCGCTCGAGCGAGTGATCGACCTCGGCCATGATCGCTTTGCGAGACAGACCCTTTCCGTTCGGGCCTGGTCGCATGGGATGCCGCACCTTGGTGGCGATCACCACGTCGTCGCGGTTCGCGAAGTCCTTGAGCGCGCGGCCCAAAATCTCCTCACTCGAGCCGTTCGAGTACATGTTGGCCGTATCGAAGAAGTTGATGCCGGCATCCAGAGCGTGCTTGATGAGAGGCCGGGCCTCCTCCTCGCCCTTCGACCACACGGGATGCCCGCGGTCGGGCTCGCCGTAGGTCATGGCACCGATTGCGATCGGCGAGACGTCCAACCGGGTGGTTCCGAGCTTGCGGTATTGCATGAGATCTCCTTGAATAGACGCAAGCGGAGAATTCTCCCCTTGACCTGCTCGACACTAGCGGAGAGTTCTCCGTTTCACAAGAAGGCTCATGACGAACCCGCAGCAGTCCGACAGCCGCCGGGCCGATGCGCAACGGAACCGTTCGCGCATTCTCGAGGTCGCCTACGCGGCGTTCTCGGAGGATCCCGATATCTCGTTGAACCTGATCGCCAAGCGAGCCGGGGTGGGAGCTGGCACCCTCTATCGCCACTTCCCAACACGCGAGGCGCTGTTGCTCGCCGTGTACCAGGAGGAGGTCGATCACCTGGTGCGCTCGGTCGATCCCATGCTTCGGGAGAACGAACCACTCGACGCCTTTCGCGTCTGGGCTCGAAGGCTCGCCGCGTACGCACGCATGAAACACGGCCTCGGCGAAGCATTGACGAGCCCCGCCGCCCAAGAGGCCATCAGCGCAACGTGGGCACCGGTCAGCCAGGGAGTTTCACAACTTCTCGCGGCGGCAGCCGCACGTAGGGACGTACGGGAGGGCATAGACCCCGCCGACGTCATCCTGCTGCTCAGCGCCCTCTGGCGCGTGCCACCCGGGGATGCCGGCCTGGCTCAAGCCGATCGGCTTCTGGAGATGATCATCACGTCGCTGCAGCACGAGCCGGGGATGCCCGCGTGAGAATGCCGGTCTTGTGAGACATTCCGCCGGGCTGCGGAGCTGCGCGCTAGGACGACAACAGCTCCCCGACGAGGGCTTCGACGCGACCGCGGATCGCGTTGCGAATCGGCCGCACGGCCGGCAGCTCGAGACCCGCTGGGTCGTCCAGTTCCCAGTCCTCGTAGCGCTTGCCAGGAAAGACCGGGCAGGCGTCGCCGCAGCCCATCGTAATCACCACGTCGGCCGCGCGCACGTCGTCGACCGCGAGCAGTTGTGGAGCATTCGCCGTGATGTCGATGCCCTCCTCGGCCATCGCTTTCACGGCGATCGGGTTGATGCTGTCGGCGGGCTCGGAGCCGGCAGAGCGCACGTCGACGCGGTCTCCCGCGAGGGCGGATAGATAGCCTGCGGCCATCTGGGAGCGCCCCGCGTTGTGCACGCAGACGAACAGGACCGTGGGTTTCTCAGCCATCTCTTCCTCAAGCTCGGGGAGCCGGCCGCCGGATTGCTGCGGCGGCCGGCCGAGGTCAGCAGCAGCCAGGCTCGCAGCAGCCCTCGTCTGGATCGCAACAACCAGTCATCATTATGTGACTCCTTCCATCGACAGGCGTCGATGGATTCAGTGTGGGCCCAAACATCGATGACTGTCAATGTTTGTGCGAAACTAGAGGCATGTCCGTCACCGAGCTGCTGCCGATCCGCGATCTGCAGGCCTGCTGCGCCCCGATCACGCGCGAGCCGATCGCTACGACCAACGCGGAGTCATTGGCCCGGTTGCTGAAGGCGCTGGCGGACCCTGCTCGGCTGCGCCTGGTCTCGATGGTGGCAGCGCACTCCGGCGGCGAGGCCTGCGTCTGCGACCTCACCGACCCTCTCGGACTCAGTCAGTCCACGGTGTCGCATCACCTGAAGGTGTTGGTCGACGCGGGATACCTGACCAGTTCGAAGCGCGGCACGTGGCATTACTACCGTCTGGTGCCCGGCGCCCTGGACGCGGTGGCCACCCTGCTCGCCACCGTCTGATGACGAAGCGGCATCCGCTCTGGCGAGCATGTCTCGCCGAGCTGCTCGGTACGGGCATGCTCACGCTCGCCGTGGTCGGGTCCGGCATCGCCGCCGCACGGCTCTCTTCGGATGCCGGCATCCAGCTCGGGATAAACGCGGCAGCCACCGGGCTGGCGCTTTTCGTCATCATCACGGTCTTCGGGCCCGCCTCGGGCGCGCACCTGAACCCGGTGGTCAGCCTGGTGGATGCCGCGCTGGGTGGAAGGCCGTGGAAGCACTTGGCCGGCTACGTGCCCGCGCAGTTCGTCGGCGCCATGGCGGGCGTGGTTGTAGCCAACGCGATCTTCGGTCGCAGTCCCGTTTCGATCAGCAGCACCGACAGGCTCAGTGCCGCCCACCTCGCGGGCGAGGTCGCGGCCACCGCGGGCCTCGTGCTGGTGATCTTCGCTCTGGCCCGCAACGGCAACCACCGCGTCACTCCGGTCGCGGTGGCGTCGTACATCGCCGCCGCGTACTTCTTCACATCCTCGACCAGCTTCGCCAACCCGGCCGTCACCGTCGGCCGGATCTTCAGCGACACCTTCGCCGGCATCGCCCCGGCCTCTGCCGTGGCGTTTGTTCCGGCACAACTCGTCGGCTGCCTCATCGGCGGTGCGGCAGCGGTGCTGCTCTTTCCGGCGCGGGCCGCCATCACCCCTTCACCGCTCCTGCACTCATCCCCTGCACGAGGAACTTTTGCACGTAGGCGAACAGGATGACCACGGGCAGGATCGCGACGAGACCGCCAGCGGCCAGCGCTCCGAAGTCGGCGCCGAACTCGCCCAGGAGATAGCTCAGTCCGACGGGGACTGTGAACCTGTCCTGCTGACTCATGAACATCAGGGCGAACAAGAAGTTGTTCCAGGCGCTGATGAACGCGAACGAGCCGACCGCGACGATGCCGGGCTTCAACAGCGGCAGCACCACGAGCCGGAAGGCCTGCGTCCTCGTGCATCCGTCGACCCACGCGGCTTCCTCGATCTCCATCGGGACGTTGCGGATGAATCCGGACATCAGCACCAACGACAACGGCAGATGGAAGACCGTGTCGGCGATGATCAGGCTGATCAGGTTGTTGGTGAGGCCAAGGGTGTTGAAGATCTCGAACAGGGGAATGAGCATCATGGCGCCCGGAATGAACTGGGTGCAGAGCATGACGACCAGAAAGAGCGTCTTGCCACGGAACGTGAACCGGGCGAGCGCGTACCCCGCCAGGAGGGCGATCACCGTCGAGACCACGAGCGTCGAGGCCGCCGTGATGATGCTGTTCTGGAAGTAGATGCCGAAACCGGAACCGTTCCAGACACTCACGAAGTGATCGAAGGTGATCGGCCACGGGATCAGCGAGGTGGAGCCCGCCGGCCGGAAGGCGAAGAGCACCATCCAATACATCGGCACGAGCGTGAAGGCCAGGAAAAGACCGAGCGGCACCCACAGGCTGAGACGGTCGAGCGCTCGCTTGGCCCGGCGGCGCGGGCGAGGATGCTCCGGGGCGCGCTCCCCGCCGGGCGCGTCCTCGGTTGTGGGTCGAGCCATCGGCCGATCGAGCACCGTCATCGTTCGGCTCCTCTCTTGGTGAGACGCAGATACAGCAGGGAGAAGAAGGTGAGGAGTACGAATGCCACGACGGTGAGCGCCGAGCCGTATCCGAAGTCGCGGCTCTGGATCGCCGTCTGAGCCACGTAAAGGGGCAGAGTGGTGGTCGAGTTGGCCGGGCCTCCGCCGGTGAGCGTGTAGAGGAGGTCGACGTTGTTGAACTCCCACACCCCACGAAGCAGCGTGGCCAGCACGACTGCCTGCCGGATATGCGGCCACGTGACCGACGCGAACTTGCGCCAGCGGCCCGCACCATCGACATCCGCCGCCTCGTACAGCTCGCCCGGCACCGACTGCAGGTCGGCGAGGATCAGGATGGCGAAGAACGGGATGCCCTTCCACAGCTCGGCGATGACGACGGCGATGAATGTCGTGCCCTGGCCGGAAAGCAGCGAGGTGCCGTGCTCCCCGATACCGAGGTCGGCGAGGTAGCGGCCGACCCCGGTGGCGGGGTTGTAGATGAGGATCCAGATCGTTGTGGTCAGGATGCCTGAGACCGCCCACGGAGAGAACGTGAGCGCCCTCGCCATCCCTCGCCCGACGAAGGTGCGGTTGAGCAGGAGTGCCAACGCCAACCCGAAGATGAACTGAAGCGCCACCTCGACGACGACCCACTGCACCGTGAAGCGGAGGCTCTGCCAGAAGAGCTGGTCGCCCAACATCTTCGTGAAGTTGTCCAGTCCCGCGAAGCCGTCGTTCCAGGGCTGCGTCACGTTCGCGTGCTGCAGGCTGTAATAGAACACGCTGGCGATCGGGTAGACCAGAAAGACCAGTACCAGCACCACCGTTGGGGCGATGAGCAGGTACGGGTACCACCGCGTACGCGTGGCGAGCCTGCTGCGCCGGCGTCCCGTGCGGGAGAGAGCGACGGTCATCGTGGATCCTTCCGGGCTACTTCTTGGTGCGCTTCAGGTAGTCCTGCTGTGCCGCAGTGAACTGCTGGGCGGCGTCAGTGAGGAACGCCTTCACCGTTTCATCGCCTTGCAAGACCTTCTGCCACTTCGGAAGCAGGTCGGTCGCTGTGATCGCGTTGAACTGCGGCAGGTAGTACGGCTGCTGGAGGATGACGGCGTTCTTCGCCTTCTGCGTCGCCAGCGCTGCGGTCATGGCCGGGTTCGAGGTGACCCAGCTCTGCTTGGCGACGTCGGCGTTGCCTGGCAGGTACCCGGACTTCTGCGCCCAGAAGGAGTTGCCCTCCTTACTCATCGTGAACTCGAGGAACTTCCACGCGGCATCCTGGTGGCTGCTCGCCTTGAACATGCCGAATCCCGTGACCATCTGGCCGGTCACGATCGTCTTGCCGTTGTCGGCCGGGAAGGTGCCGACCACGCCGACCTGGTCCGGCTTGAGCGTGGCGATGTGAGTCGGATACGAGCCGATGCTGTGGCTGAGCATGCCGGCGCCCCCGTTGTCGAACTGAGCGACCATGGTCTTGAAGTCGGCCGTCAGGTCGCTTTTGGCGGTGTCCTTGCCGTAGAGGGAGACGTACTTCTCCGTTGCAGCGACGACGGCAGGCGAATCGAGCGTCGAACGGCCCTTGCTGTCGAAG
Organism: Rathayibacter sp. KR2-224; assembly: GCF_049446075.1. NCBI lineage: Bacteria > Bacillati > Actinomycetota > Actinomycetes > Micrococcales > Microbacteriaceae > Rathayibacter > Rathayibacter sp. KR2-224. The sequence continues at coordinate 520,733 of NZ_JBMSEB010000002.1, forward strand.
AACGAACCCACACCGGCCATCGGGTAGACCATCTGCACGAACTGCGAGAAGAAGCCGGCGCCGCCGCGGATCGTGTAGCCGAACTTTCCAGCGGAAGGATCGGTCAGAGTGTTCGCTGCGGAGAAGAAGTCGTTCCAAGTGGTCGGCTTGGACAGCCCGGCCTGGGCGAACCAGTCGGAGCGGTAGTACACCACATCCGAGAGGGCGGTCGCGGGTGTGAGGTAGAGCTTGCCGTCCGGCGCCGCGGCCTTGGCCGACTTCAGCATCGTGGGATCGATCTTCTTGGCGATCGAGGAGCCGGCGAGCCGGTCATCCAGCGGCGCAAGGGCGTTCTGCGCGACGAGAGCCGCGACATCCGAAGCCTTGGGGGTCACCAGGTCGGGAGTCGACTTCGTTGCGATCGCGGTGCTGAGCTTCTGCATGTACGAGTCGGTCGGCAGGCCGAGGTACGTGATCGTGATGTTCGGGTTCTTCTTCTCGAACATCGAGATCAGCTGCTTCAAGTTGGCGGTGCGATCCGGCCGGGTGTCTGTGTCCCAAAGCTGCAGGGTCACCTTCTTCTGCGCGTCGCCGGCGCCACCGCTCGAGCAGGCGGCGAGTCCGAGCATGAGGGCCGTTGCTGAGGCAACGGCGACGATCCGCCGGAGCGATAGTGAGCGGCCGACGGCCGTACGTGCATGACGCGTCATTGCGTTTCCTCTCCAATGAGTGAATGCGTGAAACGGGAAAGATCGCTGCCGGCCCTAGTCCCGCTGGGCTAGTCGATCATATACTATGTACGGAGCACCATACACTGGAAGGAAGCTCATGGACAGCTCGATCACGCGGCTCACGCAGTCGGCCTCGCGCACAGGCCTTGTCGTTCAAGCCCTGCGGCTGGCCATTCTTTCCGGCGAGTTGACCGCCGGCCAGCCCCTCGTTGAGGCCGACCTCGCCGACCGATTCGGCATCTCGAAGACTCCGGTGCGCGAGGCGCTCAAGACGCTCTCCGGGGCCGGTCTCGTAACGATGAGCGAGTACCGCGGCGCCGTCGTGCGAGTCGTGGATCCGCAGATGGCATACAACGTGTTCGACATGCGGGCACTGCTGGAGCCCACTGCGGTGGCGCGCACGGTCGAGAACGGTGCAGATGTCGAGACTGCGCGCTCCGCTCTGCGGCGCGCGGACGCGGCGGACACCGAGGCAGAGCGCAGCCTCGCCAACCGCGACTTCCACCGCGCGCTGTACGCGGGCTGCGGCAACGACATCCTGATCGCCACCCTCGACGGGCTGCGCGAGCAGACCGCGCTGATCAGTGTCAATGCGTGGACGAAACGCCCGAGCTGGAAGGACGAGGCCACGGAGCACGGGCTGATCCTCGAGGCCGTCGAGGCGGGCGACGCCGCGGCCGCGTCTGCCCGCGTTCTCGAGCACATCCGTGGTTTCGAGGCCTTGGCCATCCGCCAACTGCAAGGAGTGAAATGACCTTCGCCGCCCAGCGGGAAGCCCTCGCCGACGTCGTCGCCATCCCTGTCACGCCGTACGCCGCCGACGGATCCGTCGACATCGACACGTACGAGAGTCTCCTCGATCGGCTCGTGCGGCATGGCATCCGAACGCTCACACCGAACGGCAACACCGGCGAGTTCTATGCGCTCTCCCCCGTAGAGCGTCGCGCGCTCATCGCGGCGTCCGCCCGTGCAGGCGAAGCGGCCGAGCTCGTCGTCGGCGTCGGGCACGACGTCGCCGAGGCGACCGCCGACCTCGCCGTTGCCGCCGAGCACGGCGTGCGAATGGCGATGATCCACCAGCCCCTGCACCCGCACCAGTCCGCTGACGGGTGGATCGAGTACCACCGCGTGATCGCTGCGGCCCAGCCCGACATGGCGTTCGTCCTTTACGTGCGGTCGCATTGGATCACCGGAGACATGCTCCGTCGCCTGGGCGAGCTCTCCCCCAACATCGTCGGCGTGAAGTACGCCATCCCCGATCCCACCGTGTTCGCATCGGTGCGCGCGGCAGTGGGATCGGAACGCTACGTATGGATCACCGGACTCGCCGAGCCGTACGCGCTCTCTTACGCGGTCCACGGTGCAAGCGGCTTCACCTCCGGCCTAGTCAATGTGGATCCCGGCATCTCCCTGAGCCTTCGCGAGGCGTTGCGAGGCGGCGCCTACGTCGAGGCCGACGTCATCCTGCGCCGGATCGCCCGCTTCGAGGAGCTGCGCGCCGACGAACGCTCCGCGAACAACGTGAGCGTCGTCAAGGAGGCGATGTCGCAGCTCGGGCTCTGCGACAGCCGAGTGCGACCACCGAGCCATCCTGTGAACAACGAGGTGCGCGCGGAGATCGGCGACATTCTGGACCAGTGGCGGGCACATGCTCCCGCCGGGTCGGCATTGGCCGAGGCGGTCGACGCATGAGAATCGAACGGATCTCGACCTTCATGCAGCGTGTTGCGGATCGCCCCCGGCTGCTCGTACGCGTCGACACGGACGAGGGCGTGCATGGCTGGGGCGAGGCATACAACCACGGCCCGGATCTCGCGCTTCCCCCACTTCTCGACTACCTCGAACTGCAGCTCGCCGGCGAGGACCCGCGACGCGTGGAGCATCTGTCGCAGAAGCTGCTGCGCACCGCTCGCTTTCCGCAGGGCGCACTCGGTCTCGCCGCCATCTCGGCGATCGACCACGCCCTCTGGGACGTCACCGCGAAAAGCATGGGTGTACCGGTCTACGCGTTGCTCGGAGGTGCGGTGCGAGACCGAGTCCGGGTGTACAGCGGGGTGTACACCGCTCCGGATCCTGGCGCGGTTCGAGACATCTGTGCCGAGCAGTCCGAGCGGTACGGCTTCGACGCGTTCAAGCTCAGCCCCTACCGTGGCGACCTCTTCGACAAGCGCTGGGGTCTTGTCGTCAACGAGAGCGCCGACTACTTCGCCGCCGTTCGCGAAGCTTGCGACCCGGCCTGGGATTTCGCGTTCGATGCACACGCGAAGATCTTCGAGCCGCACCAGGCCATCGCGCTGGGGAACGCGCTAGCCCCCTGGCAACCCATGTTCCTCGAGGAGCCGATTCGCCCGGAGAATAAGCAGGCATGGGCATACCTCCGATCCCGGCTCGACGTGCCGCTCGCAACAGGTGAGAGCCTCTACTCGCCGAACGAATTCCTCGATCTGTTGGCCGTCGGCGGAGCTGACATCGTGCAGCCCGACATCTGCGTGGTCGGCGGCATCTCCCAGATGCGCCGCATAGCCGTGCTGGCAGAAGCGCACTACACGACGGTGGCTCCGCACAACCCCATGGGTCCGCTCGCCACGGCGCACAACCTCCATTTCGCTGCTGCCTGCAGCAACTTCTCGATCCTCGAGTACAAGCTCGACGACACGCGCTGGTGCCCTGACCCGTACTTGCCGGTCGACGGCCACCTCGAGCTTCGTCCCGACCGCGCCGGCTGGGGTATCGAGATGGACGAGGTCGCCCTAGCCGCCGACGACTACGTGCATTGGGAGCGCCGGCTCCCCCGACGCCCTGACGGCTCGCTCGGGTACTGCTAGCCGTTCGAACGATCCTCAGCGCGGGAACGCGCGGTAGAAGATGGCCTGCACCGGCGTGGTCGTGGGCGCCGGGCCGTATTCGGCCGAAAGCCGTTCAGCCGTCTCGCCGACCAGCGCCGGCAGGTCGCCGGAGCGTCGGCGAACTTGATCGGAGACCGGGATGCCCAGGATGAGCCCGTCCGCGAAGTCCTGCCATGAGGCGACAGGAGCTTCGTGTGGCAGCACGTCGATGCTGATGCGACCGAAACCGGATGCCTGCGCGAGGTCGCGTAGTGGCCCGACATCGCTCATCCCGAACGGAACACGATAGAAGGGTGGCCGGTTGTCGGGGAACGTCTCAGCCAGCAGGCCGTCGGTGATCGCAGCGAACGGGTTCTTGGCATGGCTGTCCCAGACGCTGAAGACGAAGATGCCGCCGGGTGCGAGCACGCGCCGAGCTTCGCGGAACCCGGCCTCCAGGTCGGGGAAGAACATGACGCCGAACTGACAGACCACGGCGTCGAAGCTTGCATCGTCGAAGGGCAGCGTCTGGGCATCCGCAACCTGGATGCGTGCCTCCGGCAGCTGTGTGCGGGCGAGCTGCAGCATCCCGTCGTTCAGATCGGTGATCGTCAGCTCGGCGTCCGGATTGTGCACGGCGATAGCGACCGAGGAGATGCCGGTGCCGGCAGCCGTTTCGAGGATGCGTCGCGGCCGGCCGAGGGCGACCATGCGGCCGAGCACGTCGGCGTAGTAGGCGAACAACACCGGGCCGAGTCCCGAGTCGTAGTGCTCGGGAATCGAACCGGCGAAGCGGGTGGCATCGTCGTCCACGATCAAAGGCTACGCCGGGGGTGGCCGAATTGGACGACCGAGCAGCAGCATTGGTCCCGAAACGGCGCGGTCGCCTGTCAACCCCTGCCAACGCTGCAACCGATCGATTTACCGTCCCGAAGTCGCCGCGTCGGGGAGGTCGTGTCTTGGTCGATGTCGAGATTGGCGTGCGGGCGGAGCCACGAGAAACGGCTTCGGTCCGCCACAAGGGCAACGTTCTGGTGCGCTGGATCACGTCCACCGACCACAAGACGATCGGGTACCTCTACCTGATCACCTCGTTCGGCTACTTCTGCTTGGGCGGCGTGCTGGCCCTGGTGATCCGGGCACAGTTGTTCGCCCCCGGCCTGGCCGTGGTTCCAACGAGGGAGCAGTACAACCAGCTGTTCACCATGCACGGCACCATCATGTTGCTGCTCTTCGCGACACCCTTGTTCGCGGGGTTCACGAACGTGCTCATGCCGCTGCAGATCGGCGCACCCGACGTGGCATTCCCGCGCCTGAATGCGCTGGCGTACTGGACATACTTCTTCGGAGCAGCGATCGTCATGGGCGGATATCTGACGCCGCAAGGTGCTGCCGATTTCGGATGGTTCGCCTACCAGCCCTTGGCGTCGTCGACGTATTCCCCCGGTCTCGGTGGCAACCTCTGGTTCTTCGGATTGGCCCTCTCGGGCTTCGGAACGATCCTCGGCGCTGTGAACTTCATCACCACGATCATCACGATGCGTGCGCCCGGAATGACGATGTTCCGTATGCCGATCTTCACCTGGAACGCACTTGTCACCTCGATCCTGGTCCTGATGGCGTTCCCGGTGCTGGCGGCCGCGCTTTTCGGGGCGGCTGCAGACCGCATCCTGGATGCCCACATCTTCGATGCCAGCACGGGCGGCGCGATTCTGTGGCAGCACTTGTTCTGGTTCTTCGGGCATCCCGAGGTGTACATCATCGCGTTGCCGTTCTTCGGCATCGTCACCGAGGTGTTCCCGGTCTTCAGCCGAAAACCCGTTTTCGGCTACAAGAGCCTGGTGTACGCCACCCTCGCCATCGCCGCGCTCTCCGTGACCGTGTGGGCGCACCACATGTATGTGACCGGGATGGTGTTGTTGCCGTTCTTCTCGTTGATGACGATGCTGATCGCGGTACCGACCGGAGTGAAGATCTTCAACTGGATCGGCACCATGTGGCGCGGCGCCCTCACATTCGAGTCGCCGATGCTGTGGGCCATCGGCTTTCTGATCACGTTCACCTTCGGCGGGCTGACCGGTGTCATCCTGGCCTCCCCTCCGCTGGACTTCCATGTCTCCGACTCGTACTTCGTGGTGGCGCACTTCCACTACGTGGTGTTCGGAACGGTCGTGTTCGCCATGTTCTCCGGCTTCTACTTCTGGTGGCCGAAGTGGACGGGCAAGATGCTCAACGACCGGCTGGGCAAGTGGCATTTCTGGTTGTTGTTCATCGGCTTCCACACCACCTTCCTGATCCAGCACTGGCTGGGAGTGATCGGCATGCCACGCCGGTACTACACATACCTTCCTCAGGACGGCTTCACCTGGTTGAACCAGGTGTCCACCATCGGCTCTTGGATTCTGGCGATCTCGATGATCCCGTTCTTCCTCAACGTGTACATCACGGCGCGCTCAGCCGCGAAGGTCACCGTGAACGACCCGTGGGGCTACGGCAGGTCGCTGGAGTGGGCGACAAGCTGCCCGCCGCCGCGGCACAACTTCACGTCCATCCCGCGCATCCGCAGCGAGTCGCCTGCCTTCGACCTCAACCACCCCGAGGTCGGCATCCCGATCGCAGTAGGGCCCGGCAAGGATACCGGCGACGCGCTACCAGCCGAGTCCGGCAGAGAGAAGGCGAAGTGACATGAAAGCCACTGCGACCATCTTCTGGGTCCTCGCCGGGTACTTCTTCATCATCGGCAACGTCTACTCCGGCTGGGGTCTGCTTCGCCAGGGCTCCATCGACTGGGCAGGCGGAACCCCCCTCGGTCTGTGCTCTCTGCTTTGCGCGATGATCGCGTACTTCATCCACCGCAGCCGGCGTAGTCAGAACGGGGAGTTGCCCCAAGACCGCCCGCAGGCAACGATCGATGACGATGACCCCGAAATGGGCCATTTCAGCCCGTGGAGTTGGTGGCCCTTCACCCTTGGGGCGGCCTGCTTCCTGCTCTTCCTCGGCTTCGCCGTAGGAGGCTGGCTCAGCCTTATCGGTGCACCGCTGGCGATCATCAGCCTGATCGGGTGGGTATACGAGTACTACCGCGGCTTCTTCGCGCGATAGATAGCGGGGTGCCGACGGCAGAGAGGCCGCGGGAAAGGCTGCGGGGGCCGGATCCGTCCGACTCGCTACAGCACTTGGGGGGAAGCACTGCGGGCAGACGGATCCGGCGCGAACCGCATCGATCGAGCTGATGCTCTTGGGCGGAACGCTTTCGGGTCGCGCTCACCCATCTCGGGTTGTCGCGTAACCGCAACTCCTCAACAATGCCAACCCTGTCGACAGTGGGAACGCGAGAAATCCTCAGGACTTGCTCAAGTTTCCCCTTCCGGGACCCCCAGAACGAGGCAGGCGGCCCCGGTCCACCGCTTCGGGAGCCGGCGAGGCCGGCGGTCGCCAGCGCCGAGTTCGCGTGTCCGCCGCCCGCACATGTGGGAGAAATCAGCCCGCGCCTGCGTCAACCCGTAGGAGCGCAGCTGCGATCGGAGTACAGCGGAAGGGATCGAACACGTTCTAGTCGCCCGTCGCCGCGGGCGAAGGAGGGATCCCAACAAATATGAGCCTTTCGTCGCGCATCGTCGTCGTCACCGGAGCGAGCGGGGGTATCGGCCGTGCATCGGCCATCGAGTTCGGCCGCCGCGGCTACACCGTCGCTCTCCTGGCTCGCGGGGAAGCCGGACTGGCAGGGGCTGCCGGTCAGGTGCGATCAGTCGGCGGCCGGGCCATGACCATTGACGTGGACGTATCGGATGCCGACGCTGTGTACGCCGCCGCAGACAGGGTCGAGCGGGAACTGGGACCCATCGATGTATGGGTGAACGATGCTTTCACCTCCGTTTTCGCGCCCTTTCACGAAATACAGCCCGAGGAGTACAAACGCGTCACAGAGGTCGCCTACCTCGGTTTCGTGTACGGGACGATGGCCGCGCTGAAGCACATGCGCCCACGCGATCGGGGAACCATCGTGCAGGTGGGCTCAGCACTCGCCTATCGCGGCATCCCCTTGCAGAGCGCGTACTGCGGAGCAAAGCACGCTATTCAAGGCTTCAACGAGTCGCTGCGCTGCGAGCTGCTGCATGAGCACAGCAACATTCACAACACGATGGTTCAGATGCCCGCGGTGAACACTCCCCAGTTCTCATGGGTGCTCTCCCGGCTACCCCACCAGGCGCAGCCCGTTCCACCCATCTACCAGCCCGAGGTCGCAGGACGGGCCGTCGTGTTCGCCGCGGAGCATCCAAGCCGACGGGAATACTGGGTGGGCGGCAGCACCGCGATCACCCTCATCGGGAACAAGTTCGCCCCGGGCTTGGGCGACCGTTACCTGGCCAGGACCGGATACAAGTCTCAGCAGACACCTCAGACGCACGACTCGAAGCAGCCCGTGAACTTGTGGGAACCGGCCGACTCCGAGAAGGACTTCGGTACTCACGGGGTTTTCGACGACCAGTCCAGGTCGCGCAGCATGCAAATGTGGGCGTCCCACCATCACGCCACCAGTTTGGCGGCTCTCGGCGCACTCGCCGTCACTGTTGCGGCCGCCTGCACCGCCGTGCTCCGCAAGGCCGTCAAATGAGGCTCGAGATCGCACGGGCAGCGCTCGGGGCCGGTGAGTTGGTCGCACCGTCCCTCGTCGGGCGCCTCCTGCTGTGGAGAAAGCCCGATACGACGGAAACCGTTGTGGCACGTGTGCTCGGCGCCCGACATCTCGTGCAGGCCGGATTGACGCGCCGTGCAGGCTCCGGTCTTCACGTGCTCGGTGCCGACGTGGACCTGCTACACGCTGCCAGCATGCTGCTTCTGGGGGCACTCGACCGTAAACATCGGCGGGCAGCGTTCACCACCGCGGCCGTCGCCTTCATCTTCTGCTTCTGCGAGTACTGCATGAAGACTCGCGACTGAAGACCGGGCCTCGGCAAGCGTCCGGCAACACGCACGGCGCGAATGCGGCAAAGAGCGGCGACGCGTCGATGGGGTCGGTTCACCGAGCGAGAAGCCCCCAGAAGGCGTCCACTGCCTTGGCCGCCACCTCACCCAGCGACGCGGGGTCTCCGTCGGCATCCAACACCCACGTGTCGATGGTCGAGAGGGATGCCACCGTCCACGCCGACAGGAGGTCGGCGGGGAGGTCGGAGCGGATGACGCCAAGGTCGCGGCCGGTGGCTAGCGCTGCGGTGATCCAACCGATGACTGCAGAACGAACAGTGGAGATCGCGCTCCCCGGTGGCGCATCCGCCGAGTTGTGGAACATCCGACCCAGATTCATCAGCTCGGGCTGAGCAGCAGCCAGGCGCTGGAACCGCACGAGCAGAGCCGACAGCTCGGGGCGGAACGATGCCGCCGTCAACGCGCGGAGATCGGGCACCGCGATCTCGCTCAGGATCAGCTGCGCCATGGTCGTCGTCACCCAGTCGTGCAAAGCCGCCTTGTCCGCAAAGCGGTGGTAGAAGGATCCTTTGCCCATTCCGGCGCGGCTCAGGATGTCATTGAGTGACGCGCCGTCCAGCCCCTCGGTTGCGAATGCGTCGCCCGCGACCGTGAGGAGCGCCTTGGACTTGAGCGGCTCGAGGGGGCGCGCTGGACGGGACACGACATTGATCATACGCTATTCCTGTACCAGACGGTACAGGAATGGAGGACGCATGAGCGAGACCATCGCCGTCGCGGGCGCGACCGGATACGTCGGCAGGTATGTCACGAGCGCTCTCGACTCGCGCGGCTACCGAGTGCGTGCCTTGGTGCGTTCACGCGAACGCGCCGAAGCCCCTGGCCCGTTCGGTGCTCCGGCCTTGCGCGGGCGCGTGGCCGAGTGGCACATCGTTGACTACGGGGACCAGGCATCCGTCGGCGGCGCCTGCGAAGGCGTCGATCGCGTCGTGTCGGCACTCGGCGTGACCAGACAAAACGCGAGCCCCTGGGATATCGACTTCTTGGGGAATCTGGGAGTGCTCGAGGATGCCGAGCGACACGGCGTGACCTCTTTCGCCTACGTCAATGTGCTGCATTCAGGCACAGGGACGTCGCTGACCATGCGATCGAAGCATGCGTTCACGCAGGTGCTGCGCCGCAGCACGGTCGCCGCGCAGATCTTCAACCCCTCTGGCTACTTCTCCGACGTCTCCGACTTTCTGATCATGGCCAAACACGGCCTCGGGTTCACGCTGGGCGCCGGCACCTCGAAGGTGAACCCGGTGCATGGCGCAGACCTGGCCGAATTCATCGTCGACCACATCATCGGGCCGGCTGGCTGCTGGAACGTCGGCGGTCCGGACGTCTTCAGCTACCGAGAGCTTGAAGAGCTGGCCTTCCGCATCGCGCGGCGCCGACCTCGCATCCTTCGCGTGCCCTCGACTGCCGCGCGCGGGTTCCAGTGGGCAGCGGACCGCGGATCGCCGCGTCTCGGCAACCTCACACGCTTCTTCCTCGAGTCCCTCGCTCTCGACGCCGTCGGTGAGCCGATCGGGCGGCACCACCTCGAGCCGTATCTGCGGGGTCTTGCGTGAGGGGAGACCGCGTCGTGAATCGCTCCGCTATCCCGGACGGTTGCTGGTGCTACACGTCCCCGACGGTCAGCCGCCCGGACGCGACGGCAGCCGCGAACTCGGCGTAGTCGCGCTCGTTCTGATCGGCGTACGCGACCGCGAAGTCGGCCATCGCCCGATCGATGCCGTCGCTGCGGCCCAGGTAGGCGGCGATCGCGACGCGGTCACCCGACCGTGCGTGGGCTCGGGCGAGGGTCTCGCCGCAGATGCGGGCGTAGAGACGAGCGCCGGACGGAACCATCACCTCCGGATCCGCGCCGCCCTTCCAGTCGTGCAACTGCCGAAGGTAGAAGTCGCGCTGCTGCCCGTCGGGGGCATCCACCCGCTGCCAGCCGAGGAAGATGTCGCTTGCCGCCTGCATCAGCTGCTGGCCGCGCACCACACGTTCGCCATGGTTGTGAAACTCGCTCGGCGGCAGGAACCGTTCGAGCACGGATGCCTCCGCCTGCTTCGCTTGCAGCATGAGCGGGTCCGATTCGTCCCGCCCGGTGAGCAGTACGATCCAGGCGCGCGTTCCCACGCTGCCCACGCCGACCACCTTCCTGGCCATGTGCGCGTAGGAGAACTCCAGCGCCGGATGGTTCGGAATGCCCAGCGTCGACCGGTACGAGGCGAGGAGGCGTCGCATCCACTCCTCGGCCTGGGCGCGGTCGCGTGCGACCGGTTCCAGCTCCTCCACCGGAACGATGAGCGGGGGATCCGACTTGATGCGAAGCTCGCCGTCGACCACCTCGACAAGCTTCTGCAGATCGCGGGTGCTGTCCTTGGTCTGTGCCTTGGTGATTCCCGCCTTGACCCGCTCGACCTGCTTGCGGACGATTCGTTTGGCGCTGCGCTCTTCGTGCACATAGGCCATGACCTTCTTGACGTCCAGCCGGTCGTACCACGACTCAAGCACCCGAGCAGCGGATGCTCGGAGCATCTGTTCTCGGTATCCCCGCGAGGCGGCGAGCGCGATGTCACGTCGCTCGGCGTCGTCGAACCCGCGGTCCCGTCCTGCCACCTCGAAACTCGTGACCAAGCGTTTGAGGTCCCATTCCCAGGGGCCGGGAAGCGTCTCGTCGAAATCGTTGATGTCGAAGATCATCTGGCGTTCGGGCGTGCCGAAGACGCCGAAGTTCGACAGGTGCGCGTCGCCGCAGATCTGCGTGGTGACGCCAGACACCGGTGTACGGGCAAGGTCCGCTGCCATGAGCAGCGCGGCTCCGCGGTAGAAGGTGAAGGGCGACACAAGCATTCGCGCGTGCCGGATCGGCACCAGCTCCGGCACGCGGGTGGTCGCCTGCTCCTCGAGCAACGTGACCGGATCGACGCGGTCGGGCGGCGCGCTCCATGTCGCGTGAGATGACCGCGGCGCTCGGCTCCTGGCATCCCTGCCCTGTGCGGCGCGGGCGGCGAAGTCGGTACGTGGCGGATGCCTCGTCGTGCCGGCAATCGCGTCGACGGAGTCGCTGTGTCGTGTTGGCATTCCATGGCCTCCGTTCGCGGAGCGAGGGCTTGCCGCCATTCGGTAAGAACCCGGGCCACTGGCGGCCGACGGGAAGAACCTCGGCCTCATGGCACATTCCACACCCGTGTGGCGCTCGCGGCCAGCATGCGGAGATGATCACGGCCGGGGCTTTTGCGGGATTCCCCAGCTGGGTACCCGCGACGGTGGGAGGAGGACGGTGCGCTCCGATGCGAGTTGTTTTGAGTCATTCAAGATGAGGTAACTTGCCGAGGGTGACAATCGAATACGCACCGGGTCAGCCAGGCCTCGCCGAGGAGGCGATGCGGCGAGCGGGGCTGAAGGTCACTAAGTCTCGCCGGGCCGTCTACGAAGCGCTACGGGACGCGCCTCACGCATCGGCCGACCGCATCTTCGATCGCGTGCGACAGGCCCTTCCCTCCTCGAGCCTGCAGTCGGTCTACAACGCCCTCGAGGCTTTCACGGCTAGCGATCTCGTTCGCCGAATCGAGCCGGCTGGACGACCCCGACTCTTCGAACTGCGGGTCGGCGACAATCACCACCACATCGTGTGCTCGTCGTGTGGCGCCGTGCGCGATGTGAACTGCGCCGTAGGGCAGGCACCGTGCCTCGCGCCGGCAGACACCTGCGGCTACGAGATCGAATCGGCCGAGATCACCTTCTGGGGGCTCTGCTCCGACTGCTCCGGACGACCACACGCATCGATCGAACGTTTCAAGCCCACTGAACCCATCGCAGAAGGAGAAACATGACCGAGAACGAGCCGACCACCGCTGGCATTGGTGAAGACGTAACGGAGACGAACCAGAACGTCACGGTCACAGACACCGACGAGCAGCGCGCCGAGGAAGCGGCCACTTGCCCGGTGACGCACGCGCAGCCGCATCCGGCAACCGGATCTGCGAACAACGTGTGGTGGCCCAACCAGCTGAATCTCAAAGTGCTGGCGAAGAACTCCTCGGCTCGTGATCCGCTCGACCCTGACTTCGACTACAAAGCCGCATTCGAATCGCTCGATCTCGCGGCTGTGAAGCAGGACATCGGAAAGGTCCTCACCACCTCGCAGGACTGGTGGCCCGCCGACTTCGGCAACTACGGACCGCTCATTATCCGCATGGCTTGGCACAGCGCGGGCACCTATCGCGTCACGGATGGTCGCGGCGGCGGCGGGGCGGGTCAGCAACGATTCGCACCGTTGAACAGTTGGCCCGACAACGTCAACCTCGACAAGGCGCGTCGCTTGCTATGGCCCGTGAAGAAGAAGTACGGCCAGAAAATCTCCTGGGCCGACCTGTTGATTCTCGCCGGCAATGTCGCACTCGAGAGCATGGGCTTCTCGACCTTCGGCTACGCCGGCGGTCGGCCAGACGTGTGGGAGGCGGACGACGACGTCTACTGGGGACCTGAGACAACGTGGTTGGGCGACGAACGATATTCGGGCGACCGCGAACTACAGAAGCCGCTCGCTGCCGTCCAGATGGGACTCATCTACGTCAATCCGGAGGGGCCGAATGGCGACCCGGATCCGCTCGCAGCAGCTCGTGACATTCGCGAGACGTTCGGCCGCATGGCAATGAACGACGAGGAGACGGTCGCCCTCATCGCCGGCGGCCACACCTTCGGCAAGACTCACGGGGCTGCGCCCGACTCCAATCTCGAGGACAACCCGGAAGCTGCTGGCATGGAAATGCAGGGCATGGGCTGGAAGAACAACTACGGAACCGGCAAGGGAGACGACACGATCACGTCGGGGCTCGAGGTGACCTGGACCTACCATCCGACTCGATGGGACAACGAGTTCTTCCACATTCTGTTCGGCTACGAGTGGGAGCTCATGAAGAGCGAGGCCGGGGCTAACCAGTGGCGCCCGAAGAACGGGGCGGGCGCGGACATGGTGCCGCTCGCCCATTCGGCGGGGCGCCGCGAACCGCGCATGCTGACCACCGACCTGGCGCTGCGCTTCGACCCCGAATATGAGAAGGTATCCCGCCGCTTCCACGACGACCCCGTCGCCTTCGGCGATGCATTCGCCCGTGCCTGGTTCAAACTGACCCACCGCGACATGGGCCCGGTCGCCCGTTACCTCGGACCGGAAGTCCCCGCCGAGGAACTCATCTGGCAAGACCCCGTTCCTGCTGTCGAGCACGAACTCATCGACTCGGCTGACGCCGCTGATCTCAAGCAGCAGATCCTTGACTCGGGGCTATCTGTCACCGAGCTGGTCGAGACCACGTGGGCGGCGGCATCCACGTTCCGCGGCAGCGACAAGCGCGGAGGGGTGAACGGAGCGCGCATCCGACTCGAGCCGCAGAAGGACTGGGAGGTCAACAAGCCGGCTCAGCTGCAGAAGGTGCTCCGCGTGCTCGAGGGCATCAAGTCGTCGTTCGATGCGGGTCATGCCGACGGAAAGAGCGTCTCTCTGGCCGACCTCATCGTGCTCGGAGGAAACGCCGCGGTGGAAAAGGCGGCCGCGGATGCCGGCGTCGACGTGGAAGTGGCCTTCCACCCTGGCCGTACCGATGCGACGCAGGATCAGACGGAGATCGCATCATTCGCCTACCTCGAGCCGGCGGCCGACGGCTTCCGCAACTACCAGGGCGCGCTCGCCACCATGCCTGCCGAGTATCACCTCATCGACAAGGCGAACTTGCTCACGCTGACCGCGCCGGAGATGACCGTGCTCATCGGCGGCCTGCGGGCACTGGATGCGAACTGGGATGACTCCGAATACGGCGTCTTGACCGACCGTCCAGGCGTGCTGACGAACGACGTGTTCGTCAACCTGCTCGACCTGGGCACGACGTGGCGCCCGCTCGATTCGGGCTCGAATGCCTTCATCGGCACGAAGGACGGCTCGGGCGTACCCGTGGGAGTCGGAACGCGCGTCGACCTGCTGTTCGGCTCGAACTCGGAGTTGCGCGCGCTGGCCGAGGTGTACGCCTCGGATGACGCACAAGAGAAGTTCGTGCGCGACTTCGTCGCCGCGTGGGGCAAGGTCACCGAACTCGATCGGTACGACCTGGTCTGATCAGAGGTTCGTCCGGCGCGATGGCGGCCGACCCTGCTGGGACCGGCCGCCATCGCCGTAGATCCTGGCGCGGTAGCTCGGACCTTGATCGCGATGAGGCTACCGGAGGGGTGTGTGGCCCCGGAACGGAGCGACGCGGAGGCGATCAGCTGTTCACATGAGTGTGAATGCGTGCCCCCGCCTCGTTGAAGATGCTGATCACGTGCGTCGGGCGACCGCCCGCCGCCGCCATCGCGTGCGGAGTCCGCGTGTCGAACTCGGCCGCCTCGCCTCGGACCAGAACGAGGTCCTGACCTCCGAGGAGAAGGCGGAGCCGTCCCTGCAGCACGTAGAGCCACTCGTACCCGTCGTGCACCCGCGGAGCCGGCATGGCGCCCGCGGCGGGGTACGTGATCTTGAACGTGGCGATCGGCGAATCCTCTGGCGCCAGGGGTGCGATCACGAGCCCATCGCGCCGGATGACCGGCCGCCGCACGCGGGGATCCACCGGGTCGGCGCTCAACAGATCATCGATCCGCAAGCCCAGCCGACGGGTCAGCGGGAGCAACAGTTCCAGGCTCGCCTGCCGCTTGCCCGACTCCAATCGCGACAGGGTGCTGACGGACATGCCCGCGCTCCCGGCCAGATCCTCGAGGGTGAGCCCCTGCGCCCGCCGCGCCGCGCGCAGCTTCGCTCCGACCAACGCCAGCTCTTCGCGCACCGGATTCTCCTTGCTGTTATCGCAAAATAGTTTGCATCTTCATGGAGCCGGCGTCCACCCTAGAGACATGCGCGATCAGAACTGGGACGTCATCATCGCCGGCGGAGGCCCCGCCGGCCTCTCTGCAGCGCTGCTGCTCGGCCGGTCCCGCCGACGCGTGCTTGTGATCGACGCGGGTAGCCCCCGCAATCGCTTCGCCGATCAGATGCACGGCGTGCTCGGCAACGAGGGAACGCCGCCGCAAGACCTCCTCGCTCGGGGCCGCGCAGAGGTGGCCGAGTATGGCGTCGAATTCTGCGACGGCACCATCGAACAGGTCGAGAGGATGGCCGACGGGCTTTCGGTCACCACCGGCGACGGCCTGGCGCGCAGTACTCGCGCACTGGTTGTCGCCACCGGGCTGACGGACGACTTACCCGCGATCCCCGGGCTCGCGGAGCGCTGGGGAACGTCCGTGCTGCATTGCCCCTACTGTCACGGTTGGGAGGTGCGCGATCGACGCCTCGGCGTACTGACGACGTCCCCGCTCGGCCTGCATCAGGCCGAGCTCGTGCGTCAGTGGAGTGAGAACCTCACCGTCTTCACCGCTGGCCTGGGACCGGTCGCCCGCGACACTGAGCAGCGCCTTCGGTCTCGTGGCATCGAGCTCGTGTCCGAGCCGGTGACCGAGATCCTCGGCGAGGATCGGAGCGTCACCGCGGTCCGCCTCGAGAGCGGGCGGGAGGTGCCCCTCGATGCCATCTTCACGGGAGGCATCCCACGCCCGCACGACGGCTTCCTCACCTCGCTCGGCCTGAAGCGCAACGAAACCCCTGTCGGTTCCTTCCTCGACGTGGATTTCGCAGGCAGAACGAGTGATGAACGCATTTGGGCGATCGGCAATGTCGTGAATCCAGGAGCCAACGTGGCGATGTCGATCGGTGCGGGCGCCATGACCGGCGGAGCCGTGAACGGCGCACTCGTCTCATGGGATTTCGACGCCTGACTACTGCTCGTGATCAATTGCGGCGTCCCGCGGGGCGCCCGACCTGGCCTCACTCGCTGAGGCGTTCGATCAGCTGCGGCTTGGTAAGGCGGGAGACGTTACGGAGGCCGCGGGTTCGGGCGACATCGCGCAGCGCCTGCACCGTGAGCTGGTCGAGCGCCGGATCGTGCGTGCCAGACGTCGTGGCGGAGCCCACGAACTCGGCCGCCGTATCAGTGACGTTCGGGAGCGGAAGAGACGCCTCAGGATGCCCACCCGCCTCTTGCGGTTCGGCGTGCGGCGCCGCATCCGTCGCTGCCGGCTTCTTGATCTTCGACAGCTGCTCGTCGAGAGCATCCACTCGCTTCTTCGACTTCTTGCTGTCGAGCTTCTTCGCGGCCTTCCGAGCCTGCTTGACGGCCTCCTCCGCCTGGTCATAGGCCTTCGCCGCAGCCTTCTCGAGCTTCTCCTGCTTCCCCATTTCCGATCGGCCTCCTCAGTGACTGTGCCGCGGACCACGCCCGCTCTGTGCACGGTGCCACAGGCCAAGCCTCGCGGCAAGGAGGGTTGACAGCCTTAGGCGACCGCTACTTCGTATGTACTTCGAAGAGGCGAGTCGGTCGGATCCTGCTGCGAGCCTTTCTGCCCGGTCAGGCAGACAGCCGGGCGACCTGCTCGGCGGTCAGCTCGAGTTCGGCGGCTCGGGCCGAATCGCGAATGCTCTCGGGACGGGATGCACCGGGGATCGGGATGACGACCGGCGCGAGCGCCAGCTCCCAAGCCAGCGTGACCTGATAAACGCTCGCCCCTACCTCGGCGGCGACCTGCTGCAAGGCGCTGTGCTTCCCCGCGAGCTCCTTGGCGTTCGCAATGCCGCCCAAAGGGCTCCACGGCAGGAACGCGATACCGAGCTCGGCGCAGTGCTCGAGTTCACCCTGACTGGAACGGAACGCGGGCGAGAACTGATTCTGCACCGACACCAGGCGCCCGCCGAGCACCTCGCGCGCCTCGTCGATCTGGGACACATCGGCATTCGAGATACCGGCCATCAGAATGACGCCGTCGTCTAGAAGGTCGCGGAGCGCGCCCACCGAGTCGGCGTATGCAACGTTCGGGTCGGGACGATGGAACTGGTACAAGCCGATCGCCTCGACACCCAAACGTCGCGCGGACTCCTTTGCGGCACGTTTGAGGTATTCGGGATCCCCGTTGCGGGTCCACGAGCCATCTCCCGGACGAAGGTGGCCGCCCTTGGTCGCGACGAGAACGTCGTCGGTCCCGCTGCCGTATTCGCGCAGGGCGCGCGCAATCAGCTCCTCGTTGTGCCCGACCTCACCGGCGTCCCGGTGGTACGCGTCTGCGGTGTCGATCAGGGTGACTCCCGAGTCCAGCGCAGCGTGGATCGTGGCAATGGATCGGTCCGCGTCGGGACGACCCTCGATCGACATGGGCATGCCCCCGAGGCCGATTGCAGATACTGACCGATCGCCGATGGTGCGCTGCTGCATAACTGTGTTCCTTCGTGCTCGTCGTGAAGCCGTTCGGCATCCCCGTCCAACCTAGGAACGCAGGCACCTAGAAGTCCAACAGAAGGTTGTTCTGCGATTGAGAAACAGAGGCGATGAGTGAGCAACCGCGATACGAAGAGCGCACTGGCGGGGGCCGGGGATCGACGGTTTGCGAGCGAGCAGTCTGATCGATCGCAGCACCGTGTTAGCTCTGATGACGGCGCAACATCGGTTTGAGAGCAATAGTGAGCAGTCCCAGCACGAGGAGGCCGGCCGCAGCAAGGAGATTCGGTGCGGTGTCGCTGCCGCTCTCGGCCAGAACAGCGCTCGAACTTGCCCCGCCCGACGTGCTGACCGAGCCGACCGGCGCAGTGCTGGCGGGTACCTGGACCAGCACCTTGGCCGAGGCCGTGTCACAGATAGAGGCGGTCGCTGCACGGCAGATCTGGTAGGTGAGGGTGTAGCTCCCCGCGGCCGTCCCGGCCGGAATGACGATGGCGCCGTCTGCTCCGATGCTGGCTCCAGTTACTCCGCCATCATTGACGAGCGTGGCAGTGACGTCGGCGGGTGCGAAAGCGGCGCCGTTGTTCGTGTCGTTGCTGAACACGGTCGCCGTGGCACCACCCGTAGTGGGAACAGCGGCCGTCGTGAAGTCGTCCGCAACCGCGTTCAGGAATGGGTCTGCTGCGGGATCCAGACTCACCGCCCGCCGATTGGATTGCTGTGATCAGGCGATCGGCGCTCATCGACGTCTTCCGCAGCTCTGCCGCGATCCTCGCCTTTGTGTTGTTCCTGCTCGCGGCTCTTCTCAGCTGACAACCCCGCCATGTTCGACAGCGCCGACCTTGCCCGCGCTGTCACCGAAGACCCCGGCGACATCGAAGGGCTTTGAATAGCTACGGGACTGACCTCTTCCCCAGATCCGCGGCGTCCGACCACGAATCGGCGCAGAGCCTCGAGGTGATCTTCGCCCCGAACGCCCCGCAGAGCCTGCTCCACGTGTTCGCCTCGTTCCTGCCGCCGAGCGAACCAGAGCCGGGAATACCAACTTCGAGCGCGACGGGTTCACTCATTCCGCGTTCCGCTGTGCCGTAACACACGACACCGCCGACCGCCGTACCAACTCCGTCGGCCACTATATTGCCCAGGAGTGCCTCACGTCCTTCAACGTTAGAGCTGACAACAACTGTCACGGGCGCGTCTCCAGAATCTTCGACCGTGTTATGCGGCCGACTCCCCAGTGAGAACGTTGGCCTCGGCGAACCGCCTTGCCGCTTTCGATTCGTACCCCAACTGGCCACGAGTGATGACGACGAGCACGATTGCTGTGCCACCGAATCCGATCAACACGGGGAGCAACCCGTAGTCATTGAAGATCGGGGCGGGGAAGAGGCCTGACACGCGATTCGCGAAGGTGTTAAACGAGGCGTGCATCAGCATCATGATGAGCAGGCTGCCGCCCACGTGATTGAAGACCCAGACCATGATGATGGTGAGCGCGGTGGTCATTCCGACGAACATGATCATGTTCGCCAGCGTGGGAGGTGTCCATACTCCGCTGAAGAATAAGGGAAAGTGCCAGAACGACCAGAGCATGCCAAGGAATACGGCACCAAGCAACGGGCCGCTCTTGCGTTGCATACGGGGAAGCGCGAAGCCGCGCCAGCCCGGTTCTTCACCGAACGGGCCGCCGAGAAAGAAGGTTGTCGCGAACGCCAGCGGGTACCCGACGACGAATGGCGCGATCTCCGGTTGGAATGAGGCGATGGCTCCGGGTACGACGATTGTACCGAGCAGGATGATGATGGGGATTCCGACGAGTACGAACAGGTACCACTGAATGCCAGCGCGCCACTGAACGTATCTGCGTAACAGCCGAACGACGCCGTTGCGCCCATCCACCAGGGCGGTCATGATGAACGCGGCAGCCGTCGGGGCGAAGGTAGCCAATATGATGCCGAACGCCAGATCGCGTTTCGACAGTGCCAACGCTAAAACACCCGATGCCGAGAGATCCATTGGTATCTCGATCAGCCATGCAATGGCGTAGGCGAGAACGAAGAAGCAGACCAATGGATGTCGCCTGACGAACCCGCGAAAGACGTCAGGCCGCTCCGGACCAGTGGTCTCTGCACTCATCGCGGTTCCCCTCTTTTTGCAACCCCTAAGTGGTAGCCACAGCTTGGCGCTTCCCAATCGTCAGCGTCCAGTAATTTGTTTCTCACCGCGATCAATTCATCGCTGGCAAAGGTTCCACAGCGATGCCGAGCGATCATCGAATAGTTGGAAAGCGAGCAACGCGTTCCCCATCGGTGACACGGAATACACATGTCAGCCCATAAGCCTTAAACCCTTATCCGCGGCTTGGTGAATGCGGGGTCGGTCTCCACGTATTGCGTTGCCAAATCTGCCGGGTCCTGCCCTTCGCGAAGGGGAAGCACGGGGTAGAGGAGGCTGTAGGGTCCTTTGGCTGTACTTCTCCGGGCGCGGCAGCAGATCCCAGTTGCCTCCGAGCAGACCTTCCTGTGCAGCGTCCACGCGCACAAGCGTCCGCCACGATTCCGCCACCTCGTGCCGGTGACGGCGTCCATCCAGTTCGTCGGGACTGTTCGACTGGACGTTGAGGAACATGCTTCCTCGGGCCACCAGCAGCACTCCGCTACCGCCATCTTGGAGCGTCACGCGACTCGGCCCGCACCGAGACGTGTTTCGGCAGATCGGTGACGCGGTCGACCGCGCGCAGTTGGTGTTCGGCGCGTGGAACCACCTACAGGGCGAACTGTGGGCCTTTGTGGGTTTGGTCCAGATTGGACAACCAGAAAAGGCCTCTGACCAGCATATTTACTATGCGGAGACGGAGGGATTTGAACTCTCGATCCAGCCTGATTGCCCGCCGTGACAGCCCTGAAAACCTCGGAATCTAGGGGATCTGTGACGCTCCTCGATCAGGCGGATCGTGTCGGTTCTGATTCGGATGCGGCCAAAACGCGGCCACGGCGCGCCACCCATCGCAGTCAATCAAGTCCTCGGTGATGTCCGTGACCCACAGCTGGTTCGGTCTCTGGGCGGTGAAGTCCCGTTTCGCGAGGTCGTCGTGCACCGGCGGGCCCGCTTTCCGGTAGCAACACTTCCGGGTGCTGATCGTGGACTGGATGCCCGCGAGATGGCACAGCCGCCACACCCGCCACTCCGACACGTCGTAGCCGGCATGGCGAGATCATCGGTAAGGACCCCGTACCCGCCCTCGGGATCGTCCTCGTGCAATTCCCGCAACACCCGGACCAGGTGCGCCTGCTCGGCCTCACGCGCGCTGACGGGCTGTTTGAGCCACTCGTAATACGCCCGCTCGGAGAACCTGAGCACCCGGCACGCCACCACGACCGGTACCCTGACAGAGGCGCCGGCCGCAACCATCTCACGGACGAGCGGGTAAATCATTTTAGGGCACGATATGCGCCTGACAGAGATACGCCGCCGCCCGCCGCAGCACCTCATTCTCCATCTCGAGCTCCCTGATCCGCTTGAGCGCCGCCGTCCATCTCACGGCGCTCGTCCGGGTCCGCCGTGGGCGTCATCTCATGCGATCGGAACCGGTCATCGCGCACCCACACCTGCATCGCGGTCTTCGAGATGCCCAGGTCCTTGCACACCGAAGCGGACCCGTACATCGGGATGGCCGCGCTCTACTCCTGGTAGGGTGCGTCGTGGATGAAGGACGGAGTCTTCTTCGACCCGACTTTCTGCCACTCGTAGTAGCCTGAAGCCGGGGCTATCGCGCGATGCGTTCGCACGGGCTCGCGCCAGATCGGTTTCTGCGTGATGCCTTCGCTGCGGGCGTGATCCCGGCACCACCGGAGACGACGGATGGCATCTCACGGTCACCATCTTCACCTCAGATTCCATTCACACACGCGGACATCCACGACCGGGAACGGTCATCCTCCCGCCGCCGGAGATGTGGGCCTGGTGGCTTGACCCGAAGACGACCGCCGACCAGGCCATGATTGACGAAGCCGTCAGAGCCGGACTCGCGCAAGCGCAACAGCTCACGTTTCACGAAGTCGCCCCCGTTGACGGACGACGGAGGTTCCAACCTCATACTCCCCGTCTGAGGGACAACGCTTCGGCTCGCGCGGCCGGTACACGAACTCCGTCTAAAGGCGCCGTTACCCTGACGGCATGGCTTCCCCTGGCTCCGTGTTCGACTGGAGCACCTGCTCCCGTGACGACTTCGAACGGCTCGTCGAGGCGCTTCTCGTGCGCGAAGCAGAAGCGGAGCCAGGACTGTGCGCGCGAGCGATTGACGGGCGCGGCGGGGACGGCGGAATCGACGTGGACGTCCGGGTGAAGAAGACCGCCGAGCTCATCCGCATCTTCCAGCTGAAGCACTTCCCTGAAGGGTTTTCCGGAGGCCACCGGAAGAGCCGGTGGCCCCAGATAAAGAACTCGTTCAACGAGGCGATGAAGCTCAACCCGCGCACGTGGACACTCGTCATTCCCGGCAACGGAACCGTTCAGGAACGCAAGTCAGTCTCGGCGTTGAAAGGCACCCACAACGTCATCGTGCGCTTCATGGGCCGAGCGGAACTGGACGGCCTCCTGGCCAAACATCCTGACCTTCACGACATGTTCACCCGCGACGCCGCACGGTCCGCGCTCGCGATTGTCCGCCGTGAACAAGCCGTGCCCGCCACTGCGACGGACGTTGCAGCCGAAGTCCGCCGGGCCACAGCCCCTGGGGAGCGCCCTGAGCCCGTACTGGGGCGTCAACATCTCCGTCCAGGACGGGGTCGAAACGCATGCGCTGTACGCTAAACGCCCTGACGCCGCCGAGCGGGAGCCGCTCACGCTGACCACCGAACTGACCTTCGCTTCCGACGATGAAGCCCTCCGCCAAGCGTTCCTCGACAAACTCAACTACGGGACATCCGCGCGGGTCGTCCTTCCATCAAACGTCGTGCGCCGCTTCGCAATCAAGGGCGCACCGTGGATAGCCACGGAATCGACCGGCGGGGAGCTCGAGCTCATCGCCCCGCCCAGTGACCTCGCCGGCCACAACGTCTACATGACCACTCGCGACGCGGACGGGCAGGTCCTCGACGAGATTTCCGGAGTCGCCAGCCACGTCGGCAGCGGAACCAACGGCGTGAGCCTGGAGATGAGTTTCCCTGGAGGTCTCACCCAAGTGTGGCGGTTCTCCGGCACCCAAGACGAGATGACCTCGCAGGTGAACTTCAACATGGCCGGCCAGTCCGGCAGAAGCGCTGCACGCGCTCACCAGTTCGTTTCGACCTTCGACAACGCCTCAACGGTGGAGATTGAACTTGACGGCCGCACGATGAAGATGGTTCTCACGGACACCGCATTGCGATCGCCGGACGCCGGGGTCGCCAGTTTCGTAGACGACCTCGCTTTCATCGAACGCGAGCTCAACGTTGAGTTCGCGTTCCCCGACGGTGAAACGGGCGTCATCGACCGAATCTGGACTCGTGTGATTCGCCGAATACTGGAAGGGCGCGCCGTGCTCGTGCCGCTCGGAGTCACCGGGTACAGCGCGACCTTGACCGGTGAAGAATCCGATGGTCTCGAGGACATGCTCACCAAGGGCGGACAGGTCGTGGTAACTCACTTCGACTGGCGATTCACGCTCTTCGGAACCCGTCTCCGGCTCGGCGCGGTGTCCTACTATCACCCGAATCTGCAGGTGGCGGATGGCGCCGGCCATCTCGCAGCGATACGCGCTGGAGCCGGCGCCGGCCGGAAAACGCACTTCACCGCCGAGAACGACATGCCGTTCACGATTGTGTCCACGACCCGTCTCGACGGGGATGGTGTGAGCGTGGAACCGTGGGGAATTCCCGGTGTGCCCGAACATCCGACGCTCGCGGTTGTCCAAGCGCGAACGAAAACTATTCCGGTGCCACCGCGAGAGCTCGAACCCTAAGAGTGCGGCTCGACTCAGCGGCTGCTGACTTCGACGAGCCCGAAGGAGTCGCACACCGTCGACCCGGTCTCTTCGATTGACCGGCCAGGCTTCCGCGATTCGACTCCCAACGTGGCGCCGTGCATCGCGGCTTTCAGAGCCTCCATGTGGATGGCGCGTTCCCGGTCATCCCGCGGCCAGTCCGTGAGAACCGCGTGCACCGCATCGGCTCCCGCGAGCGTCTGCACGGGACGGCCGAGCTCGCGCCCTGTGGCCCGAGCGGCTTTCCGCCACTCCTCCATCGAAACGGTGACCTCGCCGAGCCGTTGGGAGACGCTGCCTGTTGCCGCGAGCTCGTCCCGTAACCACAAAATAAGCGCATCGCGTCGGCGGCCGTCACCGAACTGCAGCACCTCACCCATGGGACGAGCGTAGCGAGAGAAATCGGATTCTTTGCCGCCACCAGGGAGGAGGCGGCTGGCCCGGCACGAACAGTTGTTGGCGCAGTTATCGCTCAGTCGTTGCCGTACTCCGCCTCAATGTCGATGTCGTCGACGTCGCCGGGAGTTTCGAAGTCGTTTGGCAAGTCGCTTATGTCAATCAGTTCGAATCGGTTCAGGACCAACCGACAATTGCTGCAACTGAAGTATTCCGAGTTCACTGAAAGCGTGACGATGATGTCGTAACCGAAATCGTTGTCCCGGTTGGGATGAAAGACTCGCGATGGCTCCCACCTGGTGTCAATTACCTCGTCGCCTTCGATTACCCCGACCTCGCCGCAAGCCGGACACTCGGCCGCTGCGCTGTGCACCATGCTGGCCGTAAGCGGCCTGGGGTCGCTGAGTTCTCTTTCGACGTCGGCTG
Source organism: Rathayibacter sp. KR2-224 (assembly GCF_049446075.1). Classification (NCBI taxonomy): domain Bacteria; kingdom Bacillati; phylum Actinomycetota; class Actinomycetes; order Micrococcales; family Microbacteriaceae; genus Rathayibacter; species Rathayibacter sp. KR2-224. The sequence goes on from NZ_JBMSEB010000002.1 coordinate 545,304, forward strand.
TCATCCGCCCAGACGCCCGTTGCAGGAGACGCTGTTTTGCCCGCTCAACCAACACACTGTATTGATGCTCGAGGCCACGGGCGTTCTTATCCAGGTAGTCCTCGACGGTCTGAAAACGCGGGTACCCGACGAACTGAGAGACGTCCTTGTCGAGTGCCGTCACGAGGATGACCGCTTGAGCCCAATATTTCTGCCACCAAATGTCTTCCGGCAGCGGGCCGAACCCGGACTCACCACCATGCAGGTACTCGTTGCGTCCGGCGGCAATGAGCTTCGCCTGGTCCTCACTGAACGGCTTGAACGCTTTCTGGCAGCGTTTCCAGAGCGTCTTAGCCATGACGGTTGAGAACCGGGCCTGTCCCGCTACGAGGCCGCTAGCGATGAGGATGTTGAGACCATCCTCTGTGGGCTCGGCTATCAGCAGCGGAGAATACTTCGCGAGCGCAGCCTTGGCGAGGAGCTCTAGAGAAGTGGCGGCCCAAAATGCTCGCTCATCGAAATCGCGTGCAGAGGAGTCATCCATTGCCCGGTCGATAAACAGCTTCGCCTTGGTCCATAAGGCTTCGTGGTCATACGGTGCGCTCATCGCCGGAATGCCTCCTTTCGCCGGAATGCGACGCGGCGAATCTCACGGTTTCCATCATTCTCGACGACGGCAGCTCTTGCATGCAGTACCGCACGGTTGTCGAACAGGAGGAGCGTGCCTGGCGTCTCCCACCTGTGTTCCACAGCGTCCGCTCTTGCTTCTTCGAAGAACTCCGCGGCTTCCCGCGCTCGCGAATCCGCCGGCGTCATGCACCCGGGGTCATAGCGGTAACCGGATTCCGTCCACGCCGAGGCGTAGAATCTTCCGCGGCCGCCGTCGACTGTGAAGACACCCTCATGGACTGATTCGGGGAGACTCTCAGTTGGCCGCCACACCAGCGTGGGCGTGAGGTTCCGGGTCTCGGAGTACAGCGCGACGATGTCTGGCACATGACGCAAGTGCGCACCATCGGTGTGCAGCGGTTGCGCGCCCGTTCCGTATTTTGCGCTCAACGACCGTTTCGGCGCGTCATCGGCAGATGTCGGCCGCAGGACACTGACCTCGCTGCTGCCACGACGGACAGGTACGACCAACCAGCCGATGTCCGCGGTCTGAACCGTCAGACTCTCGAACGGCATCTGCACCGAGACCCATCCACGCGCTCGAACCTCATCGAGCAGGCCGGCGAGTTGCGGCGTAGGCGTCACTGCTCCTCCGCGGTGCGCAGCGGCGGCAGGGATTTCACGATGCGGACCGTTTCCACGCTGACGGTGACCGCACGTCGAACGAGGTTCAGGATGTAGTCCGGCTCGTCATGCTCGGTGGCCCAATCGTTCGGGTCGTTCACGATTCCTGACGCCTTGTCGACGGTCACCTGGTACTGGCGCATCACCCACTCGAGCGCGGAGCGTGGGCCGAGCATGTACTCGTACGCTTCGTTCGGGATGCCGCTCAGAGTGATGCCGATGTCCGCCTTCTGCAGCACGTGCGTCGGCGCGTAGAACTTGCACTGGATAGCGCACAGTTCACCAGTGGCGCGTTCCCGTGCGACGAGGTCGATGCCCGTGTCCACTTTCCCGTCACGGCCAGGCCAATCCGACCACAGCCACACAGCGTCGCACCGGTCCGCGTACACCGGGTCGGTGCGCAGGAACTGGGCAATCAGTCGCTCGAACAGGAACCCTTTCTCGCGGGTGTCCCGGGCCATCGACTCGTACTGGTCAAGCAGTTCGTGAATGGTCGTCATTGAATCTCCAGGCGGCAAGGGGCTGCTCAAACCCTATTGCGGCGCCGCGCATAACTCAGACATGGGGCGCTCGGCACGCTGGCCACGCGCCATCTGCTCGACCTCGGGCACGAGAATGTCTGGCACGTGGCGGGGCCCCAGACGTGGTTGGAGGCAGCGCGCGCCGAGGGCGGCGTACTGAACTCGCGGTCGCCGGCATCACCCCGCCCCCAGAGCTTCCCGGCGACTGGTCGGCGGCATCGGGCTACCGCAACGGCCTCATCCTTGCCAGGGTGCCCGATGCAACTGCGGTCTTCGTCGCCAGTGACGAAATGGCGTTCGGGGTCATTCGCGGGCTGGTCGAACACGGCAGGCGGGTGCCCGAGAATGTCTCGGTCACATCGGACGACATCCCACTGGCCGCGTACTGCTCTCCACCATTGACCACGATCGCCCAGCCGTTCCGCGACATCGGACGCATCGCCGTCGAACACCTGCTGCGCACGATATCCGACCCCGGGGCAGTCACGACGGACCAAGCGATCGAGCCAACCCTCGTGATTCGGGAGAGCACAGCGGCGCCGGGCGCATAGGAGCGAACTTTGGCCGAGGGCGTGGGATTCGAACCCCAGAGACACATGAAGCAGCGGCGCCGTGCCATACGAAACCTGCGGATTATCAACGTTTTTGAACCGCTCCCGATGACTTCGACGCTATTGATTTTCGTACGATTGCGGCAAAAATGCGGCCACGCCGAGCGCTCAGGAAGCCTCGGCAATCGTGCCTCACCTACGGGCCACACTCGCGCTGGCCGATGCTCCGTCATGCTGTCCCGCGTCAAGTAGTTGGCAGGGTTTTTTCGATTTCGAAGTTGGGGATGGTGGGATCGGCTCGGCCGGCGTGAACCTCGGCTGGCCGGTTCCAGGCGATCGCTTCGTGCGGGCGGATGTGGTTGTAGTCCTGCCGGTAGGCGTTGACGTGCTCGACAAGCTGGAGGGCGTCGCCGATCTCTTCACGGAACAGCCACTCGTACTTCATTGAACCGAAGCCGCGTTCTCGTGACCCGTTCTGCCCGGGAGTGCGCACTCGCGTGCGCACGTGCCGCAGCTCGGGGTGCGCGGTGATGAACGTCTCGAACGTGAAGGACCGGAACGGGCCACCGTTGTCGGTCACGATCGTCACGACCGGCTCGATCTCGCCGGTCTCGACGTTCACGGGCGCGTCGTCGATCAGTGGGTGGCCGAGTAGAAGCTCGTTCTCATCGAGCGCTTTCTGCACGGCCTCGACGGCGTCGTGCATGTTCGCCGTCGGAGACACGTGCGCGTCGAACTCGTACTTGGACCAGTAGTCCCGGCACGCGGCGATCCGCCACGTCCCGCCGGTGGTGGTCTCGTACTCGGAGAAGTCCAGCTGCCACACCTGGTTCGGGCCGGTCGGTTCCTTTGCGAACGCGGCCTTGCGCCGCTCGGCGAGCTTGCGTCGTTCCCGCTGATAGTGCGCCGGCAAAATCAGCCCCTCCTCACGCAGCAGTCGCAGCACGGTCGCCTGCGAGACCAGGTGCCCGTCATGGCGAGTCATCGCCCAGATCTTCCGATGCCCCCACGCCGGATGCGCGGACGCGTGAGAGATCACCACGTCACGCACCGCAACACGTGACGGCTGCGGCCACGGGCCCTTCAGCGGGCGGTCCTGCTTCGCTTTGGCTTGCCAGCGGCGATACGACCGTTCGGGCACGCCAATCAGCTTCACGAACCTCGCGGTCGGCATGCCCGCGTCCTGGCGGATCACCTCGAGGTCCTCGAAGGGCCCAATCTGCCCTCCGCGCTCTTCTTCCACACCCGGATCTCAACCGCAGCCTCACCCAACGCGGTCGTGAGCTCGGCGACCTCGTCCTCCAGCTGCTGCTCACGGGTCGAAGGCTTGGACTTGCCCGCCTCGATCCCCGCTTTGCCGCCCTCAAGGAACTGGCGCTTCCAGTTCCCGATCGCCTGCTCGGATACCTTCTCGTGGCGGGCCGCTTCAGCGATCGAGATCTCGCCCTGCAGCACAGACAACACGATGCGGATCTTCTTCCTGACGGCGCTCACTGAAATTCCCCACTTCTGCTCGCCGAAATTCCCCACCCTGGGTCGCTCCGTCGTATGGGGCGGGCCTCCCTTGATGCTGGTGGTCTCTGACCACACACCAGCCTTCGAGGGAGG
>NZ_JBMSEB010000003.1:0-468293 GCF_049446075.1 Rathayibacter sp. KR2-224
CCACACGCAGAAGATGCCTTCGCGCGTCATATCCAGTATTAGACGCCGTTTCCAGCGCTTATCCCAGAGTCCGGGGCAGATTGCTCACGTGTTACTCACCCGTTCGCCACTAATCCCCCAGGTGCAAGCACCCAGGATCATCGTTCGACTTGCATGTGTTAAGCACGCCGCCAGCGTTCGTCCTGAGCCAGGATCAAACTCTCCGTAAATGTTTTAAACCCACAAACCCTAAAGCCCGTGGAAACACAAACACACAAAACCAACCCAAAGGTCGACCCTGCGCGAGTTTGTCTTGACTAGTTTCGAATGTCTACTGACAATCTGTTCTAATCCAAAGGAATCCCTACACCAACCAAAAAAGTTGATGCCGAGGTTATTTGGCATTTGACATTGTGCACGCTGTTGAGTTCTCAAGGATCGGACACTCCCGGTTTCAGCCTCTCGACCTGCCCCCGGGGCAACTTCTCTACCTTACCACTCGCGCCGACTTTGTCAAGTCGCACACTGCCTGGCCGGTTCGCATGTCAGACATGCTGAGGCTGAGCGGGTGGGAATCGGTCTAAGACCGTTTCTCGGAGTGGGTTTTCCATCCTACAAGCCAGTGGTTCTCTCCTGCAACAGGAGTAGCTCTTCGGCTGTGGATCAGTCCCGCTTGAGGCCGGAAGCTCTACGAGCTTTCCGCACCTTTGGGGTGACGAAGAGTTACTCTACGTGGCGGTCGGCAGGGGGTGCAAATCGCCGGCGTAGACCGGGCGTGTCGGGGCATCCTTTGCCGCGCGCGGTCACTCGACGAAGACGCCGGCCAGGGTCTTCTTGCCTCTGCGCAGCACTGCCACACCGGAGGGAAGAACGTTGCCGGCGATCGTCGCGGCGCCGTCGTCGACTTTGGCGTTGTTGACGTACACGCCACCCTGGACGATGGCCCTGCGCGCCTCGGAGAGACTGGAGGTGAGGCCGGTGTCGACCAGCAACTGGGCTATCGGCGCGTTCGGCGCCGTCGTCGTGTTGGGGAGCTCTCGGAGCGCGGCCTCGAGAGTGGCGGCATCCGTAGTCTCGAGATCGCCGTTGCCGAACAACGCCTCCGCCGCGGCGATCACCGCCTGGGTTGCAGCCTGGCCGTGCACAAGCGTCGTCACCTCGCGGGCGAGCGTGCGTTGCGCCTCCCGCTTGTACGGCTCGTCGGCCACGGCCCGTTCAAGGCGTTCGATCTCGGCGCGAGGGAGGAATGTGAAGACCTTGATCCGGTCGATGACGTCGGCATCTAGCGCGTTGAGCCAGAACTGGTAGAAGGCGTATGGGCTCGTCATGGTCGGATCGAGCCAAACGGCGTTGCCTTCGCTCTTGCCGAACTTGGTTCCGTCGCTATTCGTCACCAGCGGCGTACCGATCGCGTGCACGCTCTCGCCCTCCACGCGGTGGATGAGGTCGGTCCCGCTCGTGAGGTTGCCCCACTGGTCGCTTCCACCCGTCTGCAGCACGCAGCCGTACTGCCGGTAGAGCTCGAGGTAGTCGTAGCCCTGAAGGATCTGGTAGCTGAACTCGGTGTAGCTGATGCCCGCGTCGGAATTCAGTCGTGCGGCGACGGCATCCTTCTTGAGCATGGTCCCCACGCGGTAGTGCTTGCCGACATCGCGCAGGAAGTCGATGGCGGACAGCTGCGCGGTCCAGTCCAGGTTGTTGACGAGACGAACGGCGTTCTCGCCCTCGTCGCTGAGGAACCGGGAGACCTGTTGCTGCAGGCGAGCGACCCAATCGGCGACGGTCTCCTTGGTGTTCAGCGTGCGCTCGGCCGTCGGGCGCGGGTCGCCGATGAGACCCGTCGAGCCCCCCACGAGGCCGAGTGGCTTGTGACCGGCGAGTTGAAGCCGGCGCATGACGATGAGCTGAACGAGGTTGCCCAGGTGCAGGCTCGCCGCGGTCGGGTCGAACCCGCAGTAGTAGGTGATCGGACCGGCGTTCAGCGCTCCTCGGATCGCCTCGGGATCGGTCGAAACGTGCACGTGGCCGCGCCAGACGAGCTCGTCCCAGATGTCGTCGAAACTCGGGTCATTGCTCTGGGTGGAAAGGGCGTCGGCTGGCACGCGACAACAGTAGCAATGCCTCTCGGCTTATATCAGGCGGTCTGAATGCTTGAGGCTTAAGTCGGGTTGAGTTAGGCTTGGGGCCTTATCCAACTGCGGCGGGAGTCGGCATGTTCGTCATCACAGCAGACCAGGTCGACAGCCGTAACCGGCCCGATGTCGTGGAAATCACGAGGCGCGATCTGCAGAAGCGGTTCGCCGACGGCCTTGCCGTCCCCGTCGATCGGAACGCAGGCGACGAGGTCCAAGCCCTCACGGCCAACGCGGACACCGCAATGGGCATCGCGCTCGTGCTCCAGCGAACCGAAGAGTGGAGCATCGGCGTAGGGTGCGGCAGCGTACGTCAACCGCTTCCCGACAGTGCGCGCGCCGCGACAGGGCCCGCGTTCTTCGCGGCACGAGACGCGGTGGCGGCGGCGAAGAAGCGCGGAACCCGGTTCGCTCTACGCAGCGGGGTCGACGCTGAAACGGCGCGGGCATCCGATCTCGAGGCTCTCATCGACCTTCTCCTCGTCATCCGGTCACGGCGCAGTGCGGCGGGGTGGGAACTGTACGACCTGATGCAGCAGGGCCTCACCCAGCGTGACTCGGCCGCCCGGCTGGGAATCAGCGAGCCGGCGGTGAGCTCGCGAGCGAGAGCAGCGGGCATCCATCAGGAGGCCGCCGCCGTCCCCGCGATCGGTAGGCTGTTGCAGGACTTGGACCGCCGCTGCGCCGAAGCCGAAGGAGAGCAATAGATGGCCCTTCCCCTGCTGTATCCGGCCTTCACCTTCATCTACTGGAGCCTCGTCCTCATCGTCATCGGGTTGGGGATCGCCGCCTCCGCGGTCACACTCCGCATCCCTCGGCGCTGGTTGGTCATCGGAGCCGGTGCAACCGTCGTGGTGGGGCTCGTCGCGACCGTCCCGCAGCACGCACACCCCTCGGCGTTGGTCAGTGTCGTGCTCGGCCTCTCCGTGCTCGCGCTCAGCGTGCTCGGCGGAGGCCCCGCCGTGCTCTTCGTGCTCGCCGTGGCGTCGAAGGGCAGCGTGCGCGAAGGGCATCACGGGGGAATCGTGGTCGAGCGAGCGGTGCGGGAGCCCGACGGCGAGATCGTGCAAGGCGAGGTGCTGCGGGGCGGGACCGTCATCGGCGTCTTCGAACGCGTCGCGGCGACGGCGACGATCATGGCCGGCTTCCCCGAAGCCATCGCAGTCATCGTCGCCATCAAGAGCGTCGGACGATTCACCGAACTCGATGTCGCCGAGGTGCGCGAACGGTTCATCATCGGAACGCTCGTGAGCCTGGTGTGGGCCGCCGCCTGCGGTGCATTGTTCCGGTTCGCAATCGGGATGTGAGCCGGCGCGCTCCGGCCTCAGCGCGGTCAGGGACGGCGGCTTCTGCTCGAGGACCTGGGAGGCACCGCCTGATCAACGGATGTCACGGCCCTCGGATGCCGCTTGTACGGCGAGACCGTCGCGTCGCCTGGGATCCAGAACCGCCACGGATAGAGAGACTCGTCACCTCCCGGTCCGCTGATGCCCGTGCGGGGACCGGTCGCGAACGGCGTCACAGGTTCGTCGGAGACCTCGATCGCGAACGGCGGTTGGAAGACATCCGAACCGTTCTCATCGAGACGGATGCCGGCAGCCACCGCTAGCCTCGCCGGCCCCCGTGCCAGGTCGCGGTGAGGAACCGCGCTCCCCCGTCGTCCGCTCGCTCGCCTGTTCAACGCGAGTTCCTCGCCGCTCACGACCTCGGCTCCCCGCAGCAGTACCCCGGAAGCATCACCCTCCGGTGAGCAGACCAGGTTCGCGCACGTGTGCATGCCGTACGTGAAGTAGGCGTAGAGGTGCCCAGGCGGTCCGAACATCACCGCGTTCCGCGCGGTCTTGCCGCGGAAGGCATGCGAACCCGGGTCGGTGCCGTCGCCGAGGTAGGCCTCGACCTCGGTGATGCGGAGCGTGACAGAGCCCTCCGGTGTCTCGTGTGTCAGGTGGGCGCCGAGCAACTCTGGCGCCACCTCCAGGGAGCTGCGCTCGAAGAACGATCTGCGCGGAACGTGCACGTCACACTCCGCCTCTGAATGCGGTGGGCATGCGTCAGAACAGTCGCCCGCCGATGACGAGCGTCGCGACGATCGCGAAGATGACGACGGCTGCCGCAATCACCGCGATCACGGTTGTCGCGCGCCGCCTTCCTCGCATGGTCACACCGCACCCCCTGGGAAGAGCGCACTGGAGAGTACCCGCACGCGCTCCGTCAGGTGCGCCCGCTGTTCGGCCACGCGGTCGGAGGCCGTTCCCCCGATCCCGTTGCGAGATGCGACCGACCCGTCGAGCGACAGGACCGCGCGAACGGCCGGAGTGAGGTGCGGAGAGATCGCTGCGAGCGCATCGTCGTCGACTTCATCGAGTTCCAAGCCGTTCGACTCGGCGTAGGAGACGAGTTGTCCTGTGATCTCGTGGGCGTCGCGGAATGGAACGTGCTGCTTCACGAGCCATTCGGCGACATCGGTGGCAAGCGAATAGCCCTGCGGCGCGAGCGCGCGCATGCGGTCGGTGTGGAAGCGAAGTGTCGCCACCATCCCGGTGAAGGCGGGAAGGAGGATCTCGAGCGTGTCGACCGAGTCGAACACCGGCTCCTTGTCTTCCTGCAGGTCCCGGTTGTATGCCAAGGGCAGCCCCTTGAGCGTAGCCAGTAGCCCGCTGAGGTTGCCGATGAGCCTGCCGGCCTTGCCACGAGCGAGCTCCGCGATGTCCGGGTTCTTCTTCTGCGGCATGATCGACGACCCGGTCGAATACGAGTCGCTCAGCGTGACGAAACCGAACTCCCTCGTGTTCCAGAGGATGATCTCCTCAGCGAACCGGGAGAGATCGACGCCGAGCTGGGCGGTGATGTACGCGAACTCGGCGACGAGGTCCCGAGACGCGGTGCCGTCGATCGAGTTCTCCACCACTGCTGAGAAACCGAGTTCCGAGGCGACGAGTCCGGCGTCCAGGCCGAGCGTGTTCCCGGCGAGCGCGCCCGAACCGTACGGTGAGGCATCCGAGCGGCGGAGCCAGTCCACGATGCGCTCGAGGTCGCGCACGAGCGGCCAGCAGTGGGCGAGCAGGTGGTGGGCGAGCAGCACGGGCTGTGCGTGCTGCAGGTGCGTTCTGCCTGGCATGATGGCGTCGGCGTTCGCTTCTGCCTGCGACGCCAGGGCGTCGATGAGGTCGAGCACGAGGCGCGCCAGTCGCTCCGAATGGTCGCGCAGATAGAGGCGCACGAGCGTGGCGATCTGGTCGTTGCGGCTGCGGCCCGCCCGCAGCTTTCCCCCCAGCTCTGTGCCCGCGCGCTCAACCAGTCCGCGTTCGAGCGCCGAGTGCACGTCTTCGTCGGATGCCTGCGGCAGGAACCCGCCAGAGCGCACGTCGGCGAGCAGCGACTCGAGCGCGTCCGCCATGGCGGCGAGCTCGTCCGGGGTGAGGTACCCGGCCGTGGCAAGTGCCTTCGCGTGCGCGAGGGACCCTGCGATGTCGTAGTCGGCCAGCCGCCAGTCGAACTGGGTGGAGCGGCTCAGCTCCGTCAGCTCGGGCGACGGACCGCCCGCGAACCTGCCGCCCCAGAGAGCGCCGGCCTCTGCCGCGCGGTTGCCGTTCTGCTCGTCAGGCATGCACCACCTCGGTCGCTCTAGACGTGGGCATCATGCCGCGTTCCTCTCCAGCAGCCACGTGAGCAGCGCCTTCTGCGCGTGCAGACGGTTCTCGGCCTCGTCCCAGATGGCGCTCTGCGGACCGTCGATCACCTCCGGGTCGACCTCGTATCCGCGGTCGGCCGGAAGGCAGTGCAGGAAGATGGCGTTCGACTGCGCGAGCCCCATCAGCTCAGGGGTCACCTTGTAGTTCGCCATTGCGGCGATGCGGTGCGCCTTCTCCTCCTCCTTGCCCATCGAGACCCACGTGTCGGTGACGACCACGTCGGCACCCGCCGCGGCCTCGAAAGGATCGGTGTAGAGCGAGACGGATCCGCCCGTGGTGGCGGCGATGGCATCCGCGTCGGAGACGACGACGTCGTGCGGGGCGAACTCGTCGGGCGACGCGACCCGCACGTTCATCCCAGCGACCGCTCCAGCGAGGAGATAGGACTGCGCCATGTTGCTCGCGCCATCACCCAGAAACGTGACCGTGAGGCCGGAGAGCCTGCCGAAGACATCCCTGATGGTCAGGAGGTCGGCGAGGAGCTGGCAGGGGTGGAAGTCGTCGGACAGTGCGTTGACGACCGGCACCGTCGTTCCCTCGGCCATCTCCTCGAGACCGGACTGCGCGTAGGTGCGCCAGACGATCGCCGAAACCATGCGCTCGAGCACGCGAGCTGTGTCGGACGGCGTCTCCTTTCCGCCCAGTTGACTGTTCGCGGTGCTGATGATGAGCGGGCTACCGCCGAGGTCCGCAATGCCCACTGCGAAGGAGACGCGGGTGCGCGTCGACGACTTGTCGAAGATCACGGCGACCGTCTGGGGGCCCGCGAGCGGCTTGCTCCCCCACCTGTCCTCGCGCATCTTGACGGCGAGATCGAGGATCTCCGCCTGTTCTTCGGCGGTGAGGTCATCGTCGCGCAGGAAATGGCGAGTCACTGGTCAGGCTCCCTGTTGCTGATGGTCGTGCGGCTTGTGGTCGAGTTCGGCGAGCGCAGCACGGAAGCGGCGGTCGAATTCTGCGACCTCGTCGTCGCCGATGGTCAGCGGAGGAGCGAGCCGGATGCTCGAGTCGTTGGGGGCATTGATGATGAGGCCGTGCCGGAGTGCGGCTGCCGACAGCTCGTCGGCCACGGGCTCGGACAGACCTACGCCGATCAACAAGCCGGCACCGCGAAGTTCGGCGATCACGGGCGACCCGATGGCGTGGAGCGCCTGGCGGAGTTGAGCGCCACGCACGCGTGCGTTGTCGAGGAGCCCGGCATCCTCGATCTCGGTCAGGACCGCACCGGCGACTGCGGTTGCCAGGGGGTTGCCGCCGAACGTGCTCCCGTGCTGGCCGCGGGTGAACAGGTCGGATGCCCGACCGAACGTGACGAGCGCCCCGATCGGCACTCCGCCCGCCATGCCCTTCGCGACGGTGATGGCATCGGGCAGGATGCCTGCGTTCTGGAACCCGAACCACTCGCCAGTGCGGCCCACACCGGTCTGGATCTCGTCGATGATGAGCAGTGCACCGTGCCGTTGCGTGAGTTCGCGCGCCGCAGCGAGGTATCCATCGGGAAGATCGATCACGCCCGCCTCGCCCTTGATGGGCTCGAGGAACAGCGCAGCCACCGTGTCGTCGATCGACTGCTCGAGGGCCGCGATCGTCGTGTCGATGTGCTCGACGCCGGGGATCATCGGTTCGAACGGCTCCCGCATGTGGGGCTTGCCGGTGAGGGCGAGCGACCCCATCGTCCTGCCGTGGAAGCCGTTGTGCAGCGCCAGGATGCGCGTGCGGGCCTTGCCCGAGTTGGGGTGCGCCGTGTTGAGCCGCGCCAGCTTGAATGCCGCCTCGTTCGCCTCCGTACCCGAGTTGCAGAAGTACACCCGTCCGCTGTCGCCAGCACCGGTAATGCGCAGCAGGCGCTCTGCCAGTGCCACCTGCGGCGGGGTGGCGAAGTAGTTGGAGACGTGTACGAGCTTGGCGGCCTGCTCGGAGATGGCATCCACCAGCACGGGATGGGCGTGCCCGAGCGAGTTCACGGCGATACCGGCGAGGAAGTCCAGGTACTCCTTGCCGTCGACATCCCACACGTAAGCGCCGCGGCCATGGTCGAGCATGACGGCGGGGACGGCAAGCGATCCCATCATCACGTCTCCGAACCGCTCGTGCCAGTTCTGCCGTGCAGGGGCGATGCTCGATGTGTCCGTCACGCGGTCACCTCCGTTCCGCTGCCGCTCGTTGTGAAGAGTTCGAAGAGCAGAGAGTGCTCGTCTCGTCCGTCGATCACAGCCGCCTTCGGCACGCCGGCTTCGACGGCATGCAGGCATGCGGTCATCTTGGGAATCATCCCGGCGTCGAGCGACGGCAGCAGCTCGCGTAGCTCGGCCGCGGAGATGGTGGAGATGAGCGAGTCCCGGTCGGGCCAGTCGCTGTACAGGCCGGGCACATTGGTGAGGATCACCAGTTTGGCGGCGCCCAGCGCGACGGCGAGCGCGGACGCGGCGGCATCCGCGTTGATGTTCAGCGTGCGCCCCGGGACGTCTGCGTCGAGTGCGATGGACGAGACGACCGGGATGCGTCCTGCGTGAAGTTCCGCGAGCACGCCTTCGGGGTTCACGCCGACGATGTCGCCGACGAGTCCGAGATCGACGGGTTGGTTGTCGACCAGGGCCTTGCGGACCCTGCCTTCGAACAGCCGTGCGTCCTCACCCGAGATTCCGGATGCCAGGGCGCCGTGCCGGTTGATGTGGCCGACGATGTCCCGGCTGATCTGGCCGGTCAACACCATGCGGACGACTTCCATGGTCTCCGGCGTTGTGACGCGGTAGCCGCCGCGGAATTCACTGTCGATGCCGAGCCTGTCGAGCATGGCGGAGATCTGCGGGCCCCCGCCGTGCACCACCACCGGGTGGATGCCTGCGTACCGGAGGAACGCGATGTCGTCGGCGAAGGCGCGAACGAGCGTCTCGTCGATCATCGCGTTGCCGCCGAACTTGATGACGATGGTCTTGCCGTTGAACGTCTTCAGCCAGGGCAGCGCCTCGATGAGCACGCCGGCCTTCGCGCCGTGCTCCCGGTTGATCGGCAGTGGCTGAGGCTCCGTGTTGGCTGGGTCGGTCATGATGTCGGCCGCCTAACTCGAGTAGGCGCTGTTCTCGTGCACGTAGTCGTGCGTGAGATCGTTCGTCAGGATCGTGGCCGAGACGTCGCCGGAGTGCAGGTCGATGAGCACGGAGGTGGCCCTCGGGCTCAGATCGACCAGTTCGCGCGGCTGGTCGGGTTCACCAGCCGTGCAGACCTGGACGCCGTTGATGGCGACGTCGATGCCGTACGGGTCGAATCGGGCGTCCGTCGTGCCCACGGCGGCCAGCACGCGACCCCAGTTGGGGTCCTTGCCGAAGATGGCGGCCTTGAACAGGTTGCTGCGGGCTACCGCCCTGCCGACCTTCACTGCATCGTCGTCGTCGGCGGCATGAACAACGTGGATGGCGATGTCGTGGGACGCTCCCTCCGCATCGCCCTGAAGCTGCAGCGCGAGATCCTGGCAGAGGTCGGTGAGCGCCAAGGTGAACTCGTCCCCCGTCGGTGTCACGCCCGAAGCACCTGAGGCCAGCAGCACGACCGTGTCGTTCGTGGACATGCAGCCGTCCGAATCGAGCCGGTCGAACGTGACGCGGGTGGCGGCACGCAGCGACGCGTCGAGCGTCGAGGAGTCGAGCGCGGCATCCGTCGTTATGACCACGAGCATGGTGGCCAGACCGGGGGCGAGCATGCCGGCGCCTTTCGCCATGCCGCCGATGGACCAGCCGTCGCCCGCGACGTGGGCCTGCTTGGGATGCGTATCGGTGGTCATGATCGCCTGCGCGGCTGCCAGCCCACCCGCCTCGTTGCCGTCGAGGACTGCCGCCGCTCTGGCGACGCCCTCGGTCAATGCCTGCCTGTTCAGCTGGTCGCCGATGAGCCCGGTCGAGCAGATGACCACGTCGGCCGCCGACACCCCGAGATGCTCAGCCGCCGCCTCGGCCGTCGCGTGCGCCGTCTGGAATCCCTCGGCGCCCGTGTAGCAGTTGGCTCCGCCCGAGTTGAGCACGATGGCCGAGACGATTCCGTCGGCGGCGGCACGCTCGCTCCACAGCACAGGGTTGGCCTTGCAGCGATTGGAGGTGAACACGGCCGCGGCATTCTGCAGCGGGCCCAGATTGTGCACGACCGCGAGGTCGAGTCCGCCGCTCGACTTGAGCCCCGCCGAGACACCCGTCGCGGCGAATCCTGCTGGTGCCGTGATGCTCACGGTGCCACTCCGTTCACGCTGAGGCCGGTTGTCTCCGGCAGACCGAGCGCGATATTCGCGCACTGGATGGCGGCTCCCGCCGTGCCCTTCACGAGGTTGTCGACGGCGACGATGGCCACCACACGGTTGGCCGCAGCGTCGACTGCCACACCGATGAGCGCGGTGTTCGCGCCGAGCACATCGGAGGTGCGCGGGAACTTGCCGGCGGGAAGGACCTGCACGAACGGCTCGCCGGCGTAGGCGTCGTTCCATGCGGCACGCACCTGCTCGACGGAGATGCCCGGCTTCAGGGGCGCTGAGACCGTGGCCAGAATGCCCCTGGCCATCGGCACGAGCACCGGCGTGAACGAAATGGCCGGGTTCTGCGCACCCGCGAGGCGCAGGTTCTGCAGGATCTCCGGGATGTGCCGATGCGTTCCGCCCACGCCGTATGCAACCGCATTGCCCAGGAGCTCGGACGCGAGATAGGTGGTCTTGAGGTTCTTGCCAGCACCGCTCGGGCCTACGGCCAGCACCGCGACGATGTCGGACTCCTCGACGATGCCCGCCGAGATCGCCGGCGCGATCGCCAGCGAGACCGAACTGGCGTTGCAGCCGGGCGCGGCGATGCGGTTCACTCCGGCGAGGGCATCCCGCTGCTTACCGTCCGGCGTCGGCAGCTCGGGCACGCCGTATGCCCAGGCGCCGGCGTAGTCGCCGCCGTAGAACGCGTTCCAGTCGGACTCGGAGGTGAGTCTGTGGTCAGCGCCGCAGTCGACGACGAGCACGTCGTCGCCCAACTGGGCACTGATGGCACCGGATGCCCCGTGCGGCAGAGCGAGGAACACGACGTCGTGACCTGCGAGGGTCGTGGCATCCGTCTCCTGCAGCGTGAGGTGTGCGAGGGAGCGAAGGTGCGGGTGGTGGTCGATGAGTGGCGACCCAGCGTTGGAGCCTGCTGTCACAGTGCGGATCTCGAACGACGGATGATCGGCCAGAAGTCGCAGGAGCTCGCCTCCCGCATAGCCCGAGGCGCCGGCGACGGCAACCGAATAGGACATGTCTCTACCTTAGGTATTCGATGGGCGATGGTCGGCACGGCGACACCCACGGCTGGTCCGCGCGAAAGCGCGGGCACGTGCGCGTCGCCTAGCTTCGGCGCGCGCCCAGGCGTCGGCGCACGGCACGGGTCGAGAAGACCTGTGCGAGAGCGATGCGCCGAACGTGAGACATGGCGGTCAGCTTAGCCTCCGTTTGCACGGCGACGCCAATCGGGGCGTCGCGCACCGACATCCCTGCCATCGCACGGTCTACTCCCTCACGGCGGCGCCGAACCTGTCGCCGGCAAGCCGCGCTCCGGCGAGTTTGGCGTCGCTCGCCTCCGCCGCCGTCAGCGTTCTGTCCTGCGCCCTGAACCGCAGAGTGAACGTGATGCTCTTGGTGCCATCGGGGATGCCTGGACCGCGATAGTCGTCGACCACCCGAGCATCCTCCAGTAGCTCGCCAGCGCCCTCGACGACGACCGCGAGCACGTCGCCCGCCGGGATCGCGCTGTCCACGACGAGTGAGAGGTCTTGCGTCGCCACTGGGAACGAGGAGATGGGCACCACCTCGATGGTGCGCCCAGAAGCGGCGAGCAGCCTGTCGAGGTCGAGCTCGAGAACGCCGACGACGCGCGGAAGATCGGCATCTTCTGCGACGCTCGGGAGCAACTCGCCCGCGTAGCCGACCGGCTCCCCGTCGAGCAGCACTTCTGCGGTTCGACCGGGGTGCAGTGCCTTGTGGGCGCCTTGGCGAACGGTCAATGACACACCGAGCGCGGTCTCGAGCGTGCGCACGGCCACGAGCGCGTCCGCGATGCTTGCCTGCACTGCGGCAAGGCCGGGCTGTCTCGGGGTGGACTCGCCCGTGAAGACGGCCCCGACCATGCGCGGCTGACGAGGTATGCCCGCCTCGAGCTCGTCGAGGGTCGCCGGCTCGGGCCGAGCGGCACCCGGCGGCAGCTGCGCGGTACCCGTGACCGCGCCGTGCGGGCGGAAGACGAGGCCGATCTCGAACACGGCCAGGTCCGTGAGTCCGCGGGACCTGTTGCGCTTCGCGGTGTCGATCAGGCCCGGCAGGAGCGACGTGCGCAGGAACGGCACTGAGGCATCCAGTGCGTTCGCAAGACGCACCGACGGGACGGCCTCGTCGCGGGGCGAGCCGAACAGGTCGTTCTGTGCCTGCGTGACGAACGGGTACACGAGCACCTCGCTGAGACCGGAGGCGGCAAGCGCCGTAGCGGCCTGCCTGCGCAGGTGCTGTGCTCGCGTCAAACCGCGTCCTGGCGGAGCGACAGGCAGCACCGAGGGGATGCGGTCGTACCCGACGATGCGGGCCACCTCTTCGGCCAGGTCGGCCTCGTCGAGGAGGTCGGGGCGCCAGCTCGGGGGCGTGACGATGAGTCCGGCCTCCGTCTGCTCGATCGTGCCGCCGATCTCGGCGAGCGTCGACCGCACCTCGTCGTCGCTGTACTCGACGCCCACGAGGGTGCCGACGTACCCGTGCGGGAGCAGGATGGGCGTGCGCGACGCGTCGGCACGATGCGCCGAGCCCAGTTCGTCCGCGTGCCCGCCGCCGAGCTGCTCGAGCAGCTGTACGACGCGCGCCGCCGCCGCCGGCGCGACCTCGGGATCGACCCCCCGTTCGAAGCGACGCGACGCCTCGCTGGGAAGCTTGTGCCTGCGTGCGGTGCGTGCAATGGACACCGGGTCGAAGTTCGCGGCCTCGATCAGAACGTCCGTGGTCGTGTCGCCCACCTCGGTGTTCGCACCGCCCATCACACCCGCGAGGCCGATCGGACCCGAGTCGTCGGTGATGAGCAGATCTTCCGGATCGAGCACGCGCGCCTGTCCATCGAGCGTCTCCAGCTTCTCCCCCTGCTTGGCACGGCGCACCGTGATGCCGCCGGTGAGCTTCGTGAGATCGTATGCGTGGATCGGCTGCCCGAGCTCGAGCATCACGTAATTGGTGACGTCGACGATGAGCGAGACCGAACGGATGCCGGCGAGCACGAGCCGCGCGATCATCCAGGCCGGCGTCGGCGCGGCCGGATCGATGCCTCGTACGGTTCGGGTGATGAAGACGCTCGCACCGGCGCGACCCCTGATGGGCGCCTGGTCGTCGATTTGCACCCGGAATCCGGTGCCGTCGACCGGCTCCACCGCTGCGGCCGGGTCGCGGAACGCGGCACCTGTGGAGTGCGCATACTCGCGGGCGATGCCGCGGATGGACAGCGCATATCCCCTGTCGGGCGTGACGTTGACCTCCACAGCCGCGTCGTTCAGACCGAGCAGCGCGATGGCATCCGTACCCACAGGCGCGTCGATGCCGAGCTCCGCAAGGCGCAGGATGCCGTTGTGCTCGTCGCCGAGTCCGAGCTCGCGTGCCGAGGCGATCATGCCGTCGGAGACGTGACCGTAGGTCTTGCGAGCCGCGATGGGGAAGGGTCCGGGCAGGACGGACCCAGGCAGTGTCACCACTACCTTGTCGCCGACGAAGAAGTTGCGGGCGCCGCACACGATGCCGCGCACTGCATCTCCCCCGCTTTCGCCAGGCTGCGTCGAAACGCCCGCAGTCTGTTCGCCGTCCGGTGCGACGCGCACCTGACACCAGCGGATGGTCTTGCCGTTGGTCTGCGGCTCCTCGACGAAGTCCAGCACCTCGCCAACGACGACGGGCCCCGAGATGTCGAAGCGGTGGATTTCTTCCTCTTCGAGTCCGATCTTGACGAGCGCGGCGTGCACGTCCTCCGGGGTCGAGCCGGGGATCACGTCGACGTACTCGGCGAGCCAGCTGAGTGGGATCCTCACCTCACACCACCATTCCGAACTGCTGCGAGAAGCGCACGTCGCCCTCGATCATGTCGCGCATATCGTTGAGCCCGTTCCGGAACTGCAGCGTGCGCTCGATGCCCATGCCGAAGGCGAAGCCGGTGTAGACATCCGGGTCGATGCCTGCCGAGCGAAGCACGTTGCGGTTCACCATGCCGCAACCGCCCCACTCGATCCACCGGGCGCCACCCTTCGCTCCTGGATGCCATACATCCATCTCGGCGCTGGGCTCCGTGAACGGGAAGTAGTTGGGGCGCAGGCGAATCCTGGCCTCCTCGCCGAACATGGCGCGCGCGAAGTGCTCGAGAGTTCCACGCAGGTGGGCCATCGTGAGCCCCTTGTCGACCGCGATGCCCTCCACCTGGCTGAACACGGGGGTGTGCGTCGAGTCGAGTTCGTCCGTGCGATAGACGCGGCCGGGTGCCACGACGTAGACCGGCAACTCACGACCCAGTAGTGCGCGTACCTGCACGGGCGACGTGTGGGTGCGAAGCACGAGGTGCGCCTCCGGCGGCTCGACGAAGAACGTGTCTTGCAGCGCTCGTGCGGGGTGGTCCGGTGCGAAGTTCAACGCGTCGAAGTTGAACCACTCGCTCTCGAGTTCCGGCCCTTCGGCGACCTCCCACCCCATGCCTACGAAGATGTCGGCGATGCGCTCCTGCAGCAGCGACAGCGGATGCCTCGCCCCCGCCCGCCCAGGCAGGGGCACCTCGGTCACGTCGACGGCCTCCTCGGCCAGCCGTTCGGCGTTCTCGGCTTCAGCGAGAACGACCTCCTTCGCGGCGAACGCCTGGTTCACGCGGCCGCGGGCTTGCCCGACGAGCTTGCCCAGCGATGCCTTCTGGTCGGCGGGAACGTCGCGCAGGCCTGCGTTGAGCCTGGCGAGCGTCGAGTGCTCGCCGGCGTGGGCGGTGCGGGCCGCCTTCAACTCCGCGAGACCGGCGGCGGCATCCACGGCGGCCAGGGCCGCGTCGACCGCCGATTGCACCGCGGATTCGGTGATCTGGATGGGTTCTGGCACGATGAGCAAGTCTACGGGAGCGGCGGCCGCCGACCGGCCGGGCGCCGCGTCAGCTGCGCTGCGCGAACGCGGACTCGTAAAGGCAGACGGACGCCGCCGTCGCCAGGTTCATCGACTCGGCATGCCCGTAGATCGGCACAGTGATCACTCGGTCCACGAGTGCCACGGCGTCCTCGGAGAGCCCATGCGCCTCATTCCCGAACACCCACGCCGTCGGCAGGGCCAGTTCCCCGCTCGTTCGCGCCACCAACAGGTCGTCTCCCGACATGTCGGCGGCGATCACGTGCAGGCCGCTTGACCGCGCGCGGGCCAGCACCTCGTCGATCGTTGCGCCGACGGCGATGGGCAGGTGGAACAACGACCCGGTCGTGGAGCGCACCACCTTCGGGTTGTACAGGTCCACAGTGTGGCCCGAGAAGACGACGGCATCGGCGCCCGCAGAGTCGGCGGCACGGATGATCGTGCCCGCGTTCCCCGGATCCCGCACCTCCTCCAGCACCGCGACCAGCTTCGGCTTCGCCTCGAACAGCGTGTCGAGCGAGACCGGGAACTGCCGGCAGACCGCGACGAACCCCTGTGGGGTGACCGTGTCGGCCATCGATTCGAGAACCTGCTCGGTGACCAGCTCGGTGCGAGCACCGGTTCGCGAGGCGAGGGAGGCCACGTCGTCGTGCTTGCGGAAGGCACGCTCGGTGGCGAACAGCTCGACCACGAGTTCCGGGCGCCAGGTGAGCGCTTCGCGCGCTGCCTGAGGTCCCTCGAGCAGGAAGGTTCCCGTGTCGGCGCGAGCGGACTTCTTCGCCAGTTTGGCCACAGCACGAACCCGAGGGGATCGGGGGTTGTCGAGCACGGCTTCAGTCTAGGGGCGCCATGTGCGTCGCCCCGTCGAAGAAGAAGCGGATGCCGCTCTTTCGATGCCCGTAAATACGGAAACGGCCCGCACCCAGAGGATGCGGGCCGTTCCTTGCTTATGACTAGGCCGCGTCGGCGTGCGGAGCCGAGGTGTCGGCCGGCAGCGCCTTCTTCGCGGTCTCGACGAGCGAGGCGAACGTGGCCGGCTCGTTCACTGCGAGCTCGGCCAGGATGCGACGATCCACCTCGACGCCGGCCAGGCTGAGGCCCTGGATGAAGCGGTTGTAGGTGAGGCCGTTCTGGCGGCTCGCGGCGTTGATGCGCTGGATCCACAGGCGACGGAAGTCGCCCTTGCGGGCACGGCGGTCACGGTAGCTGTAGACCAGCGAGTGGGTGACCTGCTCCTTGGCCTTTCGGTAGAGGCGCGACCGCTGACCGCGGTAACCCTCGGCGCGCTCGAGGATGACCCGACGCTTCTTGTGGGCGTTGACGGCCCTCTTCACTCTTGCCATTGCTCTTGTTTCCTTCTCGCGTCGTGTCGGCTTACTTGCCGAGGAGCTTCTTGGCGACCTTGGCGTCGACAGCCGGGAGCACCTGGTCCTGGTTCAGACGACGTGTGCGGCGGCTGGTCTTCAACTCCAGGTGGTGGCGCATTCCTGCCTGCTGCTTCATCACCTTGCCGCTGCCGGTGAGCTTGAAACGCTTCTTGGCCCCTGAGTGGGTCTTCTGCTTGGGCATTATTTCTCCTCATCGGTGGCGGAGGGGATTTCCGCCTCGGTGGCCGGCTCGTCCGGTCGCTGCTGGGAGCGGGCGCGGTTCGCGGCACGTTGTGCATTTGCCTCGGCCTTGGCCTCGGACTTGTTCTTCAGAGGGCCGATCACCATGACCATGTTGCGGCCGTCGATGGTCGGGGTCGATTCGACTGAACCGAACTCCGCCACGTCTTCGGCGAACCGCTGCAGCAAGCGCACACCCTGCTCGGGTCGGGACTGCTCGCGTCCGCGGAACAGGATCATGGCTTTGACCTTGTCGCCGGACTTGAGGAAGCCCTCAGCGCGCTTGCGCTTCGTCTCGTAGTCGTGTTTGTCGATCTTGAGGCGGAACCGCACCTCTTTCAGCACGGTGTTCGCCTGGTTGCGCCTGGCCTCTTTGGCCTTCTGCGCAGCCTCGTACTTGAACTTGCCGTAATCCATGATCTTGGCCACGGGAGGCTTCGAGTTCGGAGCCACCTCGACGAGGTCCATGTCGGCTTCCTGAGCGAGGCGAATGGCGACGTCGATTTTGACGACGCCGATCTGCTCTCCGCTCGGGCCGACGAGGCGAACCTCCGGCACGCGGATACGGTCATTGGTACGGGGATCGCTGATGCGTGTCTCCTCTGATCGAACGTTGCTGTGTAGGCATCCGCGGCGGTACCGCAGATGATCAGCAGAGGTCTCACACACGTTCGATCCGTGCTCGCGCACGGCCGCGCATCCCGCACCCTTTTCGTCAACCTTGGCGATTTTCATCGCTTCGGCGGAGTGCGTAACGACCCGGTAACCTGGTGAAACGGTCAATCGCGGGTGGGAGAATCTCCACTTTTGCTTTCAGGGCATGGTGCTCCGAAAGCCCGACACAGTCTAGCAGACGCCTGGCCGCGCGCCGAATCGGCCGTCCCCACCCTCCTTCACCCCTGCCGCGGAGGCACCATGTCCGATCAGCACACCCACCGGTTCTCAGACGACGTTTCGGATGCAGCCCTGCCCGACGCGGAGCTGGACGCCGAAGCCGCGGCGATCGCCGACGCCACCCGAGACATCGCGGACGTGCCCGCCGTCGAGGTGATCACGACCACGGCCGTGCACCTGATGAGCGCCGCCGCCGTGAAGTGCGGACTTGCGGATGACCCGGCATCCCAGACCGACCTCGACGAAGCACGCAAACTGATCGACGCGCTGGCCGGCCTTGTCACGGCGAGCGCTCAGCACATCGGCGATCAGCATGCGAGGAGCCTTCGCGACGGCCTGCGCAGCCTGCAGCTGGCGTTCCGCGAGACATCCGCCATCCCGGATGCGCCAGGCGCCGGCCCGGGAGAGAAGTACACCGGACCGGTGAGCTGACGGGCCCGGTACTGCCCCCCTCAGTGCTGACGGGCTCGGTGCTGACGGTCTCAGTGCTGACGGGCTCAGTGCTGGCCGACTCAGTGATGACCGGCCCAGTGCGAATCGGCTTCAGGTGCTGACGAGGCGCAAGGTCATGGAGTCGACCCGCTCCGCGATCGTCTCCGACGCGGCCCACGCGGAGGTGAGCCGCCGGACGACGCCCGCGAGCGCATCCTGATCCAGTCCCGTCTTGAGCGCGAGCCTCACCTCGACCTCCGGCCCCTGCAGACGACAGGTGGGATCGCCGTTCGCGAGCGCAACGGCCGCCACCGATTCCTCTGCTTCGCATGCCGACGAGAATTCCGCCAGCAGCGCTTCATCCGTCCATGGCGGCGTCCATGGTTCGCCCGTCGCCAGAGCCTTCAGCACAGGGCGACGCAGCACGAACTCGGTCGGTGAGGTGGGATCGACGACGACGAGTTCTGTCTGCTCGCCGGCAGCGGCAAGCGCGATCCGCGGTCCGACGGCGGGAACCGGTCTCGCGTGCGGGTTCCAGGCGGACATGGTCTGCACGCTCGAGAATGCAGGAAGCACGGCTCGCCCGTCAGGTGCTCGGACCGTGGCGATCGACAGCTCCTGCGTCTTGTCGACAGTGCGCCCATCCGGGGTCTCGCCGAGCTCACCGGCGTGAGCGAGCAGCGGCACGAGCAGTCGTGCGCCCCTCACCGCCTCGACCACAGGGACCTGATCGTCCGAACCGGTCGAGAACTCCGTCAGCGCCGCCAGCAGCGCGGGATCGGCCGAGCCGTCGTCGCTCGTGTCCGCATCATGTTCGAACCTTCTTCCCTCCCAGGGGAACCCGGCGGAATCCGCGCGGTCGCTCGATCCGAAGCGATGCGCGCCGCGCGAGTCGCCTGGCTCAGCGCCTGGCAATGTCCAACGCCTCAGCGAGGGTGAAGGCACCGGAGTACAAAGCCTTGCCGACGATCGCGCCCTCAACGCCGAGCGGCACCAACTCCCGCAACGCTGCGATGTCGTCGAGGCTCGAGATGCCGCCGGATGCCACGACGGGGCGATCCGTTCGACGCGCCACCTCGCGCAGCAATTCGAGGTTCGGGCCGCGCAGAGTGCCGTCCTTCGTGACGTCCGTGACGACGTAGCGCGCGCATCCGGCATCCTCCAGCCGCGCCAGGACCTCCCACAGGTCGCCGCCCTCTCGCGTCCAGCCGCGCGCGGCGAGCGTCGTACCGCGTACGTCGAGGCCTACGGCGACGGCTTCCCCGTGGCGGGAGATGACGTCGGCCGCCCACTGCGGGTTCTCGAGCGCCGCTGTTCCGAGGTTGACGCGCTTGGCGCCGAGGTTCAGCGCGCGCTCGAGCGACTCGTCGTCACGGATGCCACCGGACAGCTCGATCTTCACGTCACGTCGCGAGCGCATGACTGCTTTGAGCACGTCCCGGTTGTCTCCGCGGCCGAACGCGGCGTCGAGGTCGACCAGGTGGATCCATTCAGCGCCCTGGTCAGCCCATTCCGCCGCGGCGTCGACAGGGTCGCCATAGCTCGTCTCGCTGCCGGCCTCCCCCTGGGTCAGGCGCACAGCCTTGCCGTCTGCGACGTCGACTGCCGGGAGCAGAACGAGTTCTGGCGTGTCGGTGATAGGGCTCATCTGTGGCGGCTCTTTCGGTGAGTGCTTCGGTGGTTCGTTATAAGAGTCAACTTCGTGGTTCGGGCGCGTCGTCGCACTGCAGCACCACGCCAGGATGGGTGCGCGCGGCTACGCTGAGCGCGCCCGAAGGCTGTTCACCCAGTTGCGCAGCAAGCGCATGCCCGCTTCGCCCGACTTCTCGGGGTGGAACTGGGTCGCCGCAAGCGGACCGTTCTCCACTGCGGCGAGAAAGCGCCCGCCGTAGTCCGCCCAGGTGAGCTTCGCTTGCGGGAACGGGCCACCGGACTGCAGCTCCCAGCGCTGGGCGGCGTACGAGTGCACGAAGTAGAACCGCTCGTCTCGCACGCCGTCGAACAGCACGGAGTCTGGCGGGGCATCCACCGTGTTCCAGCCCATGTGCGGCAGCACATCGGCCTGTAGCCGTTCGACCGTTCCCGGCCACTCGCCGAGTCCTGCTGCGTCGTGCCCGTGCTCCACGCCGTGCTCGAAGAGAACCTGCATGCCTACGCAGATGCCCAGCACGGGGCGGCCCCCGGCGAGCCGGCGATCGATGAGCTCAGCACCGCGAACGGCATTCAACTGGTCGACGACAGCCTTGAACGCGCCGACTCCCGGAACCACCAGTCCGTCGGCGTCGAGCGCGGTCTGCCGGTCGGCCGTGAGCGTCACGCGGGCACCGACGGCCTCCAGCGCCTTGGCGGCCGAATGCACGTTGCCCGAGCCATAGTCGAGCACCACCACGGAGGGCACACCCCCGGGAGCCTCGCTCATAGCGCACCCTTGGTGGAAGGGATGCCTTCCACGAGCGGATCGAGCGTCTTCGCCTGACGGAATGCCCTCGCGAACGCCTTGAACTCGGCCTCGGCGATGTGGTGAGGATCCCTGCCACTCAGCACGCGAACGTGAACCGTGAGCGCCGCGTTGAAGGCGATCGCCTCGAAGACATGCCGAACCATCGATCCGGTGAAGTGCCCGCCGATGAGGTGGTGCTCGAATCCCTCGGGTTCCCCGGTGTGGACGAGGTACGGGCGACCGGAGACGTCCACGACGGCCTGCACGAGCGCCTCGTCGAGGGGAACCGTGGCATCGCCGTAGCGCGAGATGCCTGACTTGTCGCCGAGGGCATCCTTGATCGCCTGCCCGAGCACGATTCCCACGTCTTCCACCGTGTGGTGCACGTCGATCTCGATGTCGCCGTTCGCCCGAACCGTGAGGTCGGTCAGCGAGTGCTTCGCGAACGCCGTGAGCAAGTGGTCGTAGAACGGCACCGACGTTTCGATGCTGCTGCGGCCCGTACCGTCGAGATCGAGCGACAACTCGATGCTCGACTCGCTGGTCTCGCGGCGGATGCTCGCGGTGCGGCTGCTCATGCCATCGATCTTAACGGGCGCGTTCGACGGGTCGCGCCGCGTGCGGCGAGCGCGAGGCGGTCAGTTCGGCCATCGCGTCGAGGAACACGGTGGTCTCCGCCTCGGTGCCTGCACTCACGCGGAGGTGGTGCGGGATCCCGACATCGCGGACGAGGATTCCCCTCTCCCGCAGCGCAAGGAAGGTGGCGTGCGGGTCTTCCACGCCGCCGAACAGCACGAAGTTGCTGCCCGAGTCGTGCACGGCGTAGCCGAGCTCGGTCAGTCGCGATGCGATCCGATCGCGCTGCAGCACGATGTCGTGAACGGTCGCCAGCATCTCTTCGGAGTGGCGCAACGCCGCCACCGCCGCGGCCTGCGTGAGCGCGGAGAGATGATACGGCAGGCGCACCAGGCGAAGCGCATCGGTCACTGCGGGGTCGGCGGCCAGGTACCCGAGCCGAACGCCGGCGAAGGCGAAAGCCTTGCTCATCGTGCGGGAGACGATCAATCGCTCACGGCCGGGGAGCAGCGTCAGGGCGCTCGGCGACCCTTCGGGCATGAACTCCGCGTACGCCTCATCGACGACCACCATCCCCAGCGTTGCGTCGTACACGGCCTCGACGACATCGAGACCGAGCGGCGTGCCCGTCGGGTTGTTCGGCGCGCACAGAATGACGACGTCCGGCCGGTGTTCGCGCACGGCTGCCGCTGCAAAGTCGGGCGCGACGACGAAGTCCGCTCCGCGATCCGCTGCGATCCATCCGGTGCCAGTGCCCGAGGCCAGCAGCGGATACATGGAGTACGTGGGCGAGAAGCCGAGCGCCGTGCGCCCAGGGCCTCCGAACGCCTGCAGGATCTGCTGGAGCACCTCATTGGAGCCGTTCGCCGCCCACACGCTCGAGGCATCAAGGCCGTGCCCGAGGTAGCCGGCAAGAGCAGCGCGCAACTCGGAGAACTCTCGGTCCGGGTAGCGGTTGGCGCTCTTCAACGCAGCTGCGACGGCCTGGAGTACGTCGGCCACCACGTCGTCGGGAATCGGATGCGTGTTCTCGTTCACGTTGAGCGCGACGGGCACGGGCGCCTGGGGCGCTCCATACGGCGACTTGCCGCGGAGATCGTCACGAACGGGGAGGTCGGAGAACGAGGTCACGAATCAATGCTAGGGCGGCCACGAAACGTCATCGGCCCCCAGGGATCGCCCGAAAGCGAGTCGATCACTTGCCGCTGCGGTCGAACTCGTGCGGAACGGCGAGCTGCTGTCCCGCCTGTACGAGGCTGGACGACAGACCGTTGAGATCGATGAACGCAGCCACGACGTCGCGCGGGTCGCTCCGCGGAGCCACCTCTTCAGCGATGCTCCATAGTGAGTCCCCCGGCTGAACGGTGAGGTGCCGGAACGACGAGGACGACGCCTCGCTCCCCGCCATCGCCGCACCGCTCGCGGCGAACGCTGCACCGCCTACGAGCAGCGGGAGCACGATGAGTGCAGCGAGCACCACACGGCCACGGCGCGTCAATCGCGTACGTGTCGCCGTGCGCGATGCCTGTGCTGTTTCGGCTCGGCGGGAAGCAGCAGGCCTTGCGGCGGTGTGCCCGAGTGCGATGGTCGTCATGGCCGGTTCCCTTCCTTCTCGAACCCTTGTTCCGAACCTATCTTCGAATGACCAGAAATTCAACTCGTATGTTCGGATGTTGTTCGATTCTTTTGTCAACACGCTCGAACAAAACCGCCGATACGTACTGAAAGGCAGATAGAGTTTCGATCGTTGGGAAAAGTTGAACATGAGCCACCGACATTCCCTCCCGAAGGCATCCGATGCGACACTCGGAGGCTTGAAACGAACCGCCGCCCGCAGTCCAGCGTGTGGCTCAAGAAGACGGCGCGCGTCGCCGACGAGGAGAGGACCTGCACGTTGACCGACGTAGACGACGTTCCGGCCGCGGCTTCCACTGCCGACCCCGGCGCAAGCGCCAGCCAGAGGCGTGCGGCGACTGACAAGCCGCGTACCAGGCGACGCAAGAACCTCAGCGACAAGCAGCGGTCCATCCTCGAGGTCATCCAGCGGTCCGTGAGCCAGCGCGGATATCCGCCGAGCATGCGCGAGATCGGCGACGCCGTGGGCCTCGCCTCGCTCTCGAGCGTCGCCCACCAGTTGAGCCAGCTCGAGCTGAGCGGATACCTGCGGCGCGACCCCAACCGTCCTCGCGCCCTCGAGGTGCTGATCGACCTTCCGGAGAGCACGGGCCGCACCGAGTCGGTGACCGACTTCGAGACATCCATCCCGGTCGGCGACGCGACCATGGTTCCCATGGTGGGACGCATCGCGGCGGGAGTACCCATCACCGCGGAGCAACAGGTGGAAGAGGTGTTCCCACTGCCCCGTCAGTTGGTCGGGAATGGTGAACTCTTCATGCTGAAGGTGCAGGGCGAGTCGATGCTCGACGCCGCCATCCTCGACGGCGACTGGGTCGTAGTGCGTCAGCAGAAGACCGCCGAGAACGGCGACATCGTCGCGGCCATGCTCGACGGCGAGGCCACGGTCAAGGTGTTCCGTCAGCGTGACGGGCACACTTGGCTGCTCCCCCGCAACTCCGCCTATGAGCCGATTCTCGGCGACTTCGCCGAGGTGGTCGGCAAGGTGGTGGCGGTGCTTCGAGCCGTCTGATGACCGAAGAACCCGTTACGTCCGTAGAGCTCGAGCATCATTTCGACGCTCCCCGCGAACGCGTCTGGAACGCCTGGACCCACCACGAATCCGTGAGTGCGTGGTGGGGCTCGCAACCCGGCGGCGTCGTCACCTCGGCGGCGCTCGACGTGAGGCCGGGCGGCCGCTTCGAGATCTCGTTCACCGATCCCGACGGTGACAGGCACACCTGCAGCGGGAGCTATCTCACCGTGCAGGCGCCAGCGCTGCTCGATTTCACGTGGTCGTGGAAGAGTGAGCCGGGCATCACATCGCGCGTGACGGTCGCCTTCGCCGACGAAGGCACGGGCACCGCGATGCGATTCGTGCACGGCGACCTGCGCGGTGTGTCCCAGCACGGTTACGCCGAGGGGTGGCGCCGCACGTTCGCGAAACTGGACGGCTTTCTCGCGACACGCGGATAGGCATCCGTCTTCGGTTCAGGTCACGGCTGTGGCAGGCGATCACCTGCCACAGCCGTGCCTTCGCTACGCCGGCTGCTTCTCGCGTACCGCCCGAGTCGCCTCGATGATGTTGCGAAGCGATGCGACCGTCTCGTCGTAGCCCCTGGTCTTGAGGCCGCAGTCCGGGTTCACCCATACCTGCCGCTGCGGGATGCCTGCAAGCGCCTTCTCGAGCAGCTCTGTCACCTCGGCAACAGACGGAACCCGCGGCGAGTGGATGTCGTACACCCCGGGTCCGATGCCGTGATCGAACCCACTGGCCTTGATGTCGTCGACGACCTCCATGCGGCTGCGCGCCGCCTCGATGCTCGTCACGTCGGCATCCAGATTGCGGATCGCGTCGATGACCACGCCGAATTCCGAGTAGCACAGGTGGGTGTGGATCTGCGTGGCGTCGCCCACGCCGCTCGTGGCGAGACGGAACGAACCGACGGACCAATCGAGGTAGTCCGGCTGATCCTTCTTCTTGAGCGGGAGCAGTTCGCGCAGAGCGGGCTCGTCGACCTGCACGATGCTGATGCCCGCCGCCTCCAGGTCGGCGATCTCGTCGCGCAGCGCCAGAGCCACCTGCCTTGCGGTTTCGCCGAGCGGCTGGTCGTCGCGCACGAACGACCACGCCAGGATCGTCACGGGACCGGTGAGCATGCCCTTCACCGGCTTGTCGGTGAGCGACTGGGTGTAGGTCGACCAGTCGACGGTGATGGGCTTGGGCCGGGAGACGTCTCCCCACAGGATCGACGGACGCGTGCACCTGCTGCCGTACGACTGCACCCAGCCGTTCTGCGTGACCGCGAAGCCGTCGAGGTTCTCGGCGAAGTACTGCACCATGTCGTTGCGCTCTGGCTCGCCGTGCACGATGACGTCGATGCCGATCTCCTCCTGCAGGTCGACGACGCGCTTGATCTCCGCCTGCATGAGCCCGAGGTACTCCGCCTCGGTGATGATGCCCTTGGCGAACTGTGCCCTGGCACGGCGGATGTCGCTCGTCTGCGGGAACGAGCCGATGGTGGTCGTGGGCAGCAGGGGAAGGCCGAGGGCGGCGTCCTGTGCCGCGAGACGGCGCTCGTAGTCGCCGCGCTGGAAGTCGGTCTCCGCCAGGGCGGCCGCCCGCACGCGCACGGCGCCGTCACGCACGCCGGGTGCACTCGCCCGGTCGGCGAGGGCAGCGGATGCCTGTGCCAGTTCCTCCTGGATCTCCTCGTGCCCGTCCTCCAGGCCACGAGCCAGCGTGGCAACCTGGCCGACCTTCTGGTCGGCGAACGCGAGCCACGACTTGAGGCGCGCGTCGAGCGCCGGTTCGTCATCCACATCGTGCGGCACGTGCAGCAACGACGTGGACGTCGATGCCGCCAGGTTCGGTGAAAGCGCCAGGAGCGATTCGAGCTTGCCGAACGCGGCCTCGAGGTCACCCCGCCACACGTTGTGGCCGTCGATGACACCACCAACGAGGGTCTTTGTGCGCAGCGCGGCCTTCGTGTCGGCATCCTGCACCGAAGGGATGTTTCCGCGCACGAGGTCGAGAGAGATCACCTCCACCGGCGTTGCTGCGAGCACGGGCAGTGCGTCGTCGAGGCTGCCGTACGGGGCGGCGACGAACAGGCTAGGGCGATCCGATCCGGCGCCCAGCACGTCGTACGCCTGCCTGGCCGCGGCAAGCACGTCAGCGCGTGCGTCGTCGAGGCTCTCGCTCACGAGGGCCGGTTCGTCCAGCTGCACCCATTCCGCGCCCGCGGCCTTCAGCCTGGCCAGGAGTTGCACGTACACGGGAAGCAGTTCGGCCAGTCGCGACAGCGGACGGAACGCGTCATGAGCACCGTCGGCGGCCTTGCTCAACGCGAGGAACGTGACCGGGCCGACGATGACCGGGCGGGTCAGGTAACCGTCTGCCTTGGCCTCCTCGAACTCGCGAACGATGCGGTCCGACGCGAGCCGGAACTCGGTCTCTGGTCCGATCTCCGGCACCAGGTAGTGGTAGTTCGAGTCGAACCATTTCGTCATCTCGAGCGGTGCGTCCTCGCCTGCGCCGCGGGCGATCGTGAAGTAGCCGGCGAGGTCGACCGCGCCGGAGGCATCCTGCAGCGCAGCGAACCGAGCGGGCACCGCGCCTACCGTGACGGCGGCGTCGAGCACCTGGTCGTAGTAGCTGAAGGTCTCAGGGATGGCTGAGGCCGCCTTGTCGAGCCCCAGGTCGGCGAGTCGGGCACGCGTGGCCCGACGCAGCTCTGCGGCTGTCGCCTCGAGCTCGTCGGCGGTCGTGGTTCCCGCCCAGAACGCCTCGACGGCCTTCTTGAGCTCTCGCCGGCGACCGATGCGCGGGTAGCCGATGATCGTGCCGGTCGGAAAAGTGGAGGAGGTCATGCGTGTTCCTTCTGCTTGCTGGCCTGCTGGTTGAGTGTGGAAGTCGTCGCCGCTCGTTCGGCGGATGTCTGCATGGCAGCGTCGTCGTCGAGCGCGGAGGAGTCGATCAGGCCGCACCGCTCGAGCACGGCGAGCGATGTCTGCGGCTGGTTGAACGTGCAGAGATGGATGCCTGGGGCTCCGCCCGCGACGAGCCGCTGGGTGAGGTGCGCGGAGTGCTCGATGCCGATCTCCCGTCTACCCTCGTCGGTGGGTTCCACCTCGAGGCGGATGCTGAGGTCACTCGGCAGGTCCTCGCCGTTCAGTTCGAGAATGCGACGGAGCCGCGCAGGCGAGGTGACGGGCATGATCGCGGGCAGGATCGGCAGGGTGACGCCCGCCCGGCGTGCTCGGTCCACGAACGAGAAGTAGTCCTCGGCGTGGAAGAACAACTGGGTGATCGCCAGGTTCGCGCCTTGCGCCTGTTTGGCAAGCAGGGTGTCGATGTCCTGCTCGATCGAACGCGAACGCGGATGCCCGTTCAGGTATGCGGCGACGGCGATCGTGACCCTCTCACGCCTGCCGACAGCGCTCACCCCCGTCATCCCGGGCACGGGGATCTCCCGATACGGGGCGTGCTCCGCCTGAATGCGGTGGATCAACTGCACGAGCTCCGAGGCGCTGTGGAGATCCCCGAGCGGTTCGTCCGCAGCTGCACCGGCCGGCGGATCGCCGCGCACTGCGAGGAACCGGGTGACGCCGGCAGCCAGGAACTCGCGGATCATTCGGCCGGCCTGCTCGTGGGATGACCCGACGCAGGTGAGGTGCGCCATGGCAGGCACGGATGTCGTCTGGGTGATGTGCTTCACAACGTCGAGAGACGACGCGTGAGACGAGCCACCGGCGCCGTAAGTAACCGAGATGAAGCGCGGCCCGACGGCGGCGAGGCGCTCGATCGTGCGCGGCAGGGCACGGGCCGCCGCCTCATTCCGAGGCGGGTACAGCTCGAACGAGAACGGAGTGCCTGCAGGACACGGTCCGACGGCGTCGCCCGACGATGTCACGCCTACTGAGGGCGCGGTGCCGCCGCCGGCATGCTGTGCGCTCATGGCAGGCTCCCTCGTCGGGCGGCGCGGCGATGGCATGTCGTGGCCGATGGCATCCGCACCGCAGTGTGTACGACCGCGCGATCGCGGCCATCGTATCTACGGTTCGGGGCGGGTGCCGGGCTCGGCTGTCGCTCCAGTCGAACCTGCCGTGCGGCACGGCTCGACGAACAATGCCCCAACAGTACCAAGGCCGCTCGACAACGGATGCGACGTATTACGCCGCACTACAACACGGTCGCTCAGGGAGCGGTAAGCAGGGCATGCTCGGCGCGGAACGCCTCGAACACCGGCACGAACTCGGGCGCGACTTTCGCCGTGACGCGCGTTCCCTCCGGCTCGTATGCCGTGTTCACGACGCGTCCGCGTTCGTGCAACGCCGAGACCAGATCTCCCCTGTCGTAGGGGATCAGCACGTCGATCTCGACGGAACGATCTGGCATCATCCGTGCGATCGCGGCGAGCACCTCGTCGATTCCCTCACCCGTGCGCGCTGAGGCGAAGATCGCCGCAGGTTCGATGCCGCGCAGCTCGAGCTTGCGGCCCTCGTCGATCAGGTCGGACTTGTTGAAGACGACCAGCTCGGGCAGATGCCGCCCACCGACGTCGCCGATCACGTCCCGCACGGTCGCAAGTTGCGCTGCAGGATCTGGGTGCGAGGCATCCACGACGTGCACGATCACGTCCGCGTCCGCCACCTCTTCCAACGTGGAACGGAAGGCCTCGACGAGCTGGTGCGGCAGGTTCCGGACGAATCCCACCGTATCGACGAGGGTGTACAGGCGCCCATCCGCCGTGATGGAACGACGAACAGTGGCATCGAGCGTGGCGAAGAGCGCGTTCTCGACGAGAACGCCTGCCTTCGTGATGCGGTTGAGCAGGCTTGACTTGCCGGCGTTGGTATAGCCCGCGATGGCCACCGATGGCACGCTGTTGCGGCGACGGTTGGCCCGCTTGGCCTCACGTGCCGGCTTGAAGTCCTTGATCTGCCTGCGCAGCTTGGCCATGCGCGAATGGATGCGCCTGCGGTCGAGCTCGATCTTCGTCTCACCCGGGCCACGGCTGCCCATACCCGAACCGGCTCCGCCGACCTGGCCACCCGCCTGGCGGCTCATCGACTCACCCCAACCACGAAGCCTCGGCAACAGATACTCGAGCTGCGCAAGCTCCACCTGCGCCTTGCCCTCGCGACTCTTCGCGTGCTGGCTGAAGATGTCGAGAATGACGGCGGTGCGGTCGATCACCTTCACCTTCACCACGTCTTCAAGCGCACGCCGCTGGCTGGGCGCCAACTCGGTGTCGGCGATCACGGTGTCGGCGCCGAGCGCGGCCACGACGTCGTGAAGTTCCTGAGCCTTGCCGCTCCCCAGATACGTGCTGGGGTCCGGGTGCGGGCGACGCTGCAGTAGTCCATCGAGCACGACGGCACCTGCGGTCTCGGCGAGTGCAGCCAGTTCCCGGAGCGAGTTCTCGGCATCCGCCAGCGTTCCCGCGGAGTACACGCCGATCAGCACGACGTTCTCCAGTCGCAGCTGCCGGTACTCCACCTCCGTGACGTCTTCGAGCTCCGTGGAGAGTCCGGAGACGCGGCGCAGAGCGGCGCGCTCCTCGCGGTCGAACTGCTCCCCGTCGGAGTCATGCCCGTCGGCAGCGGCGTTCTGCAGGGCTTGGGCGCCCTGCCCGAAGATCGTTGTTCGTGCTGACGCCTGCTCGGCGCGTGCGAGCACCCTGGCCACGACGTCGTCGCCCGCTGCGTCGACAGCGGCGCCCGTCTCGTCGTCAGCTTCTTGCGGCTCGACGGCCCGGTTCTCTTCTTCGAACGCGTCGCCGCGTCGGCCGTGCAGTTCGCTGTCGGTATGCGTCATCGTGTGGTCCACCATAGTTCTCTCCACCGACGACGTCTGCGTCTCGGCCGTTCTCGGTTCGTGCTGCTGTTCCTGTTTCAGCGTTCTGTCGTTCCGTTCTCTGTTGGTCTTCGTGTCTGGTTCCGTCTTCGCGTGTGTTCGAGTCGGTGCCGGCCTCCGGTACCGTCCTTGGTATGGCCAGCGGCGAGCACTACTTCACGTCACGACCCGGCGGCGACGCCAAGATTCATCCCCTCCGAGTACGCCTTGCCGGCCGCGAGCTGGAACTCGTCACAGCTGCTGGCATCTTCAGTCCAGATCGCATCGACGCCGGTACTCAGGTGCTCCTCGCAGATGCACCCGCTGCACCCGCGACCGGGGATCTCCTCGACCTCGGCTGCGGCTGGGGACCGGTCGCGCTGACGCTCGCTCTCGAGTCTCCCGAGGCAACCGTGTGGGCGGTCGACGTCAACGAGCGGGCACTGGATGTCGTGCGTCGCAACGCCGAGTCGCTCGGCCTCTCCAATGTCAACGCCGTGGTTCCCGAGGATGTTCCCGATGCCGTCTCGTTCGCGGCGATCTGGTCGAATCCTCCCATTCGCATCGGCAAATCCGAGCTCCACGATCTGCTGCTGCAATGGCTGCCGCGCCTGGCCGTCGATGCGGATGCCTGGCTCGTCGTTCAACGCAACCTCGGCTCCGATTCGCTGCAGCGCTGGCTGGAGACGGCGTTGAGCGACGAGCTGCGTGTTCGGCGGGCATCCTCGAGCAAGGGATATCGCGTGCTGCACGTGCACCGCGCCGGCGCCTGACCAGCACGCGCACGACCCGGCGCCATTCGCTAGCCGACCGTGAGCTCCCCGTCGTAGACGAGCTCGGCCGGGCCGGAGAGCGCGACGTGTTCGCCGTCTTCGGCAGGGAACATCCGCACGCCAAGGGTGCCGCCCGGTGTGCGCACCTTCCAGTTGTCCGGCGCCCCATCGCCTGCCCAGTACCGGGTGGCGAGGGCGGCCGCCGCGGTGCCGGTGCCGCAGGCGAGCGTCTCGCCGCTGCCGCGTTCGTGCACCCGCATGCGGATTCGCCCGACCCCGTCGTCGACGAGCGGCTCGAACGGCACGACGAATTCCACGTTCGCGCCGTTCACGGGCGGCGGGTCGAGGATCGGCATGGGTCCGAGGTCGATGCGATCGAGCTCGTCGTCGTCCGCCAGGGCCACTACGACATGAGGATTGCCGACGTCGATGCCGAGGCCAGGACGGGCGATACCGAGGTCTTTGGCTCGCACGAGAGGGTCGTCGCCGGTCAGCTGCCAGCGCCCGAGGTCGACCTGGAATCCTGTGCCGCTCTGCTGCACATCACGCACGCCTGCCCGTGTGGCGATCGGGAGGGACTGACCAGGCCGCAACTCTGCCAGACCGCCGTCGATGAGGTAGCGGGTGAACACCCGGATGCCGTTGCCGCACATCTCTGCCGGTGTGCCGTCTGCGTTGTGGTAGTCCATGAACCACTCGGCCGTCGGATCTTCGGACAGCGCGAGCCCACCCTCCGGAATCGCGGATGACCGCACGGCGCGGATGATCCCATCTGCTCCGACACCGAAGTGGCGGTCGCAGATCAACGCGATCTGAGCAGCTGTGAGCTCGACAGCACCGTCGGGATCGGAGAAGAGCACGAAGTCGTTCCCTGCCCCGTGCCCCTTGCTGAAGGAGAGTGTGGTCACCGCGCAAGCCTATCCAGTGCCGCAGCGGTCAACCCTTCCCGTGTGCTCGAGCGGGTTGCCTCAGCGGCTGCAGACCCGTCGAGTTCAGCAGCAGCCAGCGTTGATGCCTCGAGCCCGGATACGTCGAGCCCGGATGCGTCCAGCCCGGATGCGTCCAGCCCGGATGCGTCCAGCCACTCGAGTTCCGGGTATCGCTTGAACCACGACACCTGACGCCTGGCATACCGACGAGTGAGCCGCTTCGTCTGCTCGATCGCGTCGTTCTGCGATAGTTCTCCCCGCAACTGCGCGACCGCCTGCGCGTATCCGATGGCCCGCGAGGCGGTCACCCCCCGCTCCAGACCCTGTGCGATGAGACCACGCACCTCGTCGAGAAGCCCGCTCGCCCACATCCGCTCGACGCGGGCATCCAACCGCTCGACAAGTCGCTCCCTTGGCACGCTCAGCCCGATCACGACCACCGGTGACCAGGGAACGGGCTCTTGGGGCAATGCCGCACCGTGACCCTGCTCGCGCAGTTCGGCGATCTCGAGGGCGCGGATGACCCGGCGCGCGTTGGCGGGATCGACACGTTCCGCGGTGGCCGGGTCGAGCATCCGCAGCCGCTCCAGCAGCGGTCGCACACCGGATGCTTCAGCCTCCTGCTCAAGGCGGGCTCGCACTGTTGCGTCCCTGCCGGGAAACTCGAAGTCGTAGAGCACCGCCGAGACGT
This sequence comes from Rathayibacter sp. KR2-224, assembly GCF_049446075.1. Lineage (NCBI taxonomy): Bacteria > Bacillati > Actinomycetota > Actinomycetes > Micrococcales > Microbacteriaceae > Rathayibacter > Rathayibacter sp. KR2-224. The sequence continues at coordinate 31,710 of NZ_JBMSEB010000003.1, forward strand.
ATAGTCCGGATCCACCGACCAGGATCGGTACCGCCCCTCGCGACCTGATCTCTTCGATCGTCGCGCGCGCCAACGGCTGGTACCAGGCGACCGTTGCTTCTTCGGTCACCTCGAGCACGTCGATCAGGTGGTGGGGGACGCCTCGCCGCTCGGCCATCGGCAACTTCGCGGTTCCGATGTCCATGCCGCGGTAGAACTGCATGGCATCGGCGCCCACGATCTCCGCGCGGACGCCTCGTGCCGCCAGCGCGAGCGCAACGTCCACTGCGAGGTCGCTCTTACCCGTTCCGGTTGCGCCGACGATCGCGAGATAGGGCTGCGTGGCCGGTCCGCTTGGTTGCTCCCGAGTGCCGGTCACGTCCGTTCCGGACGGGTCACCGCTCGCCGTCGCCCGGGTCGTAGATAGGTGTCGTAGGTCCGGCCGCAGTGCCCGGCTCCAGACGCGAGCGAAGAATGGGAAGCCCGAGTGACACCCGCCCCTCGCCTCCCCCTGCCGTGCTGTGCGTGGGGACCGCGCACGACTCGGCCTCTGCTCGGTCCCACGCGTCGCCGGCTCGCGTGCGGCGCACTCGTAGGGGTTCGCCTTCGGCCGCATCCGCCAGGAGGTGGAACGGCGCCGCGTGAGTGACTCGGACGGTCACGACATCACCCGGGCGCGGCGTCTCGGACCCCACCGGGATCTCGAAGTGCACGAGCCTGCTGTCTTCGGCGCGGCCGCTCATGCGATGCGTTTCGGCGTCTTTCTTGCCCTCGCCGGTAGAGACGAGCACCTGAACCTCACGCCCGACGAGTTTCTCGCTCTCTTCGAGCCCGATCTGCTCCTGAAGCGCGATGAGACGCTCGTACCGTTCCTGCACGACCTCTTTCGGCACCTGGCCGGACATCGTGGCCGCGGGTGTTCCCGGTCGCGCGGAGTACTGGAAGGTGAAAGCAGACGCGAATCGCGCCTCTTCGACGACACGCAGAGTCTCCTGGAAGTCCTCTTCGGTCTCGCCCGGGAAGCCGACGATGATGTCTGTGCTGATCGCCGCATCAGGGACGCGAGCGCGCACTCGGTCGAGGATGCCGAGGAACTTCGCGGACCGGTAGCTGCGTCGCATGGCGCGAAGGATGCGGTCGGAGCCGGACTGAAGCGGCATGTGCAGTTGGGGCATCACGGCGGGAGTCTCGGCCATCGCGTCGATGACGTCGTCGGTGAACGCGGCGGGGTGCGGGGAGGTGAAGCGGATGCGCTCCAGCCCGTCGATCTCGCCCGCAGCCCGCAGCAGTTTGCCGAACGCGAGGCGGTCGCCGAAATCGACGCCGTAGGAGTTCACGTTCTGGCCGAGCAGCGTGACCTCGATCGCTCCGTCGTCGACGAGGGACTGGATCTCGGCGAGAACCTCGCCCGGTCGCCGGTCGTTCTCCTTGCCCCTGAGCGAGGGCACGATGCAGAAGGTGCACGTGTTGTTGCAGCCGACCGAGATCGACACCCAGCCGCTGTAAGTGGAGTCTCGCTTCGTCGGGAGCGTGGACGGGAACGTCTCGAGCGCATCGAGGATCTCCACCTGCGCTTCGTGATTGTGCCTTGCGCGTTCGAGGAGATTCGGCAGCGAGCCCATGTTGTGGGTGCCGAACACGACGTCGACCCAGGGCGCCTTCTCGAGAATGACGTTCTTGTCCTTCTGCGCTAGGCAGCCGCCGACGGCGATCTGCATGCCGGCGTGCCGGCGTTTGACGGAGGCGAGGTGGCCGAGGTTGCCGTACAGCTTGTTGTCGGCGTTCTCGCGAACGGCGCACGTGTTGATGACCACGACGTCGGCTTCGGCGCCGGATGCTGGCACGTACCCGGCTGCCTCCAGCGATCCGCTCAGTCGCTCGGAATCGTGCACGTTCATCTGACAGCCGAAAGTGCGCACCTCGTAGGTGCGAACGCGGCCGTCGGTGTCGATGGCGGCATCCGAGACCGAGATCGACGCCGGCGCCGAACTGGGACGGATTCGGTCGGCGATGCTCATAGTGCGCACTAGTCTACGTTCGCGTGGATCATGCTCAGCGTGCTCGCTCAGTCGAAGCCGACTCAGCGGAACCTGACTCCGTGACCGCTGGCGGAGCCGTTCCGCGGATGCCCTTCAAGGGCGGTACCGACGGCGGCACGGATCACGCTGCCGTCGTATCCCTTGCGCGCTAGGAATGCGCTGAGCCGACGTACGGCCACGTCGTAGTCCAACGAACTCATTTGACGTGCCCTGGAGACCGCCAGTTCCGTTGCTCGCTCGAGCTCGTCATCGCCGTCGAGTTCGGCCATCGCGTCGGCGATGATTCCTTCGTCGAGGTGCCGTCTGCGCAACTCGAGTTCGATGACGGCGCGCCCGGCCCCCTTGCGGGTGTGCAAGGCGTACACCATGGACACCGCGAGTGCCGCGTCGTCGACCAGGCCGACACTCTCCAGCCGGTCGAGCTCGGCGGCCGCCGTGCGCTCGTCGACCTCGCGCTTGGCCAGCACCTGTTCGAGTTCCCAGCGCGACATGCCGCGGCGCGCGAGCTGGTGGATCGCGACGTTGTTGGCACGCGTCGCCTTGCGATCGCTCTGCCTAGGCTCGCTCGGCTCGTCAGCATCGACTCGCTGGCGCGGGACGGCGCGGACGCGTGCCAGCGCCTCTTCCGCAGCAGGAGACGGCTGAGCGCCAGGCAGATACGTCACCGGGGCGACGTGGGACTCCGCATCCGCACCGGCGCCGGCACCGGCACCGGCCGAAGGATGTTGAGACCGGAGTCGACGGCGCGTGTCACCTCGTTCGTCGGACCGACCCGCAGATCGATCGCGTGTATCTCCGCCGGACCCGGCAGGAGGGAACTGCACCACCATCGTGCCCTCGTCTCGGTCAGGCGCCCTTGCGCTGAGCGATCTTCGGCGCGATGGGCTCGACGTTCGAAGTCTCCGCTTCCGCGTTCGGGTCGGCGACGACACCGAGCTTGACCAGGATCTTGCGCTCGATCTCCGCTGCGATGTCAGGGTTGTCGATCAGGAAGTTGCGAGAGTTCTCCTTGCCCTGACCCAACTGGTCGCCCTCGTACGTGTACCAAGCGCCGGACTTCTTGACGATCCCGTGCTCAACGCCGAAGTCGAGCAGACTGCCCTCGCGGGAGATGCCGACGCCGTACAGGATGTCGAACTCGGCCTGCTTGAAGGGCGGCGCCATCTTGTTCTTGACGACCTTGACACGGGTTCGGTTTCCCACGGCCTCCGTGCCGTCTTTCAGCGTCTCGATACGGCGGATGTCGAGCCGCACCGACGCGTAGAACTTCAGCGCCTTGCCACCTGAGGTGGTCTCCGGGCTACCGAAGAAGACGCCCACCTTCTCACGCAGCTGGTTGATGAAGATCATGGTGGTGTTGGTCTGGTTCAGAGCTCCGGTCAGCTTGCGCAGCGCCTGGGACATGAGGCGTGCCTGCAGGCCGACGTGCGAGTCGCCCATCTCACCCTCGATCTCCGCTCGCGGCACGAGCGCCGCGACCGAGTCGATGACGATGAGATCGATCGAGCCGCTGCGCACGAGCATGTCGGCGATCTCCAGCGCCTGCTCCCCCGTGTCGGGCTGTGAGACCAGGAGCGAGTCGATGTCGACGCCCAGCTTCTTCGCGTACTCGGGGTCGAGGGCGTGCTCGGCATCGATGAACGCGGCGATGCCACCCCCCTTCTGCGCGTTGGCGATCGCGTGCAGGGTCAGGGTCGTCTTACCCGACGACTCTGGTCCGTAGATCTCCACGATGCGACCTCGCGGCAGTCCTCCGATGCCCAGTGCGACATCGAGAGCGATCGACCCGGTCGGAACTACCTCTACCGGTGCGCGCTCGTCGCTGCCCAGTCGCATGACCGAGCCCTTGCCGAACTGGCGGTCGATCTGCGCGAGGGCGGTCTCGAGTGCCTTTTCGCGGTCTGCTGGGGTGGGCATGTGTGGCTTCCTTTCGCCGGAACAGTCGAGCGTTAATCGCTGTTCGTACGGTACGGCGCACCTGCGACATCGGTTGTGTTCGGTGGGCGCGAAGTGGATAACTCGCTTCGAGAAGGTCTGTGACCTCAGAGTACCAACAACCGAACATGTCTTCGTATGTTCTGGGGTGTGTCGCGCGCTCACGAGAACGGATCAGCGACGGCGCGGCTCCGGAAGACCGACTCCGTGCCGGCGCTCGACTGGCACTTCCATCGCCTCGCACAACGCGAGCCACACCTCGCGTTCTGGCACGCCGGCGGCCAACGCCTGGTCACCCGTACGGTGGCCGAGCTTGTCGATGACAAGGTCTCGCAGCAGCGCCCGGCCGTACTGTTCTCCGAACTCAGTGGCCATGGCCCGTCGGAATTCGCTCGCACGCACCGCGACAGCATAAAGCGGCTGGCGCGCATCCGTTCCGTTGCCCGGTCTCTGCTCGCCTGCTCATCCGCCGTTGCTGCGGCACGCACAAATGCGTGATGCCCCGCCGAGGCGGGGCATCACGATGTGTCGAAGTGCTAGCGCGTCACCGAGTGACGAGATCGGCATCCAGCGCCGCGACGAACTCGTCGGGCACGGTGTCTGGGATGACCTGGTCGATGCCCTCGAGCACGGCCAGCCGATCGCCGACCTCGCGCATGATCACGGAGATCGGTGTGTCGAGAGCCTCGGCCACGGAAGCGAGGATCTCGCTCGACGCTTCTTTCTGGCCTCGCTCGACCTCGCTCAGATAACCGAGAGCAACACTCGCCCGGCTCGCGACCTGACGAAGAGTGCGCCCCTTCTGCAGGCGGAAGTCCCGTAGCACGTCGCCGATTTCTTGACGTACAAGAATCATTGGAGCCTCCTTTTCTCTCCTGCCACAACCTTCGATCGGACGCTCAGGATGCCTAACGCTATGTGCATCCAGTCCCTGAACTCTAACCATCGATGACTGGGGTTTGGTTGGGAATACGTCTTGTGTAACCAACTCGAAACCCCCGCTATTCCGACGGGGTCGCCGCCGCGCGAGGCGGGTCGGTCCGCAGGAAGCGCTCGACGAGAGCCTGCACGGCCGCCTCGACCGACCTCGATCTGATCTGCGCCCTCGTGCCCTGCAGCGAGAGTTCGATCGCCTCATCGGTGTCGCCGTACGACAGGCCGACGAAGACTGTGCCCGGTGAGCGCCCGCTCTGCGGGTCCGGCCCGGCGACGCCGGTCGTCGCAACACCGATGCTCGCCGCTCGACCGTCGACCGCGAGGGCGGTCCGCACGCCGCGGGCCAGCTGCCTCGCCACCTCGGGATGCACGGGCCCATGCTCGGCCAGGAGCCCGGCATCCACGCCGACGAGCGAGCGCTTGAGCTCGGTGGCGTACACCACCACACCCCCGAGCACCACAGCGGAGGCGCCTGCCGGCCTGGTCAGCTCCGCTGTCAGCGCGCCACCCGTGAGCGACTCGGCAACGGCGATCGTCAGATGCTCGGCCGTGAGGCGCCCGATCAGGTCAGCGGTCGGATCGGCGGAAGCCCCCGCCATGGTCATTCCCGTCTCCCGGAGAGACTGCGCCGCAACCGGTACGCCTGCCACATGTAGTCGACTCCCGACCACACGGTGAGCACGAGCGCTATCCCCATGAGCGCCCAGTTGAGCCAGAAGATCCAGTCGCCGAGGACCGTCCAGACCGGCGCGAGCGCGAACGATATGGCCACAGCCTGCGCCACCGTCTTGAGCTTGCCGCCGCGTCCGGCCGGCACCACGTTGCCGCGCGAGAGCTCGACCATGCGCCAGACGGTGATGCCCACCTCGCGCACAACGATGACGATCGTCACCCACCACCACAGCTCTCCAAGGATCGACAGGCAGACGAGAGCCCCGGAGGTGAGCAGCTTGTCGGCGATCGGATCGAGGATCTTGCCCAGGTCGGTGACGAGGCCACGCCGTCGCGCGATGGCGCCGTCCACACCGTCGGTCGCGATGGCGATGATGAAGATGGCCGCCGCGACCCAACGCAGGACACCGTCAGCACCGGCATCCCAGAGCAGCAGCCAGAAGAAGACCGGAGCGAGCACGATGCGCGCAACGGTGATGAGGTTCGGCAGATTGAAGTTGCCTGGTGCGGTCGGCGTTGAAGCGCGGCCGGGATCGGTCATGCACCAAGCCTACGGTGGCGGCGCCCACCGTTTCCCCGGGTTGCGGCGGCCGGGACCACCCCGCGTGACGGGGTGGCGTCAATCGCGGCCGGTCAGGCCCCAGGCATCCTCGTCGGAATCGCCGTCGGTCTCCTCGAGGTCGGCGAACTGCCGCCCGACGGGATCGTTGTCGTAACGCTGATCCGTCCCGTCAGGGGCTTGCGGGGCCTGTCCGCCCTGGCCGCCGCCTCCCCCTGCCGGTGCCGGCGGAGCAGCGGATGCCTGTCCCCCGTCGTCGCCGCGCAGCCTTGCCATCACCTGAGGCAGCTGCTCGGGCGTGACCAGCACATCGCGGGCCTTGGACCCCTCCGACGGCCCGACGATATCGCGCGACTCCAGCAGGTCCATCAGACGACCCGCCTTGGCGAAGCCGACCCTCAGCTTGCGCTGCAGCATCGACGTCGAGCCGAACTGGCTCGACACCACGAGCTCGGCCGCCGCGAGAAGCAGCTCGAGGTCGTCGCCGATATCGGAGTCGATCTGCTTCTTCTCCGGGCCGGCCGCGACATCCTGCCGATACTCAGGCCGAGCCTGACTGGTGACGTGCTCGACGACACGCTGGATCTCGCTCTCGGCGACGTATGCACCCTGCACGCGAATGGCCTTTGACGCGCCCATGGGCAGGAACAGCCCGTCACCCTGTCCGATCAGCTTGTCCGCGCCGGGCTGGTCGAGGATGACTCGCGAGTCGGTGACGCTCGCCACGGCGAATGCGAGGCGCGAAGGCACATTCGCCTTGATGAGCCCCGTTACGACATCCACCGACGGTCGCTGCGTTGCGAGCACGAGATGGATTCCGGATGCCCGCGCGAGCTGCGTGATGCGGACGATGGAGTCCTCGACGTCGCGTGGCGCCACCATCATGAGATCGGCGAGCTCGTCGACGACGACGAGCAAATACGGGTAGGGCTTGAGCTTGCGCTCGCTCCCCTGCGGCAGAACGATCTCGTCGTTGCGCACGGCCTTGTTGAAGTCGTCGATGTGCCTGAAGCCGAAGCTCGCCAGGTCGTCGTACCGCATGTCCATCTCTTTGACGACCCATTGCAGCGCTTCCGCCGCTTTCTTGGGGCTCGTGATGATGGGCGTGATGAGGTGCGGAACACCTGCGTAGACGGAGAGCTCGACGCGCTTCGGGTCGATGAGCACCATGCGCACGTCGCTGGGCTTCGCACGCATCAGCAGGCTCGTGATGAGAGTGTTCACGAAGATGGACTTACCTGACCCGGTGGAGCCTGCCACCAGGAGGTGCGGCATCTTGGCGAGGTTCGCCACGACGAATCCGCCGCCGACATCCTTGCCGACCCCGATGGTCATGGGGTGGTGGCTGTTCATGGCCGCGGCAGAGCGCAACACGTCGCCGAGCGACACGATCTCACGGTCGGAATTCGGAATCTCGACACCGATCGCGCTCTTGCCCGGGATCGGCGAGAGGATGCGCACCTCGTTGGAGGCCACGGCATACGAGAGGTTCTTGCTGAGCGCCGTGACGCGCTCCACCTTGACGCCAGGGCCGAGTTCGATCTCGTACTGCGTGACTGTCGGTCCGCGCGAGAATCCCGTCACTCGGGCATCCACCTGGAACTGGTCGAGCACGGAGGTGATGGCCGCTACCACCTCGTCGTTCGCTGCCGAGCGCGTCTTCGCCGGCGTCCCTGCGGACAGTGTGGATGCCGCGGGCAGCACGTACGGCGCGTCCGGCACCGATTCCAGCGGTCGCGCGGCCTCCGCGGCCGCCTCGTCGAAGTCGTCTTCCGACAGCCCGCCGAACCCCGGGAGCACTGCCGTCGCCGTGTCGTCGCGCAGTCCCGTCGGATGCTTGCCCGCCCTCGCGAGATCACCCGTGAACCTGCTCACCGCGTTCTCGGCATCCTTGAGATCGGCCAGCACCTCGGTCTTGTAGTCCTGCGGCACCTGCTCGAGGGCCGTGTCGAAGCCGCCAGCAGCGTCGCCGCCGAGCACCTCGGTGAACGATGTGACCGCCGGCTCGAACTCAGGGTCTTCCTCGCGGCCGCTCTTGTTGCGCCGCCACCACGGCATGTTCTCGTCTGCCTCGGCCGGTTCGTCGTCGGCCGAGTCCTTGCCTCGTTTCGACTTGCGGCCGGCCCGCTCGTCCGGCTCGGCCTCGTCGCCCTCGGCGCCCTCTGTCGTCTGCGCACCGAACAGGTACGAGTACAGTTCGCCCAACCGTCGACCGATACGGTTCGGCGGCGTCTTCGTGATGATCAGCACACTGAGAGCCAGCACGACGATGACGATGGCGGCCGCGCCGAAGGGCGTCGCGACGGCCACCAACGGCGCACCGACCATCCAGCCGATCACTCCGCCCGCCTTCGCGAGTTCGGCGATGCCGTCGCTGGGCTGCGGGCGGGCGGAGAAGATCTCGCACAACGCCGACACCGTCACGAGCAGCAGGGCCAGTCCGATTCCGATGCGGGTGTTGTCGTGCACGGACGCCGGATGCCGGAACAGCCAGACCGCGAGCAGCAGCATCACGACGGGAAGCCCGAACGCGACGCGGCCGAAAAGCCCGCCGAACGTCCACGCGTCGAGCTGCTGGGCGACCGCGTTATCGATCAGGAACCACTCGACCACGGCTCCCGCGACGGCCAACAGGATGATGAAGAACGGCAGACCGTCGCGTCGTTCCTCTTTCGCGAGCTTCTCCGGTCCGAACGCACGCGCCGCTCCACCCACGACGTGCGCGAGTCCCAGCCATGCCTTGGCGAGGATTCCGCGCTCGGGCTCCGCCGCCGGCAGGACCTTCGTCTTCTGGGTCGCCGTCTGACGCGAGGGCGTGCGCGTGGCCGACGTGCCCCGCGCGCGGGCGCGCGACGTCGACTTGGTGCTCGTGGCCATGCGTCAACGGTAGCGGCGGCATCCGTCTTCACCCGGGAGCAGCGAGGGGTGTCTCCCAGATGGTGCGCCATACGACGCCACGGTGCTCAGGGCAGGACACGCACCATGACGTCGGCGCGGTCTCCTGACGACACCACCGTGTAGCCCTCGCTCACGTAGAGCCGCTTGGCGTGGTTGGCGCGATCCACGCTGAGGCTCACCCGGTTGTGCCCGGCCCTTGCGGCCTCCGCGTGCAAGGTCTGCAAGAGCAAGCGTCCGACACCCTGCGCCCGCCAAGGCGGCTTCACTCCGAGCGTGAGTTCAGGAACGCCGACGGCGACGAAACCGGAACCCGGGTGGTCGGCTGGAAAGAGCCGCACCCAGCAGGCACCGATCGGAGAGCCGTTCTCGTCTGTGGCGACAAGGCCCATGTCGCCCGGCCTCTGCCAGCCTGCGATGTAGCGCGAGACCCTCGGGTCGTCGAGAACTGCGACGCGCGAGCGCTCGGGAAGCGCTGTCCAGTTCGCCGCCTCCACGAGCATCTCGCTCAGGAAGCGCGCGTCGCCAGGCGTCGCCTGGCGCACCGTCACGCCGTCCATGCCAAGCGACGCTACGCCCGTCCTGTTACAGCCGCATGTCGCTGTACGAGGCTTACAGCCGATCGAGGCTTACGCCTCGATGCTCCGCCTGCACCTGATCGAGGCTCACGCCTCAATGCTCTGCCTGCACCTGATCGAGGCTCACGCCTCAATGCTCTGCCCGTGGCTGATCGAGGCTTACGCCTCGATGCTCTGCCCGTAGCTGATCGAGGCTTACGCCTCGATCACGAGCGGGACGATCATCGGGCGACGACGGTAGCTCGTGTTGACCCAGCGGCCGACCGTGCGACGCACGACCTGGCTCAGCGCATGCGCGTCGCGCACGCCGTTGTGGGAGGCATCCGTCAGCGCGGCAGCGATCTTCGGCTTCACGTCGTCGAACACGGCGTCGTCTTCAGCGAACCCCTTCGCGTGGATCTCGGGACCCGTGATCACACGGCCCGTGCCCGCCTCCACAACGACGATGATCGAGATGAAGCCTTCTTCGCCGAGGATCCTGCGGTCCTTGAGGTCGGCATCCGTGATCTCGCCGACCGACGAGCCGTCGACGTAGACGAAGCCGAGGTCGAGCTGCCCGACGATGCGTGCGACGCCATCGCGCAGATCGATGACGCTGCCGTCCTCGGCCAGGAGCGTGTTCTGCTCGGGGATGCCGGTGTCCTGCGCGAGCTTCGCATTGGCAACCAGGTGCCGGTATTCGCCATGCACCGGCATCACGTTGCGCGGCTTCAAGATGTTGTAGCAGTACAGGAGCTCGCCCGCCGCTGCGTGGCCGGAAACGTGCACCTTCGCGTTGCCCTTGTGCACGACCGTGGCTCCGAGCTTGGTGAGCCCGTCGATGACCCTGTAGACCGCGTTCTCATTACCTGGAATGAGACTCGAGGCGAGGATGACCGTGTCACCGTTGCCCACCTCGATCTGGTGATCGAGATTCGCCATGCGCGCGAGCACCGCCATGGGTTCGCCCTGCGAGCCCGTCGACATGTAGACGATCTTGTCGTCGGGCAGGTCGGCCGCCTTCTTGTAGTCGATGAGCACGCCCTCGGGAACGTGAAGGTAGCCGAGATCGGCGGCGATCGTCATGTTGCGCACCATGGATCGGCCGAGCAATGCGACTCGCCTGCCGTTCGCGGCCGCGGCATGCAGCACCTGCTGCACACGGTGAACGTGGCTGGAGAAGCTGGCGACGATCACGCGCCGAGGTGCTCGCGCGATCACGGTGTCGAGCACAGGACCGATCGACCGCTCGAGGGCGGTGAAGCCCGGCACATCGGCATTCGTGGAGTCCACGAGGAACAGGTCGACGCCCTCCTCCCCCAGTCGCGCGAACGCGCGCAGGTCGGTGAGGCGGTCGTCGAGCGGGAGCTGGTCCATCTTGAAATCGCCCGTGTGCAGCACGAGGCCCGCACTGGTGCGGATGGCGACGGCCAGAGCGTCGGGAATCGAGTGGTTCACCGCGACGAACTCGAGCGAGAAGGGACCGAGCTGCTCGCGGCCGCCCTCCTTCACCGTCAGCGTGTACGGCTGGATGCGGTGTTCCTTGAGCTTCGCCTCCACGAGCGCGAGCGTGAGGCTCGATCCGAGCAGCGGGATGTCGGGTTTGAGTCTGAGCAGGTAGGGGACGGCTCCGATGTGGTCCTCATGACCGTGCGTGAGCACGACGCCCAGGATGTCGTCAAGCCGGTCTCGCACGGGCGAGAAGTCGGGCAGGATCAGGTCGACGCCTGGCTGGTCCTGTTCGGGGAAGAGCACACCGCAGTCGACGATCAGGAGCTTGCCGTCCATCTCGAAGACGGTCATGTTGCGGCCGACCTCGCCCAGGCCTCCCGTCGGGATGATGCGCAGTGTTCCTGGTTCAAGCGCGGGCGGGTCGTATACCGAATCGGGCATATGCCATGCCTCCATTGTTCGTGGGCCGGTCGCGACTGTGCCGGCCGGCGTTGCTGTCCGATCGGCGGCGCCGTTCGGGTCGGTGCCGTCAGCGAGTGGTGCCGGCCACCTTGGGAAGTGCTCCGCCTGCGGCCGCGTTGCGGTCCGGTCTGAAGTTGGTGAGGTCGAGGCCCTCGATCTCGTGCACGAGGTCGAGGTCGGACTCGATCTGCGCCGCCTCGAAGTCCTCTGGGCCCACGAGCGGGAGCCGAACGCGAGGGCTCTCGATGCGGCCAAGGCCGTGCAGCACGTACTTTGCGGCCACGGTGCCCGGCACGTGAGTCATGACGGCGCGTACGAGCGGCTCGAGCTTCTTGTGCTGTGCCGTTGCGGCCGCGAGATCACCGCGGTTCACGGCATCCACAATCTGCCGGTACGGGCGGGATGCGATGTTCGCGGTGACGCCGATGAGCCCCGTGGCACCGATGGCCAGATGCGGAAGTACGTTCTCGTCAGAGCCCGAGAAGTACATCAGGTCGGTGTTGTTGAGAACGCGGGAGACCTCTGCGAAGTCACCCTTGGCATCCTTGATGGCCACGATGTTGGGATGCTTGGCGGCGCGCAGGATGGTGTCGTACTTGATCGGCACGCCCGTGCGGCCGGGAATGTCGTACAAGATCACGGGTAGGTCCGTCGCATCGGCGATCAGCCGGAAGTGCGTGAGGATGCCGGCTTGGGTCGGCTTGTTGTAGTACGGAGTCACGATCATGACGCCATCGGCGCCGGCCTTCTCGCTCGCCCTGTAGAGCTGGATTGCGTGTGCCGTCTCGTTCGATCCGCCGCCTTGGATGATCTTGGCGCGGCCCGCCGCGACGTCGAGTCCGACCTCGACCAGTCGCAGCTTCTCGCTGTCGGTCAGAGTGGAGGTCTCCCCCGTCGTGCCCGAGATGACGATCCCATCTGCTCCGTCGGCGATGACGTCATCGAGGTGCTTCTCCACGCCGGCCCAGTCGACTTCACCGTCAGCGGTGAACGGCGTCACGAGCGCGACGAGGACCTGGCCGAAGGGATTCTCTATGGACACCGGATCAGGCTATCGCGGGTTCGCTGCCAAACGCCTCGGTGCGGGCGTCCCTCCTGTTCCCATGGCGGGCGTCATGATGCGTCATACACCTCGCACCGACGACGCGGCCACGTAACGTTGCGTCGACATGAACCCCATCGTCGCCCTCGTCGTCATTGCCGGGCTCGTCGTCGTTGCGACGCTGCTCGGCGCTCTGTGGCGGGTGCGAACGGGGCGCATCCGCCAGGCATCCGGCCCTCGGGTGACGCCGGAGGCGCTCGGCCCTGGCATCACGCTGGGCAGCGATGCGACCATCGTGCAGTTCTCGACCGAGTACTGCGGCCCCTGCCGCGTCGCCGAGCGGCTGCTTACCACGGTCGCCGACTCACGTCCGGGGGTCGATTACATCGACGTCGACCTCGGGCGACGACCGCACCTGGCGAGTGAGTTCGGCGTGGTCCAGACGCCGACCGTTCTGCTGTTGGATGCCGCGGGCGGCATCCGTTCTCGCATCGGCGGCGTGCCGCGCGCGGCCGAGGTGGCCCAGCGGCTCGACCAGATCGTGAAGGAGAACAATGTCGTCAGGTGATCAGACCGGCAAACAGGACGCGCAGAGACAAGGCGTCGACCCGCGCGGCCCGCGCTTCGGCGCCGGCATCACGGCGGTGCTACTGCTCGTGACGCTGTTCCTCGGGCTGGTCGGGGCCACGCCCGCCGCGACCGTGCTGCTCGCACTGATCGCGCTCCTCTTTCTCTGGGGAGCGGTCGGCGGGATCTCGCGCCACCCGTGGGGCCTCGTGTATCGCGCTCTCGTGCGGCCACGCCTGGCGCCGCCGACCGAGCTGGAAGATCCGACCCCGCCGACATTCGCCCAGGGCGTCGGTCTTGTGATCACGACGCTCGGTGTGCTGCTGCAGTTGCTAGGCGTGCCATACGCCGTCGTCATCGCCGCTGCACTCGCCTTCGTGGCCGCATTCCTCAACTCGGCGTTCGGGTACTGCCTCGGATGCCAGCTCTACCTGCTGCTCGTGCGCGCCGGTATCGCCCGCCGAGGCCAGCCTCAGGCCTGACCGAACCAGCTGGGCCGTCCTGGCGGCGCGACGTGCCGTCGGCCGCCCCGGAGGGCCCTTTCCGTCGCCTCGCGCCCCACCTACGCTGGTGAGAAATCCAAACGTCACGCACAGAAGGGGCGATCATGGCGATCACCAGCGAAGCAACGACGGTCTGGCGGGGGGAGCTCGCGAGCGGATCGGGCGAGGTGAACCTCGACTCGTCGAACGCGGCTCATTTCGACGTGAACTGGCGAGCCCGTTCGGAGGGCGAACGCGGCGTGACGAATCCCGAGGAGCTCATCGGTGCAGCGCACTCGGCGTGCTTCGCAATGGCGTTCTCCAACATCCTGGGCGGCAACGGCACGCCGCCGCAGAGCATCCAGGTGACCGCAGCCGTGACGTTCGATCCCGCCAACGGCATCACGGGCAGTCACCTGCTCGTGAATGCATCGGTGCAGGGACTCGATGAGCAGGACTTCCAGCGGCTGGCCGACGAGGCCAAGCGCACCTGCCCTGTCTCGCGAGCGCTGGCAGGCATCCCGATCACGATGGAAGCCGAACTGAGCTGAAGGCCGTGCCGGTCTCACGTCTCGTGATGGCCTGATCCCGTTGCGCCTGGGCCTCTCGCGCGGTCGCAGTCCCGGTCAGGATCGATGCAGCCGTATCGCCTCACGCATCGCCTGCCTGGCCCGCCTGCGGTCGCCCGAGGCGTCGTACGCAAGCCCGAGCCGGAACCACGCGCGCCAGCTCTGCGGCTGCGCCTCGACCTCCGCCTTGTACGCCGGGAACTCCTCGTCCGCGGCGTCGCGGAGCGGGCGACCGCTCGCTCTGTGCGGCAGATCGTCGACCGGTAGACCACCCTCGGTGTCGAGGATGCGCACGAGCCGTTGCGTCTGCACACCGAACCACAGCTCGCGCAGCAGGGTCCATGCAGCGATCGCCGACAGCACGAACAGTGCGACCGCCATCGCGACGCCCACGCCCGAACCGCTGCCGATCAGGATCACGCCGTAACGTACGACGAGCACGAGGTAGAGCACGAGGAGCGCGGCCATGACGATGGCCGCGACGCGACCCCTCACAGGCCGAGCAGCCGGTCGAGGCCCACCGTGAGCCCCCGTGCTGCAGGAGCGGATCGCAGCGCGTGCAGGATGCCTGCCGCATATGCCGTGTGGTCGGTCGTATCGTGCGTGATCGTGAGCGTCTCCCCCGGGCCGCCTAGCACGACGCTCTGCTTGGCCACCACGCCCTCCATGCGCAGACTGTGCACGGGGACGCTCGCCACCTGCTGTCCTCGCGCCCGCTGGTCGGTGTGAGGTGCGACGACGGGGCCTCGCTCGTCCCGCGCCTCCGCGATCAGCTCGGCGGTGCGCACGGCCGTGCCGGACGGCGAATCGATCTTCGACGACGAGTGCGCCTCGATGATCTCGATCGAGTCGAAGTATCTGGCGGCCGAAGCGGCGAATGCCGTGCCGAGTGCCGACCCGAGCGAGAAGTTCGGAATGACGATGACGCCCAGGTCGGGCAAATCGCGCAGGCGCGCCGCGAGTGGTGCGAGCCGTGCCGCCGACCAGCCGGAGGTGCCCACGACGACGTTGCGACCGGCATCCAACGCGTAGTCGACGATCGACGGGCTCACGGCGGGAAGCGTGACATCGAGCACGACATCAGACGGCTGCGACTCGGTACCCAGCATCTCGGCGAGCTCGCTCTTGGAACCGAGGGCCGCGACAAGGTCGAGATCCGGAGCCTTCTCGATGAGGTCGACGGCGACGCTGCCGAGCTTTCCGGTCGCGCCGACGACGGCCACACGAATGGTCATGCGGTTCACGATATCAATGGCGCACCGTGCCGCCGATTCGACGGATCTCGCACGCGCGACCACGCCTATGCTGTCGTCGATGCTCACCTTCACCAGCACGCGAACGGACGATCCCACTGCGGCAGACCTGCTCGCGAAGTACTTCGCCGACCGGTCGGAATCGTTTCCGGACGCACATCGCGGTTACACGGTGAAGATGCCACGGCCGGAGGACTTCGTGCCGCCTGCCGGCGACTTCGTGGTCGTGACTCTCGACGGCGAACCATGCGGGTGCGGAGGGGTGCGCAGAATCGACGACGCCATCGAATCGGGAGAGCCGCTTGCCCGATTCGAGGTCAAACACATCTGGCTTGCGCCCTGGACTCGTGGACAGGGAGCGGGACGACGGCTGCTTGACGAGCTCGAGCGGCGCGCCATCGAACTCGGCGCGAGGCGACTCGTGCTGGACACGCACGAGAGCCTCGAGGCCGCCGGGCACCTGTACCGCACCTCCGGGTACACCTCGGTCGCGCCGTACAACGACAACCCGAATGCGACGCACTGGTACGCAAAGGACGTGGGAAGCGGTCCCGACCCGGCGGCGTGAACCGACTCTGCGAGCCGCCCATGCTCTCGCTTAGCGGGCTGCCTGCGCGCCGTCAGACCGGCTGCAGTTCGGGCATTCCGGTGCGGAGCTCGACCGGGAGGTGCCCAAGATCGTTGTGCACGACGAGCACAGGAGGCTTGGCGGAGCGCACCCGGATGATGGTGAGCCCGCAGTTCGCCTGGTTGAGACCCAGCCACCGCCAGTCGGGAGCGTCGAACACGTGCCGCACGAACCATCCGATCACGAAATTATGCGTGATGAGGAGGTCGTGCCGATCACCGCGAGCCGGCGTGAGGAACTCGCTGACGGCATCGGCCATCTGGGCACTGCCGGCCTCGATCTCCGCCTCGGTGATGCCGCCGTAGAAAGACTCGAAAGCCTTGGGCATGTCGGGCGTCGGCCCGGAAGGGATGCAATCGAACAGCAGGCTCGACGGCTCGGGCTGCAGCGCGGGCATGCGCTCGGCCATGATCTTCGCCGTCTCCTCGGCCCGACGCAGCGGCGAGTGGTAAGCGGAGGTGAAGGGCACGCCGCCCAAACGCTCGGCAATGAGCGTGGCCTGGCGCTTGCCCCGGGCGGAGAGCGGGCCGTCGGGCATGCCGTGTTCGGCATCCTGCTGCTCGCCGTGGCGCACGAGGTAGAGGTAGTGAGGCAAAACCGGAGTTCCTTCGAATAGGGGTGAATCAGATCAGGCCGGAGAAGACGTCGTCGTCGACGCCTCCGACGGCCGCGATGGTCAGTGGGTTGGAGGCCAGTGCTGCGGCGAGTTCGCGCACGTCGTCGGCAGTCACCAGGGCGAGCCGCCGCAGCGTCTCGTCCAGATCCACGAACTCGCCCGTGCTCAGCTCAGAGCGTCCAAGGCGCGTCATGCGAGTGTCCGAGTCCTCGAGGGCAAGCGCGGAGCCGCCGGAGAGCTGGCCGACCGCGCGTCGCAGTTCCTCGGAGGTGATGCCGTCCGACGCGAGACCGCGGAGCTCCTCGAGCATGATGCCGGCGACCGAGTTCGCGTTGCGCGGAGCGCACGCTGCATACATTCCGAACACTCCCGTGTCGGAGTAACCGGCCGCAAAGGAGTACACCGAGTAGGCGAGCCCGCGCTTCTCGCGCACCTCCTGAAAGAGCCGACTCGACATGCCGCCGCCAAGCACGGAGTTGAGCACGCCCATGGTGATGCGCGCATCGTCTGTGGCACGCAGCCCCTGCGACCCGATCACCAGGTGCGTCTGCTCGATCGGCCGCCTGAGTGTGACGATGGGTGCGGCTCGGTGAAGCTCGGCCAGACGCGTGTTACGCCGTTCGACCGGAGAAGCGCTCTCTGCCATGGGCCATCCGCCCTCCGCCAGGGCTCGCTCGACGTCCGCTACGAGCGCAGCGTGCTCGACCGCACCTGCGGCGGCGATCACGAGGTCCTGCGGACGGTAATTGGCGCGGTAGTGCTGCCACACGGCATCCCGAGCGGCCGCCTTGATGGCATCCGGACTGCCTCCGATGGGCCTTGCGATCGGATGCTCGCCGAGAACCGCGCAGAAGAAGCGCTCGTTGACGGCATCGGCCGGGTCGTCCTCCGCCATCGCCAGTTCTTCCAGGATCACGCCGCGCTCGTTCTCGAAGTCCGTCGGGTCGAGCACCGACGACGTGACCATATCGGCCAGCACCTGAACGGCCATGGTCAGGTCTCTGTCCTGCACCTTCGCGTAGTAGCAGGTCTGCTCCTTCGCGGTGAGCGCGTTGTGCTCGCCGCCCACGGCATCGAACGAGATGGCGATGTCGAAGGCGGTACGGCTCGTCGTGCCCTTGAAGAGCAGGTGTTCGAGGAAGTGCGTCGACCCGAAGGTGGCCACGTGTCCGTCGCCCGGGGCCGAACCGGTCTCGTCGCGGGAACCGACGCCGAACCAGAACCCGATTGTCGCGCTGCGAACGCCCGGCACCCGCTCGGTGAGCACACGCACGCCGGAGGGCAGCACAGTGCGTGAGACGAGTGCGTCGCCTGAGGCTGCGAACGAGAGATCGGCACGGTCGAGGGGAAGGTCAACGGCGCCGTTCATCCCCTCCAGACTAGCCGCGATTGGCTGGTCGGCGGACGCATTCGAGTCCGCATTAGTGAGGACAAACAGCCTTGTCTACCCACGTATACTTGCAAGCGATCTCCGACGTGGAATTCGTCGTGAAGCAGCTGATACCCCCCGAGCTGAGGACCAACGGATGCCCGACAAGACCGCCACGACTCCACGCCCGCCGGCGCCTTCCAAGGTGAAAATCCTCGCAACGGCCGACCGGCTCTTCTACGACGAGGGCGTGCACACGGTCGGCGTCGACCGCATCATCGCCCAGTCTCACGTCACCAAGGCCACGTTCTACAAGCACTACCGCTCCAAAGACGTGCTCATCGCCGCGTACGTGGCGACACGGGCCGATCGGGCACGAAACGACGTTGATTCGGACCGCGAGACACTCAAGGATGCCTCGGCGGTGCTTCGAAGCATGATCGAACGTTTCGCAGTCGAATCGCGTCGCAACGGCTACCGAGGTTGTCCGTTCATCAACGCCGCTACGTCGCAGCTGGATGCCGCGGGTCCCGTCACTCCCGCCGTCGTCGCCTGGCGCAGCTGGTTGCGCTCGACCCTGGTGGAGTTGCTGACCGAGGCCGGATCTCCGGCTCCCGAAGCCGCTGCCGACGATCTGCTCCTCGCCAGAGACGGCGCCTTCGGCGGCACTCCGATCTCGGATTCGCAGGCGACCGAGTCGTCTCTGCACCGAGCCCTCGACCGGCTGATTCCGTAAGACCGATCGGTCTGCGAGATCGAGCAACGGCTTCCGCCGCCGTTTCGGCCTTTCGCTATTCGGAGACGCGATCCAGGTCGAGCATGTCGGTGCGACTGAGGCTCACACTGCACGCGACCATGAGGTCGTCGACCTCGGCGGCCGACGCCACGTTCACCACGGGCGCCACCACGCCCCGTTTCGCGAGAAGCCATGCGATCGCGATCGTCGCCATGCTGAGGCCGCGCTCGGTTGCCACTCGCTCGAGCACCTGCAGCACGCGGTTCCCGCGGCGACCGAAGTATGCGCCGACGCCTGCAACGCGCGCGGCGGCATCCATGCGGGAGCGCGAACGGTAGGCGCCGGCCAGATAGCCGTGACCGAGTGCTTGGACGGGGAGCACGCCAAGCGACTGTGCGGCCGAGACGATGCGCAGGTCGCCCTCGAACGCGCCACGGTTCATCAGGTTGTACGGCACCTCGATCGCTGCAACCTTAGGGAGTCCGAGAGAGGAGAGCACCCTGGCCTCCATCAGGCTCTCTGCCGGGAATCCGGAGAACGCGACGAAACGCACCTTTCCGGTGTCGATCAGCCACTCGACGGTGGCGAGGGTGTCGGAGAGCTGAGTGCCGCCATCCGGCCCCTCGAGCGTCAAGATGTCCACGCGATCGGTCGCCAGCCGGCGAAGAGCCGACTCCACCGAACGGATGAGATTGACCTGCCCGAGCCCCGGGCTCTCCTCGCCCGACCCAACGCGCAGGTCGAGAACGAGGTTCTCTCGCACGTCGCGGCGATGCATCCATCCGCCGACGATTGCATTCGCGAGGCCACGGGAGTGGGCGTCGGAGGTGACGATGAGGTTGCCGCCGAGCTTCATGTATCGATCGAGCACGGCCTGGGCTGCTTCGACGTCGTCCGCACGCGCGAGCGCGGCCGTGCCGAGGGCAAGCGGATACACGGCGAGTTCCGTCTCGCCCAGTCGTCGAGGAGCGATGATGGACAGCGGCGCGGTCGCCACGCCCTCGTACTCGACCGGAGCAACCGACGCGTCGACCTCGGGCACATCACCCGTGGCCGCGCGGTTCGCGTGCTCGCTTGCGCGCACGGGATACCGCTGCGTCATGACCCCTCCAGCTCTCCGAGCCCCCCACGAGCCCGTGCGACGTGACATGCACGTACCACACATCTACTGTCAGCGAGCGTAATTGACCGCCGGGCCGCGACTCGCTCGAAACGATTGAACCGTTACCAAATCTTTGGGAAAAACTTCGTCTCAGGCCGCCTGGACGCCCGCCCGGCCCTACTTCGGGGCACGAATGAGTCGACTTGCGAGGGACCGACCGCGCAACCGACACGGCCGCTGCTCGCGCTCGCCGTTGGCTGCACTCGCTGGGCCCAGACGCGAAGCGCCCGCCACCGCTTCGAGCAGTGACGGGCGCTTCGTGGTTAAAGGATCAGGCGTCGACGGCCTCGGTCGAGCCTTCGGCCGGCTCGGTCGGACCCTCCGAGTGGGCGTCGCGCCCATCGGTGTCTGCCGCGTCGGCGATCACCGGCTGCAGCGAGAGCTTGCCGCGGTCGTCGACCTTGGTGATCTCCACCAGGATCTTCTGCCCGACGGAGAGCACGTCTTCGACGTTCTCCACGCGCTTGCCACCCGCGAGCTTGCGCACCTCTGAGATGTGCAGCAGACCATCGCGACCGGGCAGGAGCGACACGAACGCACCGAACGTCGCGATCTTCACGACCGTGCCGAGGAACTGGTCGCCGACCTCCGGGTTGGTGGGATTGGCGATGGCGTTCACCTGGGCGCGAGCAGCCTCGGCGCTCGGGCCGTCGACCGCACCGATGTAGACCGTGCCGTCCTCCTCGATGGAGATGTCGGCGCCGGTCTCGTCCTGAATGGCGTTGATCGTCTTGCCCTTCGGGCCGATCAGCTCGCCGATCTTGTCGACCGGGATCTGCACGCTGATCACGCGCGGGGCGGTCGGCGCCATCTCGTCCGGACGGTCGATCGCCGCGTTGAGCACCGACAAGATCGTGGTGCGAGCGTCCTTGGCCTGCTGGAGCGCGCCGGCGAGCACCGACGACGGGATGCCGTCGAGCTTGGTGTCCAGCTGGATCGCGGTGACGAACTCGCTCGTTCCGGCGACCTTGAAGTCCATGTCGCCGAGGGCATCCTCGGCACCAAGGATGTCGGTCAACGCTGCGTAGCGCGTCTCGCCGTCCACGGTGTCGGAGATCAGGCCCATCGCGATGCCGGCGACCGGGGCGCGCAACGGCACACCGGCGTTCAGCAGCGACAGGGTGGAGGCGCAAACCGAACCCATGGACGTCGAGCCGTTGGACCCGAGGGCCTCGGAGACCTGACGGATGGCGTACGGGAACTCCTCGCGGCTGGGCAGCACGGGCACGAGGGCGCGCTCGGCAAGGTAGCCGTGCCCGATCTCGCGTCGCTTCGGGCTTCCGACACGACCGGTCTCACCCGTCGAGTACGGCGGGAAGTTGTAGTGGTGCAGGTAGCGCTTCTTCGTCACCGGCGACAGGGAGTCGATCTGCTGCTCCATCTTGAGCATGTTCAGCGTGGTGACACCCAGGATCTGTGTCTCACCGCGCTGGAAGATGGCGGAGCCGTGCACGCGCGGAATGACCTGCACCTCGGCGTCGAGCGGACGGATGTCGCGGAGCCCGCGACCGTCGATCCGGATGCCCTCGCGCAGCACGCGGCTGCGCATGACGACCTTCGAAACGGCCTTGTACGCCGCGGAGAACTGCTCGAGCACCTCGGCGGGCAGTGCGCCTGCCTCGACCTTCTCGGCAACGGCGATCTTCGTGCGCTCCTTCAGAGCATCGTCGGCGTTCTGGCGCTCGATCTTGTCGGCGATCTGGTACACGTTGACGAGCTCGTCGTAGGCGAGGCCGGCGACGTTGTCGTAGCTCAGCTGAGAGTAGGGCAGGAACACCGGGTAGTCGGCGATCTCCTTGGCCGACTGCTCGGCGAGCACGACCTGTGCTCCGACGAGTTGACGGATGAACGGCTTGGCAGCCTCGAGACCCTGCGCAACGATGTCCTCGCTGGGCTTGGTCGCGCCGGCCTGGATGAGGTTCCAGCTGTTCTCGGTGGCCTCGGCCTCGACCATCATGATCGCGACGTCGCCCTCGGAGCCGTCATCGTTCGTCAGCACACGGCCGGCCACGACGATGTCGAAAACTGCCTCCTCGAGCTGCGACGCCTTGGGGAACGCCACCCACTGGTCCTCGTGCGCACCGTTGCCGGGGATGAACGCCATGCGGACGCCGGCGATCGGGCCGGAGAACGGCAGACCGGAGATCTGCGTCGATGCGGATGCCGCGTTGATGGCGAGCGCGTCGTAGAACTCGTCGGGCGCGATCGAGAGCACGGTGATGACGATCTGCACCTCGTTGCGCAGGCCGTCGACGAACGACGGGCGCAACGGACGGTCGATCAGGCGGCAGACCAGGATGGCCTCCGTCGATGGGCGTCCCTCACGACGGAAGAACGAGCCGGGGATCTTGCCCGCTGCGTACGAGCGCTCTTCGACGTCCACCGTCAGCGGGAAGAAGTCGAAGTTGTCTTTCGGATGCTTGCTGGCGCTCGTCGCGCTCAGCAGCATGGTCTCCTCATCGAGGTACGCGGCGACCGACCCCTGCGCCTGCTGGGCGAGACGGCCGGTTTCGAACCGCACTGTGCGGGTGCCGAAGCGGCCGTTGTCGAGAACGGCCTCGGCGAATTTGATTTCTGGACCTTCCATTAAGGTCTCTTCTCCTTATGTTCGTAGCGCCGTCCCGTGTGGACGTGGCGCGCTCGCCGAACATGCGGGGAACAGGCGTAACCGAGCCGGGTGGCTCCGCGCCGGCCATCAGTAGAAGAGCACCACCCGCGTCCATGATGCCGACGATCGTTGCGTCGAGCGGATGCGGTTGGGATTCCACCACCGAGGACCAGCAGCCTGCCTGATCCGCAGGGCGAGTTTCATGTGGTACTTGAACCGTGACGATCTTAGCAGAGGGGGTTCTCACCGGCCCTGTGAGGGTTCGGCTCGGGCCTCGGCAGGAATCCCGGTTCGAGGTCGGCTGGCAACCGTCGACCGATCGCGCTCGCTCACCGACTCGATGCGTCGGCGAGTGCTACCACGCGGGCTGCGGCGTCGGCGAGCGCGTCTCCGTACCCACGGCCGTAGCTCGCTGCGTGTACGGCGAGCGGATGCAGCTGATGCAGCGGGATGCGATCTCGCCAGCCGGGGCGAAGCGGGTGCGCGCGGTCGTATGCGTCGATGATCTCGTCGAGGTGCGGGCATCCGAAGAGGGCGAGCATGGCGAGGTCGGTCTCACGGTGTCCACCGTGCGCGGCGGGGTCGATGAGCACGACGCCCTGAGGGGACCACAACACGTTGCCGTTCCACAGGTCGCCGTGAAGACGAGCGGGCGCGTCGTCGTCGTCGAAGGCCCCTCCGGCGATCTCGTCGCATGCCTGCCGCACGATGGATGCCTGCCCTCGGCCGATGCCGCCCGCTTCGATCGCGAGCTCGAGATACGGCAGCACCCTGTGCCTGGCGTAGAAGGCTCCCCAGGTTCGCTCGCGTGATGCCGGGAGCGGCCTCTTGCCGATGAAGAGCGGACCGTCCCAGCCGTCGGGCGGGGCGCCGAAGGCCGCAGCACCGGCGTCGTGCGTGGTGGCAAGCGCCGCACCGAATTCACGCGCGGCGTCCGCCGTCGGGCGAGCCGTGGGGATGCGCTCCAGTTCGATGCGTCCTGGCACTACGTCCATCACGCTCACGACGCGCGCGCCTCCGGCGGCCGCCAGCCACGCGAGCCCGGCAGCCTCGGCCTCGAAGAAGCGCGGCGGGGCATCCGGATTCGACTTCACGATCGTCTCTGGCATCGTCTCAACGCTACCGAGTGCCGGCTGCCGGCTGTGGGCTGCCGATCTGTGGGGGTGCCGTCAGTGGTGGGTCAGTGTCGCGCGCCTGCCTGCAGCCGCACGTGCAGCCGCTGCATCTCGACGCGCTCGCGGCGCAGTGATCGCCAGCCCGAGGAGCACGCCGACCACGGCGCCCACGGTGTTGGAGATGACATCGCGGACGTCTGACACTCGGCCGGGGATCCAGATCTGCGCCGTCTCGATGCTGAGCGTCATGAGGAACGGGATGCCCATGGCCAGCCACCACCTGCTTCTACCGAACAGCAGCAGGAAGAACAGGCCGATCGGCAGGAACATCGCGATGTTCGCCGTGAACTCGACGCCGTTGTAGGTGACCCAGTCGGTGGCGGGGTGCTCCCAGAGGATGCGCAGCACCTGCATGACGATGCCGTCTTTGCTGGCGACCTGCGGCTGGGGACCAAGTGTGATCCAGGCGACACCGACCAGATACAGCAACGTGATCGTGCTGAGGAGTGGATGCCGCCGGAACATCTCCCCAGCATCGTCGAGCAGGCTGGACGACCCCTGACGACGCGCTGTGGGCGACCGATGCGAGAGCCGTGCAGTTGCCTACCGCGGATCCGCTGGCGGTGATGCCGCCTCTGCCATGTCTGCCAGGGCGCCGAGATCGACGTCGATGGCGTACGGAGAGGCTTCACCCTTGATCGTTGCAGGGACCGAGACGAACCTGCGCTCGGCGGCCAGTGCACGGAGTCTCTCGTTGTACCTCTCGGTCGCCCGCTCGGGAAGAAAACCGACGTGGTGCACGCGTTCCGACGCGACGAGATGCACGGCAATCCGAATGCGCAGGCCGAGCCAGCGCGTCGCATCGGGCACGAGCACGGCGGAGGGCGACGTGCCGGCCCTGGCGCGCGCGCTCTCGATGGCCCCCTGATGGCGCGTCGTGCCGACCACCGGCGTCGACGGCGCTGCCGTGGTGGGGAGGGCCTTCAACTCGATGCCGCCGAGCCCGCTCAGCATGCCTGAGGCATCCGGATTCCGCGGGCCGCGCCCGAGCTGAACGACGAGCAGCGCAACCAGAATCACGGCGACGATCGCCGTGATGACCACGAGCGTCCAGTACAAGATGGGCAGCTGGCCGGGCGGTACCGATGCGGTCGCGATGAGCAGCAGGATGAGGAGCAGGTACGGGGCCGGCTCCCAGCGCCAGAGCGGCTTGCGCTGCGTACCGGTCATGCCGACAACGTTAGCGGGAGTCGGAAGGGATGCCTTCGGCGCGGCGCAGCACGGAGCGCGCCTGCGCGATGAGCGGCTCGTCGATCATCCTGCCGTCCAGCCGGAACGCGCCGCCGGAGCGCTGCGCCGCCTCCAGCACCGCCCGTGCCCTCGCCACGTCGGCGTCGGACGGGCGGTACGCATCGCGGACGACCGGCACCTGCTTGGGGTGGAGGCAGGCGGTCGCGGTGAAGCCGGAGGCAACGGCATCCGCGGCCTCCGCCGCCAGAGCATCGAGGTCGTCCAGATCGATGTGCACCGCGTCGAGAGCATCCACTCCGGCTGCCCCCGCGGCCATCAGCACGCTCGAGCGGGCGTGCTTCGCCACATCGCGATAGCTGCCGTCGGGCAGCCTGCTCGATGTGCCGCCGAGCGACACCACCAGGTCCTCGGCACCCCACATCAGTGCCACGACGGCCGGATGGCCAGCAAGCTCGGGAGCCGTCAGTACGCCGAGGGCTGTCTCGCACAGGGCGATGACCCGCACACCATCTAGCGATTCTGCCAGGGCGTCGAGCTGCTCGGTGGATTCGGTCTTGGCCAGCATGAGCGTGCGGAAACGTGTCGTGCGCAGCGCATCGAGGTCGGCGGCGAAATCGATGCTCGTTGCCGCGTTGAGCCGCACGATGGTGCGTGCGAGGCGGTCGCCTCCCGCCGGGTCGTCGGCCAGCGACCGTCCGAAGGCGACGAGTGCCTCACGCGCGGCGGGCCGCTCGTCGGGGGTCACGCCGTCCTCGAGGTCGAGGATGACGGCGTCCGCCCGTTCCAGGGCCTTGCTGAACCGCTCCGGCCGGTCAGCCGGGCAGAACAGCAGCGCGGGACCGAGACCCAGCCGACCGGTCATCGCGCCTCGCCGAGGTTGGGACTCTCCGCAGACGGGCCATGCGCGTCCGTGCCCTCTTGCGACGCGCCATGCGCGTCCGTACCCTCTTGCGACGCGCCATGCGCGTCCGCCCCCTCTTGCGACGCGCCATGCGCGTCCGAGAACCACATGAGGGCCGAACGCCTGGCGGTCGCCACGATGTCGCCGTTCTGGTTGCGCCCTGTGTGGTCGAACGTGACGATGCCCTGACCAGGTCTTGAGGCCGAGGGGCGCTTCGCGACCACAACCGACTCGCTGTACAACGTGTCGCCGTGGAACAGCGGATGCGGGAACTCGACCTTCTCGAACCCCAGATTCGCCACGATCGTTCCCTGCGTGAGCTGCGCGACGGATGCCCCGACGATGGTCGCCAGCGTGAACATCGAGTTGACGAGACGCTGCCCGAACGGTTGGGTCTCGGCCCACGCGGCATCCAGATGCAGCGATTGCGTGTTCATCGTGAGCGTCGTGAACAGCACGTTGTCGGCCTCGGTGACCGTGCGGCCCGGCCGATGCAAGTATCTGGTGCCGACCTCCAGTTCGTCGTAGTACAGGCCGCGCTGCACGACAGTGCGCTCGGGCATCCGTTCGTCCATCGTCGTCTCCGTCTTCTCGCCGGCCGGCGGCTCGACGCGGTGCTCAGGCCTGGAGGCCGAGCGACCTCGCAATGATCATGAGCTGCACCTCGGTCGTGCCCTCCCCCACCTCGAGGATCTTCGAGTCCCGGTAGTGGCGAGCGACCGCATTCTCGTTGAGGTAGCCGTAGCCGCCCATGATCTGGGATGCGTCGTGCGCGTTCGCCACTGCTGCTTCCGACCCCACCAACTTCGCGATCGACGCCTCGGTCTTGAACGGCATACCGGCTGCCATCTTGAAGGCCGCGTCGTAGTAGGCGAGACGCGCGGTCTGCGTGCGCGCCTGCATGCGGGCGAGCATGAAAGCGATGTGCTGGTTGCGACCGATCTCGCGCCCGAACACGACACGCGAACCCGCGTATTCGAGCGCCTGCTCGAGGCATCCCTGCGCCGCTCCCGTGCACAGTGCCGCGAAGGCGACCCTGCCCTCGTCGAGAACGTTGAGGAAGTTGGCGTATCCGCGGCCGCGCTCGCCCAGCATGTTCTCCTTCGGAACGCGCACCCCGCGGAACACGAGCGGATGAGTGTCCGAGGTGTGCCAGCCGACCTTGTCGTAGCCGGGAAGCACCGTGAACCCGGGCGTGCCGTTCGGCACGATGAACGACGTCAACTCCGGGGTTACGCTGCCGTCGCTGCGCCGGCGCTCGCCCGTCACGGCAGTGACGGTCACCACCGATGTGATCGGCGTTCCCGAGTTGGTGATGAACTGCTTCGTACCGTCGATGACCCACTCGTCGCCGTCTTCGCGAGCCGTGGTCTTGGTGGCTCCGGCATCCGACCCCGCATCCGCCTCGGTGAGCCCGAATCCGGCGAGCGCCCGCCCCGCCACGAGGTCGGGCAGCCAGCGCGCCCTCTGCTCGGGGGTGCCATACCTGAAAAGGGGCATGACGCCGAGACCGATGCCGGCTTCCAGGGTGACGGCGATGGACTGGTCCACTCTGGCCAGCTCCTCGACGGCGATGCACAGAGAGAGGTAGTCCCGATCCCCTCCCCCGTACTCCTTCGGGAACGGCAGTCCGAACAGACCGAGCTGCCCCATCTGGGCGATGATCGTCATCGGCAACGTGCGCTGAGTGTCGTAGTGGTAGGCCTGCGGTGCCACGACGTGGTCGGCGAACTCCCGCACGGTGCGCCGCAACTCGCGGTGCTCTTCGGTGAGTCGCGGGTCGTCTCCGAGAGTGTTCTTCGCGGCGCGCTGTGTCGTCGTCTCGATCATGGTCGTCCTTCCGTCGTGGGGAATCGCAGGCGCCGAAGCGCCGCACCTTCGCCGTCCCTTGTGGGGGCGGTCGAGTCTTCTTCTTCTGGTCCGGCCGGCGCCGGCGCCGGCGCCGGCTCTGCTGCCTCGATGACTGCCAGCTCCTGGTCGGCCGCTACCCGGTCTCCAACACGTGCTGCAAGGTGCACGACGCCTGCCAGCTGTGCGGCCAGACGATGCTCCATCTTCATGGCCTCGATCACGAGGATGCCGTCGCCCACCTCGACCACGTCACCCTCGGTGACCTCCACGCTCACGACGGTTCCGGGCATGGGCGAACGCAGCCGACCGTCGGTCGCAGCTCCGGACGAGCGAGCCTGCGCGCCTCGCTCCGTCGCCGACCGCACGAGGGGCAGAATGCGCAGGAGTGACGTCTGCCCGCCGCACGCCAGCCACAGCACGTCGCCGTCGCGTGCCACGCGCGCCGCGAGGGTGCGCCCGTCGAGTTGGGCGAGCATCCCGTCTGCCGTTCGCTCCAGCATGCGTGCGCAGACCGGTGCTCCCCCCTCGACGCTGATCGTCGCGTCGTCCGGCCCGCCTGTGACGTCCACGCGCACCGCGGCGTCGCCGTCGCCGAAGAGGTAAGGAACGCTGGCTCGCTCCCCGAGCCGCCAGCCGGTGGGACGCGACCACGGGCTGTCCCCGGCAGTGCGCCACGCGTCATCGTGCATGGCCAGCGACGCCAGTGCAAGCACGTCGCCACGGCTCTCGCCCGGCGTTGCGGAATCCGGCTCGAGCATGCGCCCGATCAGGCCGGTGTCGAGGCGCCCCGCGCGGACGTCTGCGTCGTCGACTAGCCGCCTGAGGAACGACACGTTGGTGGTCACGCCGAGGACGACCGTGTCGCGCAGCGCGTGCGACAGGCGTTCGAAAGCCTCGCCCCGATTAGTCCCCCAGGCGATGACCTTGGCGAGCATGGGGTCGTAGGAATCGGTGATGCTCAACGCGGGCAGCAGCGCGCTGTCCACGCGGATGCCGTCTCCCTCCGGCTCGTGCAGAGCAAGCACCCGCCCGGTGGCGGGCAGGAAGCCGCGCGACGGATCCTCGGCGTACACCCTCGCCTCGACGGCGTTGCCCTGCAAGCCGATGTCGCCCTGCACCATCGGCAACGGCTCCCCCGCTGCCACGCGAAGCTGCTGCTCGACGAGATCGATTCCGCGCACGCCGTCGACAGTGACGACCAGCTCGGTGACCGGATGCTCCACCTGCAGCCGGGTGTTCATCTCCATGAACGAGAACGCCGAAGGGTCGGCGCCCGACACGATGAACTCGACGGTGCCGACTCCGGTGTATCCGACGCTCCGAGCAGCCTCACACGCCGCGGCTCCGAGCCGCGCACGCAACTCGGCGTCGACCGCAGGCGATGGCGCCTCCTCGACCACCTTCTGGTGGCGTCGCTGCAGCGAGCACTCGCGTTCGCCAAGATGCACGACCGAGCCGTGGGCATCGGCGAGCACCTGGACCTCGATGTGCCTCGGGGACTCGATGAGCCGTTCGACGAACAACGCGTCGTCCCCGAAGGCCGCCTTGGCCACGCGTCTGGCGGTTGCGAGCGCATGCCGCAGCTCCGCCGCATCACGAACCTCGACCATGCCCATGCCGCCACCGCCCGCGGAGGGTTTGACGAGCACGGGCATTCCGAGGCGCTCCGCTGCGGCCGCCAGCGCATCGTCGTCGAGCGACCGGTCGTCGACACCCGGCGTCACCGGCACGCCGTGCTCGGCGACGAGACGCTTCGCGCGCACCTTGTCGCCCATCGCTTCTATGGCATCGGCAGGCGGGCCGACGAAGACGATGCCCGCCGACGCGCACACCCTTGCGAACTCGGCATTCTCGGAGAGGAACCCGTAACCGGGATGGATCGCCTGCGCGCCCGAGCGTCGCGCGGCATCGAGCACGGCGTCGATGTTCAGGTAGCTGCGTGCGACCTCAGCGGGTCCGATGCGATAGGCGACGTCTGCTTCGCGTACGTGGCGAGCATGGGCATCCGCGTCGCTGTACACGGCAACCGAACGGATGCCCATGGCCCGCAACGTGCGGATGACACGGCACGCGATCTCGCCGCGGTTGGCGACGAGCACGGTGCGGAACGGCGGCGTGCCCTTCGAAGTCCTGCGCTCTTCGGTCATGTCTGTCACATCCGGAAGATGCCGAAGCGGGGCTCGCCCGGCTCGGGAAGCGGCGCCCGGGAGACGACGTCGAGCGCGAGACCGAGAACCGTACGGGTCTCGGCCGGGTCGATGACGCCGTCGTCCCAGAGCCTCGCCGTGGAATAGTACGGACTGCCCTGCTCGTCGTAACGCCTGCGAATGGGCTCGGCGAAGGACTCCTCGTCTTCAGCGCTCCACGTCTCGCCCTTCTTCTCCATGGCGTCGCGCCGGATCGTCGAGAGCACGGATGCTGCTTGCCTTCCGCCCATGACCGACACTCGCGCGCCCGGCCACATCCAGAGGAACCGCGGCGAGTACGCCCTTCCGCACATCGAGTAGTTGCCCGCCCCGAAGGAACCGCCGATGACGACCGTGAGCTTCGGAACCCTCGTGGTGGAAACGGCGGTGACCATCTTTGCGCCGTGCTTGGCGATTCCGCCCGCCTCGGCTTCCCTTCCCACCATGAAGCCGGAGATGTTCTGCAGGAAGACGAGCGGGATGCCTCGCGCATCGCACAGCTCGATGAAGTGCGCGCCCTTGACCGCCGATTCGCTGAACAGCACGCCGTTGTTGGCCACGATGCCCACCGGATGCCCGTGCAGTCGGGCGAATCCGGTGACGAGCGTGGGCCCGTACTCGGGCTTGAATTCAGCGAAGGTGCCCGCGTCCACGAGCCTGTCGATGACCTCGTGCACGTCGTACGCGGCCTGCAGATCTACGGGAACGACGTCGAGAAGGGATGCCGGATCCTTCGCGGGCGCGCGGCTGGCGACCACCTCCCATGCCGGCTCGAGCGGCCGGGGCAGGGTCGCGACGATGTCTCGCACCGTGCGGAGGGC
This sequence comes from Rathayibacter sp. KR2-224, assembly GCF_049446075.1. Taxonomy (NCBI): domain Bacteria; kingdom Bacillati; phylum Actinomycetota; class Actinomycetes; order Micrococcales; family Microbacteriaceae; genus Rathayibacter; species Rathayibacter sp. KR2-224. The sequence continues at coordinate 62,353 of NZ_JBMSEB010000003.1, forward strand.
ATCCTCGTCGTCGTCGGCGAGGTGATCCGTGACGCCGGAGATCGTGGAGTGCACCTCCCCGCCACCGAGCTCCTCCGCCGTGACCTCCTCGCCGATGGCGGCCTTCACGAGCGGCGGTCCACCGAGGAAGATCGTGCCCTGACCGCGCACGATGACGTTCTCGTCGCTCATGGCCGGAACGTAGGCGCCGCCGGCCGTGCAGGAGCCGAGCACCGCGGCGATCTGGGGAACGCCCGCGGCGGACATGCGTGCCTGGTTGAAGAAGATGCGACCGAAATGGTCCCGGTCAGGGAAGACCTCGTCCTGCATGGGCAGGTATGCGCCGCCCGAGTCGACGAGGTAGATGCACGGCAGCCGGTTCTCCAGCGCGATCTCCTGCGCACGCAGGTGCTTCTTCACCGTCATGGGAAAGTAGGTGCCGCCTTTGACCGTGGCGTCGTTGCAGACGATCATCGCGTGCCGCCCGTTCACGAGTCCGATGCCGGCGATGACGCCCGCTGCCGGGCACTCGTCGTCGTACAGGCCTGTGGCGGCGAGCGGAGCAACCTCGAGGAAAGGGCTGCCGGGATCGAGCAGCCGCTCGACGCGTTCGCGCGGCAGGAGCTTTCCGCGAGCTGTGTGCCTGGAGCGTGCGACTTCACTACCGCCCTGTGCGGCCACGGCGAGTCGCTCCCGGAGGTCGGCGACGAGGTCGCGCTGAGTGGGCGCCGATGTCGCGGTCGCGATTGACATTGCCCTGCCGCCTCCTTGCGGTTCGGTTAGTCGTCTCTAACCGAATTCAGGTTAGCGATCATTAACCGAAGTGTCTAGAGTCGAAGCATGACGAGCGGGACGAGCACGCGGCAGGTGAGCGCGCCGATCGAGCCTGCAACGCAGAGGAGCAGGGCGAAGGCGGACCGCAGGGAGGCTCTGCTCACTGCCGCGGCGCGCCTGTTCGCGGAGCGCGGTTTCGCCGGCGTCTCGATGGAAGATCTCGGCGCTGCGGCCGGAGTCAGCGGTCCCGCCGTGTACCGGCACTTCAGCAACAAGCAGGCGGTGCTTGCCGCACTGCTCATCGGTGTGAGCGAAGGGCTGCTCTCGGGAGGCCGGGCCTGCGTCGAGGATGCCGCGGACGCGCACGAGGCTCTCGTCGCGTTGGTCGCGTTCCACGTGGACTTCGCACTGTCCGAACCGGACGTCATCCGCGCGCAGGACCGCGACCTCGACAGCCTCTCGACCGCGGACGCCACCCGGGTGCGCACCCTGCAGCGCACCTACGTGGAGCTCTGGGTGGATGTGCTCGAGCAGTTGCACGACGAGGACCGCCGGTCGCTGAGGGTGCGGGCGCACGCCGTGTTCGGCCTGATCAACTCAACACCGCACTCGAGCCGCACGCACACCTCGAGCAGACCGCCCCTTGCCGCAGTTGGAGCCCTCTTGCGCGAGATGGCGCTCGCGTGCCTGCTGCCGTGAGGGGTGTGACGCTGGTTGCGTAGCGGTGATGGCCGCGCTGCGGCGGGGGTTTCGATACGCGCGCTTCGCGTGCTACTCAACCCGCGGAGGCGGTGAGCGCCCCTGGACGAGCGCAGCTGCTGTGGGATGTGCGCTCCGACATGCTCCGCCCGTCCAGGGTCGTTGGTGGCACGACCAAGGGTCGTGATGCGTCCCGCCTCGTTCAGGCGAGGGCGAGCGAGGAGGCCGGATCGGAAAGGATCCGCCCGAGGTCACGCAGCAGCCGCGACCCCTGCTCGCCGTCGATCACCCGGTGGTCGAACGTCAAGCTCAGCGTCATGACGTGCCGCAGGCGCACGCGGCCCTTGTGCTCCCAGGGACGCCGGCCGACCGCACCCAATGCGAGGATCGCGGTCTCGCCTGGATTCAGAAGCGGAGTTCCCGCATCCACTCCGAAGACCCCGACGTTCGTGATGGTGATGGTGCCGCCCGTGAACTCGGCCGGGGTGGTGCGCCCCGTGCGGGCACGCTCGACGAGAGCAGTCACGGCGTCCGCGAGCTCGGGCATCCGCATGCCGTCTGCACTCCGGATGTTCGGCACGACAAGTCCGCGATCGGTCGCCACAGCGATTCCGAGGTTCACGCCATGCGGCGCAACGATCTCGCCCGTCGCGTCGTCCCAGTGAGAGTTCGCCTCGGGTGTCGCGGACAACGCCAGGCAGAGCGCCTTCGCTGCCAGCGTGAGCACCGTCACCCGCCTGCCGCGCAGCTCCGGCGAAGACCCGAGCCGATCTATGAGGTGCATGCTCCTCGTGACGTCGACGCTGAGGAACTCGGTCACCTGCGGCACGGCGGCGCTGCGCACCATCGCCTCCGCCGTGCGGCGGCGGATGCCCGTAGCAGGCGACCGCGTCTCGCCCGCTTCATGCCCGCTCGCGTCGCCGACGCCCTCAGGGCGCTGCCAGGCGATCGGCTCGGGCAGCCTGCCGGAGCGCGGCTTGCGCTGAGGGCGCCGCGCGGACTGCGCACGAGGACCTCGTCCGACGAGCACCTGGTGGCGCTCCTCAGGCTCGTCGGGCTCAACGCCGGGGCCGGTGTTCGGGGAACCGGCCGGGGAGGCGGGTTCGGCGTCGCTCACAGGGTCTCGGTCGTCGTCTGACGTCGGCCGGCGATCCGGCCCGGCACCCGCCGCAGCCCCGCCCACGACGCGTGGTCGCCCGCCGTCGTGCGCAACCACCGGTCGCGACTCCGAGGCTCGTGCGGCCGCGGCGCCTACGGACTGCGGCATGCGCGGGCTTTCGGCAGTGGCATCCGCTTGTAAGAGCGATGCGTCGTCGGGCGTCTCGTTCCGGCCCCCGTCACCGTCGTCTTCACCCTCGACCTCCACCGACATCAGCGGTGCGCCGACCTCGAGCGTCTCGCCCGGCTCGGCGTGCAACTCGCGGACGATGCCTGCGAACGGTGAAGGCACCTCCACGAGTGCTTTCGCGGTCTCGACTTCGGCGATGATCTGGTTCAGCTCCACCATGTCGCCCACGGCGACCCGCCAGGCCACGACCTCCGACTCGGTGAGACCCTCGCCCAGATCGGGCAGTGCGAACTCCTTGACGCTCATACCCGCACCCCCATCACCCGATCGACCGCGTCGAGCATGCGGTCGAGATCCGGCAGGTAATGCTCCTCGAGCTCCGATGGCGGGTACGGGATGTCATGCCCCGTCACGCGCAGCGGCGGTGCCTGCAGCGCGTCGAAGCAGCGCTCGGTGACCATCGCCGCGATCTCCGCTCCCAGTCCGCCGAAGCGTTGCGCCTCGTGCGCGATCACGAGCCTTCCGGTCTTGCACACGGATGCCACGATCGCATCCTCGTCGAGCGGTGCGAGCGAGCGCAGGTCGATGACTTCGACGGCGACTCCCTCGTCCTCTGCCGCCAGGGCGGCATCCTTCGCCGTCTGCACGAGCGGGCCATACGTCACCAGGGTCACGTCGGCACCCGATGCCACCACACGCGCACGGTCGAGCGAGGGAGCGTCCGCCACGTCAGGCAGCACGTCGCCTTTCGACCAGTAGCGGCGCTTCGGTTCGAAGAACACCACGGGGTCGTCGCACTCGATGGCCTGCCGAACCATCGTGTAGGCATCTTGGGGGTTGGAACAGGCGACCACGCGAAGCCCAGGCGTGTGCGCGAAGTACGCTTCAGGCGATTCCGAGTGGTGTTCGACCGACCCGATGCCGCCGCCGAACGGCACGCGGATCGTGATGGGCATGGTCACCGCGCCCTGAGTGCGGTAGCGCATCTTGGCCACCTGGGCGACCACCTGGTCGAACCCTGGGTACACGAAGCCGTCGAACTGCAGCTCGCACACCGGACGGTAGCCGCGGATCGCCAGTCCGACTGCTGTGCCGATGATGCCGGCTTCGGCGAGTGGGGTGTCGATCACCCGATCCTCGCCGAACCTCTCCTGCAGGCCGTCGGTCACCCGGAAGACGCCGCCGAGTTTTCCGATGTCCTCGCCGAGCAGCAGCACGCGGTCGTCGGCGGCGAGTGCGTCGGCGAGCCCGGTCGTGATCGCCTTCGCCAGCGTGAGCTCGGTCATCGCCCGGCCTCCCCTCGCTCCTCCGCCACGTTCGCAACGACGTCCGCGTCTTGGAAGGAGGCCAGGTAGGCGGCGTAGGCGTCGCGCTGCCTGCTCAGGGCGTCGGGCCTTTCCGCGTAGACGTCGTCGAAGATGGTGAGCGGGTCTCGGGGGCGGAGGGACAGGCATCCGTCGCGCAGCTGCTTTGCGACGGCGTCCGACGCTGCCTGCACGGATGCCTCGCGCTCCGAAGTGAGCGCGCCCGCGTCGACCAGAAGCAGACGCGTGCGCTCGATCGGGTCCAGCTCGCGCCACGTGTCCAGCTCGCCGGGCTCGCGGTATCGGGTCGGATCGTCTGAGGTGGTGTGCGGGCCGAGCCGGTACGTCACGGCCTCGATGAACATCGGCCCCTCGCCCGTTCGCGCGTGATCGACTGCCATCCTCGTCGCGGCGAGCACGGCGAGCACATCATTGCCGTCGACGCGGATGCTCGGGATGCCGAACCCGGGCGCGCGGTCCGCGATCGGCTTCTGCGCCTGCAGCCCGACGGGTTCCGAGATGGCGTACTGGTTGTTCTGGCAGAAGAAAACGACGGGAGCGCCGTACGCGGCGGCGAACACCAGGGCCTCGTTGGTGTCGCCCTCGCTCGTCGCGCCGTCGCCGAAGTAGGCGATCGCGACGGAGTCGGCTCCGTCGTGCGTGATTCCCATGGCGTAGCCGACGGCGTGCAGCGTCTGAGCTCCGATGATGACGGTCGGTGTCGCCATGCCCACGTCGTACGGGTTCCAGCCGGAGAACTGCGAGCCCCGCCACACGCGCACCATGTCGGTCATAGAGACGCCCCGCACGTAGGCGACGGCGTTCTCGCGGTAGCTGGAGAAGACGAAATCGTCGGAGCGCAGCGCACGCGCAGAACCGATCTGCGCTGCCTCCTGCCCGATGAGTGGCGGCCAGAGCACCAGCTGGCCCTGACGCTGCAGGGCCGTGGCCTCCGTATCGATGCGGCGGGCGATCACCATGTCCTCGTACAGTCCGAGGAGCTGTTCCTCGAAGACGTCGGCGACCCAGGGGTCGAGGTCAGGATCCTGCAGCCTCTGACCGTCGGGGGCGATCAGCCGGGCGAGCCTGCCCTGACGGGTGGACGTGTCTGTACCAGGTCGAATGGTGAGCATCGTGTACGCAGCCTTCATCGATCGTGACCGGCGGATGCTTGTGGCTGGCCGGTCCGCTCGGCACCGTTGCCGAACGTCGATCACAGACTACGACGAGGGACGCCTAATGGGCCAGGGGCCGCACCGGCCGCACGCTCTGCCTTCGTGGATGCCGCCCCCCCTGGCCGTTCAGGAAGACGGCGGAGAGCCCGCCTGACCGAGTGAACGGGCGATCGCGACGGCGCCGAACTCGAAGGCATCCGACGGGCTTCCTCCCAATTGGAACGCGCCGGCGAACTCCATGGTGAGGTACCCGTACGCCCACGCCGTGACGGTGCGGGCGGCATCCAATGCGCGGTCGGGACCTGCGAGCCGCTCGGCTGCGGTCAACACCGCTGAGCTGGCTCGGGCCAATGCCTCTTGCGATGGTCGCGCGGCCTCGGGGACCTGCGCGAAAAGCACGCCGAAGAGACGTGGATGCTCACCCGCGAAGCCACGCAACGCCCTGGCCAGGGCGACGAGCCCCTGCACCGGGTCGGGGCCGGCGGCGCTCAGGGCATCATCGAGCACTGCCGCCACCTGGTTCGCGACCTGTTCGACCACGAGCCCCAGCAGGTGCTCTCGGCTCTGCACGCGCTTGTACAGCGACGGCGGCTGCACGCCCACCCCTGACGCGACAGCCTTCATGGTGAGGGCGTCAGGGCCGCCCTCCTCCACGAGCCGCAGCGCGGCGGCAAGGATCTCGGCGTTCGTCGTGCGCGTGGGTGCCGGCATGCGTGTCCCTCTGTTCCTGGTTCCCTTTTCGTCTCATTCGCTATTGACATTAGCCTTCATGGCTAACTATCGTAGCCATCATCACCCTACCCCCTCGAAAGGAACCCGCCATGCAACTCGCACCCGGTCTGCACCGCGTCGGAAACGACCTCGTCGCCGCCTACCTCGTGGAGGGCGAAGGCGGACTGACGCTCATCGACGCCGGCATCGGTGGTCAGTACTCCGATCTCAAGCGTGAACTGACGGCCATGGGTCGAACGCTCGCCGACATCCGGGGAGTGATCCTGACCCACGGCGATTCCGATCACATCGGCTACGCTGAGCGGCTGCGAAGCGAGCTGGGCATCCCCGTGTACGTCGGCGAAGCGGACGCCGCCCGCGCCCGCGGCAAGGAGTCGACGCATCCGGCCTGGGGCAAGACGCGGTTCGGCGCCACGGCGGGCTTCCTCTGGTACACGCTGCGAAAGGGCGGAATGCGCACCAAATACCTGACCGAGGTGGTTCCCGTGCACGAAGGCGAGGTGCTCGACCTGCCGGGGAGCCCGCGCATCGTGTCGCTTCCTGGGCACTCGGCCGGCAGCATCGCCATCGTCGTGCCGTCGCTGGACGCAGTGTTCGTCGGCGACGCGCTCACGACACGCCATGTGCTGACCGGGCAGCGCGGACCTCAGCCTGCACCGTTCACCGACGATCCGGATGCCGCTCGCACGTCGCACGCGAAACTCGCCACGATCGAGGCGACGTGGGTGCTGCCCGGCCACGGCACGCCATGGAACCGCGGTACCCGGGAGCTCGCAGCCGAGCTCGCCAAGGCCGACGCGTAGTCGGGGCATCCGGCCGTCCTCCCGACGCGTTCACGAAGTGCGCCGGACGACCTGAGTGCCACAACGAAAACCGCCCGCCACCGTGAAGGTGACGGGCGGTTTCGCAAGAGTTCGCGTTGTCGAACGAAGAGCTGCCGATCGACGCGGTACTCGACTGGACCTTATCGGCGCAGTCCGAGACGCTCGATGAGCGAGCGGTACCGGCTGATGTCGATCTCCTGCAGGTAACCCAGCAGGCGGCGGCGCTGACCCACGAGCAGCAGCAGACCACGACGTGAGTGGTGGTCGTGCTTGTGCTCCTTGAGGTGCTCGGTGAGGTCCTTGATCCGCTTGGTCAGGATCGCGACCTGAACCTCTGGGGATCCGGTGTCACCGGGGTGGGTTGCGTACTCTTCGATGATCGCCTTCTTGACATCTGCATCGAGTGCCATAGATTCGATCCCCTTTCTCTCGTTGCGCGGTGCCGCAGGCCGGATGCCTGGGCGCTCTTTCTCCGCGGCCGTTCTGACGGCAACCGCACAAGTCTAGCAGCGCGACGCAGGTGTGGGCGACGCGACGGAGACCGGCGTGAGCGGCCCGTCTACTCCGAGGAAAACGTCCAGGGGGCGGGGGTGAGTATCAGGCGACGGCGTCGCGCGCCTTCTCGAGCAGCCGGTAGTGCAGGAGCCCGAACGAGTAGAGATAGAGCAGCACGGCAGGCACGGCACCGAAGAACCAGGCCCACCCTGAAGCGCCGAACGCGATGGTCAGCACTGCCGTCACCGTGCCGCTCACCACGACGAGCGCGCCCAGTGCGACGCCGATCCATGCGCCGATCACGCTGTAGAGCCCTACGATGCCGCCCCGGTCGAGCCTGGCGACGGCCTGAGGGGTCTTCGCTTTGCGGTACGCGGCCACGGACTTGAATCGGGTCGAGACATCCACGAGGTACCAGACGGCTCCCGCCGCGATCAGGATGGTCGCCGCGAGCGCCCAGGCGAACGGCGTGCCGCTCTTGGTCGCGATTCCCACCTGGGCTGCGATCAGCCAGGAGGCAACGACGCCGAGCAGCGCATAGCCGATTGCGGCCCAGCGCAGCTTGAACCCCAGATCGACCACGATCTCATCGTGCGTGCCAAGCAGGGGGTCGTTCTGCAACTGCGTGGAGCTGAGCGGAGGCAGAGGCTGCGTCGGCTGGGCGGCCTCCACACGCGGCGACTCACTCGGCTGCTGCACCGGCTCGAGCACGGCCGTTGGCAGTGTCTCCTGCTCCTCGGGAGTTTCGACCGCCGGCTGCTGGATCGAATCCTGCGCACCTTGCGTCGGCTCGCCCGAGGCGGCCATCGCGGTCTGCGCCGGCGGCTGGTTCTCAGCGTCGCGGACGGTTCCGCCGGCCCCGCGGGCGCCGGCTGCAGCCGCAACTGTTTCACCGGCATCTGACGCTCTGCTCGCCGAGTCGACTCCATCCGACGCCGATGCACCAGACGAGGCGCCCGCGCTCGGCTTCGCGGTGGTCTTCTTGGCGGGGGCCCTCCTGGCAGCCGGGCGTTTGGCCTGCGCAGTCCCCGCCGGTTGCTGGTCGGCAGCCTGCTGGCTCTGCACCGTAGGCGACTGCGCTTCCTCGGCCGTGCTCTCGGCGCTCCCCGAAGTGGCTGCAGTGCTCGCCGGCTCGGTCTTGGCCGTCGACGAGACCCGCGCGTCGGCGGTGCTCGACCGCTTCGCTTGGCGCACCTGTTCAGGCGATTCGACGGTCGGCTTGGACTCTGCCGTTGTCGGCGTCGTGCGCGGGCTCGTCTTCCTCGTCGGGGTCACAGGTCGTCTCCTCTCACACCGGTGAAGGTGGGCCGGTCGATGAGCGGCCGGATGCCGCGCCCGGCCGCGTCACTCAAGTACCCGTTCGACACTACCCGCCGGTTTCCGTCTCGGGCGCGGCGATTACGCGAGCCGCGGAACGTTTACGGTGAACGCATGTCCGAGTACGTCGCTTCTGCCCTGACGCCGGCCGCGGTGGCGAGGGCGGCGGCCATCGCACTGGGCGATTCGGCGTTCATTCCCGGGTGGTTGCGCACCGGGGCGAAGGCGAGGCGATGGCTGCAACGCGATGTGCAGCATCCGCTCGATGGGCCACCCGTGCTCCTGCTGCCTGGTGTTCACGAGTCCCCTAGGTTCCTCGACCCGTTCGCGGCCCTGGCCGCGGCATGCAGCCGCCGCCCGCACGTGGTCACGGCGCTCGGTCGCAACGTGGCAAGGGTGACCGAGACGGCCGAGCTCGCCGCCGACTACCTCGAGCGGCACGACCTGGCCGACGTGCTCATCGTCGCGCACAGCAAAGGCGGCCTGGTCGGAAAGCAGCTCATGACCTGGGAGCACACGCGCCGACGGGTGCGCTCGATGGTGGCCGTCGCCTCCCCGTTCTCGGGTTCGGTCTTCGCAACGAGGGCGCCGACGCGGTCGTTCCGCGACTTCTCACCCACCAACGCAACCGTGCGCGACCTCGCCGCCAACCTCGCCGCCAACAGGGACATCGTCTCGGTGTTCCCGGCATTCGACCCGCAGATCCCGGCGGGGAGCATGCTCACGGATGCCCGCGCGAACGTGCGCCTGCCGGTGACCGGTCACTTCCGGGTACTCGCGCATCCCGACCTCTGGCGGCTGCTGCGGACCGCGATGCGGGAACCCACCGCAGGCGGAACAGTCCCGTCCGGCGGCGGGCGCGCACCGGCGTGAGTCACCCGTTCAGCGGAAGGCGATGATGCTGTCGCCCCAAGCCCGCCGCAGATCGCCGTGCGGATCGGAGACCACGCGGTCCCTGCTGTCGAAGACATAGGTGAGTCTCGACTCGGTGTCGTACCTGGGCCAGATCGGCGCCATGCGTATCGGGTTCGGGTCGCCGACCTCGGCGAAGGAGACCCACCTGGCCTGCATGCGCTGCGTCAGCCTCCGGCCTGCGGCCACCGCCCCGAAGGCCACGAGAGGCGGCACGTGGGTGTCGAAGACGTGGGGCAACTCCGCCCCGTGCATGGCGCCGAGACCGGCGAGCCGAATGAGCGGCGGGGCGAAGTCGAACTCGTACGCCCACGTCGGCGCGTAGTGGCTGTGCGCGGAGGCGGCCCAGATGGTCGGCATGCGGAAGGCGGCATCCGTCGAAAGGCGCAACGCGGGACGCAGACGCGGGTAGCCGCGGTAGCCGGACGGCAGAGCGAGTGCCTCAGGGGTGCCCAGCCGCTCGAGCATGAGCTGGACGGCCTTGGAACTGTTGGGCACGATCGGCGATCGCAGTAGCCGGAACAGCATCGCCTCGTCGCGGTTGGATCCGATGACAAGCGGGATGCGTAATGCCTCTCCTCGCGTCATAGCGGTCAGTGGATATTCGGGCACGAGTTCGCCGTCCACGACGGGCGCGACCGGGATCACTCCGGGTTCGAGCGTGCTGGTCTCGGCGATGAGCCGTGCGCACGCCTCCGTGAGGGCCGCTGCGGGGATGCGCCTCAGCCGGTGCACCTCGTCGGGCGCCACGTCCAGCCGATTCAGGAAACGCTCGGCCGAGACGCGCGCGGTCTTCTGCGTGTAGACGCTGCCCACCGGCGAGCTCTGGGCGATGGCCGCATGCACGAGGCCCTCGGCGGAGGGCGTCGCCATCATGGTGGTCACCGCGCCGGCGCCTGAGGACTCGCCGAACAGCGTCACGCGGTCGGGAGAACCGCCGAACTCGCGGATGTTCTCGCGCACCCAGCGCAGGGCCGCCAGTTGGTCGCGTTGCCCGATATTGCTCTCGAACACATCGTCGCCGCGCGAGAACGATGACAGGTCGAGGTAGCCAAGCGGCCCGATCCGGTAGTTGAACGTCACCACGACAACGCCCAGGGCAGCCAGATGCGTTCCGTCGTAGAGGGGATCCGCCGACGAACCCACGTAGTAGGCCCCGCCGTGGATCCACACCATGACGGGCAGGTCGGCCCGCCCGAGCGTAGGCGTGTACACGTTGAGTGTGAGGCAGTCCTCGCTCATCTCGAGCGGGCGCGTGCCCGCGAACGCCTCGAACGGCTGAGGAGCGATCCGGCCGAACCTCGTCGCGTCGCGCACGCCGTTCCAGGGTGCCGGCGGCTCTGGTGCGCGAAATCGGAGTGGACCGACCGGCGGCGATGCATATGGGACACCCTTGAACGTATAGACGTCACCGCCGTGCACGCCGCGCACCCGGCCATGAACCGTGGCGACGACGGGGCCGGACTTCTCCGCAGCATCCCTGAGCACCGCATCCGTCGCACTCACAGAATCAGGCTACGGCGAGCGCCGCGCTTGCGGTTGCGGTGGCCGATTCAGTCGGTCGCGCTCAGGCATCCGATCAAACGCGAAGCAAGCCGGCGCGCCTCAGAGCGCGGCGATGCTGTAGACAGGCGAGCCGGAAAGCCGCTCGCGGCCGCGCAGCTCCTCCAGCTCGAGCACGACGCCGAAACCGGTCACGGAGTATCCGGCACGACCGATCAGCCGTGCCGAAGCCGAGAGCGTGCCGCCTGTGGCGAGCACGTCGTCGAGGATGAGCACCCGCGCACCCCCTGGCAGCCGTTCCGGCTCGAGCTCGAGGCTGGCACTGCCGTACTCGAGGTCGTAGCTCTCCCGGAGCACTACTCCCGGCAGCTTCCCCGCCTTGCGCACCACCAGCACCCCAGCACCAGCCGCGTAGGCCACTGCCGCGGCCAGCACGAACCCACGCGCCTCGACGCCCGCAACCGCATCGAACTGGCCGCGGAAGTGCTCGGCGAGATCATCGACGATCGCCCGGAACGCCCCACCATCGGCGAACACGGGCGCCAGATCGCGAAAAAGGATGCCCGGCTCGGGAAAATCCGGAACGCTCACCAGCAGACGATCCAGTTCTTGGCGCGCACGGTTCACCAGCCCACCCTACGCGAGCTCCTACGCCGCTTTCCGCGACGCGCAGCCGGCACGGCTCGGGGTCGAGGGGTGCTGCGGCCATGCATCGGCCCGGGCAGCAGACCACGGCCGGCGTGTTAGCGTCGGGTCCCGTGCCGCACGACCACGATCAGGACCCGGACGCGGGTCCTGCCGCTTCGACGGCCTCCCCCGAAGGATCCGCCCCCGCACACAGATCACTCTTCGTAGACCTGAGGCCGCTGCGCAGCAGCCCGGCGTTCGCCCGCCTCTGGCTCGGTGGAGCGGTGTCGGGCATCGGCGGTCAGATGACCATCGTCGCGATCGGCCTGCAGGTCTACGACCTCACCGGTTCGACCCTCGCGGTCTCGGGTGTCGCGCTCTTCGCACTCGCGCCCATGGTGTTCTTCGGCATCTACGGCGGCATGCTGGCCGACGTCGTCGACCGTCGCGTGCTTGCCCTTGCTGCCGGAATCGCGGCGTGGGGGTCGACGCTGTGCATAGCGCTGCTCGCCTGGTTCCACGTGGACAACGTATGGCTGCTTTATCTGCTGGCCACGCTCAACTCCGTCGCCGCGACCGTGATCAGCAGCACCAGGATGGCGATCTATCCGCGCATCCTCGACCGTGAGCTGTTACCAGCGGCCTCGGCCCTCGGCGGCATCTCCACTGGCGTCATGGTGACGGTCGGCCCAGCACTCGCGGGCGTGCTCGTCGCGACGGTCGGTTTCGGCTGGACATACTCGGTCGACGTCGTGCTGTTCGTGTTCGCGTTCCTCGGCATCGTGACCCTGCCCTCCATCGTCCCTGAGGGAGAGGCGTCGAAGCCGGGGTGGGCATCCATCGTCGAGGGCCTGGGGTTCCTTCGCACAGCACCCAACGTGCGCATGTCGTTCATCGTCGACATCATCGCGATGACCTTCGGCCAGCCGCGCGTCATTCTGCCGGCCGCGGGAGCGCTGCTGCTCGGCGGCGGGCCCGTTACCGTCGGCGTCCTGACGGCGGCGTTCGCGGTCGGGGCGCTCGTCTCCAGCGTGTTCTCCGGGCCGCTCGGTCACGTGCGGCTACAGGGTGCAGCGGTGGGGCGGGCCATCGTCGCGTACGGCGGCTTCATCCTCTGCCTCGGCATCGAGCTCGTGCTGCTCGCCACGGGATGGTTCGGTACCGCGGATGCCGGGCATCCGAACATTCCCGCGATCGCCATCGCTTGTCTGCTCTTCGCCGGAGCCGGGGCGGCCGACAACGTGTCGGCGATCTTCAGGCAGACGATTCTGCAGACGGCAACGCCGGACACGATGAGGGGACGCATCCAGGGCGTCTTCACTGTTGTCGTCACGGGCGGCCCCCGGCTCGGCGACCTCTACGCGGGTGCAGCGGCGGCGCTTGTCGCGCTCTGGTTTCCGCCGGTACTCGGCGGGCTGGCGATCATCGGTGGCGTCGTGCTCCTGATGCGCCTTCAGCCCACGTTCCGCCGCTACGACGCGATGCACCCGGAGCCCTGAGGCGTCCGGGTGCATCGCACGGGTTTCTCGAGGTCGACTACCTGACGTCGAGCAGGTCGATCACGAAGATCAGCGTCTTGCCGCCGAGCGGGTGCCCGCTGCCAGCCGGGCCATAGGCGAGCTGCGGCGGAATGGTGAGCTGACGGCGGCCGCCCACCTTCATGCCCGGAATGCCGTCCTGCCAGCCCTGGATGAGACCGCGCAGCGGGAACTGGATGGACTGGCCGCGGCTCCATGACGAGTCGAACTCCTCGCCCGACTCGTACTCGACGCCGAGGTAGTGCACATCGACGGTTGCACCCGGTGTGGCCTCTGCACCGTCGCCCTCGACCAGGTCGACGATCTCGAGCTGCTCGGGTGCCGGCCCCTGGGGCGCGTCGATCTCGGGCTTGGACTTCTGCGATTCGCTCATCACACCATCCAACGGCACGTGACTGCAGAGGTCAAAAGGGCGGATGCCCGGGCGAGGCGCGAGCGCGGAATGCTTGCGTTATGAGGCCGGCCGAGGCAGTCTGGGTACTGACCAACTCGCCGCTCGGGTTCGGCTGCCGGCAGTGCCGCACCACCGAGCGGTGAGTTCTGTCCGGGGCATTCGACGGAACAGCGTCGTCCCGCCTCGTTCTACCCGTGGCTTCGCTTCAACCAAGCGAGCGCAGGCGGTTTCGGGATGCCGTGATCCTGCCGAGCAGGACGGATTCCTCCGCCGCGGTGCCGGCATCCGCTGCGTCGGTGATGATGCGCTGGCGATCGATCGCCAATCGGGTCGTGTCGCGAACCATGGACCGCACGATCGACGGTGCGTCACCGCCCTTCGTGCGCGCCCACCTGCGAATGCTGCGACGACCCGCCCGCGTGCCGAAGAGCGCAACCTCGTCGAAGGTGAACCAGCCAGCGCGACCGTATTCCGCGAGCCTGTCGCGTGTGAGGTGCTGCTCGCGCACCCGCAGAAGCACGACGGTCACCACCGCGACCACGAAGATCGGGAACTCGAAGAACAGGTAGACGCCCCAGAACCCCAGGTATCCCGCGAGGTTCCAGACCGCATGCAGCGTGGCCGCCGCGACCACGCCAACAACGAACGCGCCGAGGACGCCGATGACGCCTCGCCTGCGTGCCGCCAGTCCAAGGGCGAGACCCGTGCACGAGGTGAAGAGAACGTGCGCGAACGGAGAGAACAGGGCACGCAACACGAAGACGGTGGCAGCCTGGCTCGCACCGCCGTCGTGCAAAGCGGTTCCGAAGTACTGGATGTTCTCCACGAAGGCGAACCCACCTGCGGTGAAGGCGGCGTACACGATGCCGTCGATGGGGCCGTCGAACGTGCGCCGCACAGCGAACACGAGGATGAGCAGCGCTGCCCCCTTCGCGGACTCCTCCACGAGGGGTGCTCGAACGACGGCAGACAGCACGGAGCTCTCGGGGATGGGGGTGAAGACGCGTTGCCCGATGTCGAACAGCAGCGCGATCGTGATCGCAGCGGCAGCACCCCACAGGAAGGCGAAGGCCTTCGCCGCCCATGGTTCGGGCTCCCAGGCGTCGATCCAGGTCGCCGCCATCAGCACGATCGCCAATGGCACGAGTGCGAGAAGCGCGCTGATGGCCACGAGCTCGGGACCCAGTGCGAGCACGAGGTAGGCGAACACAACGACAAGCAGCTGCGTCAGCAACACCAGCCCGATGATCGTCCACACGATCACAGCCGTCCTCGTGCGCGGTCCCTTGGCTGCGACCGGAGGGGCCGTGGGCACGCCGTTGACGGCGTATCCGCTTGCGTGCCTGGCGCCCTGCCCAGCCGCTGGTCGAGGGGTCGGGTCGGACATGCGGCTCCTCGTCTTCGCTGGCACGCGCCGATCGTGCGCACCGGAATCTTACGCGTAGGATCGGTGGTCGGCGGGCTGGAGCTCCTTTCGCTGCGCCGGTGAGGAGTGCTGCTCAACGTGTCCACGATCTCCGTGGTGATCCCCGCGTACAACGATGCGGCGATGCTCAGGGAGAGCCTGCGCAGGTTGAACGAACAGCTGCGGCCGGCCGACGAGATCATCGTCGTCGACAATGCCAGCACCGACGAGACAGCCGAAGTCGCCGCAGCGCTCGGAGCCACTGTGGTGTACGAGCCGCTGCGCGGCATCTTCTCTGCTGCAGCAGCCGGCTATGACGCGGCATCCGGCGACATCATCGCGAGGCTGGATGCCGACTCGCGTCCTCCCGCGGACTGGCTCGCTCACATCGAGGCCGAGTTCACGGTGTCGCCCGAGCTGGGAGCGATCACCGGCCCCGGGGAGTTCTACGACGGGAATCCTCTCGTCACCTGGCTGGGCGAGAACCTGTACATCGGCGGCTACTTCTGGTTCGTCGGACTGTGGATCGACAACGGGCCGATCTTCGGCTCCAACTTCGCCATGCGGCGTCAGGTGTGGCTGCGGGTGCGCGATCGCGTGCACCGCCGGATGCCGCGCGTGCACGACGATCTGGATCTGAGCCTGCAACTGCCGCCAGACGTGATCGTCAGGGTCGACGAGACGCTGCGGGTGGGCATCTCGGCTCGGCCGTTCGCGAGCTGGCGCGCCTTCGGCCGTCGGCTCGGCTGGGCCTACCTCACGTTTCGGGTGAACTGGCCGGACGCGTCGCCATGGCGCATCCGGCAGGAGCGCGAGAAGTACCGGCTCGAGCGGCAGGCCGGCGAGAGCGACGCGGCCTCCCCCGTATGACGTAAACCCAGGCTGCTTTGTGCCACAGCCGATGCGCCGGTGCCGTGACGGCGGGTCAGGATGCCGCACCCTCCGCACGCATGAAGAGCTCGAGCATGTCGGCCGCAAGCTGGTGGGGCGCCGTTTCGCACGGACTATGACCGGTGCGGTAGACGGCAAGCCGTGCACCCAGGCGCTCCGCGAACCTGGCGTGCAACTCGACGGGCCAGAGGTCGTGCTCCCCGGTGGCCACGAGAACCGGGATGTCCGTCGCACGCAATTCACCGGCGACATCCGGCGTGTGCCGCATGAGCCCTATGACGTCGTCGACGGCTCCGCGCCTGGTCAACTCGAATCGGGACCGCACGAACTCCAGGCGCTTGGGACCGACCTTGTTCTTGTTCGTGACGATGCCCCAGATCATCAGTCCTGCACCCTGGTGGGCCGTGGTGAAGCGACTCAGCCAGCCGATCAGGCGAATGCCCCTGAACGCCTGCCCGGGCAAGGGCGGTGCGGTCAGCAGCGTGAGGCTGCGCACCAGGTCTGGGCGGCGCAGTGCGGCGAGCTGAGCCACCGAGCCGGCGAACGAGTAGCCAAGCAGGTGAGCCGGGCCCCGTGAAGCGAGCACGGCAAGCATGTCGTTCACGAAGAGGTCGTAGTCGTAGACAGCTCCAGGGTGGGAGCCGGCCTGGGCCGATTGGTACTGCCCGGCGAGGTCGTAGCTGACGACGCTGTATCCTGCGTCGACCAGAATGGGACCGAGCAGCGCGAAGTCCTCTTTCGAGCCTGTGACGCCGGGCACGAGGACCACGGCTGGATCAGCCGGATCGCCCATGCTCCACGTTGCGAGGGATCCGCTCGGTGCCTCGAACACGCCCACCGCGGTCCCGTCGGGCGGGAGGGACCAGTCGATCTCGCCGATTGCGGCGTCGGCGGCTATTGCCACACGGCGTCGGTCGCCGCCGCTGCGCGCCTGAGACGTGCCGGCGCACTCCTCATCGATGGACACGCGTCTACCTTATTGCCGCCCGTCTCACGGGTCCGGGGACGCCCGCCCGGTGTCGCCCCGTTGCCGCGGCCCAGCGGGATAGCCTTTCGAGGTGAGATTCGCGCACCTGGCAACGTCCGCAGGCTCCGAGGCGCGTCTCGCCGTGGTCGTGACCGACAGGGCGGTGTTCGCGGACGACCTGATCGAGGATGCGCCCCGCGACCTCCAGGAACTCATCGAGCGCGGCGACGATCTGCCTGCGAGGCTCGAGCGTGCGTCCGAGCAAGCCGAGAGCGATACGGGGCTATGGCATCCGGTGTCGGAGCTGAGGCACGCGTCCGCCGTTCTCCGTCCTCCCGTCGTCTTGGCCATCGGTGCCAACTACGCGGCGCACTCCGCCGAACTGGCACTCAAAGTGGAGAAGGCTGCAACGGTCTTCGCGCTGTGGCCGAACTCCCTTTCCGCCCACGAAGGTACGACAACGTGGCCGTCCGAATTGTCGAGCGAAGTGGACTACGAGGCGGAGCTCGGGGTGATCATCGGTCGGCCGGCGAGGGACGTGCGCGTCGTCGACGCCCTCGACTACGTCTTCGGCTACACCGTGGTCAACGACATCACCGCGAGGAACCTGCAGTTCTCCGAGGCTCAATGGTCGAGGTGCAAATCATTCGATGGTTTCACGCCGACGGGGCCTGTCGTCGTCACGGCCGACCAGATCCCCGACCCGCAGGACCTGTGGCTGGCAACGACGGTCGACGGCAGGCTCCTGCAGGATGCCTCCACCTCGGGAATGGTCCGCTCGGTCGCGGAACTGATCGCGTTCCTCTCCCGCTCGACGACGCTTCAACCGGGAACCCTGATCTCCACAGGGAGCCCGGGCGGCGCCGGATATTCCCGCACTCCGCCCGTGTTCCTGCACGACGGCGCGACGGTCACCGTGTCGTGCTCGGGAATCGGCGCGCTCACCACCCACTGCCGGGTGATCTGACCGCCGGCTACCCCCGGGTCCCGGCGTTCGTCGCGGGACGGGTGCGGCTGCGGGATTGGTCCGGCTACAGACCCTCGTCCGGATTGCGGTGGTGGTCCGAGATCACGGGTATCGAGGTCGTGACGGCTTCCAGACCGCTCAGCCTTGCCGGCGACAGCAGCTTCGTGACCCGCTCCCTTGGCATGAGTCCGGCTTCGACGACCAGGTCTGCCACGTTGCGATTCGTCAGAAGAGCCGTCTTCGCGAGGGCCGCGGCCGCGGCGTAGCCGATGTGCGGCGTGAGCGCGGTGATGACGCCGATGTTGGAGCCGACCATGGTCTCGAGGCGTTCCTCGTTCGCCGTGATGCCGTCGATGCAGTTCACCCGCAGCGTGAGGCACGCCTGGCGCAGCCACGTGATGGACTGCAGCAGGAAATTGCCGATCACAGGCTCGAATGCATTGAGCTGGAGCTGGCCGGCCTCCGCCGCCGCGGTCACGGTGGCATCCGCTCCGATGATGCTGAACGCCACCTGGTTCACGACCTCGGGGATGACCGGGTTCACCTTGCCGGGCATGATGCTCGAGCCGGCCTGCCGCGCCGGCAGGTTGATCTCGCCGAAACCGGCTTGAGGGCCACTGGAGAGCAGGCGCAGGTCGTTGCAGATCTTCGACAGTTTGACCGCGCTGCGCTTGAGCGCCCCGCTGAACGACATGAACGCGCCGGCGTCGCTGGTCGATTCGATCAGATCGGGTGCGGTCTCGAGGTCGAGGCCCGAGATGCGCGAGAGGTGCCGAACGGCGGCGACCGAATACCGGGGATCCGCCGTGATGCCCGTGCCTATGGCCGTAGCACCGATGTTCACCTCTGACAGCAGCCAGATCGTCTCCTTGAGGCGTTCGTAGTCTTCGCCCAGCGTGGTCGCGAAGCCGTGGAACTCCTGTCCGAGAGTCATCGGAACGGCATCCTGCAGCTGCGTGCGCCCCACCTTGAGCACGTGCTTGAACTCCACGCCCTTTCGTGAGAACGACTCGCGCAACGCCCACAGCTCGTCGAGAAGCGAGCGCAGCAGCAGCGACAACGCGATCTTCAGCGCCGTCGGGTACGTGTCGTTCGTGCTCTGGCTGCGGTTGACGTCGTCGATCGGGTGGATGTGCGAGTAGTCGCCCTTCTTCCACCCGCCCAGCTCGAGTGCGCGGTTGGCGATGACCTCGTTGGCGTTCATGTTGGTCGAGGTGCCTGCACCGCCCTGGATGATGCCCACGACGAACTGGTCGTGCAGACCACCGTCGAGCACCTCCTGGCACGCCGCCTCGATCAATTCGGCCTTGTGCTTGTCGATCGCGCCGATCTCGGCGTTGGCCCTCGCGGCCGCCAGCTTCACCATCGCCAGTGCGTCGACGAATGTGGAGTAGACGGAGATCGGGCGGTGAGCGATCGGGAAGTTCTCGAGCGCTCTCGAGGTGTGGATGCCCCAATATGCGTTGGCGGGAATGCGCCGCTCCCCCAGAGAATCCGTCTCGATGCGGTAGTCGCCCTCGCGTGCCTCCCACCCGGAGGGCGGCGACATCTCGGAATAGGGCTGCTGAACGGGGATCTCCTGCGTCGCTGTCACGACTTCTCGGCCTTTCCGCGGAGGCGTCCTCGCGCCCGCATTCCGACTCTACGCGCCGGGTCGAAAGGCATCCCCTGAGCGGTCGCACAGCTGTCCGGCCGCCCGGACTCCGGACATTCCGCCTTGCCGTCTGCTTAGGAGAGCCTGCGCAGCAGCCCGCGCGCGATGCCGTCGACGCGCTTGGTGTACGGCGGAAAGATCATGGTGAGTGACTCAGGGGCAAGCGGCTTGCTGAGCACGGCCTTCTCGTTGCTCAGCGTGGTGAAACCCGCCTCTCCCCGATAGCGGCCCATACCGCTTTCTCCCACGCCTCCGAAGGGCAGCCCGATCACGGTCTGCTGGATCAGGGCCGCGTTGAATCCGACCGCTCCTGACGAGGTGCCGCGCAGGAACGCCTTGCGCACCTTCTCGTCGTTGGTGAACACGTAGAGGGCGAGCGGCTTGTCACCCGAGGCGATGCGACCGATCGCCTCGGAGGCATCAGAGACCTCGACGACGGGAAGGATGGGGCCGAAGATCTCCTCCGACATGACCGCTGAGTCCTCCGCGACTCCGGTGAGCACGGTCGGGGCGATGTACTTGTCGGCCGCATCGGTTCGGCCACCGCACGCCACCTCGCCGTCCGCCAGCAGGCGTGACAAGGCGTCGAAGCGCTCCGGACTCACGATGCGCGCGTAGTCGCCCGATGCCTGCGGGTCGCTTCCGTACAACTCGTGCACGGCCGCCCCGATCAGCGGCACGATACGGTCGATCACGTCGCGCGTGGCCATCAGGTAGTCGGGTGCCACGCACGTCTGGCCGGCGTTCAGGAACTTGCCCCACGCGATGCGCTTCGCCGCCGCCTGCAGGTCGACCGTGTCGTCGACGTACACGGGCGACTTTCCACCCAGCTCGAGAGTGACGGGCGTGAGGTGCTTGGCTGCCGCAGCCGCGACGATTCTCGCCACCCGTGCGCCACCCGTATAGAAGATGTGGTCGAAGCGTTCTTCGAGCAAAGCCGTGGTCTCGGGGACCGCGCCCTCGACGACCGCGACTGCACGGGCATCCAGGTACTCCGGCACCAGCCGCGCGAACGTCGCTGAGGTAGCGGGGGCCAGTTCGCTCGGTTTCATCACGACGGCGTTGCCCGCAGCCAGTGCGGCGACCACCGGGCCCAGAAGCAGCTGGATGGGATAGTTCCACGGCGCGATCACGAGCACCACGCCGAGCGGCTCCCGGATGACCCAACCACGGGCCGGCTGAAGCGCGAGCGGTAACGCTACCCGCTTCGGCGCTGCCCATGCCCTGAGATGCTTCAGTGCGTGCGCCACCTCGGCGAGGATGACGTTGACGTCGGCGAGCTGGGTCTCCGTCGGGCTGCGGTGCAGATCGGAGGCCAGGGCGGCCTCGAAGGCTGCCCCGTGCTCGGTGAGCATGCGACGGATGCCCGCCAGCTGCTCCCTGCGCCACGCCAGCGGCTTGGTGAGCCCGGTCTTGAACGCCCTGCGTCGCTCGGCGACGATGCCTGCGATCCGCTCAGAAGTCATGCCTCATCGTAATCCTGGTCGAGTGACCAGGTTCGGTGAGCCGAACCTCTCAGGTCTAGCCGTGGAAGAGCGCCTCGATGGGCCCGCGTGCGAAGTAGATGGCGAAGCCCACAGCCACGATCCACAGCAACGGACTGATGGTGCGCAACTTGCCCGCGAACGCCTGCACCACGACCCAGGCGATGAAGCCTGCGCCGATGCCGTTGGCGATCGAGTATGTCAGCGGCATGACGATGATCGTGAGGAACACGGGCAGCAGCACCGTGAAGTCGGTGAGATCGATGCTCTTGATCTGCGACATCATGAGCGCGCCGACGATGACCAGGGCAGCCGCGGCCACCTCGGAGGGCACGATCTGGGCGATCGGGGTGAAGAACATCGCGAGCAGGAACAGGGCTCCCGTGACGACGTTGGCGAAGCCCGTTCGGGCGCCCTCGCCGATGCCTGCACCTGACTCGATGAACACGGTGCTTGACGAGCTGGAGGTGAGACCGCCCGCCACGGCGCCGACACCCTCAACGATGAGGGCGCTGCGCAGGCGCGGGAACGTGCCGTCGTCGTTGGCGAGTCCTGCCTCCTTCGACAGGCCGGTCATCGTGCCCATGGCGTCGAAGAAGTTGCTGAAGACGAGCGTGAAGATGAGCATCACCGCGGTCAGCACGCCGAGCTTGCTGAAGTCGAAGCTCACGTGTCCGACCAGGCCGAAGTCGGGAAGCGACACCCAGTTCGTGATCTGCGGCACGTTGAGGTTCCAGCCGGATGCATCCTTCGGCTGCGCTCCCAGGTGCCAGATGAGCTGGGCGACGACGGCGAGGATGGTGCCGGAGACCAGTCCGATCAGAATGGCGCCCTTCACCTTGCGCGCGACCAGGATGCCCGTGATCAGCAGCGTGAGAACGAACACGACGGTGGGGATGGTCGCGATCGACCCGTTACTGCCCAGCCCGATGGGCGGAGAGCCGACACCCGT
Organism: Rathayibacter sp. KR2-224; assembly: GCF_049446075.1. NCBI lineage: Bacteria > Bacillati > Actinomycetota > Actinomycetes > Micrococcales > Microbacteriaceae > Rathayibacter > Rathayibacter sp. KR2-224. The sequence continues at coordinate 84,234 of NZ_JBMSEB010000003.1, forward strand.
CGACTTGACGAAGCCGGCATCCACAAGTCCGATGAATGCGATGAAGAGACCGATGCCGACGGTGATCGCGATCTTCAGGGAGTAGGGCACCGCATCGAAGATGAGCCGCCGCAGCCCGGTCGCCGAAAGGATGACGATGATCACGCCGTCGATGACGACGAGCCCCATCGCCTCGGGCCAGGTCACCTGACCGACGACGCTGACCGCGAGGAAGGAGTTGATGCCAAGGCCGGCGGCGAACGCGAACGGAAGACGCGCGATCAGGCCGAACAGGATCGTCATGACCCCAGCCGTGAGCGCTGTTACCGCTGCCACCTGCGGGAACGCCAGCGTGTGATGAGCGACGTCTTTGCTTCCCGAAAGGATGATCGGGTTGAGCACGATGATGTACGCCATCGTCACGAAGGTGACGAGACCGCCACGGACTTCCTGCCACCACGTCGACCCGCGTTGCGATATCTCGAAGAAGGCGTTGAGTCGGCCGGGCGCTTGAGTCTCGGTCTTCGTTTCGGTCTGGGACATGGGGGCTCTCTCCGATCGGCCGAAGCTGCGGGTGTGCGGGGCGGGTCGAGACGATATTGTCAGGCAACTGCCAGGTGCCGCTAGCATCGCGACGAATGCTGCGCGCGTCGCGGACGACCGGGATGACCGGGCAGACGACCGCTACCCATTCTCCCCCACCGCGAACCGACGAAATGAGGCCTGATGGCGCCCATGTGGACCGTGCACGGCGACGGCAAGACGATAAGGCCCGACACCGTGGTCTCACCGGACGAACGACTCAGCTGGCCCCGCACCATCGGAATCGGCGCTCAGCACGTCGTCGCGATGTTCGGCGCAACGTTCCTGGTCCCGCTGCTCACGCATTTCCCACCGTCGACAACGTTGCTGTTCTCCGGCGTTGGCACCATCGGGTTCCTGCTCATCACGCGCAACCGGTTGCCCAGCTACCTCGGGTCGTCGTTCGCATTCATCGCACCCATCACCGCGGCGATGGCCGGCCATGGGATGGGCGGGGCGCTGTTCGGCATTCTCGCCGTTGGCATCCTGCTCGCCATCGTCGGCGGCATCGTGATCCTCACAGGAACCGGCTGGATCGATGCCCTCATGCCGCCCATCGTCGCCGGCGCCATAGTCGCCCTGATCGGCTTCAACCTCGCGCCGACGGCCGTGACGAACTTCAGCACGTCGCCGCTCGTCGCCGTCATCACACTCGCGGCGATCATCCTCTGCACCGTGCTCTTCAGGGGGATGCTCGGGCGCATGTCGATCTTCGTCGGCGTCGTCATCGGGTACCTCGCGGCCGTGCTGCTCGGCGTGGTCGACTTCGCGCCCGTCGCCAAGGCCGCCTGGATCGGCCTTCCCAAGTTCGCCCTGCCGGGGAACCCGTTCTCGGATGCCTCGCTCTGGGGATTGCTGCCCGTCTTCCTGCCCGTGGTGCTCGTGCTGATTGCCGAGAACGTCGGCCACATCCGCGCCGTCGCTCAGATGACGGGCAAGGACGTGAACGTGCTCACCGGCCGCGCCCTGTTCGCCGACGGAATCGCGACGACGTTGGCCGGCTTCTTCGGCGGCTCGGGAACCACGACGTACGGCGAGAACATCGGCGTGATGGCGGCCACCAAGGTCTACTCGACTGCCGCGTACTGGGTGGCAGGCATCGTCGCCGTGTTGCTCGGCCTCTCGCCCAAGGTGGGCGCCGTGCTGAACACCATCCCGTCCGGGGTGCTCGGCGGTGCGACACTCGCCCTTTATGGTCTCATCGGCGTGGTCGGCATCAAGATCTGGCTCGACAACCGGGTCGACTTCTCCAAGCCGAAGAATCAATTCACCGCGGCCGTCGCCCTGGTCATCGGCGTCGGGAACCTCACCTGGGCCATCGGAGACCCGAAGGGCGGGATCCAGCTCAGCGGCATCGTGCTCGGCACCATTGCGGCGATCGTGATCTACCACCTGATGAACGCCATCGGCCGCTTGCGCGGAACGGACTGAGCGGGCCTGGTTGCGAGACCGCGCGGCGGGTTTCGATACGCGTCGCCTCGCGGCGCAACTCAACCAACGGTGAAACGTCGCTCGGCGTCGCTACGCAACGAGCGATGGAACCCTCTGCTTCGCGACTCAGTGGGCGTGCAGCGCGGGCACGATCAGGTAGATGCCGAACAAGATGACAAGGGCGCACAACGTGAAGCAGCTGTAGGCCACGACCAGCGACAGCCCCTTCTGGAACGGTGTGAGCGGGCTGCGAGCCGCCGCCTTCTTGATCCGCTTCGCCTCGGCCGCGGCCTCCGCCGGCGTGACGATCGTGATGGCGTCGGTGAACTCAGCCGGTGTGACGTGCGGCGCCTTGCCCGCCGTGGAGAGCATCCGCAGGCCGAGCGAGTAGAGCACGACGACCAGGCATGAGGACAACAGCGAAGCGCCTGCGACGGCGAGGAAGGCGATCCAGTTGATGCCGTTCATGCCACGCTCCTTCTGGAGTTCTTGGGCTTGACCTTGCGGATCTTGACGACACGGCCGGACTGGGCGACCTCGTTGACGCCCTCGAAGGCGTTGCGAGCCGACACCTTGTTGCGCTTGGAGAGGGCGAAGATCAACACGATCACCCCGACGACGATGACCAGGTCGATGATGACCCCGGCGAACCCGAGCAGGCCGATGAACGCCGTGACGGCGCCAACGACCGCCGCCGCGGGAAGGGTCATGAGCCAACCGAGTCCGATCCGTCCCGCCGTGCCCCATCGCACGCTGGAGCCGCGGCGGCCGAGGCCCGAGCCGATGACCGACCCGGATGCGACCTGTGTCGTCGACAGCGCGAATCCGAGGTGCGACGACGCGAGGATGGTCGCGGCCGTGCTCGTCTCTGCGGCGAAGCCCTGGGCCGGTTTCACGTCGGTCAGGCCCTTGCCGAGCGTGCGGATGATGCGCCACCCACCCGTGTATGTACCGATCGCGATGGCCAAGGCGCAGGCCGCAATGACGGCGACCGGTGGATTCGACCCTGGTGCGAGCACTCCAGCCGAGATGAGCACGAGGGTAATGACGCCCATGGTCTTCTGCGCATCGTTCGTACCGTGCGCGAGTGCGACGAGCGACGAGGAGAAGATCTGGGCGAAGCGGAAGCCAGCTCGGCCATCCGGCAGCCGGTCGTAGCGTCGGGTGATCGCATAGGCGAGGCGAGTGGCGGAGAACGCCACGACTCCCGCGATCGCCGGCGACAGCAGTGCGGGCAGAATCACCTTGTCGAGCAGCACGACGTAGTCCACCGAGCCGAACCCGGCGCCCACGATGGCTGCCCCGATCAGACCCCCGAACAACGCGTGACTCGAGCTGGACGGAAGTCCGAACAGCCAGGTGACGAGGTTCCACACGATTGCGCCGACGAGGCCGGCGAAGATCATGGTCGGCGTGATCAAAACCCCGCCGCTGCCCTCCTTGATCAGCCCGCTGGAAATGGTCTTCGCCACCTCCGTGGAGAGGAAGGCTCCGACCAGGTTCAGCACCGCGGCGAGCGCGACAGCGATCTTCGGACGCATCGCGCCAGTGGCGATCGGTGTCGCCATGGCGTTCGCCGTGTCGTGGAAACCGTTCGTGAAATCGAAGAAGAGCGCCAGCACGATCACCAGCACGACGATCAGGGTGAAGTCCACCGACGTCTTTCTTGAATAGTGGGCACGGGTGCGGCCTCACCTGCCCGGCGAGCCGGGACGGCGCATCCAGAGATTTCACTCGTCGTGCACCGCGCGTTAAGACCACGTCGATCGTCACATGCGGAGGTGACCCGGTCAACTCGATTCGGCGGCATTGCGCCGCGATTGATGTCTATGCGCGGCGCCGCCGTACATCGTCGGCCCCGCGCCCACATAGTCTTGCCGGGTGACCGCAACCGCACAGCCGGGTGGCCGATTCCGGGCCTGGTTCTTGGAAGGCATGGCAGCTCCGAAGTCCGGACCGCATGCCGAATCCGCCGAGAAGCCGCAGACCTGGTGGCGCGTGATGTGCCTGACGGGTCTCGATTACTTCTCGACGCTGGGCTACCAGCCCGCCATCGCCGCCCTCGCCGCCGGCCTGATCTCGCCCTTCGCGACGATCGTGCTGGTGCTGCTCACGCTGGCAGGGGCCCTGCCCGTGTATCGGCGGGTCGCGAAGGAGAGCTTCCGCGGCTCGGGTTCCATCGCCATGCTGGAACGCCTGCTTCCGTGGTGGGGCGGCAAGCTCTTCGTGCTCGTACTGCTCGGGTTCGCAGCAACCGACTTCATCATCACCATCACGCTGTCGGCCGCGGATGCCAGCGCGCACGCCATCGAGAACCCGTTTGCGCCCGCATGGTTCCATGGCGCCAACCTGCCCATCACCCTCGTGCTCATCACGTTGCTCGGCGCGGTGTTCCTGATGGGCTTCTCGGAGGCGATCGGGATCGCGACGATCCTCGTCGGCGTCTATCTCGTGCTCAACGCGGTCGTCGTGGCCGTGTCGATAACGCACGTCTTCGAGCATCCGATCCTGGTGCGCGACTGGTGGGGTGCGCTCAGCGCCTCGCACGGCAACCCGTTACTGGTGGCCGGGATCGCACTGCTCGTGTTCCCCAAACTCGCCCTCGGGCTCTCCGGATTCGAGACCGGCGTCGCAGTCATGCCGCAGATCAAGGGCGCCCCGGGCGACACCGACGAGAATCCGGCTGGACGCATCCGCGGAGCCGGACGGCTGCTGACCACGGCAGCCATCATCATGAGCTGCTTCCTGCTGACGTCGAGCTTCACCACCACGGTTCTCATTCCGCAGAAGGAATTCCAGCCGGGCGGCCAGGCGAACGGCCGTGCGCTGGCCTACATCGCCCACGAATACCTCGGGCAGGCATTCGGCACCGTTTACGACATCTCGACCATCGCCATCCTCTGGTTCGCGGGCGCCTCTGCCATGGCCGGCCTGCTCAACCTGGTGCCGCGCTACCTGCCGCGCTACGGCATGGCGCCGCAGTGGGCGAAGGCCGTTCGACCGCTCGTGGTCGTGTTCACGCTCATCGCCTACCTCATCACCGTGGTCTTCGATGCGAGCGTCGACGCTCAGGGCGGCGCATACGCAACGGGCGTGCTGGTACTCATCACGTCGGCATCGGTCGCCGTGATGCTCTCGGCCATGCGCAAACGGCAGAAGGGCAGGATGATCGCGTTCGCGGTCATCTCCGCGGTCTTCGCCTACACGATGGTCGCGAACGTCGTCGAGCGTCCTGACGGTGTTCGCATCGGAGGACTGTTCATTGTCGGCATCCTGACCGTCTCGATCCTCTCGCGCGTGCGCCGCTCGTTCCAGCTGCGCGCCACATCGGTGCGGCTGGGACTCACGGCAGCCGGCTTCGTCTCCGAAGATGCCGAGGAGTTCAGCGCCATCCGCATCATCTCGCACGAGCCGGACGGCGACACCGCAAGCGAGTACGCCAAGAAGAGCAAAGACGAGCGACGTTTCGCGCACATCCCGCAGGGCTCGCCGATCATCTTCCTCGAGGTGCTGCCGAGCGACTCCTCCGACTTCGAGGAAGACCTGGAGGTGACGGGCGTGGCGAAGCACGGCTACCGGGTGCTGCAGGTCACGAGCGGAAACGTGCCGAACACGATCGCCGCCGTGCTACTGCAGATCAGGGACGAGACGGGCATCGTTCCAGAGATCTACTTCCAATGGAACGAGGGAAACCCGATCGCGAACATGTTCCGTTTCCTCATCACCGGAACCGGTGAGGTGGCGCCCGTGACGAGAGAGGTCCTGCGCCAGGCCGAGCGCGATGCCAAGCGCAGGCCGCACGTGCACGTCAGCTGAGCCCGGGCGGGCGATCGCTACCTCGTCTAAGCGAGGAACCCGATCAGGATGCCGTGTCCGCGGTCGCCTGCGCGATCAAGGCGAGCACGGCGTTCGCGTATGCGGTCTCCGCGTCGCTCGCCTCGAAGCGTGCGCGCACGCCTTCGCGAGCGGTCTCCACGACATATTCACCGGCATCCGTTCGGCTCAGCGAGACGAAGGTGCCGCCGAGCAGCGAGCGCAACTGGTCTTCACGTGGCAGCCACACCGCCTTCTCCACCGCCACCGAGTCGAGCGCCCATTCGGTGGTTCCGTTGAACCCGAGGATCGTACCGGTGTCGAACTCGTGTGCCTCGATGGTCATCTCGCTCACCGTGAAGGTCTCACCGTCGAACTCGCCGGAGTCGATCGCGAACACGTCGCCGGATGCCGGATGCCATACCAGGCCCTGCTGTCGCAGCTCGCGTGCCAACTCGGTCGTGATCATCCCGCCATTATGCGTCGTGGGCCGCAGTGCATGCTGTCCGCTTTCCGGGCGGGCCCTTCACTACGGGCGCCCGAAGGGCGGCGCCGCGTCGTGTCAGGATGCCGGCACGAACTCCGCGATGAGGCACACCTCGAACGGGTCCCGGTTCACCCAGGTCTGGGAACGGGTCATCGTGTAGCCGGTCGCGTCGGCCAATCGTCGTAGCTTGTCCGGAGAACCGACGCGAGCATGCAGATGGTCATGCGTTCCATGCGGACGCCGCTCGGCTCCGTGGCTGATCGCCTCCGCCACCTCCGGAACGTCAGACGCGTCGTCCTGACGAAATCCGCCGACGACAACTCGTCCCGCTGGCGCGAGGAGTCGTCGCCAGGAGCGGAGCGCATCCTCTGGACTCGGGAGCAGGTGGAGCGCGGTCACGCAGGTGATCAGATCGAACGACGCATCGTCGAATGCAAGGTCGGCCGAGGCGTCCGCCACGACGAGTTCCGCATCGGGCAGATGCCGGCGAGCGACGGCGATCATCCCCGGCGAGATGTCGACGCCCGCCTTGCGAACCGACGCAGGCATCGCCCGCAGCACGAGCGCCGTGCCCGTCGCCACGTCCAGCACCGTGCGCACGCCGTCCATTCCCGCGAAGGCGACCGTCTGCTCGGCCAACGCCCGATGGAACGCCGACTCGTCGTAGTGGTCTGCACGCTCGTCGAACCCTCGTGCGATGTCGCGCGGGTTCTGTACCGCACCATCACGCTTGTTCCGGTCATCCTGCGTCTGCGACATCCCTTCATTCTGCCCGGAAGGCCGGGCAGAGGCGGGCGCCGCGGTTCGCGCAGAGCGGACGGAAATGGTCCGAAGCATCGTTGGCACTCTCACTATTAGAGTGCTAATCTGACCATAGTTGAGTCGCTTAGGCTCAACTCTTGAATCATCGTGGATCGAACGAAGGAGGATGTACCCATGGCAACCAACTACGACCCGTTCCGCGAACTCGACCGGCTGGCCGGCGCGATGTTCGGCGGCGGCCAGGGACCGAGGCTGATGCCGATGGACCTGTACCGCGACGGGGACACGTATGTGCTGAACGCTGACCTTCCAGGCATCGACCCGGGGTCGGTCGACATCGACGTCGACGGTCAGCTGCTGACCATCCGCGCCGAGCGCACGCTGTCGAACGGTGACGGCGTGAAGTGGATCACCCGGGAGCGTCAGTCCGGGTCGTTCCTGCGCCAGCTGAGCCTCGGCCAGGGCATCGACACCGAACGCATCTCTGCGACGTACACGAATGGCGTGCTCAGCGTCACCATCCCCGTGAGCGAGCAGGCCAAGCCGCGCAAGATCGCGGTGACCAGCGGTGCCTCTGGAAGCGAGAACGAGCATCCAACGGTGACCGTCGAGGAGAAGCGCGAGAAGCAGGAGAGACCGATCGGCGCATGATCGGTCCATCCGTTCAGCGGACACAAACGGTTCCATAGCGAAGGCGGGGCCGGGGCGAAAACCCCGGCCCCGCCTTCGTGCTTCCGAGCCCTACTGCTCCTCGTGGTGGTTCGGGTCTCCCCCGAACAACCGGCCGTCCGGCTTGCCGAGCGCGGTGATGGCAGCCACCTCGTCCTCGCTCAGCTCGAAGCCGAAGATGTCGATGTTCTCGTTCTGACGCTCCACGCCGCCCGACTTGGGGAGCGGTACGGAATTCAGCTGGACGTGCCACCTCAGCACCACCTGGGCCGGTGTCACGCCGTGAGCTGCGGCGGCATCTGCGATCGCCGGCTCGGACAGCACCGGAGAGTTCTTGCCGAGCGGGCTCCACGCCTCGGTGGCGATGCCGTGCTGTTCGTGGAACTCGCGCAACCGCTCCTGCGGGAAATACGGATGCAGCTCCACCTGGTTCACGGCGGGAAGCTCGCCCGTTTCGCGCTGCAGCCTCGTGAGGAACTCCTCGGTGAAGTTGGAGACCCCGATGGTGCGCACCAGGCCCCTGTCGCGCAGGTCGATCATCGCTTTGAAGGTCTCGACGTACCTATCGACGCTGGGATTGGGCCAGTGGATCAGGTAGACGTCGATCACGTCGATGTCGAGAGTCCTCCGCGACCGCTCGAATGAGGCCAAGGTCTCGTCGTAGCCGTGATGCCGACCCGGGATCTTGGTCTGCACGATCAGCTGGGAGCGGTCGAAGCCGGATGCCCGCATGCCGCGCCCGACGGCATCCTCGTTCCCGTAGTTCACCGCGGTGTCGATCAACCGGTAACCCGCTTCGATGGCCGTGGCGACGGCGCGTTCGGCCTCCCCACCGCGCAGTGGATAGGTGCCGAAGCCGATGGCTGGGATGGTCGTTCCGTCGTTCAGTTGCCGCTCGGGAATGCTCATGCGCCAACGCTACCGACCGCGCACGATGACGGCGTTCGCCCGGGCATGCGCACCGGACGGATAGCGTTGTGACATGCCCGACCCCCAAGCCACAGCAGGCCGCATCTCTGCCGACTCAGAAGCATCCGTGACCGATCGAAAGCACGCCCCGACACATCGTGCGGTGCAGCAGCCTCCCGTTGCCAAGCGCGTTCCGTTCACGCGAACGCACCACGGCGACTCCGTAGACGACCCCTACGAATGGCTGCGGGACAAGGACGATCCCGAGGTGATCGCGCATCTGGAGGCGGAGAACGAGTACACAGAGGCACGCACCGGTCACCTGGCATCGCTCAGGGATCGCATCTTCGACGAGATCCGTTCCCGCACGCAGGAGACCGACCTCTCCGTTCCTGTGCGGGAGGGGCGGTGGTGGTACTACTCACGTTCCTTCCAGGGCAAGCAGTACGGCGTGCAATGCCGCGCTCCGATCGCCTCCGAGGACGACTGGACGCCGCCTGCCGTAGCCGACGTCGACCCTGCAACGCCGGCCCTGCCCGGGGAGCAGGTGCTCTTCGACGCCAACGCCGAAGCCGAGGGACACGAGTTCTTCCGGCTGGGCACGTTCGACGTGAGCGCTGACGGCAGCCGCCTGCTCTACGCAGTCGACATCATCGGGGACGAGCGGTACACATTGCGCGTACGTGACCTCGCCACGGGAGGCGACCTCTCCGACGAGGTGCCCAACACCTCGGCCGGCGCGGCGCTCTCCCCCGACGGCCGTTACGCGTTCTATGCGACGGTCGACGACGCATGGCGTCCAGACACCATCTGGCGGCACGAGCTCGGCACGGCGGCCTCAGCCGACGTGGCCGTGCACCACGAGGCGGACGAGAGATTCTGGGTCGGCGTCGGCGTCACTCGCAGCCGGTCGTACATCGAGATCGGCGTCGGATCCTCGATCACGAGCGAGTCCAGATTGATTCCGGCATCCGATCCCACAGCGGCCCCGGTCGTCGTGTGGCCGCGGCGTGAGGGCGTCGAGTACTCGGTCGAGCACGCGCTCGTAGCCGGCGAAGACAGGCTGCTGATCGTGCACAACGACGGCGCTGAGGACTTCGAGCTGGTGGATGTCGCGGCATCCGACCCGCAGGGCGAGCGGCGCGTCATCCTTCCGCATCAGCCTGGGCTGCGGCTCGAATCGGCCGACGCGTTCGCCTCGCGAGTCGTCGTCGAGTACCGCAGGGAGGCGCTCACGAGGGTCGCGGTGCTGCCGCTGCGAGATGCGGGCTACGGCGAGCTCCGCGAGCTCACGTTCGACGAGCCGCTCTACACGGTGGGCACGGCCGGCAATCCCGAGTGGGCGCAGCCGGCGGTGCGTCTCGGTTACGGATCCCTCGTGACACCGTCTACCGTCTACGACTGGTTCCCGGATGCCCCCGATCGCGCGTCCGAACTGCGTCTGCTGAAGCGGCAACCGATCCTGGGCGACTACGACCCGGATGCCTACGAGCAGCGTCGCGAGTGGGCGCGAACCGACGACGGCACTCTCGTGCCCATCTCGCTCGTGTTCCGCAAGGACCTCGTCTCACCGGGCACCCCGGCGCCGCTCGAGCTGTACGGCTACGGCTCCTACGAGCACAGCATCGATCCCGCCGTCTCGGTGGCGCGTCTGTCGCTGCTCGACCGTGGCGTGGTGTTCGCCATCGCGCACGTGCGCGGCGGCGGCGAGCTGGGGCGCCACTGGTATGAGCACGGCAAGCTCACCCGCAAGCGCAACACGTTCACGGATTTCGTGGCCTGCGCACGCCACCTCATCGACGGCAACTGGACGATGCCCGACCGGCTCGTCGCCGAGGGCGGCAGTGCCGGGGGCCTGCTGATGGGGGCCGTGGCGAACCTCGCGCCCGAACTGTTCGCCGGCATCCTGGCCGACGTGCCCTTCGTCGACGCGCTGACGAGCATCCTCGATCCCGACCTTCCGCTCACCGTCATCGAGTGGGACGAGTGGGGCGACCCGTTGCACGACCAGGCCGTGTACGAGTACATGAAGTCGTACACGCCGTACGAGAACGTGCGGCAGGATGCCGGCGGCTACCCGCGCATCCTCGCCGTCACGAGCCTGAACGACACCCGGGTGCTCTACGTCGAGCCGGCGAAGTGGGCCGCGCGCCTGCGCGAGGCCGGGGCCGACGTCTTGCTGAAGACGGAGATGTCAGCTGGGCACGGCGGCGTGAGCGGGCGTTACAACGCGTGGCGTGAGCGGGCCTTCGAGCTGGCCTGGCTGCTCGACGTGCTCGGACTCGCCGCGCATCAGCCGAACAGCAGCGCCGCCTCGTCGTAGCGGTAGTCGGGAACGGTGTTGAGGCCGCCCGTGGCGTCGGCGATCGAGACGATCTCGACGTCGGTGCCTTTCAGCGAAACCATGGAACCCCACTGTTCGGTCTGAGCCGCGTCGACAGCCGCCATGCCGAGGCGGGTCGCTAGCACTCGGTCGTACGCGCTCGGGACACCGCCGCGTTGGATGTGTCCGATCACGGTTGCACGCGACTCGATGCCCGTTCGCTCCTCGATCATGGGGGCGAGGAGTTCGCCGATGCCGCCGAGACGTGGCCGGTTGAAGGCGTCGAGCCCCTTGTGCGAGTGCGCACCCTCCATCGTGTCGAGGTGGAAGCCCTCGGAGACCACCACGACGGGCGCCCGGCCACGGTCGCGCACGTGCTCGACCCATTCGCAGATCTGGTCGATGGACTGCGGCCGCTCCGGGATGAGGATGGCGTGCGCGCCGCCTGCCATGCCGGAGTGCAGAGCTATCCAGCCGACGTGCCTGCCCATCACCTCCACGATCATGCACCGTTGGTGGGACTCGGCTGTCGTTCGGAGCCTGTCGATCGCCTCGGTGGCGATCTCCACCGCCGTATCGAAGCCGAACGAGTAGTCGGTGGCCGCGAGGTCGTTGTCGATGGTCTTGGGCACGCCGATCACCTTGAGGCCGCCCTCGTCGACGAGACGACGGGCCGCGGTGAGCGTTCCCTCGCCCCCGATCGCGATGATGGCGTCGATGTCGTTCTCGTCGAGCATCCGCTGGATTCTCTGCGGCCCCCCGCCGTCGCCCTCGAACGGGTTCGTGCGGCTCGAGCCGAGGATGGTGCCGCCCTGCCTGGAGAGGCCGCGCACGCTGTGTCTGTCGAGCGGAACGATGTCGGCGTTGACGACGCCGCGCCAGCCGTACCTGAATCCCACGAACTCGTCGCCGTACACGCGATCGCCCTTGAGCACGGCCCCGCGGATGACCGCGTTCAAGCCGGGACAATCACCGCCCGAGGTGAGGATTCCGATCTTCATCTGTGCGCCTCTTCCAGGTATGCATCGATACGTCAACGATCATGCCTGAGGCGGTCTGCCTGCTCCAAAACGGCCGGTCCCCGGCGGTCTCATGTGTTCGGCCCTTTGAGAACGCGCTCCAGTTTCGAGGAGCTCTTGGAAGGTGCACCCCCAGCCTCGACCACCACGGCCTCAAGCCCGTCCAGCAGCTCGTTGCGCGCCCGACGGCTGTCGGGCGCAGCTGCAGACAGCTCGATCTCCCACTCGCGCCATTCCTGCCTGGCGCCCGTCAGCAGACTCTCCCCCGTCACGTGGTCGTCGCAGTACTCGGCGACCGGGTAACCCGCGGCATCCAACAGACGACGAACCACCCGATGGTTGCGCACGCGCGCTACCGGTACGAGCTCTCGGTCGCCTACCACCTCGCGCACCTCGTCCCTGACCCAGTCGGGAACGGATGCTCGCGCTGCCGCTTCGGACTCCTCACCGAGCGACCAGTGCTGCTCCGTGCGGCCCTCGTCGGCCTCGCGCTTGATGTGCCAGCCCGCGTCCGGCCCACCCTCGCGCCTGCGCAGTGCGACGCGTGCCCTGGCCAGCGCCAGGTCGGGCGTGTCGTAGTAGACGGCGTCCAACTCACGCACCTCCGGCACCTCGATGACCGCGATCGGCCCGACGCCGACGAAGGCCGGCTCGCCCGCGCCATCGCTCACGTCGTATTTGCGCTCGATCTCGATCGTCGATGTTCCGTGCTGCTTGCTCATCTTCCCAGTCTTGCGCAGCTGTCAAGCGCCGTTGACCTCCACCGGGGCCCCTCGCGACCCACGAGCGGGCGGGGCTACCCTGGCTGCATGACTGAGCACGCCAATGCAGTTCCTGCCGATTCCGATCCGGAGTACGACGAGTTCGCGGCCGCTCAGGAGGGCGACTACGAACCAGAGATCAACGAGGAAGCCGTCCTCGCCGACGAAGACGAACGTCCGATCGACATCGAGGCCGACGAAGGCTACCCCGATGAAGAACGCGTGGTCGTGTTCGACGACGAGCTCGACGAGGACGACGTCTGAGGTCTTCGTCGACTACAGCGCGTCGCGCAGCAGCGAGATGAGTGCGTCCAACTGCACCGAGTCGGCCGATCCGGGTTCGACGTCGACGCCGTCGAGCGCGCGCAGGGCAAGCGACTGTTTCGAGTCGATGAGCTCGGCGATCTTGGAATCGATGGTCTGAGCGGCGATGATGCGCCAGGCGGTCACCGGTTCCTCCTGCCCGATGCGGTGCACCCTGTCGATGGCCTGCGTCTGCTCGGCCGCTGTCCAGCTGAGCTCGGCCAGCACGACGTTGGATGCCGCCTGCAGGTTGAGCCCGACACCGGCGGCGGTGAGTGAGCAGACCGCTACAGACACGCCCGGGTCGCTGTTGAAGGCGTCGATCTCGCGCTGTCTGGTCAGTGTGGTCTGATCGCCTCGGATCGAGACGCTGCGCAGTTCTCTTGCGGCGAAAGCCTCTTCTGCCTGGTCCATCACGTCGATGTGCTTGGCGAAGAACACCACCTTGCCAACGGATCGAGCGAGCTGGGCCGCGTAGTCCGCTGCAAGTGCCGCCTTGGCCTGGCCGATCTTGCGAACCATGGTGAAGACGTTCTCGCCCGTCTTCTGACCCTTCGACTCCTCGAGCTCAGCATGCGCGACCATGCGGATGAGATGCTCACGGCGCTCGTCCTCGTCGCTCGAGACGGATTCGCCGACGCCCGCCGCCTGAGCGCGACGGTAGCGCTGCACCAGTCGCGACGACAGTTCTCGCTCGGCTTCCTTGATGGACCTGCCGAGTTCGTCGTCGAGCTCAACCGGCAGGTCGACCACGCGGCGGGAGGGAAGGTCTGCTGCGACGTCGATCTTCTTGCGTCGCACGATGCCCATGTCGATGACCGCTTCTCGCGCCGCTGTGTAGAAGCCGGGATCGGCGGGAGTGAGCTCGGTCTCGTCGAGTCTCTCCATGAGCTCCGCCGTCGGCTTGGTTCCATCGATCCAGCCGAGGAACTGCCAGATCGCCCTGAAGTCGTCGATGTCGTTGATCAGCGGCGTTCCGGTGAGCGCGACCATCAGCGGGTCGGAGACGGTGTGGCGGATGGCGTCGGCGAGCCCGAGCACGTAGCGAGAGCGCTGCGAGTGCAGGTTCTTGATGAAGTGCGCCTCGTCGACCACCATGCCGCGGAAGCCGAGTTCCGACAGCCATGCCAGGTGCCGGTCGAGAACCTCGTAGTTGACGATGACGACGTCCGCGAATGCATCCAGGCCCTCTCCGTCGCCGTGGATGACCGTCGCTCGCCGCTGAGGAGTCCACAGCTCGACCTCGCGCGCCCAGTTCATCTTCACCACGTTGGGCACGACGGCCAGCAGCGGATACGCACCGGCGACGGATGCCGCGAGCACCGACTGCGCCGTCTTGCCGAGCCCGGGCTCGTCGGCGAGCAGGAAGCTGCGATGCCCCTGCCGCACCGACTCCACGAACCGCGCCTGGTGCTTCATGAGCTCCATGCCGGACGGAGAGTACCTGTCGATCTTGGGGGCTTGGGGAAGCTCCATGCTGGCTGCCTGTCCCCCTGACCCGTACTCGAACGACTTGAAAAGCGGGCCGAGCAGTTCCCAGGAATCAAGGCGCCGGCGCGGGGCGGGTGCGGAGTGGCTCGCGAGCGCGAAGTCGGGGGCGAGGAATGGGTTGGAGAGTTGCCTGGCACGCACCGACTGCGGAATCACCTGCTTCTGCGCCAGCTCGGGCGACAGCAGCACCTCCTGCTTCGGCTTGGGCGCCTCGGTGGTGATGATGAGGTCGTCGGGCTCGAGCTCGACGCCGGACTCCAGCAGCCAGTCTCTGCGCATCTTCTGGGCGGCCGGGCTGGGCGGCGCTGACGACTCGAGCAGGGCGATGAGCGAAGTGTCGCGGGCGGCGGTCTTGGCGAGGATCGTTGCGATTCCGTCGAGTCGCTTGAGCTGCTCTGCCCTCGCGGCATCGTTGAGATCGGGATCCGTCTTGGCCCTTGCGCGTTCCTCGCGCATGAGCAGTGCGATCACCTGGAACTTGGTGCGGTTGGTCGGTCCGAGCTTCTTGCCCGTCACGGCCTTCGACTCGACCTCGCGCACGCGGCGCGCGAGCACGGGGATGAGCCCGTCGTTGTTCGAATGACGAGACCCGGAACGGCGGGATGCCTGAGCGGTGCGATCGCCGGTGTGCGGCATGATCCTCCTGTGCGTGAGGGCCCGCGCAGATGCGGGCCGCTCCTGGTGGGGCGGCGGGGTGGCGGCGCTTCCGCCCGCATGCGTCCGGTCACGTCGTGAGACGCCATGATGACGAGACCGATGCGGGGGGCAATCGTTGAAGCCCGATGGTCGCCTGCGATGCAGCCGACGAGACGTGTCCGGCGGATGCCAGAACCCCGACGGTGCCCCATTTTACGGCACTTCGGCTGCTTGCGTGACCATAGAACCACGCGGGCGCGTCGAGTGTGTTGTCGAATGCCTCAGCCGGCTCCGTGCAAGGCGTCCAGCAGGACCACTGCTTGATTGTGCTGCTCGTCGTGCGCGCTGTACAGCAGGGTCACCTTGCCGGCGGCACCCTTGTCTCTCAGAGCCTCAACGGCCGGGTTGCCGTGCAGCTCGGCGAGGTAGCGAACGCGGAACTCGTCGAACTTCGCCGGGTCGTGTCCGAACCACTTGCGCAGGTCGGTGCTGGGTGCGACATCCTTGTTCCACTCGTCGAGCCGCGCTTGCTCCTTGCTCAGTCCCCTCGGCCACAGCCGGTCGACGAGCACCCGGTATCCGTCATCGGGCGAAGGTGCTTCGTAGGCACGCTTGATCGCGAAAGGCATGTCACTTCCTTCCCGATCCGCCGGCCTTTCCGCCGTAGCGGCCGGCCGGACCCTGCCTGCCCTCTTCGGCCGGCACCTTGATGCCGATGCCCGCGGCGATGAACACGACGGCCCCGGCCAGGTGTAGGAGCCTGAGCCACAGGTCTGGGATGGGGAGCGGCCACACGGGGTTGAACACGACGGCTATCGGCACGAGCCCGATGAGCCACCAGTACGCCTTCGCCTGCACGGCGAACACGCACATGATGAGCGCGAGGATGGCCACCGCGAAGAGCACCCAGACATACCAGGAGCCCCCGATCAGAGCAAGCGCGGCGATCAGGACGATAGCGCCGAGCAGCCCGGGCAGCAGGGCGAGGCGGGCGAGGGTGGGTGCTGAGCCAGGTCGGGACATCGTGGCAGAGCCTACCCGCATGCTCCGGCGCGGTCGTGCCACGCCGGACGGTTCAGCAGTGGCCCTTGCGCAGCAGGAAGCCGAACCGCTCGCCCGCATCCACCGCGACGACGACGCTGCACTCGGTCAGCAGCGCGCCGAACGTGTCTCCCGGTACCGGGAGCATGGTGAAGCGGCGACCTTCTGCGTCTGCCGCGAGTCCGGCGACCGCGAACGCGACATCGCTGAGCTCGTCGTCGCTCTCGATGACGATGGGAGCGTCCGGGTCGAGCGGGGTCACGTCCAGCATGGCTGCCGCCACCGCTTCCACGGATTCGGGAGGCAGTCGGATGCCGTCGGGAGCGTGATGCTCCGGGCTCACGATCGCGATCCACGCTCCGCTGGGTGCCTCGTCGAGGGCGTGCAAAAGCGCACCGGACATCAAGGGGGACAGATTTTTGAGCACGCGGGTACCTCCTTGCGCCTTTCGGGTCGGCGCAACGCCTTCGGGTGGCGTTTCGGGTCCTGAGGATCCGCCGCCAGTGTAAGAAGGCCCGGGCGGGCCACGACAGTCCCCTGTTCGGGGCCGACGACGGCGCGTGAGATCGACCCCCGCCCGAAATTCCCGCGCACCGCCTAGCCTGGGACCGTGATCGACGACATCAAGAAGCGGGCCCTGCACCGTGCGCGCATCCTCACGGGCCAGCTGCGCGGGCTCGAGAAGATGATCGAGAACGAGGACTATTGCGTCGACATCCTGACCCAGTCCCTTGCCATCCAAAAGTCGCTCGGCTCGTTGAACAAGCTGCTCGTCGAGAACCATCTGCGAACGCATGTCGCCGAGCAGTTCGAGGCCGGCGGCGACGAGCGCGAGCGCGCGGTGGAGGAACTGCTCAGGGTGTTCGAGCTCTCCAACAACCGGGGCTGACCTTGGCGCGAGACGACGCCCCGGCATTTCGCACGGTGAACGGCGTGCGATTCGAGACCGTGCTCGGTGACATCACTCAGCAGCGCGTCGACGCCGTCGTCAATGCTGCGAACTCCTCGTTGCTCGGCGGTGGCGGCGTCGACGGCGCAATCCACCGGGCGGGTGGGCCGGACATCCTCGCCGAGAGCCGCCAGTTGCGGAGTACCCGGTATCCGGACGGACTGCCGACGGGTGATGCGGTGAGCACGACAGCAGGTCGCCTTCCGGCGAGGTACGTCATCCACACGGTGGGGCCGGTGTGGTCGCAACGCGAGGACCGAACACCGCTGCTGCAGAGCGCGTACGCGAGATCACTCGAGGTCGCGGGTGAGCTGGGGGTGGCATCCGTCGCCTTCCCTGCTGTTTCAGCCGGGGTCTACGGCTGGCCGATGCAGGGCGCCGCAAGCGTCGCTGTGAGCACGGCCGTGACACGTGCGCCCACGATCGATCGACTCGAACTCGTGCGCTTCGTGCTGTTCTCGCCTGAGGCGCTTACCGCGTTCACCCGCGCACTCGAAACCGCCGCGGACTGACCAGGCACTGCCCGCCCGCATGCGACGCCTGAGCTACCTGCGGTGCCGCAGGTGCTCGCGCGGAAGCAGAATGGGCCGGCTGGTCGGGGGCACCCTGTGAAGGGTCTCGAGTGCTCCGCGCAGTTCGGAGGCCCAGACCTCGTAGCCGTTCTCGTTGAGGTGCAGGGAGTCGTCGGAGAACTGGGGGTCGATCGCGCCGTCCTCACCTGCCAATGCGGGCCACAGGTCGAGGTACTGCGCCCTGACGGTCGAGGCGAACTGCCACAAGTGGCGGTTGACGTCTTTGATCGTCTCCGCGTACGCGGCTTCGCGCGGCATGACGGATTGCACCAGAAGCTGAGAGTCGGGAAGCTCTCTGCGTAGCGACACCAGGATCATCTCGATGTTGCGAACGATGTGCTCGGCGGAACGACGCCAGGCGAGGTCGTTGGTGCCGATCAGGAGCACCACCGTGTCTGGCTGCAAAGCGATGATGTCGTCGAGTCGGGCGAGAACGGCATCCGTTGTGTCGCCTGCAACGCCGAGGTTTCGCGACCGCTCGTCGGGGAACCACTCGTCCCAGCGACCGCCTGCCGTGATGCTGTCTCCCACGAAGACGGTCGACACCTCGTCAGACATGTCGCTCCTTCCGCCGCGGAACTCCTATCATCGCCCGTTACGGCGGCGACGCGCGACCACTTGACTAATGGTCGGAGAACAGTCAGCAACCGAGGACTGAATCGACGCCGTCGAAGGTCAGCGCATGCTCTTGGTGTGCCAGACGGTCTTCGTCTCGACGAATGCCGAAATCCGGTCGAGCGAACGAACGTCGAGCTCGCCGCCCGCCGGGGCAAGCACGCGCTTCAGCGTCTCGGCGGCGGAGATCTGCAGATCGACCCAGTCGAGGGTCTCGCCACCCGTGAGATCGAGCGCGTTCACGTCGGAATGCGACGCCAGCCAAGGCGCGATCTCGGCGGGCGAGCCCGTGAGCACGTTGACGACACCACCGGGGACGTCGCTCGTCGCGAGCACCTCGGCGAGCGAGATGGCCGACAGCGGATGCCTCTCGTCGGCGACCACGACGACGACGTTGCCCGTCACGATCGCCGGCGCAACGACGGCGACCAGCCCGAGCAGCGAGGATCCGCCCTGCGGCGCGATGGCCGCGACGACTCCGGTCGGCTCGGGCACGGAGATGTTGAAGTACGGTCCGGCAACCGGGTTCGCGTTGCCAGTGACCTGCGCGTATTTGTCTGCCCAGCCCGCATACCAGACCCACGCGTCAATGGCCTCGTCGACCTGCGCAGCGGCATCCTCGCCCGAGAGGCCCTCGGATGCCCGCACCTCCTCGACGAACTGCGCGCGTCTGCCCTCCAGCAGCTCGGCCACACGGTAGAGCACCTGTCCGCGGTTGTACGCCGTCACGCCCGACCATCCCGCCACAGCCTTGCGTGCGGCGACGACCGCGTTGCGCGCGTCTTTGCGGGATGCCTTTGCCGCATTGGCGAGGAATCCGCCGTCAGCTGCGACCACCTCGTAGGTACGGCCCGATTCGCTGCGCGGGAACGCTCCACCGATGAACAGCTTGTACGTCTTGGGTACTGCCAAGCGGCTCATCGGGCGGACCCTTCCTTCTTGCTGCGGCGCTTCGCCGCAGACGACGACTGCGATGCGGAAGCGTCGCCTCGCTCGGCTACTGCTGCCGCCCTTCTTGGCGGCGCGGAACGCGGCGCCAGGTAAGCGGCCAGGCCGTGCCTGCCGCCCTCGCGGCCGTAGCCGGACTCCTTGTACCCGCCGAAGGGCGAGGCGGGATCGAAACGGTTGAACGTGTTCGCCCACACCACGCCTGCGCGGAGCCGGTCGGCGACGGCGAGGATGCGGCTGCCTTTGTCGGTCCAGATGCCCGCCGAGAGCCCGTATGGCGTGTTGTTCGCCTTCGCTATCGCCTCGTCGGGTGTGCGGAACGTGAGCACCGATAGAACCGGTCCGAAGATCTCTTCCCGCGCGATGCGGCTCGACGTCGAGACGTTGTCGAAGATCGTCGGCGCGAACCAGAACCCACGATCGGGGATGGCGCACTCCGCCGTCCACCTGTCGGCGCCCTCGGACTCCCCCACGTCGCTGAGCTCGCGGATGCGCTGCAGCTGCTCGGCCGAGTTGATCGCACCGATGTCGGTGTTCTTGTCCAGGGGGTCGCCGAGTCGCAGCGTCGCGAGCCGTGTCTTCAGCCTGTCGACGACCTCGTCGTGCACGCTCTCCTGCACGAGCAGGCGGCTCCCCGCGCAGCACACGTGCCCCTGGTTGAAGAAGATCCCGTTCACGATGCCCTCGATCGCCTGATCGATGGGAGCGTCGTCGAAGACGATGTTCGCGGCCTTGCCGCCGAGCTCCAGGGTGACCTTCTTGCCCGTGCCCGCGACGGATCTCGCGATCTCGCGCCCCACCGCGGTCGAGCCCGTGAACGCGACCTTGTCCACATCCGGGTGATTGACGAGCATCCTGCCGGTTTCGCCTGCACCCGTGAGGATGTTGACGACCCCGGCCGGAAGCCCCGCCTGCTGCACGATCTCTGCGAACAGCAGCGCGGTCAGAGGCGTCGTCTCGGCCGGTTTCAGCACGACCGTGTTGCCCGCGGCGAGCGCGGGCGCGATCTTCCAGGCCAGCATGAGCAGCGGGAAGTTCCACGGAATGACCTGGCCGGCAACGCCGAGCGCCCTCGGGTCGGGACCGAGACCGGCGTGATCGAGCTTGTCGGCCCATCCCGCGTAGTAGAAGAACCAGGCGGCCACGAGCGGAACGTCGACATCCCGGCTCTCTTTGATCGGCTTGCCGTTGTCGAGGCTTTCGGCAACGGCAAGCTCGCGTGCGCGCTCCTGCACGATGCGCGCGATGCGGAACAGATACTTTCCCCTGTCCGAGCCGCTCATACGCGACCACACCCGGTCGTACGCGCGGCGGGCGGCGGCGACCGCAAGGTCGACGTCGTGCTCGTCTGCCGC
Organism: Rathayibacter sp. KR2-224; assembly: GCF_049446075.1. Taxonomy (NCBI): domain Bacteria; kingdom Bacillati; phylum Actinomycetota; class Actinomycetes; order Micrococcales; family Microbacteriaceae; genus Rathayibacter; species Rathayibacter sp. KR2-224. The sequence goes on from NZ_JBMSEB010000003.1 coordinate 104,879, forward strand.
GGCGATCTCGGCGATCGTCTCCTCGGACGAGGGCGAGATCGTGCGGAACGCCTCACCGTGCCCGTCCACGAAATCGCCGTCGATGAAGAGCCCGTAAGAGGGCCTGAGGTTGAGGATCGCGCGCGACTCAGGTGCGGGCGCGTAGTCGAGGAAGGTCATCGGGTCTCCAGATCCGCCATTGCTCGGTCGGTTCTCGTGCGGCGCACCGTCCCCGAAAGGGGCTCGGTGCTTGCCATGGGCGGGGTGCTCACGAGGCGCTCAGTCGATGGTCACGTAGTCGGCGCCCGAATAGTGCCCGGTCTCGAGCTTCTGCCGCTGCAGGAGCACGTCGTTGAGCAGGCTCGACGCGCCGAAACGGAACAGCTGGGGCGAGAGCCAGCGCTCACCTGCGGTCTCGGCCACCGTGACGAGGTAGCGCACGGCATCCTTCGAAGACCGGATGCCGCCGGCCGGCTTCACACCCACGAGCTCGCCGGTCAGACGGTGCCAGTCCCGCACGACCTCGAGCATCAGCAGCGTGACGGGAAGGGTGGCCGCCGGGGAGACCTTGCCCGTCGACGTCTTGATGAAGTCGGCTCCCGCGAGGATCGCGAGCCAAGACGCGCGGCGCACGTTGTCGTAGGTCGCGAGTTCTCCGGTCTCCAGGATCACCTTCAGATGCGCGCTCGATCCGTCGGGCCGGCGGCACGCCTCTTTGACGGCCACGATCTCGTCGAAGACTTCGCCGTACCTGCCGGAGAGGAATGCACCGCGGTCGATCACCATGTCGATCTCATCTGCTCCAGCGGCCACGGCATCTGCCGTGTCTGCGAGCTTCACGTCGAGGGATGCGCGTCCGCTGGGGAACGCGGTGGCGACGGCGGCCACGCTGATCGTTCCGCCGGATGCCGCATGGTGCGATCCGAGGGCCTCGACCGCGACAGGAACGAGATCGCCGTAGACGCACACCGCCGCCACCTGTGGGCACGTGGCATCAGAGGGATCGGGCATGACCGCCTTTGCGGCCAGAGAGCGCACCTTTCCCGGGGTGTCGGCGCCTTCGAGCGTCGTGAGGTCGATCAGCGAGATGATCGTGTCGAGCGCCGTCTTCTTGGAGGAGGTCTTGATCGACCTGGTGGCGAGCCCGGCCGCTCGTTGGTCGAGTCCCACTGCGTCCACGCCAGGGAGCCCGAGCACGAAGCCGCGCAGACTGCGCTCGCTGAGGTCGGTGCCTACCACTGTGCGGGCGATGTCGAGTGTCATGACGCGTGCTCCCTCGACATCCGCTTCTCGGCGTGCGGCCCGCCTTGTTCGCCTGAGTACACCGACTGCCTCTCCTCGGGTTGCCTCTGCCCTGGGGTGTGCTCGCCGGGATGCCTATGCGCCGCGACCTGCACCTGTTCCCTCGAGCCTCTGCGTGCCTGGTCGTTCTGCGTTGCCGGCTCCTCGAGCAGCGCGGCCGCGGTCAGATCATCGGTGATGAGCACGGTGCACAGCCCATTGGTGACCAGTGCTCGCGCCACCTCGTGCTTGCCTTCGCCCGCGACCACCGCGATCGCCGTTTCGGAAGCCCTGATCCGCTCGAGCGAGAGCCCCACCGTGCGCGAGTCGAGTTCGGCATCGACGGGCTTGCCGTCCGCCCCGATGAAGCGGCCGACGATGTCTCCCACCGCTCCCTTGCGCACGAGCGACTGCACCTCGTCTGGCGTGAGGTAGCCGCTGTGCACGAGCGCGGAATCGGCCCCGGCCACCCCGGCGCTGAAGACGTAGGCCTCGGCGTGCGCGGCGCGGTCGAGCACACCGGCGATTGCACGGTCGTGCTCGATGCTGCGCTTTGTCGCAGTGTGCTCGAGGATCGCGGGGATGGGCAGCACGTGAGCAGACCCGGCCGCCTTCTGGGCTATCACGAGCGCAGTTGCCGATGCGGTGTCACCGTATTTGGTGAGGCTCAGCCCGCCGTTGATCTGCACGACGCCCACGCCGTGCGCCCAGCCGCGCGGCAGGCACGCTGCCACGTCGTGCATGGTTCGGCCCCAGCTGACGCCGAGCGTCTGCGGGGCGGGACGCAGCGTTGTGAGGTAGTCCGCGGCAGCCTGGGCGACGCGGCGCTGCAGTTCCTCGGGTGAGGTGACACCGGCCGACGAGGCGACGACGATGTCCTTCAAGCCGAACCGCTTCTTCACGGCCTGCTCTGCCAGCACACGTCTTGCCCTCGGGTGCACGATCTCGATTCGCACGATGCCTGCCGCCCGCGCCTGCGCGAGCAGCCGACCCACCTTCCACCTGGTGATGTGGAGTGCCGCACCTATCTCGTCTTGCGTGCGACCCTCGTCGTAGTAGAGCTCTGCTGCACGTACGGCGAGCAGTTCGTCTGAGGAGTTCATAGCGCCTTCAAGGATAAGAAGGCGGTTCACTTATGAGCAACGCGGATGCCTCGCTCTGCTCATCTGCGCACCTGGGCAAACTCACTGCTCGCCCGCGCCGACACGCAACCGGCTCAGTGCAGCGTGCGTCCCATGATGGTGCGGGTGAGTGCGGCGACGGGCTCTGCCGCCGCCCGCGGGTTCGCCAGCAGGCTGAACTCGACCTGCCCGAGTTCCGGCAGCCCCAGCCTGTTCGTCACCTTCACGAGATCGTTCGGGATGATCGTGCGCGGGAAGGGCGCGACGCCCAGACCCGCGCGCACGGCCGCGAGCACGCCGTTGACCTCACGCGTGTTGCACGTGATGCGCCAGACCCTTCCGGCCTCCTCCAATGCGTCGATCGCCATCTGCTTGCTGATGCTCGGATCCTGATATGCGATCAGCGGCACGGGATCGTCGGGCGCGAGTTCGGTCTTGTCCAGCCCCATCCACACCAGGTCGTCAGTGCTCACCCGGTCACCCTCTGGCGAACCTGCCATCTGCTTGATGAAGATCAGGTCCAGCTGCCCCGCCTTGAGCCTGCGATGCAGCGGCGTGGACTGGCTCACCGTGAGCTCGAGGTTGATCTGCGGGTACGCCTGCCGGAAGTCGCGCAGAATGCTGGGCAGCTGCGTGATCGCCAGGTCGTCTGCTGCACCGAACCGCAGACGACCTCGCATGGCGGTTCCGCTGAAATAGCTGTCTGCTGCGGCGTGGGCGGCGAGGATGCTGCGCGCGAAGCCAGCCATGGCATCCCCGTTGTCGGTCAGCCGCACCTGGCGCGTGTCCCGGTCGACGAGGATGCGTCCCGCCGCCTTCTCGAGCCTGGCGACGTGCTGGCTGACAGTCGGCTGGCTGACGCCCAGGCGCTCCGCGGCGCGCGTGAAGCTCCCGGTCTCGGCGACGGCGAGGAAGGTTGCGAGCAGGTCCGGGTCGAACATGCTCGAAGCATACATTCGCAAACCCAATAGGAGTTATAGGTCTGATTGTCTTCGGGAATGGGATGCCCCTGGTTAGCGTTGAAATACACGTTCGACCAGCCGATTACTCGAGAGCCACCGTGACAGCCAGTTCCGCAACCGATTCAGCCGAAACCCTCCTCACCTCCCCTGTCCCCGTGCTCGAGCGCCGCCCGCCGTGGCGCGACACGTTCTCGTCGCTGCGTGTTCCGAACTACCGCATCTACGCCGGCGCCCAGGTCATCGCGACCACCGCGCTGGGCATGCAGCGCGTCGCCCAGGACTGGCTCGTCCTCCAGCTCTCCGGCAGCGTGGCGGCGGTCGGAGTCACCGTGGCAATGCAGTTCGCGCCGATGCTGATCTTCGGCCTGCTCGGCGGCGTGATCGCCGACAGGTACTCGAAGCGCATGCTTCTCATGCTGACGCAGTCGACGGCGGCGCTGCTTGCGGGCATCCTCGCGGTCCTGATCCTCACCGACACCGTGCAGGTGTGGCACATCTGGGCGCTCGCCTTCATCGGCGGTTTCGTGACGGTCGTCGACAACCCGGCACGCCAGGTGTTCGTCAACGAGATCGTCGGGCCGAAGCTGCTGCGCAACGCGATCAGCCTGAACTCCTCGACGTTCCAGCTCGGCGCCCTCATCGGCCCGGCGGTGGGCGGCATCGCGATCAGCGCCGTCGGAAGCGGCTGGGCGTTCGCGATCAACGCGTGCGCGTGCCTCGTGGTGGTGGGCGCACTGAGCATGATGGACACCAAGGCGCTGCTGCAGAGCCCGACCACACCTCGTGGGAAGGGCCAGCTGGCGGAGGGGCTGCACTACGCAGCACGCAAACCCGCCATCCTGTTCACGATCATCGCTCTCGGCGCCGTCGCCATGTTCGCCTACACGATGCCCGTTCTGCTCGCCGCCTACGCGAACGACGTCTACAAGGTGGGATCGGCCGGATACGGGTTCTTCAACTCGCTCGTCGCGGTCGGCGCACTCACGGGCGCCGTGCTGTCGACCCGCCGCATGGGCGTGACCCTGCGCCTCGTGATCGGCGGGGCCGCGGTGCTCGGTCTGGTGCAGGCATCCGCTGCGCTCTCCCCCGACATCGTGGTCTTCGCGGTGCTCATGGCGCTCAGCGGAGCGGCCAGCCTGCTGTTCCTGACGAGCGCGAACTCTCTCGTGCAGATGTCGACCAACCTCGGCATCCGTGGCAGGGTGATGGCGCTGTACATCCTCGTGCAGCTGGGGGGACAGGCACTCGGCGGCCCCGTGATGGGCTGGGTCGTAGAACGCTTCGGACCTGCGTGGGGGCTGGCGGTGTCCGGCATCGTGCCGCTGGCGACAGCCGCGGTCATCGCGCTACTCGTGATGCGCAGGTCTCACCTGCACGTGAGGGTGCGCAGAAACGGGCGGATGCCCGCCCTCGCGCTCGTCACGGAGCACGGTTCCCGCTCCCCTAACCTGGAGTAATGACCCCGCCCCTCGCTCTCGCCGTCGATTTCGGCGGCACCAAAGTCGAGTCCGCTCTTGTCACCGCCGAAGGCGAGGTGCTGCCGGGTTCCCGGTTCCGGGCACCCACCGGGCGGGAGGCGGCGAGCGAGCAGCTGCAGGCATCCGTGCGCGAGGTCATGGAGGCCGCGCTCGACGCCGCCGAGGGACATGACCTCATCGGCGTCGGCATCGGCTGCGCAGGCCCCATCGATCGTTCGCGTGGACTGGTCTCGCCGCTGAACGTGCCGAGCTGGCGGGACTTCGACCTGCGTTCGTTCGCCTGCTCCGTGCTCGAGGCTCGCGGAGTCGAGATTCCGGTGACGTTGGAGATGGACGGCGTCGCCATCACGATGGCGGAGCACTGGGTCGGGGCCGCGCAAGGCATCGACAACGTCATGGGCATGGTGGTCTCCACGGGCATCGGCGGAGGGCTCATCGTGGGCGGGCGTGTGATCACGGGTCCGACCGGCAATGCGGGCCATATCGGGCACGTCGAGGTGGCGGGTTTTCAGGGCGAGGACACCTTCGGCAAAGCCACGTCGCTCGAGGCCATCGCGAGCGGGCCGCACACCGTCGCATGGGCACGCCGACAGGGATTCGCGGGTGCGAACGGCGAGGCCCTCGCCGCCGCATATGCCGCCGGGGATCCGGTGGCGCGAGAGGCGATCCAGCGCACAGGACGTGCCGTCGGGCAGGCGATCGCCAGCGCGACAGCGTTGCTCGATCTCGAACTCGTCGCCATCGGTGGCGGCTTCTCGCAGGCGACGCCCGACCTGTTCGATGTGATCAACGGCACCATCGCCGAACACTACTTCGAGTTCGTGCGCAAGGTGCGCGTCGTTCCCTCCGGGCTCTCCGGCGAGGGGCCGCTCGTGGGTGCGGCGGCCCTTGTGCACCGCTCCGAACTTCTGCCGCCTCTGTAGGTACGAACCTCAGCCGTCCCTGTGGCGCTAACGAGTGCTCGCGCTTCGCGCACGGGCCTTCGCAGCGAAGTGGTCCTCGAGCATGCCCGGCCTCGCGACCACGGTGCCGGCGAAGACCACGGCGACCGCGGTGACCAGTAGGAACACCAGCGGCCAGAGCCATCCGCCTGTGGCGTCGTGCAATGCGCCCACGACGATCGGCCCCAACGCGCCCAGCACGTAGCCGAGGCCCTGCACGAACCCGCTGAGCGCGACGGCGCCTTCGTGCGTGCGCGTGCGGAGATTGATGAGAACGAGGCACAACGGGAAGAGGAGCGGCCCGAGGCCCGCCAGCACGACCCACAGCCACGTCGCTACACCCGGCACGAGAATGAGGCCGAGGTACCCGGCGATGAAGAACGCGGCTCCCAGGTAGACCAGCAGCCCGACGTTGCGCATGCGACTGGCGAGTGTGGGAATGAGCAGGCTCGCCGGTATGCCGATGCCGGCATACAAGGAGAGCAGGGCGCCGGACTGCGCGGCATCCGTACCCGCGGTCTCGTGAAGGAGTTCGGGCAGCCACGCGAACAGCGCATAGGCATTGAGCGACGACGCGGCGAACGTCACCGCCATCGCCCACGCCAGAGGTGCGTGCCACACCCGCCCCATCGCGGCTGCGCCCGGTTCATCGACCTCCGCGTCGACGCGGCGAGCCTCCGGTCGTCGTACAAGCACGGCGAGCCAGGGAACCGCCGCCACCAGACCCAGGATGGCCCACATGCCGACGGAGTATCGCCAGCCCGCGGACTCGGCGACGGGCACTGCAACGAGCGGAGGTACGAGCGTGCTCACGGCGAGAACCGTGGCGTAGAGGGACGTCATGAGGCCGACGCGATCCGGGAAGTACCGCTTGACCAGGGGTGGGAGGAGCACGTTGCCGACCGCCATGCCCGCGAACGTCAGAACGCTTCCCGCCGTGAGAATCCAGAATGAAGGGGCGAGGCCTCTGATCAAGTCGCCCGCCACGATGGCGGCGAGCGCGATCACCATCACGACCTCGAGACTGGCCTTGCGCGTGAAGAGCGGCGCGACGAGGCCGAAAACTGCGAAGCAGATGGGCGGAAGCGCGCCGAGGAGCCCGATCCCGGTCGCCCCGAACTGCACGTCTTTCGTGATCTCGCCGAAGATGGGAGAAAGCGCGGTGACTGCGGCGCGGAGGTTGGCGGCGACGAGCAGGATGCCGAGCAACGCGAGCGCGCGGCCGGCCCACAGCGGCTTGGCGGAAGTCTTCGGGTGGGTCACACCCCAGTCTTTCACAGCGGCCGCGGCCGGTCTCAGCTCGCCGGTGGCCGGCACCTCAGCAGTGTGAGGGCGCCGCGAAGCGTCGTCTCCCCCGCCGCGTGCGGAACAAGCACGGTGCTGCCTTTCGACAACGGAACGGATCCGCCGCTCCACTCGAGAACGCCCTCGCCGTCGATGACGACGATCACGGCATATCCGGCCGCGAGCATGGCATCGCCCGAAGCGACCGTTCGGATCCGATCGGCACGGAAGACGGCATCCGCCTCGGCAGGGAAGAGCGGCGTGATCTGCGCACCGGCGGCATCACGCGTCTGACGGGAGGAGCTGAGTTCTGCGATTCGGGCCGATGGCACCGCCGAGCGGTCCAGGTTCGACAGCGCGGTCGCCGCGTCGAGGCCCAGAAGTGCGCCCTTCTGATCGAGGTCCGGGAATCCTTCGTACTCGACGAGGATCGACAGGTCGACGGGCTGCTGAAGCTCCACGAGCGTGATGCCAGGTCCTATGGAGTGCGGCAGGCCGGCAGGCACGTAGAGCGTGTCGCTCTCGGCCAGTTCGACCCGGTTCATGGCGGCGAGCATCGATGGGACGTCCTGGCTCTCGAACCATTCGAGCACCTCGGCCGCCTCCACCTCCCGAGAGAAACCCAGGTAGGCGTAAGCAGGGCCGTCGGTCGCGACGATGGCCCACGCCTCAGTCTTTCCGCTCGAGTGGGCGAGCACGTCGCGGGCGAACTGCGTGGTCGGGTGATAGTGCACGAAGAGGCGCTGTCGCGTGTCCAGGAGCTTGACGAGCAGCATGGGATCGTCGCCGAAGGCACCGACGTGCTCCTCTCCCAGGTACTCGATGGGCCTCGCCGCGATCGCATCGCGCAGTGGCGTGCCGTCGGGGAGCACCGTGAGCCCGACACCTCCACCGGCGAAGACCTCCGTCGCTGAGGCGACGAAATCTTCAGGCATCCTCTCTCCGGCTGGGTCGTCGCCGGGCGGAAGGCCGCGAAAGCGCAGGATGCCCTCACCGCCGAGATACGGACGCTCGGCCGGTCGATTGGGCTGCAGAACCACAGGCGCCAACGGGCTCTCGAATGCGGTGGACTCGCTGGTCACGTCGCCTGCTCCTCGTCGAGTGCTGGGGCGTCCCCGGCTGGCGCCCCGACTCGATCCAGGTTAGAGGAACGACTCCCAGCATCGCGTTCGAACGGCGTGACAGGATGTTGCGCAGACGGAGGCGGGACAATGCGACGGGACATGGGCGAGGAGCTGGCCCACACTCTTGAGCAGCTGGCAGACATCCTCGAGGCGCTCGACGCCGATCAGTGGGGCCGACGAACGCTCTGCGAGCGATGGACCGTGCGCGATGTCGCCGGTCACATCGTGTGGCGCGTCGGCTCCAGCTATCTGGAGATGATCCGCACGGCGCTGCCGATGCTGACGCTGTCACGCATGACGCTGGACTCGCTCATCGAGACCGTCAGCAGACAGGAGGCCGAGGCCACGAGCCCCGACCAACTGGTGAGCCGGCTGAGACGCATGGCTGCCCTCCGACTGGCCGGAATAGGCCGCACCGGGTTGAGCGATCTCATCGAAGCCGTCGTGCACTCCTACGACATCGTTCAACCCCTGGGGGCATCGATAGAGGTGAGTCCAGAGACGACGCGCAGCGTGGCGCTGCGCGGCCTGCTGCTTGCGCCTGCCGACCGGCGCGCGGTGGTGGGTGCGCACACGCTCCACGCGACGGACGCGGGCTGGGCGATCGGCCCAGGGCCGGCCAAGAGCACCGGTGTCATCGAGGGCACGGCGCGCGGCATCGTGCTCTACCTCTACGGCCGTACCCCCGTTGCAGCCGAAGCGGGCCCAGCAGAGTAGGAGGTCGACGCGTTCAGCCGGCCAGGATGCGCGAAGCCTGTTCGACATCGGCCGAGATCTGCGCGATGAGCGGCTGGATGCCCTCGAAGGCGACCATGCCGCGGATGCGCTGCACGAACTCGACGTCGACCACATGGTCATACAGGTCGAGGTCTTCGCCGATCACGTACGCCTCGACCTGACGCTGTGGGACGCCCTCGAACGTAGGGTTGTCGCCCACCGAGATGGCGGCGGGATAGCGCACGCCGGCATCGATCAGCCAGCCGGCGTAGATGCCGTCCGCCGGTATGAGGCCGTCGCACTGGGGCGACAGATTCGCGGTGGGAAACCCGAGCTGCCTGCCGCGCTGCGCACCGTGCACGACGACGCCGCGAACGACGGGCGCGTGCCCGAGCAGCACGCCGGCATACGCAACGTCGCCCTCGGCGAGAAGCGATCGGACCCACGTGGACGAGACCCGATCGTGCCCGTCGGGCCGCACATCGTCGATGAGCTGTATCTCGAAGCCGTCACGAGCGCCGAGTTCGCGCAGCAACTCGACGTTCCCAGCACCCTTCGCGCCGAAGCGGAAGTCGCTGCCCACCAGGAGCATCTTCGCGTGCAGCTTCGAAACCAGATAGCGCTCGACGAACTGCTCGGCAGGCACCTGCGATAGCGCACGGTCGAACGTGAGCACGAGCACCGCGTCGATGCCGGTCTGCTCGAGCAGCTCGAGCTTCTGGTCGAGACTCACGAGGTCCTCGGGGCAACGCTCCGGAGCCACGACCGCAAGCGGATTGCGGTCGAAGGTGACGACGACCGACAACAGCCCTTCGCGCCCGGCGACGGAGAGCAGACGGCCTATGACCGCGCGGTGCCCGAGATGCACGCCGTCGAACTTGCCGACGGTGACAGCGCTCGGCCCGAAGTCGTCGGGTATCTCATCGATGGAACGGAAGACCTTCATTCCTGCGTCCGCGCCGCTCATGCCCTGCCCGCGTCCGCCGCCGCCGTCGTGCTTGCGGCGGAACCTGCAACGGTGACGGGTTTGTGGCGGGAGAGCCACAGCATCCCAAGGACGGGAAGCACGAGTGGAATGAAGAGATATCCGGCCCCATATACCGACCACACCGTCGAGTCTTTGCCGAACGGATCGATCGCACCCATGCCTATGGCCGCCGGAACGAACGTGCTCAGCGTGCCGATCACGAGCACACCGGCCAGCTCGATGGAGATAGTCGCCCACGCAACGCGGTACCAGGTGCTGCCCGGCGCGATGAGCGCGATGGTCGCGACGATGTAGATGAGCGCCGAGAAGGCCGAGAGCGTGAACGCCACGGGTGCGACAGAGAAGTGATCGATGATCTGAAAGGCGCTGCGGCCCGAAGCTGCGAGTGCCAGGATGCCGTATACGACGACGAGCACGCGGCCGGCGCCGGTCATTCGCTTGGGGGCGCGAGCGGGCGCAGCTGTTGCAGGGTTCTCGGACATGTCACTCCATTATCGCTGCATGCACCAAGCGCTCAGGGCGTGCCTGGCACGAACCAGATCTGGCCCATGCGGTACAGCATCACGGCCAGGGCTAGGCCGACCACGCCGAGCACGACCGTGCTCCACCTGGTGCGTTCGATGAGGGCCCAGAACCCGCCGGCGGGCGCCAGTAGGAGCGCGGAGACCAGATAGATGTAGAACTCACCGAGCGATCCGCGCGGCTCGTTTCCTACCAAGGGCGCCACTATCGTCACCACGAGCTGTGCGAGCAGCAAGAGTTCGACGAGCGCGATCGACCCGAGCGTGAGGTCGTTCGGCGGGCGGCCGGCGAACCCGATGACCAGGCAGAGGATGCCCGCGAGCACCGCCACGATCACCTGGACGGCAGTGAACCACTCGATCAACGCGATTGCTCCTCGGGCGGGAAGTTGACGAGGGTGCGCGCCGTTCCACCGTTCACCGACGCAAGCCCGACGAGCCTGCCGTCTGGCGCGATGGCTGCCGCCGTCGCCGCGTCGGGGCCGGGTACCGCGATCTTCTTGCCGTGACCCAGGTCGGTGGCCTGCTCGTCGGTGAGTGGGAGCACGGGGAAGAGACCGGATGCCGCCTCGCCGGGCGGGAGAAGCGCGGACGCGACGTTCAGGTCGGCTAAAGGCAGGGCATCCTCTTCGAGGAACGGCCCGACCCTGGTGCGACGCAGTGCCGTCAGGTGGCCGCCGGTCAGCAGTGCGACGCCGAGGTCGCGGGCGAGCGCGCGCACGTAGGTTCCAGATGTGCAGACGACGCGAACGTCGACGTCGAGCGCCACGGAATCCCCGACGAATGCCTCGCGAGTGTCGAGCACGTCGAACGCAGAGACGGTGACGCGGCGCGGTTTCAGTTCCACCTGCTCCCCCGCCCGCACCTTGGCGTATGCACGCTTGCCGTCCACTTTCACCGCGGAGACGCTGGATGGCACCTGGTCGATCTCACGGGTGAGATGCGCGACGGCGTCGGCGAGCCGCTGAGGGGTGATGAGTCTCACGCGCTCCGAAGGCGCCCAGCCGAGAGTGTCGCCCTCGGCATCATCCGTCGTGGTGGATGCGCCAAGCCTGATCGTCGCACGGTATTCCTTGTCGGTACCGACGATGTACGTCAGCAGGCGCGTCGAGGGTCCGAGTCCAAGAATCAACACGCCCGTCGCCATGGGATCGAGCGTTCCGGCGTGGCCTACCTTGCGCGTCTCCGCCAGACGCCGCACCCGCGCGACCACGTCGTGGCTCGTCCAGCCCGCAGGTTTGTCGACGACGAGGATGCCGTTGGGCGCCGTCACGCGCTGGCCTGCGCGCCGCTCGCCTCGTCGGCAGAGCCTGTGACCGTATTCACCACGATCTCAAGCTTGGTGCGGAAGGTGTGCTCGAGCAACTCGGGGATGCACGGGTCGTCCGAGTCGTATTGGTCGACCATCCGCATCGCGATCAGCACGTTGAAGAGCATGCCGTGCGACAGGAAGCCGACGATCTCGTCCGGCTCCATGCCCGCTTCATCGCGCAGCAACCGGTAGATCGTCAGAAACCCTGCTCGCGCCCTCGCGCCGATGACCGGCTCGTGGCCCGCGATGAACGCCTGCATGAGCGAAAGCAGGATGCCCCTGTCTCTGATCAGGTCGGCATAGGCGGAGCCGATGCGCGTCAGGGTCTCCTGGTGCGTGTCGCCTTGGGCACGTGCCTCGGACATCGCGCCGGTGAACGCGTCGAGCAGCTTGCCGAGCCCTCGGTCGAGCACGGCCACGAAGAGGTTCTCCTTGCCTCCGAACATGCGCACGACGTAGGGCTGGCTGATGCCCGCCTCACGCGCCACCTGGTCGGTTGTCGCACCGACGTAGCCCCGCTCGCCGAAGACCCGGCTTGCGGCGGCCAGGATCTGCTCCCGCCGTACAGCAGAAGGCACGCGCTCCTGCTTGGCCACGGCATCCGTTTCGCTGCTCATGCTTGACATGTTATCAGTCGATTACTAGCGTACCTCTTGTAATCATTCGATTACCTCTTCATCGATTTCGACGTCGTACTCGATACGGCCTGATCGCATCCCTTCTTCCGGAGAGAACCATGACTGCTATCCCCGCCGCGCCGCGCAGGCGCGTGCCGACCTGGCTCGCCATTGTGGCGGCATCCGTTCCGATGTTCATGGCGACACTCGACAACCTCGTCGTCACGAACGCCCTCCCCCGCATCGCGATGGACCTGAAGGCCTCGATCGAGGAACTGCAATGGGTCGTCAACGCCTACAGCCTCGCGTTCGCCACGTTTATCCTCCTCTCGGTCGCCCTCGGCGACCGGTTCGGCCGCCGAACCGTCTTCGCGATCGGCGTGACCGTGTTCACACTCGCGAGCGCGGCAGCGGCCCTCTCGACCTCGCCCGCGGAGCTGATCGCGTTCCGCGCCGTGCAAGGCATCGGGGCCGCGGCGGTCATGCCCCTCTCACTGACACTCCTCGCCGGCTCGGTCAGCGAACGGCTGCGCCCTGCGGCAATCGGAATCTGGGGTGGCGTCTCCGGACTGGGCGTTGCACTCGGGCCTCTCGTGGGCGGAGCGATCGTGCAGGGCTGGAACTGGCAGGCCATCTTCTGGCTGAACGTGCCAGTGGGCGCCATCGCGCTTCCGTTGCTTCTTCTCGCGCTGCCGAACTCCTTCGGCGCCAAACGGCGCGCCGACATCGTCGGTGTGCTGCTCGTCGGCGTCGGCGTCTTCGCAGCGGTCTACGGCATCGTGCGCGGCAACGACGCGGGCTGGAGCAGCGCCGAGGTACTCACGGCTCTCATCGGCGCTGGGGCACTGCTAATCGCGTTCGTATGGTGGGAGACGAGAGCCGCAGCACCGCTGCTTCCCCTCACCCTCTTCCGCAACCGCAGCTTCTCGGTCGCCAATCTCGTGGGTGTCACGTTCAGCTTCGGCATCTTCGGCGCCGTCTTCATCCTGATTCAGTTCCTGCAGGTCGTGCAGGGCCACACGCCACTCGAAGCAGGGCTAATGACCATGCCGTGGACGCTCGCTCCCATGGTCATCGCACCGCTCACCGGCGCACTGATCGTGCCGCGGTTCGGCACCAGGCTGCCCATCGTCGCCGGTCTGGTTCTGCAGTCGGTCGCGATGTTCTGGGTGGCCTCGATCCTCGCGACTGACACGCCGTTCGCGGCCATGGTGCCCCCGTTCCTGCTCGCAGGTATCGGCATGGGCCTGGTCTTCGCACCCAGCTCGACCGCGGTGCTCGCGGGGTTCGGCGAACGGGATCACGCCAAGGCATCCGGTACGAACGCGACTTTGCGCGAGATCGGCGTCGCCCTCGGCGTTGCGGTGCTCACGGCCGTCTTCATCGGAGCAGGCGGCACGCTCACGCCTACGGGATACGTCGCCGCCGCCATTCCCGCCGTCGTGGTCGGTGCATTCGTACTCGCCGGCGCCGCCGTGATCGCCCTGTTCCTGCCGCTCGGCAGAGACCATCGCGCCACAGCCGTCGACGACGCTCTGGCGACGCTCGAGACCGAGATCGCGGACTCCGACGAGGTCACCGCCGGCGCGGCGCTCGCAGCCACCGAGTAGCACTCGCGGGCGCGAGACCCCGCCCACGCGCAGAGACTGTGGCCAACGCCCATCTCTCGGCCTGCGGACGGGGTCTCACGCTACTGCGGCGTCCCAATAGGCTGACGTGGTGCGCATCGGCATCATCGGGGCAGGCGCGGTAGGCGGCACCATCGCCGCCCTCCTGGATCGGGCCGGGCATGACGTCGCGGTCACTGCAAGGGGCGAGGGACTCGCAGCGATCCGCGAGAACGGGCTGCGCTTCGACGGAGCCTGGGGGGAGCACATCGCGCACGTCGAGGCATCCGAACGGCTCGAGGCCGCCCCGGAGATCGCGTTCGTGTGCACGAAGGCTCAGGATGCCGCGTCCGCCCTGCGTGCGAACGCCGAGCATCTGCACCGCATCCCCGTCGTGATCGTGCAGAACGGGCTGGAGTCGCTCGAGGTCGCAGCCGACATCCTTCCGGACTCGCAACTCGTGGGCGCGCTCGCGCTCTACGCGGCGCAATACGTGGAACCGGGCCACGTGACGGTGACCGCCTCGGGCAGCACCTACCTCGGCAACGGAACCGGAACCCCGGATGGCGCCCCCGCTCCCGAAGCCAAGCGCGTCGCCGCCCTGCTCGACCCCGTCATGCCTGCACTCGCCACCGCCAACTTCGTCGGCGCGCAGTGGTCGAAGCTCGTGATCAACATGGTGAACGCCATGCCCGCTCTCACCGGGCTCAGCGTGCAAGAGACCATACGCGATGCCGGATTAGGTCGCGTGGTGACCGCTTCGATGCGCGAGACGGTACGGATCGGGCTCGCCTCCGGCGTGCGCTACGCCACTCTCCAGGGTCTCAACGACCCCATGCTGCGCCTGTTCGCCGCCCTGCCTCTTCGTGCCGCTCACTCGCTGCCCGCGCTCATGGCCCGCAGAATGGGCGGCGTCCCCAACCTCGGCTCGACCCTGCAGAGCAGGCGAAGAGGCCGAACGACGGAGATCGACTACCTCAACGGTGCGGTGGTGCGAGCCGCAGGCGCAATCGGACGCGCCGCGCCGGTGAACGAGGCGATCGTCGATGCGATGCACCGGCTGGAGCGCGAGGGCACATTCCTGAGCCGAGACGAGGCGGCGGCGCTCCCGACGAGCTGACCGCAGTTCTGCCCGTGCGTCAGAAGCACGCGCATCCGGTGTCGGGGAACTCACGCCTTGGATGCTTCGGGTCACTCAGGTCGACGACCGCAGAGGCGAGGTACTGCGGCTCGGTCTCCACGCCGTAGCGCCGCCATCCTCCGACGTACCGCGCGTTCGACGGCGCGTCTGGATCGGGATCCCTGCCCTGCGAGGCAGCGAGCCGTGCATAGACGTCGATCAGGGGAACGTCGAGCAGCACCGAGAAGTGCCAGGCACCGCGCAGCTCGGGACGCAGCAGAAAAGGTCCGTCGATGACGAGCGCCATGTCTGCCGGCCCGGTCTGCCACTGCGACACAACAGGCGCGTCGCGCCGCACATCGAAGGCCTTGGTCTGGAACCCGGTGGATCCTCCGAGCCGGAACGGGTCGATCAGCCCCCGGCGGAGAGTTTCGTAGTCGAACGACCGCTCGTAGTAATCGCCTGGATCGGCCTCGCCGTGCACGTGCCGCGTGCGGCGGGGCAGATGGAAGTCGACCATCGATGCCCGTGCCGTTGCCGTCCCTGCCTCCCGGTACACGGCGGCGAGGTCGTCCGCGAAGTCGGCTGTTCCCGAGCCCTCCGCCCCGTCGATGGCCACGATGACGCGCCCTGCGGGATAGTTATGGACGATCTCGGCACGCAGATCACGCAGAAACTCGGTGCGCGGCGTGGTGAGCAGGTCCATGGCGCAAGCTTAGGACGCCAGGCACGGCAGGTCTGGGCGATCGCTAGCCTGGAAGCATGCGGGCTGTGCGGGTGTCGGATGCGTCGGCATCCTCCGCTACGGACGCGACAGAGTTCGCCAAGACCTTGAACGACTGGTTCCGACGCGAGGCCAGGGACTTGCCGTGGCGACGTGCCGGGTTCGGAGCGTGGGGCATCCTCGTCAGCGAGGTCATGCTGCAGCAGACGCCGGTCTCCCGCGTCATCCCGCGGCTGGCCGAGTGGCTCGATCGCTGGCCATCACCACCCGACCTCGCCGCGTCGCCGCAGTCGGAAGCCATCCGGGCATGGGCCGGGCTGGGCTATCCGCGACGGGCGCTGCGGCTCCACGCGTGCGCCGTGGCCATCACCGAGCTGCACGACGGCGTTGTTCCCCGCGATGTGGATCAACTCCTCGCGCTGCCCGGAATCGGCGAATACACCGCGAGAGCCGTTGCGGCCTTCGCATACGGCGGCCGACATCCGGTCGTGGACACCAACGTGCGACGCGTGCTCGCACGCTGCCTCGACGGCCAGGGCGAACCGGGGCCGCCGAGCGTGCGTCGCGACCTCGCGGCCATGGAGTCGGTGCTCCCGGAGGACGAGACGGAGGCGTCCGTCTTCAATGCGGCAGCCATGGAACTGGGTGCAGTCGTCTGCACGGCCAGGTCGCCGAAATGCGGCGATTGTCCTGTGTCGCATGCCTGCGCCTGGTTCACGGCCGGTCGCCCCGAGTATGCCGGGGCCAGACGCGCCGTTCAGAAGCGGTACGAGGGTAGTGACAGGCAGGTGCGAGGCATCCTGTTGCGCGAACTCGGTTCAGCGCATCGGCCGGTGACCGCGGATGAGCTGGATGCCCTATGGCCGCATGCCGCGCAGCGCCGGCGCGCGCTTGCCGGGTTGCTCGCCGACGGCCTGGCCGTGCCGACTGAGGCGGGTTACACGCTGCCGAGCTGAAGGGGGCGGGCAGCGTTCGGCGAGGATGTCGTGTCACTCGACGACACGTCTCAGCTGCTACCACTCACTCCGGTCGCGTGCGGCCTGGAGGTCGCTGTAGGCGCGTTCATCATCGCGCGTCACTCGGCCGCCCCTGTTGAGGATCTCCCGCGGGAACCACTTCCACAGATCAAACTTCGACGCTCTTGCCGGCTTCTCCACGTACCCGTGATCCATGCCCTGCAGGGCCACGGGACGGTGCGCCGGGGTGCCGAACGAAGTGCCGGATACGGTGTGCTCAGTCATGTCTCTGACGTTACGATCGTCTAAATCCGGCCACCAGTTGGCTGAGAGACTACCTACATAAAGATTCTGCCAGTACACTCGGAACCATGTTGCGCAGCGTTGCAGTCCCGGTGATCGACGATGTGGCCATGTTCGAATTCGGCCTCTTCACCGAAGTGTTCGGGCTGGACCGAAGCGTCTATTCAGACGTGCCGCGCTTCGACTTCCGGGTGTGCGGACTGGAGGCGGGCAAGCCAGTGATGACTCAGGTCGGCGTGCCCATCATTCCCCCGTACGGCCTGGAGGCGATGGAGGATGCAGACGTGGTCGCCGTTCCTGCCGTACTGCTCCATCGCGACGAGGACTACCCAGCCGAACTGATCGACGCGCTCAGACGGGCATCCGCTCGGGGCGCCATCATGCTGAGTGCCTGCTCCGGCGCTTTCCTGCTCGGCGCGGCCGGGCTCTTGGACGGACGGCCGTGCACGACCCACTGGAGGCACGCCGACGAACTGCAGCGCAGGCATCCGAGCGCACGGGTCGATCCAGACGTGCTCTTCGTGGACGACGGCAAGATCATCACGAGCGCCGGCACCGCGGCCGGCATCGACGCAAGCCTGCACCTGGTGCGGCGGGAACTGGGCAGCGGGATCGCCAACATCATCGCCAGGAACATGGTGGTGCCGCCTCAGCGCGACGGCGGACAGCGGCAGTACATCGACCGGCCGGTGCCCGAGACGGAGTGCGACGCCCTCGTCGATGTGCTCGCCTACATGAACGACCACCTCGCCGAGCCGCACTCGGTCGCGTCGCTGGCACGGCTCGCACACATGTCGACCCGCACGTTCGCCAGGCGCTTCGTGGCGGAGACGGGCGTGACGCCCATGCAGTGGCTCACCGCTCAACGCGTGCTGCATGCGCGACTGCTGCTGGAGACGACGGATGCCTCGATCGACGAGATCTCCGCCTCCTGCGGTTTCGGCAGCGCGACCCTGTTCCGGCACCATTTCACCCGTGAGGTGGGAGTGGCTCCGAGCGCGTATCGCCGCTCCTTCGCATGCGGCGACGAGGCCATCGCATCGGGGTCGGATGGCCTGGCGGGTGCCGAAAGAGAGTTGCCGCGCGAGCGCGTTGCAGCTATGGCATAAGCCCGAGCATCTAGGCTGTGCTTTCGATGCCCGACAGCCCGCTCTCCGCCTCGCCGTACGAGGTACTCGGTGTTCCGCCTTCGGCCAGCCAGGATGAGCTGCGCCGTGCGTATCGCCGCATGCTCAGGCAGGCTCACCCGGACACCGGCGGGTCCGACGCACTGTTCGTGTCGGTACAGCGCGCATGGGCCATCATCGGAACGCCGGAGAGCCGGGCCGCATACGACAGAGGCAACGGCGCACACGAGACACCGCACACCTGGGCGCCTCAGCCGCCACGGGCGCCGAGGCAGCAGTCACGTCCGCAGGCGCGCTCGTACGGGCATCCAGGCGGTTGGTCTCGCGAGCGCTACCTCACCCTGATCAGGGAATGGGTGGGACGCGGCGAGCCGATCGACGACCCCTACGATCCGTCGCTCGTGCGTTCCGCGCCGAAGGAGATCAGACACCTGCTGGCGGATGCCGTCGCCGAGGAGAACAGCGCCCGCGCCCTGACCACGCTCGGGATCGGCTACACCGTCTGGCACGACGTGAACGCCACTGGTCGCACCGCTGCGGCTACCGGCAGGGTCGAGAAGATCGACCACGTTGTACTGGGCCCGTCAGGCCTGTTCGCCGTGCAGTCGGAGGACTGGGCGACGCGGGCGATCGTGAGGCGAGGCGATCTCGTGCCTGAGGGTGAAGCATCCGGGTATGAGCGGCAGCCGCTGCACGAGCTGGCCGGCCGGGCTCGCACACTGGGAAGGGCGACGGGCGTCAAGTTCACCGTCGCCGCGGTCGCGCTGCCGGACTCAGACCTCGATCAGCCGGTCACGGTCGTCGGGCGTGCCAAGGGCATGACGCTGGTTGCCGTGCAGGCTTCGGTGCTCGCGCACCTACTGCGCACGGGTGTCGCCGATACGCCACGGCCCGACGGCAACACCCTTTTCGAACTGCGCACGAGGCTGCAGCAGGGCATCGGATTCGTGTAGCGAGCGGCTCGCGAGGTCGCACCCCCAAGTGCTGAGCCGCGGAGGCGTTGTTCCATTACACGTGTCCTGGAGCCGCTCGGCGCTAGTCCTCGTCGTCGTCAAGCTCGCGCGGCTTGACGTAGGGGTCCTCGTCGCCGGCGTACTGAGCGGATGCCGCGAGTCCGGCCACCTGAGCGTCTTGCTCCTGCGCCGCTTTCAGCAGGTCCTCGATGTGCGCGGCGTTCTCGGGGATCGCGTCGGCGATGAACTCGAGGGTGGGCGTCAGGCGCACCTGGATGTTCCTGCCCACCTCGGTGCGCAGCATCCCGGTCGCGGATTTCAGCGCGGCGGCCGAGTCTTCGCGCTCCTTCTCGGAGCCGTACACCGTGTAGAAGATGCTGGCGTGCTGCAGGTCGCCCGTCACGCGCACATCGGTGATGGTCACGAACCCGAGTCTGGGGTCTCGCAGGCCCTTGTCGAGCCTCTTCGCGACGACCTCTTTGATGCGGTCGGCGAGCTTTCTCGCACGTGCCTCGTCAGCCATCCTCTTACCTCTTTCTCTCCCCCGGTCGCGCCGCTAGGCAGGGGTTGCCGTTGGGCTTTCCCATCGGGGAATCGGGGTAGGGGTCCCCGCTCTCTTCCCCGAATGGGAAAGCCGAGCGGGGACCCCGTCAGCGAGCTACGCCCGCGGCTTCTCGCGCATTTCGATCGTCTCGATCTCGTCACCGACCTGGATGTCGTTGAACCTGCCGAGGCCGATACCTGCTTCGAAGTCCGTGCGGACCTCGGTGACGTCATCCTTGAACCGACGCAGCGACTCGATGGCGAGGTTGTCGCCGACCACGACACCGTCGCGGATGACGCGTGCCTTGGCGTTGCGGGTGATGGTACCGCTGCGCACATAGACACCTGCGATGTTGCCGAACTTGGAAGAGCGGAACACCTCGCGGATCTCGGCCATGCCGGACTGCACCTCTTCGAACTCGGGCTTGAGCATGCCCTTGAGCGAGTTCTCGATGTCGTCGATGGCGTTGTAGATGACCGAGTAGAACCGCACGTCGATGCCCTCGCGAGCTGCCCGCTCGCGCGCCTTGACGTCCGGGCGCACATTGAACCCGATGACGATCGCGTTGTCGATCGTGGCGAGGTCGATGTCGCTCTCGGTGATCGCACCGACACCGCGGTGAAGGATGCGCAGCTGCACGCTCTCGTCCACCTCGATCTTCATGAGGGACTCCTCCAGCGCCTCGACGGCACCGGAAACGTCACCCTTGATGATGAGGTTGAGGGACTCGACCTTGCCCTCCTCGAGGGCACGAGTGAAGTCCTCGAGGCTGATGCGCTTGCGCGCCTTCGCCAGCTGGGCGTTGCGCTCTGCCGCCTCGCGCTTCTCAGCGATCTGGCGTGCGGTGCGGTCTTCCTCGGTGACGATGAACGTGTCTCCGGCTCGCGGCACGGTCGAAAGACCCTGCACCTGAACCGGACGCGACGGCAGAGCTTCCTCCACCGAGTCGCCGTTCTCGTCCTGCATGGCTCGAACGCGACCGTACGCGGTGCCCGCGACGATCGAGTCGCCGACGTGCAGCGTTCCGGACTGAATCAGCACGGTCGCCACGGCTCCACGGCCCTTGTCGAGCTTGGCCTCGATGGCCACGCCGCGAGCATCCTTGTTGGGGTTCGCACGCAGGTCGAGACCGGCATCGGCCGTGAGCAGCACCGCGTCGAGAAGGTCGGTGATGCCGATGTTCTCGCGAGCGGAGACGTCGACGAAGATCGTCTCTCCGCCGTACTCCTCGGCGACCAGCCCGAACTCGGTGAGCTGCTGGCGCACCTTGGCGGGGTTGGCATCCGGCTTGTCGATCTTGTTCACGGCGACCACGATCGGCACGCCGGCGGCCTGAGCATGGTTCAGAGCCTCGATCGTCTGCGGCATGATGCCGTCGTCTGCCGCGACCACGAGAATCGCGATGTCGGTCACCTGGGCACCACGAGCACGCATGGCGGTGAACGCCTCGTGACCAGGGGTGTCGATGAAGGTGATCGGCCGCTCGACGTTCTCGTGCACCGTCGTGATCTGGTAGGCACCGATGTGCTGCGTGATTCCGCCGGCCTCGCCCGCGACAACGTTCGTGTTGCGGATGGCGTCGAGCAGTCGCGTCTTACCGTGATCGACGTGGCCCATGACGGTGACCACCGGTGGACGTGCCACCAGATCCTCGTCGGACTCGTCTTCCAGCTCAGCGTCGAGGTCGATGTCGAAGCCCTCGAGGAGCTCCTTGTCCTCGTCCTCGGGCGACACGATCTGGATCTTGTAGCCCAGCTCCTCGCCCAGAACCTCGAACGTGGCCTCGTCGAGCGACTCGGTTGCCGTTGCCATCTCACCGAGGTGGAACAGCACAGTCACCAGGTTGCCGGGGCTGGCGTCGATCTTGTCGGCGAAGTCGCTGATCGATGCGCCACGACGCAGGCGGACGACGGTGTTGCCGTCACCACGAGGAACGCTGACGCCGCCGATCGACGGCGCCTCGCGCATCTCGAATTCCTGCCGCTTCGTGCGCTTCGACTTGCGGGCCTTGCTCTTGCCGCCACCACGACCGAATGCGCCGGCAGTGCCACCACCTGGGCCACGACCGCGTCCGCCGCCACCTGCGGGACGGGGACCGCCGAAGCCGCCACCCGGACGGTTGAAGCCGCCCGCGCCTGTTCCGGCACCTGCACCTGGGCGCTGGAAGCCACCGCCTGGGCGGGCTCCACCTGCACCACCCGGGCGCGGCCCACGTCCGCCGGCACCTGCACCTGCGGGACGCGGAGCGCCAGGACGGGGCGAACCCGGCCGCGGCGCCTGCGGGCGCGGAATGTTGCCCGGGCTGGGGCGCTGGCCCATGCCCTGTGAGCTCGCGAAGGGGTTGTTGCCGGGGCGCGGCGTACCCGCTGGGCGCTGGCCCATGCCCTGAGAGCTTGAGAAGGGGTTGTTGCCGGGGCGCGGCGTACCCGGACGCGGATTGCCCGGACGCCGGTCCGAAGTGTCGGCCGGCTTCTCAGCAGGCGCCGTCTCCGCGGGCTTCGCCTCAGGCTGCTTAGCCTCGGGCGCGGGTGCGGGAGCAGGGGCCGGCCTCGGAGCGGCCGGCTTGGGCGCGGAGGCGCCGGCCGGCACGGTCGCCGGTGTACCCGATTGTCTTGACGCTTGCGTCGCGACGGGGTTGGCAGGCGCAGACGACGGCTTTGCGCCGTCCGCCTGCAGAGCCGCCCTCAGTTTGCGGGCGACCGGGGGTTCGATGCTCGACGAAGGTCCTTTGACGAATTCGCCGAGTTCCTTGAGCTTCGCGAGCGCGACCTTGCTGTCGACGCCGAGCTCGCTCGCGATCTCGTGTACACGTGGTTTTGCAGCCACAATTCTCCTGTTCGGGACTTGCCCGAGCAGGGGCAAGCCTTAGTGGTGGACGGGTCTCATTTCGAGCCGCTCATCAGTTGTCCATTAGCCATTCAGCCTGTTCTCTAGTGGCCGGGTGTCCAGAGGTCCTTCGACCCGAAGCGCGCGCCCGAAGGCCCTTCGCCGGATCGCTTTGTCGAGACACTCGGAAGTCGGATGCAGCCACGCACCCCTGCCGGGCATCCGGGCGGACTCGTCCACCACCAGTTGCGAATTCCGGGCGACAACCCTCAGAAGAGAGGATCGGGGAGCGCGAGAACGGCATCCAACGCACGTTCTCACAGCTACCATCCTAGCCCACGGTGCGCCGAGAGCCTGCGAGCTTCCCCGCCCGGTCCCGGGCAGGGCCGACAAGCGCGCCTGAGCGCATTCTCACGTCCGCGCCTTTCACAGTTCACCCGTTGTTCTCCCCCGTGGACTCTTCCGGCTGTCGGATGCCCATGACGCCGCGTCTGGAGCGGCGACTGAATGAGGAGACGCATTGTGAGACATCGATTCGTAGCGGCAGGCGCGGCCGCGGCCGTGGTGGCCGTCGCCGGTGTGGCCGGGGTGCCGGCCATCGCTCAGGCACAGGATGTCAACGGGCACGGCCCGCAGAACAAGCACGTACTGGTCATCTCGGTCGACGGTATGCACCAGACCGACCTTGCCGCGTATGTGAAGGCACATCCGTCGTCGACGATCGCAGGGCTCGTGAATCACGGCCTCGAGTACACCGCGGCCAAGACCACTCTGCCGTCGGACTCATTCCCCGGCATGGTCGCACAGTTCACCGGCGCCGGCCCCGGCGCGAGCGGCGTCTACTACGACGACACGTACAACCATGCGCTCCTCGCGCCAGGCACCAAGGACTGCACGACGGCGGCCGCGGGCACCGAAGTGCCGTGGACGGAGCAGATCGACAAGTCCCAGAGCCCGATTCTGCTCGACGCGGGCCAGGGACTGACCGACTCGGCGCTCACCGCGATCCCGAACGAGACCAAGGCGCAGACCCTCGCCAACGCATCGGCGATCACGGCGGCCGCGCTCAAGATGACGCCCACCCCGCAGACGCTCATCGACCCGGGCGCCCTCCCGGTAGACCCGAGCACCTGCCTTCCGGTGTACCCAAGCCAATACCTCACCACGAACACCGTGTTCGAGGTGGCACGGGAGCACGGTCTGCGCACGGCCTGGTCGGACAAGCATCCGGCGTACGAGATCCTCGACGGCAAGTCGGGCACGGGTGTGCAGGACCTCTTCACCCCGGAGATCAACTCCGTTGCCGATTCCACGGGCGACGACTGGACGACCGACAACGCGCTCACCGAGGAGTACGACGGCATCAAGGTGCAGGCCGTGCTCAACGAAATCGACGGGTACGACCACTCCCGCACCACCAAGGTGGGAACCCCCGCGATCTTCGGCATGAACTTCCAGACGCTGTCGACCGCGCAGAAGCTTCCGATCTCGGACGGCCTGGCCGGCGGCTACCTGGCCGGCGGTGCTCCCGGTCCGCTGGTTTCACGCTCGATGGATTACGTGGATGCGCAACTGGGCCGCATGGTGGCGCAGCTGAAGCAAGACGGTCTTCAGAACGACACGACAGTGATCCTTTCCGCCAAGCACGGCCAGTCGCCGGTCGACTCGTCCACGCTGCGGCGTGTGGACGACGGCGCCATCATCGACGCCCTCAACGCCGCGTGGGCGGCGCAGCACCCGACCGAGAAGCAGCTCGTGTCGTTCTCGGTAGACGACGACGCCATGCTGATCTGGCTTTCGGACCGCTCGCCGGCAGCGCTTGCGTTCGCCAAGTCGTACCTGCTGAGCCACTCCGCTCCTGCGAACACGATCAATGACGCCAAGGGTGTCTACTCGGCCACGGTGAGTCAGTCCGGTCTGTCGAGCGTCTACACGGGCGACGCGGCAGACGCGTTCCTCGGCGCGAAGGCCGGCGACACCCACGCGCCGGACCTCGTAGGCGTGGCACAGCACGGTGTCGTCTACACCAGTGGTGTGAAGAAGATCGCCGAGCACGGTGGCGCCGCTGACGACGACCGCAATGTGGCACTCGTGGTCTCCGGTGCGTGGGTCGGTCACTCCCGCTCCGTGAACGACGCGGTGCAGACCACGCAGATCGCGCCGACCATCCTGAAGGTCCTCGGTATCGACACTCACGAGCTCGACGCCGTCAAGACCCAGGGAACCCAGGTGCTGCCCGGCACGCAGGGCAACGGCAAGGACTGAGCGTTCGCACAAGCGGATGCCCGCCCCCGCACTTCAGGGGGGCGGGCATCCGGCGTATCTGCTGCCTTGGGCGCGGGCCGCTAGGGGCTCCACCACCTGCCTTCGCGTACCGCGTGCAAGGGTGATGTGGTGCTCTCGCCGCAATCGTTGAGTGAAACCGATCGTCGCCTCGTTGCTGCGTGGGCGGCTGACTGTGCCGAAAGAGTCCTGCCGTTGTTCGAGGCGGAGGCTCCCACGGACATCCGCCCGCGGGATGCCATCGCTCGCGCCCGAGCATTCGCTGCGGGCGAGTTGGATGCAGCCGGCGAGATTCGTCGTCGATTCGTTGCGAACCGAGCCGCGCACGTGGTCAGTTCGCCTGCAGCCAAAGCTGCAGCCTGGGCGGCCGGGCAAGCGGCAGGCGTCGCGCACATGGGGGCGCATGCCCTGGGCGCGGCCGCCTACGCCGCGAAGGCCGCCGAGCTTGCCGCTCCAGGCGAGGGCGGAGCGGCCGAAATCGGCTGGCAACTCGAGCACATGAGTGAGCCGGTCAGGATCGCCCTCCAGCGACTGCCGCTGCTCGGCACGGACACTTCGGGACCGCTCGGCGCAGGGCTCCTGGCATCAGGGGCCCTCGTAGCGATCATCCGCTCGATCCAGAGCGCATTGAAGCAAGCGTCCTGAAGCGCTGTCCAGCGCAGGTCGGCTACCGAGTTGCTTGCGGACGCGTCATGAACACGTCGACCGCGCCTTCGGTGTCGACCGTGAAGCCGTGCCGCTGATACAGCCTGCGGGCCGGGCTGCCCTGCAATACGTTGAGCCGGAAGGGACGCGGATGTCTTGCGCGATGCTCGCCCGCAACCTCACATCCACGTTCCGAAGCCTATGGCGGGACGACACCAGCTCGGCCGCGGACGCATCCCTCAATGGAGCAGGCGAAGTCCGATGAGATCGGCGTCTGCCAGGCTGCTGTACTTGCACCACGTTCCTCTGGCGCACCGCTTGGGATGTCGCTGCGGCGAACAGCATGCCTGCGAAACGCTCGGACGTTGCGACAGCAAGTCGCGCCCGCGGAGTGTTGGCGGCGAGATTCAGGATGCCCGCTCGAGGCGGAGTGTCGACGCTGCGGCTTCGGCCGTGACCATCGACTCCGAACCCGCGCGGCCATACTTCGTTCGGTACGCCGCGTCGACGACGGCGGCATTCGTGTCCCCGATCGCCGCGACAACCACGTCCACGGAATCGCCCGCGACGCGCATCCGAGTCCGCGCCGATCGAACTGCCCTGCCGTACCAGCCGGTGTCGCGGCGACGCCATGTGCGCACGAATACCTCGTCGTCGACCACCACGACCCAGATCGGCGTCCAACCATTCGGCCGACCAGCGACGTGCGGCACCGCAATCTCCACCTCACGTGTCCGATCAAGATGCCGCAGGTCGTCGGGCGTCCAACTCGTGCTCGTTTCCTGACCGTCCATGGCAGCAATTCTCGACGGGAGGACTCATGGATGCCACGAGCGCCAGTCAGTGCGTGTGCGCGGTGGCGCCAGAGGGCGGCAGAGAGCCGTTATCCATGGATCGCTGTTCCCTGGCACAGGTTCGGCACGCACGGGATACTGAGTGCCATGAACCCCGCGGAGCTTGCCGACTTCTTGCGGACACGCCGCGAGTCGATGCAACCTTCCGACGTGGGGATCAACCCCGGGCAGCGACGTCGCGCCCCAGGACTGCGCCGCGAGGAGGTCGCCTCCCTCGCTGGCATGTCGACCGACTACTACGCCCGCCTCGAACAGAAGCGCGCGCCGCAGCCAAGCCAGCAAATGCTCGTCGCTATCGCCCGCGCCCTTCGTCTCACCCTTGGTGAACGCGACCACCTCTTCCGCCTCGCCGGCCACCACGCTGCCCCGCATCGGGATCGTTCCGATCACGTGGCACCTGCCCTGATGCGCGTGCTCGACCGACTCGAGGACACCCCCGCGCTGGTCGTCACAGACCTCGCATTCACCCTCGCCCAGAACGCGATGTACACCGCTCTGATGGGCGACGAGACCGGCTACACCGGCCTGGCTCGCAGCATGTACTACCGCTGGTTCACGGATGCTGACGCTCGCGCTCGTTCCCCCGAACGCGAACACGCGTACCACAGTCGGTTGAATGCTGCAGGACTCCGCGCCGCAATCTCCGCCGGGGGCGCAGACCCGACCGCGACGACTATCGTCGCCGAGTTATTACGACGAAGTCCCGAGTTCGCGTCGATCTGGGCCGAACACCTCGTAGCCGAACGCCTCGGCGACGAGAAAACCATCGTGCACCCTGAGTTCGGAGAGATCGAGGTCGACTGCCAACCCCTCTTCGTCGAAAACCAAGCGCAGGCGCTCCTCGTGCTCACGCCACGCGGCGCAGAAGCCGCTGAGAAGCTGCGGCTACTGCAGGTGGTCGGCAGCACGTTCAGCGCGGGATGACTACCGGCGTCAGGCACTTCGTAAGGGCCGCAAGCCGTTCCTTGCTGCGCCAGATGGTTCGGCGGAAGAGTTGGTTGTTCTCTTCGCCCCGCCTGATGCAATGCAGGCACAGGGTTGGTTACTCAAGGGCCAGGCAGAACGGGTGGCCGACGGGGTCGATATAGACTCTGACGTCCTCCTGCGGCTGATACTGAGCCGGTGTCGCTCCACACGCTTCAGCATGGGCTGCTGCTGCGCCCAAGTCGTCCACGCGGATATCCAAGTGCATCTGCATCTGCTGATCTCCCGGGCCCGCTGGCCACGCCGGGGGAACGTGGTCTACCTCGAGCTGGAAGGACAGAGCGGGTGGCCCGGACGGGCCGAGCAACTGCACCCACGTCTCGTCACCTCCCGGCTTCATCTCCCACCCGAGGAGACGCTCGTAGAACCTGGCCAGCGCGAGCGGGTCAGGCGAACCGAGCACGATTCCGCTCAGCGACAGCCGAGACTTTGCTTCAGCCCGGTCCATGTTGTCGCGATGAAGTGACATATCTCCATGCTCGCACCGGCACACCGGCCCCCGACGGTCAACGATCACCTGCCCGTCGGTCCGCCTCGGCGGATTCCCCATGAGTTAGGAGGGTGAGCCGGGTTCACTCCGAGGGCTGAAGATCGTACTCAGCCGTATCCGGCTGAATAGCAGCGTGTTCGTCGAGCTACCGCGTCGGCTTCCAAGGTCTGCCGCGTAAGCGATGCCACCGGCATCGCCCGGCTGAGCCGGTGGCAGCATAGCTGCCGCCGCGCTGGCGTCGCGGCGAAGCCCCACCGGGGCTTCGCACCTAGCTCCAGCGCGCGCCTTTCGCGAAGATCGCTATCCAGCCGTATCCGGCTGGATATCGATCTTCGCGCCTGTCAGCTTGGCGGCAAGGCGCGCGTTCTGGCCCTCCTTGCCAATGGCGAGCGAGAGCTGGTAGTCGGGCACCAAGGCGCGGACCGCCCTCAGCGACTCGTCGACCACGAAGGCCCTGGTCACCTTTGCGGGCGACAGTGCGCTTGCGACGAACGTAGCGAGATCGGGCGAGTAGTCGACGATGTCGATCTTCTCGTTGTTCAGTTCCGCCGTGACCGCCCTAACGCGCTGGCCCAGCTCGCCGATGCACGCACCCTTCGCATTCACCCCCGGCTGGTTGGCACGCACCGCGATCTTCGTACGGTGGCCTGCCTCACGTGCCAAGGAGACGATCTCCACGACACCGCCTGCGATCTCTGGCACCTCGAGCGCGAAGAGCTTGCGAACCAGCGCCGGGTGGGTGCGCGAAACCGTGATCGACGGTCCCTTTGGCCCCTTCGACACGCTCGTGACGTACACCCGGATGCGCGAGCCGTGCGTGTACTCCTCCCCCGGCACCTGCTCCTCGGGCGGCAGAATTCCTTCGACCGAGCCGAGGTCGACGTGGATCATCCGTGGATTCGGGCCCTGCTGGATGACGCCGGCGACCACGTCGCCCTCGCGACCCTTGAACTCGCCAAGCACCGCGTCATCCTGGATGTCGCGAAGCCTCTGATTGATCACCTGCTTCGCCGCGAACGCAGCAATGCGCCCGAAGTCGCTAGGGCTGTCTTCGGACTCCCCGATGACGTTGCCCTCTTCGTCGAACTCGGGGACGTACACGGTGACGTGCCCGGTCTTGCGGTCCAGGTGAACGCGCGCCGCTGGGGACTCTTCGCTGTGCCCCTGGCTGTGGCGGTGCTCAGCCTGATTGGTGTGCTTGAGATAGGCCGTCAGAATCGCCTGTTCGATGATCGCGACGAGCTCGTCGAACGGGATCTCCCGCTCGCGCTCCATTAGGCGTAAGACGCTGAGGTCGATGTCCACCTTCGGCCCCCTTTATTCAGTTCGTTGTTCGTTTTCAATTGAAGGCCCGCAGTCAATTCGACCGCGGGCATCACGTCATGGCCCTCAGAAGGGCTGACCACTCAGGATACCGGATCACGACCGGCACGTCACGAGCCGATGGCATACCCGGGGCGCTCCACGCAACCCGTCTCGGCGTCGTCGGGCGCGGGCTACTGTGACCCGCATGGCGCGACCCGAACGTCCGAGCTCAGCAACGGCGGCGAACAAGAGCGAGCATGGAGAGCGTCATCGCAACTTCGAGGAGACCGCGCGCGACGACAGCGAGGATGCCGCCGAGACGGCCGAGCACCAGCCGGCCCTCCGCCTGCTCGCCCGAACGGGTTACGCCGTGCTCGGGCTCGTGCACATCCTCATCGGTGCGCTCGCGATCTCCGCTGCGACGAACGCCGGCGGCGGTGAAGCCGACCAGTCGGGTGCCATGTCGCAGATCTCCCGCACGGGTGGCGGCTGGCTCGTGCTCTGGGTGATGGGCATCGGCCTGCTCGCGCTGACCGTGTGGCAGGTGGCCCAGGTGTTGCTGGTGCGATCCAAGGGCAGGGCGAAGACCTGGGCGAGACGAGGCTCCGAAGCCGGAAAGGGCGTCGCCTACGCCGTACTCG
The DNA here is from genome assembly GCF_049446075.1 of Rathayibacter sp. KR2-224. Classification (NCBI taxonomy): domain Bacteria; kingdom Bacillati; phylum Actinomycetota; class Actinomycetes; order Micrococcales; family Microbacteriaceae; genus Rathayibacter; species Rathayibacter sp. KR2-224. Next base: position 134,566 of record NZ_JBMSEB010000003.1, read on the forward strand.
GCGTGAGCTCGCTGGTCTTCGCGCTGGGAGGCAGGCAGAGTTCGCACCGCACGACGCAGGACTTCAGCGCGCACCTTCTCGCCACTCCTGGCGGCTCGATCGTGGTCGCGCTCATCGGACTCATCGTGTTGGCGGTCGGCGTCGGGTTCGCCGTCATGGGGTCACGGCTCAAGTTCGACGATCAGCTGAGGATGCCTCGCGGCGTGCTCGGTGAGGTGGTGGACCTCGTCGGCGTGGTCGGCTACTGGGCCAAGGGCGTCGCCTTGGCCATCGTCGGCGTGCTCTTCGTGATCGCGGCTTTCACCCGCGATTCCCGTCAGGCGGGCGGTCTGGACACGGCCGTCAAGACGTTGGACAGGATACCGTTCGGCGACGCCTTGCTCTGGCTGGTGGGCATCGGCCTCATCGTCTACGGCGTGTATTGCGGGGTGCGCGCGCTCCTGGCAAAGCTGTGACGCGGACTACGAGCGCGGCGCGCTCGGCAGGGCATTGATGGCGCGAATCAGCCGGTGCAGCTCGCCGACGCGGAACTGATTCAGTCTCAGGACCAATCGAGGCAGGTCCAGCTTGTCGTGGTCGGCCCGCTCGGCTCTGAGCGGTTCCGTTCGCTGGATGCCGCCCTCGAGTGCGAGGTCGCGGAAGCTTTCGTCGAGGGAGGCGATCTCGGCATCCGTTGGTTCCGCATTCAGCCGTAACACCAGTCTGCGGCCCACCCATCGCATCGAGTCGTAGTTGCGCCAGAAGCCGGTGATCTCGGCCACGGCGGCGTCGACGGAGTCCGTGATCAGCACGCGATCGAAGTCGTGCGGAGAGATGACCCCCGTAGGGATGAGCTGTTCGTCGACGAATCGCTGCAATGCGTCCCAGAACTCGCCGCCCGGAGCATCCAGAAGCACGATGGGGACAGGCTCTGCCTTGCCCGTCTGCTGCAGGGTGAGCAGCTCGAACATCTCATCGAGCGTGCCGAAGCCGCCCGGCAGGCAGATGAAACCCCTCGACTCCTTCACCAGCATGAGCTTGCGAGTGAAGAAGTACTTCATCGTGACGACGTTGGGCTCGTCCTGCAACGCGTCGTCCGGATGCTCCTCGAACGGCAGACGGATCGAGACTCCGATGGAGCGGTCGTGGCCCGCACCCTCCACCGCCGCCTGCATGATGCCAGGCCCGGCTCCCGTGACCGCCATCCATCCGCGGTCGGCGAGGGTCGAGGCGACGAGCGTGGTCTGCCGGTAGAGGGCATCCTGCTGTCTCGTACGCGCCGAACCGAAGATCGTCACCTTGGGCACGTCCGAATACGGGGCGAACAGCCGGAACGCCGCCCGCATCTCCTCCAGCGCCGCCGACACGATCTTGAGGTCGAGACGCCCGGGCGCGTCGGTTCCCAGCCCGATGCCCGTGGTCAGGATGCGCAGCACCAGGTCACGGTTTTCCTGGATGCCCGCGGCCTCGACGGACTCGCGGATTCCGTCGGCGATGGCGGGCGGCAGTGCGTCGAAGGCGTTGTCAGGCATCAGCGTCAGGCGGTTCCGGCCAGTGCGGCGGCGACGTCGCCGACACCGACCTTGCTGCGTTCGCCCGTGCGACGATCCCACAGCTCAACCACACCGTCTGTAGCGTCGCGTCCCACGATCACGATGCGCGGCACACCGACCAGCTCGGCGTCTCCGAACTTCACACCTGGCGACACTTTCGGCCGGTCGTCGTAGAGCACGTCGAGGCCCGACGCCTCCAACGACGCCACGACGCTGTCCGCCACGCCGTAGATCGCCTCGTCTTTGCCGGTCGCCACGACGTGCACGTCGAAAGGGGCGACCGACTCGGGCCAGATCAGGCCCTTCTCATCGTTGTTCTCCTCGGCGATGATGGCGAGAATGCGCGTGACGCCGATGCCGTACGAGCCCATCGTCACGGTGACGAGCTTTCCGTTCTCGTCGAGCACCTTGAGCCCGAGCGCTTCCGCGTACTTTCGGCCCAGCTGGAAGACGTGGCCGATCTCCATGCCGCGAGCGAGTTCGACGGGCCCAGAGCCGTCGGGCGCCGGATCGCCCGGCAGCACTTCGGCCACCTCGACATGGCCGTCCCAGGTGAAGTCGCGCCCGGCGACGAGGCCCAGCACGTGCTTTCCTTCGACGTTGGCGCCCGTGACCCAGCCGGAACCGTCGACCACACGGGAATCCACGAAGTAGCGGATGCCCGTGCGCGATTCCTCACCCAGCACCTGTCCCTCAGGCGACCACGGCCCGATGTAACCCTTGACGAGACCCGAATGCTTGGCGAAGTCGGCATCCGTTGCCGGTTCGATCTCGGCAGGCGCGAATGCCACCTCGGCGCGCTTCATGTCGACCTCGCGATCTCCGGGAAGACCCACGACGACGACCTCGCGCGACCCATCGAGGTGGGTGAGCGCAAGCACAACGTTCTTCAGCGTGTCAGCAGCCGTCCACGCCCGTCCATCCGGGCGGGGGTGCTTCTCGTTCGCGATGGCGACGAGCGTCGCGATCGTGGGCGTGTCCGGGGTGTCCACGACCTCCTGCGGGCTCAGCTTCTCATAGGAGCGGGCGGGCGGCGGCGTCGTGGTGAACGCCTCCACGTTCGCCGCGTATCCTCCGGGCGACTGCACGAAGGTGTCCTCCCCCACCGGTGTGGGGTGCAGGAACTCCTCGCTGCGGGATCCGCCCATGGCGCCGGCATCCGCCTGCACGATGACGTAAGACAGGCCGAGCCTGGTGAAGATGCGTTCGTACGCCGTCCGCTGGGCTTCGTACGATGCGTCGAGGCCGGCATCCGTGTAGTCGAAGGAGTAGGCATCCTTCATGGTGAACTCGCGGCCGCGCAGCAGGCCGGCACGTGGGCGCGCCTCGTCGCGGTACTTGTCCTGGATCTGGTACAGGGTGATCGGCAGGTCTTTGTACGACGAGTACAGGTCTTTCACCAGCAGTGTGAACGCCTCTTCGTGCGTGGGCGCGAGCAGGTAGTCGCCGCCCTTGCGGTCCTGCAGGCGGAACAGCAGATCGCCGTACTCTTCCCAGCGACCGGTGGCCTCATACGGCTCGCGAGGCACGAGGGCCGGAAAGTGCACCTCTTGCGCGCCGGCCGCCTCCATCTCTTCGCGTACGATCCGCTCGATCTTGGCCTTCACCCGCAAGCCGAGCGGCAACCAGGCGAAGACGCCGGCGGCCTGTCGGCGGATGTAGCCGGCTCGCACGAGCAACCTGTGGCTCGTGACCTCCGCTTCGGCGGGATCTTCGCGGAGTGTGCGCAGGAAGTAGTTCGAGAGACGGGTGACCACCCCTCAAGTCTAGGGTTGAGGTCGTGCCCCTCCGTCGCGCTCACCTGACCGCTTCGACGGCGCAGAGCGAGCTCGCAGAAGCCCTGGCCGCTCTTCGCACGGAGCTCGACATTCCACGAGACTTTCCGCCAGAGGTGCTCGAAGAGGCGGATGCCGCCACCGCGACACCCCCCGCGCTCGACTTGCGAGACATCCCGTTCGCCACACTCGATCCCGCCGGTTCCAAGGATCTGGATCAGGCTTTCCAGTTGGAGCGCCGGGGTTCGGGCTGGCGAGTGCGGTACGCCATCGCCGATGTTCCGGGCTTTGTCAGACCGGGCGGCGCGGTGGACGGCGAGGCGCGCCGCAGAGGGCAGACGCTGTATGCGCCGGATGGCACGGTGCCGCTGCATCCGCTTGTGCTGAGCGAGCAGAAGGCATCGCTGCTGCCCGGGCAGGACCGCACCGCGTTCGTCTGGACGTTCGACCTCGACTCTGCGGCCGTGGTGACCTCGCATCATGTGGAGCGCGCATGGGTACGCTCGCGCGCGCAGCTCGACTACGTCGGCACGCAGGCGGCATTGGATCGGGGTGAGACGGGCACGCCTGCGGCCTTGCTTCCCGAGATAGGCCGGGCACGGCTCGAGCAGGAGCGGTTGCGTGGCGGTGCGAGTCTCGACCTACCGGACGAGGAGATCGTGCGGGATCCCTCCGGCGCCTACCGGATCGTGAGGCGTCGTCCGTTGCCGCTCGAGGACTGGAATGCCCAGCTGTCGCTCATGACCGGCATCGCTGCCGCCGAGCTGATGCTCGGGGCACGGGTGGGCATCCTGCGGACGATGCCGCCCCCGGAAGCCACCACGGTCGCCGCGTTCCGGCTACGGACGATCGCTCTCGGGCGGCCGTGGCACGACGGCGTGCCATACGGCGAGTATCTGCGTGGGCTCACCGGCGACGACCCGCAGACGCTCGCCCTGTTGCAGGCCGCAGCATCCCTGTTCCGGGGCGCCGGTTACGTCGCGTTCGACGGTGAGGCGCCGGCGAGCCCCGCGCAGGCCGCCGTGGCGTCTCCCTACGCGCACGTCACCGCGCCGCTGCGCCGTCTCGTCGACCGTTGGGGCCTGGTGGTGTGCGAGTCGATCTCTTCTGGAACGGACGTGCCGGATTGGGTGCGTGAGAGCCTGCCTGCGGTGCCCGGCCTCATGCAGACGTCGACGGAGCGAGCTTCGCGGCTGTCGACAGGAGCGCTTAACCGGGTAGAAGCGGCGACCCTCCTCGACCGGGTGGGCGATCGGTTCACCGCGTGGGTGCTCGACGTGCACGAGGGAAAGGCGCGCATCCAGCTGACCGACCCGATCGTGACCGCGTCGTGCCGGGTACCGGAATCGGTGCGTGCCGGGACGACCATCGATGTCGTGCTGGAGCATGCCGACATCGGCAGCGGGACCGTGCAGTTCGAACCGGCCGGCGGGACCTCGGCACAGCCGCTCGAAGAGGCATCGTGACGACGATTCTGCTCACCGGATTCGAGCCGTTCGGATCGGATGCCGTCAACCCGTCCGGGGATGCCGTGCGGCTCGTCGCGTCGCGCTGGGCCGCACCTGAACTGCTCGTGACCGAGGTTCTGCCAGTGACGTTCCGCGGGTCGGTGTCGCGCCTGTACGAGCTGCTCGAGGAGCACGATCCGGATGTGGTGATCGCGACGGGGCTGGCCGGCGGCCGTTCAGTCGTCTCCGTCGAGCGCGTCGGCGTGAACCTCATCGATGCCCGCATCCCGGACAACGACGGCGAGCGGCCGATCGACGAGCCGTCGCTGCCCGGCGCGCCGGCTGCGATCTTCGCTTCACTGCCGGTGAAGGCGATCGCGCGGGATGTCGCTGCCGAGGGCATCCCCGTCGGCGCGTCACTGACGGCGGGTTCGTTCGTGTGCAATCACGTGCTCGTTCACGCGGCGCGGTGGGCCGAGGATGCCGATGCCCGCGCCGGATTCATCCACTTGCCATGGGCGGCGGGACAGGCGCCGAACGACGAGCCGGAGCTGCCGCTCGAACAGCTCGCGCGGGCGATCGAGATCGCGATCCGCACCACGCTCGACGCCGCTAGCGACATCCGTGTGCCAGGCGGCTCTCTGCACTAGACGCCGGCCGCCTGGAGTTCAGTGACCGACAGTGACCGAAGGCTCTCCGACGGGAGCCGCAGCGCCCATCTCGTCGGCGATGCGGTTCGCCTCCTCGATGAGCGTCTGAACGATCTCCGACTCGGGGACGGTCTTGATGACCTCGCCCTTGACGAAGATCTGGCCCTTGCCGTTGCCGGATGCCACTCCCAGGTCCGCCTCGCGCGCCTCACCGGGGCCGTTGACGACGCATCCCATGACGGCGACGCGCAGCGGCACGCTCATGCCCTGCAGGCCCTCGGTGACGTTGTCGGCGAGCGTGTAGACATCCACCTGTGCGCGGCCGCACGACGGGCAGGAGACGATCTCGAGCTTGCGCTCGCGCAGGTTGAGCGATTGCAGAATCTGGAGGCCGACCTTGACCTCCTCCACCGGCGGCGCCGAAAGCGACACCCGAATGGTGTCTCCGATGCCCTCGGCGAGCAGGATTCCAAACGCCGTGGCGGACTTGATGGTGCCCTGGAACGCCGGTCCGGCCTCGGTCACGCCGAGGTGCAGCGGCCAATCGCCGCGCTCGGCCAGCATGCGGTAGGCCTTCACCATGACGACGGGGTCGTTGTGCTTCACAGAGATCTTGAAGTCATGGAAGTCGTGCTCCTCGAACAGGCTCGCCTCCCAGACCGCCGATTCGACGAGCGCCTCCGGCGTCGGCTTGCCGTACTTCTGCAGCAGGCTCGGCTCGAGAGATCCCGCGTTCACCCCGATGCGCAACGACACGCCGGCCGCTTTGGCACGCCTTGCGATCTCGCCGACCTGGTCGTCGAACTTGCGGATGTTGCCCGGGTTCACGCGCACCGCCGCGCACCCAGCGTCGATGGCCGCGAACACGTAGTTGGGCTGGAAGTGGATGTCTGCGATGACGGGAATCTGCGACTTCTTCGCGATGATGGGCAGCGCCTCGGCGTCGTCGCGGCTGGGCACGGCAACGCGCACGATGTCGCATCCGGATGCCGTCAGTTCGGCGATCTGCTGCAGCGTCGCGTTGATATTCGTGGTCGGCGTCGTGGTCATCGACTGCACGCTGATCGGGGCGTCTCCGCCGACAAGGACCTTCCCCACCCGGATCTGCCGCGACTTGCGACGAGGGTGGAGCACTTCCGGGACCTTCGGCATACCGAGATTCACTGCTGGCACCGCATCAGTCTAGGTCGCGGTACCCGGCGCAACCTGGCCGTCTCGCGTCGCCCTTCGCCGCCGCTCCCCGCCGCTCCCTCTCGCGAAGAAAGGAAGAGGAGGGGGCGCCGGAGCGGCGGATGCTTGGCTCAGACGCGCGAGTTCACACCCGTCACGAGTTCGACGAGCGCGTCGGTGACGACGCCTGGGTATTCGATGTGGGCGGAGTGGCCGCAGTCGCGCTTGGCCAGCTCGCGGAAGCTGCCGCCGGCATCCGCGTACCGTTTCAGCACGGCCCTGGTCTGCGCCACCATCGGCTGAGGCGGCGCGACCTTCTCGCCGGGCCACCCGGGCAGGACGCCCGCCTTGCCCAGCGTGTTCAGGTCGAAGAAGGTCTCGTCACCGACGATGGCGTCGTCTCCGCCGTGGATCCACAGCACCGGTGGCTTGACGGCGAGGTCGACGATGCCCGTCACATCGAAGTACTTGGGCGCCATGGTGTTGAGCACGCCGCGCGTGCCGGGTGCCATGCCCGGCCAGTTCGCCGACGGCACGGAATCGCCAGGATAGTTGTCGTCTCCGACCGCGGTGGTCAGCATCGATGCAACCCAGAGGTCTTCGTGGCTGCCGTCGTAGCCCGCAGCCACATAGGAGGAGCGGAACACCGAGCGTGGCGAGGTCGGCTCGTCTGCGGAACGGTCACCGGAGGCGAGCCTTGAGACGAAGTCGGGGTTGGCACCTCCTGCGCCGACACCGGCGTCGTCGTCGGTGAGGCGCGTGCCGTCCGCCGCCGTGCCACCGAACCCGTAGGGCGAAACGGGTGAGATCAGCGTGACCGACGCCACCGCCTCTGGCCGGTCGATCAGCTGCTGCAGCACGACGCCGCCGCCCATGCTCCACCCGACGAGGTGCACGCGCTGGATGCCGAGGGCGTCGATGACCGACCACACGTCGTCGGCGAAGTCGCGAATGCCGCGCGTGGCATCCACAGGCAGCGTCTCGCTGTCGCCGAACCCGCGCAGGTCGACGGCGACGGGCCTGATGGCGGGCGGCAGCAACAGGATCACGGGCTGGAAGAACAGGGACGACGAGCAGTTGCCGTGCACGAACACGACGGTCTCTCCTCGAGTGGCACCCTTGCGTTCGAGCACGTTCGCCGTGAGACGGGGCGTGACGACGCTCTTCGCCGTGATGCCCTTGAAGAGCTTCTTCATGGTCGGTTCCCTTCTGGAATGGTCGGCAGGATGCCGTGCTCTCGCGTTCGCCTCTGGCCGAGCGACTGCCCGGACGGGTCAGCGTCGCCGGGCCGCGCATCGCCGATGGCAGACGCGACCACGCCGGCTACGCGCTCTGCACCGTTCTCGTCGAGCACGATCGTGTAGTGGTTCACGTCGGGCACCTCGTGCACGCGGATTCGCGGCACCTGCTCGAGCGCCGCGTGCAGCACGGCGTCGGGGTAGAGGGGCGGCACGTCGTTCAGCAGCCCGCGAGGGGAGTGCAGAAACTCGATGGGCGCTCCAGAGTGGGCGACGGCATCCAGATATCCGTCGTTGCCACTCTGCTGAACGATGTTCGTCGCGACCGCCTCGAGGCGCGTGCGTGGCCGGACGCCGCCGTCGACGTCGTCGAGGTCGTAGAGAACGTAGTGTTCGATGTCGTCGTTCCAGTGCTGTGCGAATGCGGGATGCCTGCGCCAGAAGGCGAGGTACGCGTCGCGATCGGGGTAGACCGTCGTCAGCCGATCGCCCGCCGGACCGAGGAGCCGGGCGGGCGCCGACTCGTCCTTGGGGATGCCCGCCGGCCACGGGAGGGGAAGCCCGCCGTCGACCAATACGAGCGCGGCCACCCGGTCGGGATGCCTCGCGGCGGTCCACCCCGCAACGAAACCGCCCATCGAGTGGCCCAGCAGCACGGCGCGTTCGACTCCGAGGTGGTCGAGCACGCGTGCCAGGTCGTCTGCGTGATCGGTCATGTTCCACGGCGGAGGAGCATCCGCGCTGCCTGCCCGCCCGCGCAGATCCGGGGCGACCAGGCGCACCCCCTGCAGGAATCGCGCGACCATGGCCCACGACAGATGCGACGCCGTGATGCCGTGTACGGCCAGGACGACGGGCGCGCTCTCGTCGCCGTTACTCGGTTCCCAGATGGCGCCCGCGAGTCGAGCGCCGTCGACGGGGAACGTCACCGGGACGTACTTCACTTGGCACTCCATCCGCCGTCCATGGCGTAGCTGGCACCGGTGACCATTCCCGCTTCGTCGCCTGCCAGCCACACGGCGAGAGCGGCGACCTCGTGCGGTTCGACGAGCCGTTTGATGGCGCTCTCGGTGAGCATGATCTTCGGCACGACCTCGTCTTCGGGGATGCCGTGCACTCGGGCCTGGTCGGCGATCTGCTTCTCGACGAGTGGTGTTCGCACATACGAGGGGTTGATGCAGTTGCTCGTCACGCCCTGCTCGGCACCTTCGAGGGCGGTCACCTTCGACAGCCCTTCGAGTCCGTGCTTGGCCGCCACGTAGGCGGACTTGTAGGCGGATGCGCGCAGACCGTGAACGCTGGACAGGTTGATGATGCGGCCCCAGCCCCGCTCATACATGCCGGGCAGCACGCCCCTGATCAGAAGGAACGGTGCCTCGAGCATGAGGCGGATGATCAGCTCGAAGGCGTCCGGGTCGAAGTGCTCGATCGGGCTCACCCGCTGGATGCCTGCGTTGTTCACGAGGATGTCGGTGTCGAGCCGCAACGAGGCCAGGGCCTTCGTGTCGCTCAGGTCGACGCGCCACGCGGCTCCGTCCACCTCGGCGGCGACTCGCTCGGCGGCGTCGCCGTCGATGTCCGCAACCGTGACGGATGCCCCCGCTGCTGCGAACGCCGTAACGCACGCTGCGCCGATCCCACTGGCCCCTCCGGTCACAAGCGCCCTGCGTCCGGTCAAGTCCGTCATGGTCGACACCTTCCCGGCCCCGAGCGTCGGCGCCCAGGGGCATCGTCGCGCCCCGCGCCCCGCGTGTCAACGAGGCGGACCGCCGAAGGCGGCCGGGGTCGCCGACAAGGCGCTGGCCGAATCGGGCCGCAGCTCAGCCGGGCAGCGTGATCGGCTTGACGATGTCGGCGTATGCGAGCAGCAGGCTCATGGCACCGAGCACGATGATGACGGCATAGGTGAGCGGCATGAGCCGCGCCAGGTCGACCGGCTTAGGGGCACTGCCTCGACGCGTCGCCTTGAACCAGCCGCGCTTCAGCCACTCCCAGATGGCGCCGGCGATATGTCCGCCGTCGAGCGGCAGCAGCGGGACCATGTTGAACACGAACAGCGCAAGGTTGAGCGATGCGAGCAGGCTCAGCATGAGCTGGATCTTGGACACGAAGGCGTACGAGGAGCTGTCGGCGATCTCGCCGGCCATCCGTCCGACGCCGATGATGCCGACGGGGCTGGACGCGGACCGCTCCCCCTGCCCGAACGCGGCGTTCCAGATGCCGACCATGCGCTGCGGCAGGTTCACGACCACGCCCGCGACCTGCCCCAGCTGCTGCCCGGTCGTGCTCAGCGCTGTGCCGATGGACTGACGCTCCAACTGACTGGTCGGGGCGATGCCGATCATGCCGACGTCTTTCGTGACCGAGGATCCGTTCGCCTCGGTGACCTGCTTCTGCGTCTTCTCCGGCGTCACGGTGAGAGCGACCCGCTTGCCGTTGCGCTCGACGACCACGGGAACGGTGCGGCCTGCCGAACCCTCGATCAACGTCGACAGCTGGTCCCAGCTCTTGATCTCGGTTCCGCCATACTCGACGATGCGGTCTCCCGATTTCAGCCCAGCGGCCGCAGCAGGGGAAGCCGGATCGGATGCCGCACACGTCGTCGACGACGATGATGCGGGCTTGAGGCACTCCGACACGGTCTGCACAGTGGTGCTGGCACCCTGAAGCCCGATGCCGCACAGCATGATCACGATGAGCACGAACGCGATGACGAGGTTCATGAAGGGTCCGGCGAGCATCACGACGATGCGCTTCAGCGGGTGCAGCAGGTAGAAGGCCCGGTGCTCTTCGCCGCGCGGAATGGTCTCGGCACTGGCCTGACGCGCCTCGTCGGCCATGGTGCCGAGCACGCTTCGACGTTGCTGGGCGCGCTCCGCGGCCGGCGCCCCGATGGCGCCGTCCGTCATCACGAGCGAGTTGTAGAAGCCGGTGGATGCGTCTCGCGGCGCCTCCCCTGGGCGCCTGGGAGGGAACATCCCGATCATCGCGATGTAGCCGCCGAGCGGAAGCAGCTTGACTCCGTACTCGGTCTCTCCCCTGCGGAACGAGAACAGCGTCCTGCCGAAGCCGATCATGTACTGCGTGACCTTCACACCGAAGGCCTTCGCCGCAGTGAGGTGGCCGAGTTCGTGAAGCGCGATCGATACGGCGAGGCCGACCACGAAGATCAGCACGCCGACGACGAAAGGCAGCACGGAGGACATGTAGGCATGGTAGCCAGGCGCTCCTGAACGGCGGCGGGGCGAATGCAGGTTCTGGCGTTCTTCGCCGCCTCCTCGCGGCATCTCCTCACGAAACGCATAGCCAGGCCACGTTAGGGTGAGAAGCTGACTCGCCTGCGGCCACGGATCACGTCGCCTGAGGCCGACGTCCACGCTGTTTTCGACATCCCCCTTATCGAAGAGGACGCAGATGGCTACTGGCCGCGGTGCGAATGGTCCGAGCAAGAAGGACCGCCGAGAGGCTGCGCGTGAACACGCGCGACTGATGCGCGAGGAGGCGGCGAAGAAGGCGCGCCGACGCAAGTGGTGGATCCAGGGATCCGTCGCCGTTGTCATCGTCGCCGTGCTGGCCGTCGTTGCGCTCGTGATCGTGAACTCGATTCCGCAGGGTCAGACGGCGACCGGGCCGAAGAACATGGTCAGCGACGGCATTGTGCTGACCGGTTCGACCAAGGCCGTTCGCACGCCTGCGCTTGCTGCCGGCGAGAAGCCGACGCCGACCACGCAGTCCGACACGGCCAGCAAGGCGTACATCACGATCTACGAAGACCTGCAGTGCCCGTACTGCCAGCAGTTCGAGCAGACCAACATGACGCAGATCGAACAGTGGCTCGACGCCGGGCTTGCCCAGCTCGAGGTGCATCCGCTCAACTACCTGACGTCCCCCGCGAACGGAGGCTACTCGCTGCGGGCCGGCAACGCCGTGGCCTGCGTGGCCAGTGACGCTCCCGACAAGTTCCTCGCGGTGAACACGGCGCTGTACGCCAAGCAGCCGCAGGAGAACACGGGCGGACTGGCGAACTCGAAGATCCTCTCGATCCTGAAGAGTGCAGGCGCGAGTTCTGCCGACATCACGAAGTGTGTGAACAACACCAGGTACTCGACGTGGCTCAACGCGGCGACGAAGCGGGCGACCACTCAGAAGCTGGCCAACTCGAACATCACGACGTTCACTGGGACCCCCACCGTGATCGTGAACGGCCAGCAATACAAGGGTTCGCTGACCGACGCGAACGCCTTCGCATCGTTCGTGCAGTCCACCGTGGGCGGTTCGACTTCGACACCGACCCCGACGCCGACCGCAACCAAGTAGCCGAACGGGGGTCGGCGAAAGTCGACGCCCGGCTAGGCGTCGATGACGGAATCGGCCCGCTCGCGGGCCCAGCGTTCCGCCTCGGCGAGCGTCGACAGGTCGAGGGCGGCCGGTGCCTCGTGCTCATCGACGACCCGCCGAACCGTGTCGACGATGCCGAGGAAGCCCAGTCTCCCGGCATGGAACGCGGCCACCGCCTGCTCGTTCGCCGCGTTGAACACCGCCGGATACGTGCCACCCGCACGGCCGACGTGTTTGGCCAGCGCGACGGCGGGGAAGGCATCCTCGTCGAGAGGCTCGAACGTCCATTGCTGCGCACGGGTGAAGTCGAGTGGAACGCCGACGTCCGGAACGCGGTGCGGCCAGTCGAGGCCCAACGAGATGGGCAGACGCATGTCGGGCGGCGAGGCCTGCGCGATGATGGAGCCGTCTGTGAACTCCACCATCGAGTGCACGATGGACTGCGGGTGCACGACGACGTCGATGCGGTCGTAGGGAACGTCGAACAGCAGGTGCGCCTCGATCACTTCCAGGCCCTTGTTCATCAAGGTCGCGGAGTTGGTCGTGACGACCGGTCCCATGTTCCAGGTCGGGTGCGCCAGCGCCTGCTGCGGCGTGACGTGTGCCAGCTCGGCACGACTGCGCCCCCTAAACGGCCCTCCGGATGCCGTCACGAGCAACCTGCGCACCTCGTTTTCGGCGCCCGCCCTCAGCGCCTGAGCGATGGCGGAGTGCTCCGAGTCGACGGGCACGATCTGCCCCGGCTTCGCACGGGAGGTGACGAGGTCGCCGCCGACGATCAAAGACTCTTTGTTGGCCAGCGCGAGCGTTCTGCCCGTCTCAAGGGCGGCAAGCGTGGGACCGAGACCGATGGATCCCGTGATGCCGTTGAGCACGACGTCGGCCTCGAGGTCACGGACAAGTTCTTCCGCCTCGACCGCGCCAAGGGCGGTGTGCTCGACGTGGAACTCGGCGGCTTGTGCGGCGAGCAGCTCGCGGTTGCTGCCCGCTGCGAGCCCGACGACGTCGAACCGCTCCTGGTTGCGCCGGATGACGTCGAGCGCCTGGGTACCAATCGAGCCGGTGGATCCGAGAATCAGTACCCTGCGCATCCGCTCATCGTATCCGCGGGCGGTTGAGGCGCTCCGAGCGGTTCTCTGATGCGGGAGGCGGGCACTGACCGCCGGGCAGACAGCTCCCGATCAATGCTGGGTCTTGAGGATGTCGATGACGAAGACGAGCGTGTCGGTGCCCTTGATGCCGGCCTGGGCGTTGCCCTCGCTCTTGTAGCCGTCCGCCGGCGGAATGATCACCTCGACCTGCGAACCGACCGTCTGGCCGACCAGTGCCTTCGTGAAGCCCGTGACGAACCCGTTCGCCGCGTTCGTGTACGGCGCGCGTCCCCAGGTCTGGTCGAAGACCTTCCCATTGCGCCACAGCAGCCCCTGGTACTGCATCGTGACGGTGTCCGTGGCCGCAACTGTTTCTCCGCTGCCCTTCTTGAGCACCTCGATCTTGGTCTCGGTGGGAGCCTTCTCCCCCTTGGGTATCGTCACCGTCGGCTTGCCGTCAGAAGCCAGCTTGACCTTGGGGAAGCCCGCCTGCGCGGGCTGAGGTGCGCCATCGGCCTTGGTGGGAACTGCGTCGAGGATGTCGACGACGAACACCACGGTGTCGGTGGTCTTCAGGCTGCCGACGGCAGACGGGTCCGCGCCGCCCCAGGCATCCTTGGCGGACGACGTCATGACAAGACGTGAACCGACCGGGGCGCACTCCACCGACTGCGTCAAGCCAGGGATCATGGTCTGGTCGCCGACGGTGATGGGCATGGCCGCCGTGCCCGCGTATCCGTTGCTCGTGAGCTTGGCGCCGCTCGTGCCGTTGTAGGCGACGAGCGCGACGTCGACCATGCTGCCCTTCTTCGCCTCGGCGCCTTTGCCCTTGCTGACGTAGGAGCGCTGGGTGCCGGATGCCTTCAAGGGCTTGTCGAACGTCACCGTCGGCTCAGCGCCCGCGTCTCCCGTCACCTTCACGGCATCCGAGACGCTCCCGGCCTTGGGCGGATTGCACGCCGTCGACGCCGAACTGGTGGTGGCCGACGGCGATGCCGTGCTCTTGCTCGGGCCCGAGCTCGCACATCCCGCTAGGAGCAGGGCTGCTGCAGCGGACACGGCGAGAACGGCGGAGGTTTTCAGGCGCACGGCAAAGGCTTTCTGAACGGGAATGGGGGCACTCCAGTCTGCACCACGCCGCCTCTGCTCCCGCTGGGAGGCGCCGGAACGACCCCGGACGCGCCCACCGTACGATGGAGGGATGCCCGCCGAATACTCCGTTCCCCGCGAATTCTCGGTCCCACAGAGCCGTGCCGTTGCGACCCCGCTTCCTGGCCCCCGTTCCGTCGACCTGCAGAAGCGTCGCCAAGCATCCGTCTCGCGCGGAGCCGGCACCCTGGCCAATATCTACATGGACCACGCCTCTGGCGCCATCCTCGTCGACGTCGACGGGAACCGGCTCATCGACTTCGGTTGCGGGATCGGCGTGACGACCATCGGGCACGCGCACCCGGCGGTGGCGGCCGCCGCGTTCGAGCAGGCCAACAAGCTCACTCACACCCTTTTCACCGTGACTCCGTATGAGAACTACGTGCGAGTCGCCGAGAAGCTGGCCCAGGTGACGCCCGGCGATTTCGAGAAGCACTCCATCCTCGTCAACTCGGGTGCAGAGGCCGTTGAGAACGCGGTCAAGATCGCACGCAAGCACACCGGGCGACGTGCCATCGTCTCTCTCGAGCACGCCTTCCACGGTCGAACCAACCTGACCATGGCCATGACCTACCGCCCGTGGCCGGAACGTGCCGGAATGGGCCCGTTCCCCGGCGAGCTGTACAGCGTGCCAGGGAGCTACCCGTTCAAAGACGGCCTGAGCGGCGAGGAGGCCGCCGAGCGCACGATCGACTACATCGAGACGCACATCGGCGCCAGCGAGATCGCCGCATTCTTCGTCGAGCCCATCCAGGGCGACGGTGGCATCGTCATCCCCGCTGACGGCTACCTGAACCGCATCGCCGAGTACTGCCGCGAGAACGGCATCGTCTTCGTCGCCGATGAGATCCAGGCCGGCATGGCGCGAACCGGAACGTGGTATTCGATCGAGCACTTCGGAGTCGTTCCCGACCTCGTAACGAGTGCGAAGGGCATCGCCGGCGGATTCCCGCTCGCCGCCGTCACCGGCCGTGCCGAGATCATGGATGCGGTTCAGCCGGGCGGCATCGGCGGCACCTTCGGCGGCAACCCGGTCTCGACGGCCGCCGCTCTCGCGACGTTCGAGGTGATCGAGAACGAGAACCTCATGGCCGAGGCGCAGCGCGTCGAGCGCGCACTCCAGGCGCGCATCGGGGATTGGGCCGAGCGGTTCGGCGTGGTCGGCGAGGTGCGTGGGAAGGGCGCCATGTGGGGTGTCGAACTCGTGGTTCCGGGAACGCGACGTCCGAACCCGGAGGCGCTCACGGGCATCCTGCGCCACGCGACGAGTAACGGCGTCATCGTGCTGGACGCCGGGAGCTGGGACAGCGTGCTGCGCATCATGCCGTCGGTCGTGATCAGCGATGAGCTGATCGACGACGCGGCGAGCGTGATCGAGGTGGCGCTGGCGGCTCAGTCCGCCTGATCGGGAGCGGCTTGGCCAGCGGTTTCGTCGCGCTCAGGCGGCGAGGAGTTGCTGTTGGCCGGGTCGGGACAGGCCCTCTGCGCGGGATACATCGGATGACCGTGCCCGGGCATCCGTCAGCAGCTCCCGTCGCCGCGCCGTCAGGTCGAGCACAGGGGCAGGGGAACCGGGGTGACTTCGTTCGGCCACGATCAGCTCGGCATCCGTCTCCCGCATCAGCTCACGCAGCGTGATGCCCAGCACTGCGCAGACCGTCTGGATGATTTCGCTCGACGGCTCCTTGCGCCCCCGCTCGATCTCGGACAGATAAGGGAGTGAGATCGCCGACGACTGCGATACCTGACGCAGCGTCAGGCCCCTTGCCAGCCTCAATCGGCGGATCGCGGATCCGACCGCATGCCTGAGCAGCATCAGCTCTCCTCCTTGCGACGAGCGTTGGCACCACGTGACGTCGTGCCACGATGAACCGCGCGTTCATTCAGGCTACGTGCCTGGGCACCCGACTCAGGGCAAGAGCGGTTCTGCTCTGCGCGAAGTCGCCGTCGGCAGAAACCGTGTTCACCTCGGTACCGCCGGTCCGACGATGGAGCCACACCGGCCGGCCCATGAGGCCCGTTCGGAGCGAGGCGCTCCGACTGTGAGGGAGTGTCGGCGACCACGGGAGAGCACATGACAGACACGACCACCATCGCTCCGGTCTCACAGGTCTTCGACCGCCTGCTTCAGGACCGCATCGTGTTCCTCGGTGTCGAGGTCGATGATGCGGCGGCGAACGAGATCTGCGGAAAGCTGCTGCTGCTTGCGGCCGCCGACCCCCACCGCGACATCCAGCTCTACATCAACTCGCCTGGCGGCTCAGTGACGGCAGGCTTCGCCATCTACGACGTCATGCGCTACGTGACCCCCGACATCGTGACGGTCGGCATCGGGTTCGCCGCCTCCATGGCGCAGTTCCTCTTGAGCTCAGGCACGCCGGGCAAACGCTTCGTGCTGCCCAACACCCGTGTGGTGATGCACCAGCCGCATGGTGGGTTCGGGGGGACGGCGGCAGACATCAGCAGGCAGGCCGAGCAGATCGTCAAGTTCAAGAACGAGATGGCGCGACTCACGGCGGAGCAGACCGGCCACACACTCGAGGAGATCCTGCGTGACGGCGACCGGGACGCCTGGTACACCGCCGACGAGGCGGTGAGGTACGGCTTCGCCGACGAGGTCATCTCGTCTCAGGATCTGCTCGGCCGACTGACTCCTTCCATCTGACGCGTGCTCGAGTTCCGGCGCGGGCCACCTGGGCGGGAGCCGTGACCGATCGGAAGAGGGAGCGCATAGGGTCGATGTATGCCCGAACGCGAACGCGATCCTCAGCGCGCCCGGGGACCGGTTTTCGCCGAAGTGCCCGGCGACATCGTTATCGCCATCGCGGCCGCTGTCTCGGTCATCGCGCTGATGGTGCTCGCGGCCGTCGTGTTCGTTCCCTCGGGTGGAACCCCCTCCAGCGCCCGGTTCACCCCCGGGCTCATCATCAGCGACTTCGCGTTCTACGACTCGGCAAGCATGAGTCAGGCACAGGTGGAGCGGTTCCTCGAGACGCGCCAGTGCGTCCCGGCCGAAGGATCGCCCTGCCTCGCGGACTATCGACAGGACACTCCTGACGAACCCACCGAGTACGCACACTGCGCTGCGTACCACGGAGCGAGCAACGAGCCCGCGAGCGCCATCATCGTCAAGATCGGCCGCGCATGCGGAATCAGCCCGAAGGTCTTGCTCGTGCTTCTGCAGAAGGAGCAGTCGCTGCTCACGCACCCGACGGCATCCGGCTACCAACGCGCGACGGGGTACGGATGCCCAGACACCGCGGCGTGCGACGCGAACTACTTCGGCTTCTTCAACCAGCTCTACAACGCGGCATGGCAGTTCAGGGAGTACACGGTCGATGGCGCCTCCTGGCGATACCACGTCGGTCGAGTCGCGATTCAATACCACCCGAATGCCGCCTGCGGATCGAGCATGGTCGACATCCGCGATCAGGCCACGGCAAACCTGTACAACTACACGCCGTACCAACCGTCGCCGCAGACGCTGAAGCGCCCTGGTGCCGTAAGCGACTGCTCGACGTTCGGCAACTTCAACTTCTGGCGCCTCTACAAGGAGTGGTTCGGCTCTCCGCTAGCGCAGCGCTTTCCGCCTCAGTACGACGGATGCCTGAACCTGCGCGACGGCGCCCGTTGCTTCCCCGATCCGGTGACCGGCCTGTGAGTACCCGCCCGCTGACGCATTCCGATTCGGGAATACGAGGATCCGTAGCGTCGTGGAAATGACCACACTGTCGCGGCAGCAGTCCTCGTTCGTTCCGAACTCCACCGCGACAGCGTCTTCGGCGCGCTCGACGCTCTCGGCCGTACGCAGTGTTCGTGAGCACGGGCCAGCAGCGCCGACCGCGCCGGCACGCACTGAATTACGTCGTCCTCGGGCGGGCGGTGTGTACGCATTCGGCCGTTTCGTGATCGCTCCGCTGGCCAGGATGCTGTACCGGCCGCGGGTGCTCGGCCGAAGGAATGTGCCGAAGACCGGACCGGTCATCATCGCGAGCAACCATCTGTCGTTCATCGACAGCGTGGTGATCCCCATGGTGGCCCCTAGGCGCATCCAGTTCCTCGCGAAGTCGCACTACTTCGAGGGCCGCGGCTTCACCGGCTGGGCGAAGCGCACATTCCTCTCCGCGATCGGTGCGGTCGGGGTGCGAAGGGGCGCGGGCAGGGACTCGCAGGATGCCCTGGAGATCAGCAAGGGAATCCTCGAGGCAGGCAACGCGTTCGCCCTCTATCCCGAGGGGACTCGCTCACGCGACGGTCGCCTGTATCGCGGTCGCACGGGCGTCGCATGGCTTGCGCTGACGACCGGCGCGCCCGTCGTTCCGGTCGGCCTGATCGGAACGGAGCGCTTGCAGCCCGTCGGGTCGAAAGTGCCGAGGTTCGCGCGAGTCACGGTGGCGTTCGGCGCCCCCATCGACCTGTCCGCGTTCGGTCCGGCGGACAGCGGCAAGGCCAGGCGCCTCGCAACCGACGCCGTTATGGCTGAGATCCAGCGTCTCAGCGGCCAGACCGAGGCTGGTGCGTACAACGAGGCGCCGGCCGACGAGCCGGGCGCCTGACCGCCGGCTCGTCACCCGGACCTCAATCTGCGGACGTCGTCGGTTCGTGCTCGACCGGGAAGTTCACCGACGAAGCGATGAAGCAGAGGCTGGATGCCTCTTCGTGCAGACTCTGCGCGAGCTCGACCTGCGACGGGTCCGAGATGGTGACCGCCGGACGCAGCGTCACCGAGGTGAAGCGGCCGCCGCCGTCCGATGTGGTGGCCATGGTGCCTGTGGCCTCATCGGTATAGGCGGTGACGACGATGCCGTTCCGCTGAGCGACGTGGAGGTAGCTCAACATGTGGCACTGGGCAAGCGCGGCGACGAGCAGTTCCTCCGGATTCCACCGCTCCGCGTCACCGAAGAACACCCGGTCGCTCGAGCCCTCGATGGGCGGATTGCCCTCGGCACGCACGATGTGGTCGCGACCGTAGTCGCGGTATCCGCTCGTTCCCGTGCCTCGGTTACCGGTCCATTCCACCGTCAGCGCGTAGTGGTGGTCGACGTTCATGGGCGCAGACATCCTCTCTCGTGAACGGTCGTGCGTCGACGACCCGCTCCGCTCCACTCTGCCCCATCGCACACTCCGCCGCGTGGAGGTCGAGGATCGCACGGATCGTCCGCGGCCACGCAAAGATCCGCAACAGGGCGCTCGTTAGACTCGAACCACCATGAGCGATCCGGTGCGTGCCCACTCAGTGCCCGCCGGCACCTTCGAAGCCCCGGCGGCCGCCGAACTCGCGGTGGCCGAGCGCAGCGGGTTCATCGAGAATCGTCACATCGGGTCGGCCATCGTGCTCTCCCCCGACGGTGAACGGATGCTCACGCTCGGCTCCCCCGATTCCCACGTCCTTCCGCGGTCCACCCTCAAGCCTTTCCAGGCTGTCGCATCGATCGGCGCCGGCGCGCGCCTGGACGCCGAGCAGACGGCACTGGCAACGGCCAGCCACGCCGGCACCCCGCAGCACATCGCCGTCGTCCGCCGCATCCTCGCGGACGCCGGGCTCGACGCGGATGCCCTTCGTTGCCCGCCCGCCCTGCCCGCAGATCGTGGCGCACGAGACGAAGTGCTTCGCGCCGGGGGCGCGCCTGCGCAGGTCTACATGGAGTGCTCTGGCAAGCACGCGGGGATGCTGGCTGCATGCGCCGCCAGCAGCTGGACGATCGCTGACTACACCGACCCCAGGCATCCGCTGCAGCAGCACGTGAAAGACGTCGTCGAGCGCCTGACTGGTGAGAAGGTGGCCCACACGGCGGTGGACGGATGCGGTGCGCCGGTCTTCGCCGTCACGCTTGCCGGCCTCGCTCGAGGTGTGCAGCGCATGGCCACGGCATCGGAGCAGTCGCCGTTCGCGCTGTTCCGCAATGCGGCGTGGGTGCACAGGAGCGCGCGCGAGCATCCGTGGGCCATCTCGGGGCCGGGCAGGCCCGACACCGTTCTCATGGAGACGCTCGACTGCTATGCGAAGGCCGGCGCCGACGGGATGATGACGATCGCCACATCGGATGGAACGACCGCGGCCGTCAAGGTGCTCGACGGGAGCGTGTCCGCCGCGCGCGTGGCGGCCGTCGGTCTGCTCGCCAGAACAGGGGCGATCGAGGTCGCGGCAGCGAAGGCCGCGCTCGACCGCGCAGAGACCGCGATCCTCGGCGGGGGCGTACCCGTCGGTCGGCTTCGACCTGCGACCTGAACAAGCACTTCCCGGTCAACGGAGACCGCGGACGGACCTGAACGGTCCGCGACCGAAGAGAACGGAACAGAATGAGAATCTCGATCCCCCGTGAGATCAAGAACAACGAGTACCGGGTGGCCATCACTCCGGCCGGCGTGCACGATCTGGTCGCAAACGGACACGAGGTGCACGTGGAATGCGGGGCAGGCGACGGTTCGTCCATTCCCGATTCGGCGTATTCCGACGCGGGCGCTGTCATCGACCCGGATGCCGCCACCACGTGGGGGAACGCGGACCTGCTGCTGAAGGTGAAAGAGCCGATCGAAAGCGAGTTCGGCTACTTCCGTGACGGTCTCGTGTTGTTCGCGTACCTGCATCTTGCTGCGGAGCCCGAACTGACGCGTGCGCTCATGGACTCAGGGGTGACCGCGATCGCGTATGAGACCGTGCAGCGCCCTGATCGCTCCCTGCCGCTGCTCGCCCCCATGAGCGAGGTGGCTGGCCGGCTGGCGCCCATCGTCGGCGCCAACGCGCTGCTGAAACCGCACGGCGGCTCGGGGCTCCTCGTGCCTGGAGTGCCGGGAACCTACCCCGCGAAGGTCGTCGTGATCGGCGGCGGCGTCGCCGGGACGAACGCGGCGTCCGTTGCCGTCGGTCTCGGGGCCGACGTCACGGTGCTCGACACCAACGTCGCTCGCCTGCGGGAACTCGACGCTCTCTACGCCGGGCGTATCAAGACCGTGGCGTCGACGGCGTTCGAAGTGGAACGCGCGGTTCTCGATGCGGACCTCGTGATCGGTTCGGTACTGGTTCCGGGAGCAAAGGCTCCCAAGCTGGTCAGAAACGACATGGTGGCGAGGATGCGTCCGGGTAGCGTGCTCGTCGACATCGCCGTCGATCAGGGCGGATGCTTCGAGGACTCGCACCCCACCACGCACGACGCGCCGACGTTCCGGGTTCATGACACGGTCTTCTACTGCGTTGCGAACATGCCTGGAGCTGTGCCTCACACCTCCACCCACGCCTTGACCAACGCCACGCTCCCCTATCTGCGGTCCATCGCGAACAACGGCTGGAAGGCTGCCTTGCGCAGCGACCCCTCCCTGGCACTCGGACTCAACGTCGTCGACGGTGCAGTCACCAATGCCGGCGTCGCCGACGCAAACGGGGTGCAGGTGGCCGGGTTGCAGTCGATCCTCGGCTGATCGCACGGTAGAACCTCGCCGGACCGGCACCGGGAATGCGTCGCGGTCGGCAAGCGGATCGCCCTCGGAGGCTAGACGCATCATTGCGGCCACGCCGCTCGGGTGAACTGGGCGGCGTCGCAGACGAGCAGGTGCCCGGGTTCTGTGGCCGGAGGCAGCACGCGCGAGTGCAGAATGGCTCGCACCTGGCCGAGGCTGCACCCGTCGAACACGAGACGTGCTCTGCCACGGAGCCGGGTGAGCAGGGACCACTGTGCTTGCCAGGCATCCGGGTCAGCGACGAGCGCCACAGCGTGGCCGCCGTCCGCGATCTCGATGGCCGTCGAGTCGCTGTTGCCTCCTGACGAGGGGGCGCCGACGACGTCGGTCAGCTCGACGACGCGCAACTCGGCAAAGGAGGCTCGCAACCGCTGCGCGAACGAGCCGGGAGCACGCGCGACGACCAGGGTCAAGGAACCGGCCCTGAACTCGAGCGCAGGGGTCACCGTCTTGGCCCGCGCAGTGCCGCTGTGGTCGCGACGCTCCCCCGCGACGGCGACGTGGGCGACCTTGTCGCGCCACACACCTCGTCCAGGTGGCGCAGACGGGTCGAAAAGCTCGGCGGGGGCGCCGGCCAGCACGTGCTCTTGCCTGTCCGACTGGCGCAGCAGCAGCCGTTCGCTGAATCTCGCCTGCACTGCGCGCAAGCCGCTGGGCACGGTGGATGCCGTGCAGACGACGCCGATGCGGGCGCGCGCCCCATCGACGAGAAGCGATCGGATGCGTTCGGCTGCCGCGTCTCGATGTTCGTCGCCGAAGCGGTCGAGGAGGGCGTCGACATCGTCGATGAGCACGACCAACCCCGACCTCGGTGGCTCCGAGTGCAGAACAGCATAAGCATGCTCGAGCGCGTCCCATGCCCCTTCGATGTCCGGCGGCACCTCGATCGCAGGCCCTGGCCACTGCGCCCGGATCGTACGCAGGAGTGTCGATTTGCCTGTTCCGCGCATTCCGAGACCAAGCAGATGGGCTCGCAGCGGACGGTACAGGATGCCCTCCTGAACCTGCCGGTCCGGATCGTCTCGCGCGCCGATCACGACAGCCCCCTCAGGCGCGCGGACGAACGCGTCGAGTGGAATGTGCTCGGGAAGCGCGGGCAGCCACGGCGCACGAGGACGCGGCATGCCGCTCTGTGCGGTCGCGAGGGCATCCACATCGGCCGGGTCCGCGGTCGCTGCCTGCGCCGTTATCAGCTCGCCGTCGCGAGCGACCACAAGGCGCCCGGGCAGGGCATGCGGGATGAGGGCCGCGGCATCCGTGCCGAGAAGAGCCGTGCTATCGCTCTCGGATGCCAGCCGAAGCGAGATTCTGAGTGCGCAGTTCGCAAGGAGCGCATCACTCAACACGCCTGTGGCACGTTGCGTTCCGAGTACGAGATGCACGCCGAGTGCCCTTCCGCGAGCGGCGATGTCGGCGAAGAGCTCGCCGAGCTCGGGAAACGCTGCGAACATGGCCGCGGCCTCGTCGACGACGATGACGAGACGGGGTAGTTCCCCCTGCGCCTCTGCGATGTCTGGGATGCCCAGACGAGCGAGTTCCGCCTCACGTCTGCGCAGCTCGGCGCGCAGGCTCTTCAGTGCACGTGACGCTTCACCGTGCGCCAGGTCGGTGACGACTCCTACCGTGTGGGGCAGCGTGGCAAGGCGCTGGAACGCGCTGCCACCTTTGAAGTCCACGAGGAGGAAGTTCACGAGGCGGGGTGTCGTCCCCGCGGCCATCGCGAGCACCCAGCTGATCAGCAGCTCGCTCTTACCGCTTCCGGTCGTTCCCGTGACGATGGCGTGCGGGCCCGATGTCACGAGATCGAGGACGAGCGGTCCCGATGGTGCGACGCCGACAACCGCAGGGAGCGTTCGGAATCCTTCACCGCTTGCCGCCCTTGGAGGCGGTCCGCCGGCGCCTGTGAGGAGGTCGGCAAGGCGCACGGACGTTGGCAGGGGCCGTGCCGGATCGATACCCCGTGCTCGGGCGGAGGTCGAAAGGTCGCGCCCGAATGCCGCCGCCTCCCGAGCCGTGACGAGTTCGGCCTCGAGTTCCCCAGCGGCATCCATCGGCGACAGGACCGTCAACGCACCGTCGGGTCCGACGGACGCAACGAGCCGACATCCCGTAGGCAACTCGTCCGCCCGCTCGGCCACGGCGATCACCGCCATCGCGGGCGAACCTGTGCCCAGCGCCGGAGCACCGCGACGCGGCTCTTTGGTGGCGAGCAGGGCGGTGCGAACTGCGTCGCCGCCTTCTTGGACCGCGGGGTCGACGATGCACAGGCGCAGGGGTTCGTGCTGCGGTTCGGTCGCATGCGGGTAATCGTGCAGCCAGCCGTACGGCTCGCCCGATGGCGCTGCGATCGCCATTGCGCCTGGCGGGTGGGCATGCGCCAGCTGCACCACGAACCCACGGAGTGCCGCTCTGGCCACCGGCGGCAGACCGATCAGACCGATGCCGCCGGCCGGATCGATCAGAACGGGTGCGTGCGCGAGTACGCGCGCCGCTGCAAGCAGCTCGCGGTCACGCTCCGAGTTCGGAGATCCGGAAACGACGAGGGCGCTACTGGTGCTTCCCGTGCCGATTCGCACCGCGGCGAACCGGTCTGCGCCCGCCGACCATCGTCGGGGTCGGTGGGCAGGATCGGTCGCGAGGGAGCCCGCGCCCGGGTGCCGAGCTCCCAGCTCGGCACGTTCTCGCTCGTGCGCTTCGGCGACGTCGGCCAGAAAGCGGTCGGCCTCCGCGGCGTAGACACGGGCATCCGTTCGTCGCCGCCTGCGGGCGGAAAGTCGGCCGTCGATCGTGCTGGCGACGGCGATCACCGGGCTGAGCGCGGCGAACGCGAGCATGATGGGCGAACGAACGATCGCATAGAGCACCGCGGCCCCGACGAGCGGCGCAAGCACGGCCAGGAAAGGGAAGGCGGCCTTCGCCGGCGGCGGCGGATGCCTGGGCAGGGCGAGCGACTCACTCGCGGTGCGGTCGGGAACTGGCATGCATCAAGTGCAGCCGATGCCAGTTAGCGGGTGACCCAAGACCGACCCACTCGTGCATCGCTCCCGGGAACGGTCTTATGTGGACGGAAGGATCAGCGCACGTCGAACCAGTGGTCGCCGATCTCGACGCGCGCACCCCGTGGAACCCGATAGCGTCTGCCCGGTTCGCACCGATGCGGACCCCCTGCAGGCGGGATGATGACGGTTCCGTTCGCGGAGTACCTGTCGCAGATCCACAGGTCACCGCTCTCGACTCCGAACTCGAGGTGCGTCTTAGAGACCGAACGTTCGTGGTCTGCGATGGACACGAGTTGATCGAACCGCTCCCCCGGCTGCGTGAAGGGCCGACGCCCGAGCAGCCCGACCCCGACCACGACGACGCGCTCCCCCGTGGAGAACGAGAGCACGTACGGCACCGGCGCCACCGGACGGGTTGGGATGCCTGCCTCGGCGCCCCTGGTGATGCTTCCGACGCTGCTATGCCGCTGCACGCTCGCGATGTCATCGGTCGCTGGCACGCCGCGCACATCGGGAGACGACTCGGCGGGGCGAGCGGTCTGCGGAGGCTCGGTCTGCGAACGCTCGACCTGAGGAGTCGCCGCCTCAGAAGTCTCGGGCTCGGAAGTGCGGGCCTCAGAAGTCTGGGGCTCGGAAGCCACGGATTGGGAGGCCTCGGACTCAGAAGCCTGGGAGGTGTCGAGCTGGAAGAACTGTGACCACGACACATCCGACGCGGAGCGCGTCGACCGAGAGAACTGGGCCCGCTCCTCGGCGGACAGGACAGTGGTATCGCCCGGCCTCGGGTCGGCCATGCGGTCGCGAGGCACCGTGACGGCGTTCACCGCCCGTCCGCAGTTCCCGCAGAACATGGCGCCCTCGGGAAGCGCCGCACCGCATGACGCACAGTTCACCGCAACCTCCTCACTGCGACCGCCTTCCTGACACCGCGTCAGTTCCGCGTGTCTTTCCACGGTAGCCGCCGAGGGACCGAAGTGAGATGCGGGCGCGCAGCCTGCCCCAACGACCGGTGCGCCCGTCGAGGTCACGACGCAGCTCGTCCACGGCGCGCCACACCTGTTCAGCGTCTTCCTCGGTGGGCTCCGCCTTCCCGAACGCCGAGCGATCGGCGACGGCGGCGAGCAGCACTCCCCGTGGTCCGCCCACCGTCTTGGCCACCTCGCTGCGCGTGGCCGTGCCGGGCGGGATGTATCCGTGATCGACCGCCATGTCTGCGAACTCGCGCCAGGCACCTGAGATCCGGCCCCGTGGCAGCACGCGCGGCGAGCGCCGCGTTCGTCGCCTCTGCCACTTGGCTGCGATCACCGCGAGGAACGGCGACACCACAAGGGCGATTACCAGCAGCACCCAGCCGAACACAATGAGCGTTGCCAGCAGGATGCTCAACCAGGCAGGCATCCGGTTGTCGCGCTGCTGCGCCACATGCGCCTGCGGGGGCGGGTTCTGCTCATGGTCGGTGTTGTCCTTCGGCGGCTCCACGACGGATTGCGGACGCGAGATCTGCTTCGGCTGGTCCGGCTGCTTCTGCGGAATGGGTCGCACCTGGGGGTTCGGGTCGACGTCGACCCAACCGTCCTTTGCCGTCTGCACCTGGATCCAGGCCGTCACGTCCGCGCCGGTGAGCGTGACGGTGGAGCCGGCCTTCTGCGGCACCGCGAATCCCAACACGACGCGGGCAGGGAAACCGATGCGGCGCGCCATCAGCGCGGCCGCGACCGCATATTGTTCCTGGTCGCCCACCATGGGCTGCTCAGTCAGCAGGGAGTCGATCCGGTCGGCCCCGTGACCCGAGAGGCTCTTCACGTCTTTTCCGATGCCGTGGCTGATGTATCCCGTATCGGCAAGCTTCCGGAGAGCGTTGGCCAGTTTCGCTCCGGCCGAGACCGAACCGCCCTCGTAGCGGTGCAGGGTGTCGTCCAGCCGCGCCGGCACGACATCGAGGGCGGGCAGTTGCGCGTCTCCCGGCCGGGCGTCGACCAGCTGAGCGAAGGTCTTCGTCGGGGTCGCGACGGCGGTGATGCGGTAGGAGTCGCCGGAGCGCAATGTCGATATCTCGGCCATGGTGGCCGTGGTGGGGTTGTAGTAAAAGCCCTCTCTCAGGCTGTCGGGTGAGCTGCCTCCGAATGAGATGTGCTCGAGTTGCCCGAATGTGGGCAGCCAGGGTCCGGCAAGACCATCGACTGTGATGTCGAGTGTGTGGGTGCGAGCACGGGCACCGGATGCCGCGGCCACGCTGAGCGTGTCGGGAATCCTCGCGAAGGCTCCCGAGTCGCCCTGCGATGCGCCCACTGTGTAGACGACCCCGTCGTAGGTGTCCATCGTCGCGATACTCAGCCGACGCACGTCTCCAACGCCCTGCACGGTGAACAACGCATCGCCTGCGCCGGCCGGCTGGAGATAGGAACGGAAGCCAGACAGCGGGCTGGGATAGTTCCTCGGGTCGAAAGGCGGCGTGGTGGCCGAACGGGCAACCGTGCGGGCTGCGACGGGCGGCAGCCCGCTCGCCACCCCGGCTGCCGCAACGAGTGCAAGCGCCACCGCGAGGACGGCGATGGCGACCGACCGTGCCGCAGCGAAGGATCGCTCGCTGCGTCGCACGCCGTCGGCGTGTTCACTGGAGAGGGACACCAGGCGCGATATGCGCCTGCGACGGCGCATCCAGATCAGCCAGACGACGCTCAGCGCTGCCACCGCCATGGTGAGGGCAAGCGGAGTAGCGATCGTCTCGGAGCCAAGCACGACGGCCGAGGTGAAGACGACGAGCGGGGCGACGAGGGCGAGCTCCGGAACCTTGGAACGAAGAGCGACCGTGAGCGTCACCACCGTGCCTGCGAACGCGAGCACGTAGGCGGGTATGAGCAAGGCCTGATACGAACCGACAGGCACGGTGATCGTCACGAGCTGCTTCCAGCTCAGCGCCAGCCCGGCGACCAGGTCGACAAGGCCTCGCCAGGTGGGCAGCACGCGCCACAGGGTCTCGCCGGGAATCGCGAGCGGCACGCCGAGCGCGAGGAACGCGATCAAGGCGACGAGCGTGGTCACCAGGCTCGACCAGCGCCAGACCGCCCCGCACACGGCGACCGCTGCCGCGACGCCGATCGCCCCGATCGCCATGACAACGAAGTCCGAGTTCTGGTAGACGGGCCAGAACACGGCGACGCATGCGGCAAGCAAGACGACCAGGTACACGGATGCCGATACCCGGTAGGCCACGTCTCTACGGCTCATGCGGCCCTCGATCTCGCCAGGCTCGAGCGCAGGTCGTCCAGATAGCCGATGGTGAGAATGCTCAGGTCGCCGACCCTGCGAAGGGCCGGAGAGTCGCCAGGCACGCATCGCACCGCCACGACTTGCACGCCGGCGCGGAACATCGTGCCGGCATGCCGTAGCTGCGCGATGCTGACCGTCGACCCGCAGACGAGGAACGCCATGGAGACGTCGGGCGTGGTTTCGGCCGCGACCCTCGCAACGTCTGGGAGACGCAGTGCTGCGGTGACGCGGTCGACGCGACACAGGGCATCCAGTAGCCGGGTGGGCGTCACGCTGTCGAGGGTGCGCACGTCGAACACCGGCGTCTTGGCGAAGTCGGGTGTGCGCTCGCTCACCACGAACGACACGACGCGGTCGTCTCGTATCGCCCTGACCCCCAGGGACGCAGCGGCGCTCACCGCCAGTTCGAACTCCTCTTCCGAGGCGAAGTCGGCCTCGGCGAGCGACAGGGCAAGCAGCAGGTTGCTCCTGCGGGTCTGCTCGTACTGGCGAACCATGAAGTCGCCGGTCTTTGCCGTGCTCCGCCAGTGGATGTGCCTGCGCTCGTCGCCGCGCGTGTATTCACGCAGCGCGTGGAACGACATGTCGCTCGTGGTCAGATCACGTGTAGAGCTGCCCTCGAGGTCACGCACGAGACCCGTGCTCATGCTGGGCACCGTTATCGTGCGCGGATGCACGAACAGCTCGACCGTCTGTTGCCACTGGGTCTCGCGGCGCAACAACCCAACGGGATCCGCCCGTACAGACTGCACCGGCCCGATGGTCAGTACGCCCCGCTTCGGCGTCGGCACGAGGAAGACGTCGCGGAACTCGGCGCCGCGCCGGAGCCCCGGAACGGCGAACTCGGCGACTCCGTCGCCCACCGGCACCTCCACGCGTGCGGCGAGCAGTCCGCGCCTCGTCGAGTTCGAGACGACGACGTCGACGGGCGCAGGCGTTCCCACAACGACCCTGGGGTTCGGCAACTGAAGTTCGGCCCGGTATGCGACCGAGCCGAGCAGGAACAGCACGGCCTTCACGAACAGCGCGGCGCCCGCCCAGGCGAAGACGACGGCCTCCCACCACCCGGCGACATACCCGGCGATGAACGCGGCGATGGTGACGGCTCCGACGCAGAGGCCCGCCACGGTCGTCACTTCTGTGACTCTGCGCCAGACCTTTACGCAGACATCCGAGAAGATGCGCCACGCCTGCACCGCTCCGACGACGGCATCCGCGAGCCGTCCCTCACGCGCGCCGACGAGCCGGGTCCTCGCATTGTCGAGCCCGGTGCTGCTGCCGGAGTGCGCTTCGAAACTCACACCGCGGTCCCATCCAGCGGCGGGGGCGTCTGGAGCACTACATTCGCGACGACGCTCTGCGCCGTGACGCCGTCGAACTCGGCCTCAGGGTCGAGCACGATGCGGTGAGCCAGCACGGGTTCGGCGAGCGCCTTCACGTCGTCCGGCACAACGTAGGGGCGGCCGAGTCCTGCGGCATACGTCTTCGCGGTGCGGATGAGCGCGAGCCCGCCGCGCACGCTGACGCCGAGACGCACCTCTTCGGCGCTGCGCGTGGCATCCACCAGGCGCGACACGTAGTCGTTGATGGTGGGGTCGACATGCACCGACCGCGCCAGCTTCGACATCGTCGTGACCATCTCCCCCATCACGACCGTAGGCAGCACCATCTCGTGCGCCGCGTGATCCGCGCCCTCGAGGATGCGGACCATCGACGCGTGATCGGGGTATCCGATGGAGGTCTTCATGATGAAGCGGTCCAGCTGCGCCTCCGGCAGACGGTAGGTTCCCGCCTGCTCGATCGGGTTCTGCGTCGCGATCACCATGAACGGCGGAGACAGCCGATGCGTCACACCGTCGACGCTGACCTGACGCTCCTCCATGACCTCGAGCAAGGCGGACTGCGTCTTCGGCGAAGCACGGTTGATCTCGTCGGCGAGCACGACGTTGGCGAAAACCGGACCCTTGTGGAACTCGAAATCACCGCGGCGCTGATCGTACACGCCGACGCCCGTGATGTCGCCGGGCAGAAGGTCCGGGGTGAACTGGATGCGGCTGCTCGTGCCCGAGATCGTCTCGGCAAGTGCGCGCGCGAGCGACGTCTTGCCCGTGCCAGGCACATCCTCAAGCAGCAGGTGCCCCTCACTGAGCAGAGCCGTCACCGCAAGTCGGATGGTGTGCGTCTTGCCCAGCAGCACGCGTTCGACATTGGCGACGATGGCGTCGACCGTGCTCTGGAACCAGGATGCCTGGTCGTCGGTCAGCTGGTTCAGCGGGCGAGCTGCTGTCATCGGCGCGTCAGTCATGATCGGGGTGCTCTCCTGGTCTTCGTGGATGTCATTGGCCCTGATAGTCCATCTCATACGCCTGCAGGCGCCCATTGGCGAAGACGCGCACGGTAAGGGTCGGGTTGGCTGCCGTCGAGATGCACGACGTTCCAGTTGCGGGCACTCCGTCGCAGGTGATCACCACCGAGGCGTACGGCGGGGCAGCCGGAGCACCGGTCCAGCTGAACGTGCCACCCGGTGTACCTTGCGCCGGCGCGTAGTTGTAGCCGGCAACCGTCGCGTCAACGGCCAGCCCAGCCGATGCGCCCGCCGACCACGCGCTGGTCAATACCGCCCCGTTCGGATACGTCACAGCGACCTGCACGCTCACAGTGAGCGACTGCCCGTACTGGTCACCGCCGACCGAGATGAGGCTTCCGGGTTGCAACACCTGGTAGCTGCCGCCCCCGTCCAGGCTCACCCGGTAGGACACGGTCCCGCCACCGCCCGTCTGCGGCGGCGGGAACACTCCATTGAAGGTCGGAAGGAAGTGCCCCGACTGCCCGTTGCCGGGGTCGGCAGTCGAAACGCTCACCGAACTCGGTGTCGCAGGCGGAGCAGGCGGCGTGGCCGACACGTTCGCCGACGTCGTGTCGCCGACGTTGTTGGAGGCAGTCACCGTGATCGACGTCTGCTGCCCGGGCGGAAGCGTGCAGTCCACGGAGGTGGTCCCTGGGCCGAGCTCTCCTGACGCGCACGAGACCGAATAGCCGGTGATCGCCGAGCCGTTGGCGTCTACAATTCCGGCCCAGCTCACCGTCACGGTGCCGTTCGTGTCGTTCTTCGGGGCGACTGCCGGGACCGCCGTCCAGATCGGCGCGCCGGCCGGCACGACGGTTGCGGTCGGGGTGGAATTCCATACCGGCTGCGGACCATAGAAGTCGTTCATCGCCGCCACGGACACCTGTACCGGCTGCCCATTCGTGAGGCCGCCGAGATCGAGCGAGGTCGTGCCGGCTCCCACGGTTCGCACGATGCTGCCAACGGTCACGCGATAACGAGTGACGGCGCTTGCCCCGCCGTTCGACGCCGGCGGACCCCACGTGACGTGCACGCTTCCATCTCCGGGCGTGACGTTCAGGTTGGTCGGTGCGCCGGGCACCACGTTCGACCAGACGGCGTCCGGGTAGGCCGCGGCATCCGAGGTGCCGATCGCGTTCGTCGCAGTCACCTGCACTCGAACGGCGTTCTGCGGTCCGTTCCCCGGAGTCTGCACAGTGCACGTGGTCGCGTGGCACGTGGTCGAGCTTGCACCCCCGCCCGATGGGGTGAGCGACACGGTGTAGCCCGTGATCGGCGAGTTGTTGTCGGCGCCGGCATCCCACGCCACAGTGAGCTGCTGATCCGCAACGCCCACGATCCGCAGGTTGGAGACCGGGTCGGGTCTGTCTTGAACGGAGATCGTGACGGTCCCCCAGGTGTAGCGCGCAGGGTCCCCCGTCGCGTCCCCCACCTCGTACTGAAGCGTCGTATCCACCGGCCGCGCGTTCGGAGCCACCGAGACCGTCAGCCGCGACTTGTCGGCGCTTGGCGTCACCTGCACGCCCTGCGGCAGCGCGCCCGCGGATGCCCCGCGCACGGCGAGCACGGTCAGCGGCGTCGAGGGGAACGGGTTGGTCGCCGCGTCATTGGCCAGCACGTCGACGCTCGTCGTCGCGCCGCGCCTTGCAGACACCTGATCGGGCTGCGGCACGGCCAGCGGTCTCGTCGACGGCACCACGCTCACGTCGATGCGTCCCGCCTTGCCGTCGTTCAGCGAATCCCGCACGCCGACGATGACGCTCAGCTGGGTTCCCTTCGGCGTCTTGTCCGACACCTGCACCGTCAGCTGCTGGCCCTGCAGCGTGACGGATGCCCCCTGCGGCTTGGGATCCAGGATGCGGTACTGCAGCTCGGCCTGGTCCTTCTCGTACGGGTACCTGGTGAGTTTGGTCAGATCGAGGGTCTTCTGCTGCCCTGGCTCGAATTCCACCTGCGCGCCGGTGAAGGTCGGGGGCTGATTGTCTCGTGCCGTCACCGTGATGGGCAGCACGAGGGTCGCCACATGGCCCTTCGGGTCGGTCGCCGACGATCCGTCGGTGACCTCGAACGAGATGGATGCGGGCCCGAAGTACCTCGCCGAACTCGTGTACACCAGCGTGTGGTTGTCGCGCACCAGGTTGTCGCCGTTGGCGTGCGTCGCGTGCACATGCGAAGCATCCGTGAGCTTGACGTGCTTGCCAGCGGCGGCGACCACGTAGTCATTGAGATCGATCACGAGCGTCTTCTCGCTCGGAACCGTCAGCTTCGGAGCCCCCGGTTTCAACTGCGGCAGGGCATCGTCGGTTCCGGGCAGCCAGATGAAGCCGTAAGAAACCACCGACGCGTCGTCGGGGTGCGCCACCTTGAACGGAATGATCTGCGACTTGGGCTGGATGCGCACGCGCACGCGACCGTCCGAGGTGGCCTGCGCGGTCTGACCGAAGCCCGGGACCAGTGAGAGCTTGAGCGTTGCGACTGGACCGTCGGCGAAGAACACGTTGGTGAGCGGGTTCACCGTGATCTGCGAGCGCCCGAGGATGTCGGACAGTCCGACCACGGTGTCTTGCACGACGGGACGCGACAGTGGGGCATCCTTGCGCACGACGACGGTGAGGAAGTTGGAGCTGGTTCCCCCTGTGTCGTTCTGCACCGTGTAGATGAACCCGTACCTGCCCTCCTTCTTCGGGGCGACCACCTTGACGACGTCGCCCGAGACGACCGCCTTCGCTATGCCGGTCGACGTGCGCTGCACAGAGCCGATGTGCAGCGCACCGCCATCCGGGTCGGAGTCGTTCGCGAGCACGCGCACCGAGACCGTGCGGCCCGGTCGAACCGTCACCTCGTCCTCCACCGCGACGGGGTTGCGCGCGCCGCCCCCGTGCGGGGCGATGCCAACGCGCACGACGCCGTCGGCACGCGCTCCCAGAGCGTCGACCAGCGTGTAGTCGAAGGTGTCGGTCCCAGCGGCGTAGTCGCCGGCCTGATACTCGATCCAATTCGAACCGACCGCCGTCACGGCTCCCTTTTGCGGGTTCGTCGACTGGCCGACGAGCTTGACCGAGTCGCCGTCGGGGTCGACGCCGCTGAGTGGCACCGGGATGCGTACCGTGTTGCCTGCCAGGACTCTCGCAGTGATCGTCTGCGGAATAGGCGCGCGGTTCGACTCCGGATCCAGCTCACGCACCGCGATGGTCACCTGCGCCGTCGCCCACTGGCCGTCCGCATCGTCGACCCGGTACACAGCGGTGTAGTCCCCTGGCCTGTCGGGCGCGAGGTAGCGTAGCTCGTTTCCTGACGCGAACAGCAGTCCCGCGTTCTTCGGGAGCGGCGTTGGCAGATCCGGGTTCAGGGTGAGGACATCGCCGTCCGCCTGCGAGTCGTTGGCCAGCACAGGGATGTCCACGGCATCGCCGACCCGAACGCTGACGCTGTCGGGAGTCGCCACGGGCGGCTGACGCACCGCGGGCCGGGGTATCTCCACAACTCTCACCGTGCCGTCCGCCTGAGCGGTGCCGTTGCTCACCGTGTAGCCGAACGAGACCGGCCCGGTGAGCGGCCTCGTGAGCGTGACCCGGAGGATGCGTTGCTCCAGCACCTCTACGCGCACGCCTTGCGATGCGGCCGGCTGCTCAGAGCCCGTGATGAGAAGCACGCCGCCCGCCGGATCGAAATCGGTGGCAAGCACGTCGACCTCCTGCGAGGTCTGCTGCTCGATGAACGCCGTATGCGGAACGGTCACGGGCGTGTCGCCTGCGTCCTGCGGCGTACTGACGACGACTCTAACCTGGCCGGTCGCCGTGCTCGAGCCGTCTGTGACGGTGTAGTCGACGTAGTGGCTGCCCGGGGCGTCCGACGTGAAGCCGAAGGTCCCCTCGTCGAAGTTGGGTTGCAGCGTCACGTCCGGTTTGTCGGGCACGGATGCCAGCCGCACGGGTCCGACACCGCCGCGAACATGGAGGAGCGGCGAGATGGTGATCTGGTCGCCCGCCACGACCGTTTCGACGAACGGCTCGGCGATGATGGGAACGTCTGTGGGCGGACGCACCGTGACGGCAAGGGATCCGTGGCCTTCCGCCCGGCCGTCCGACACGGTGAGTGCCACGTTCTGCAGGGATCCGCCCTTTCCGGCGTCCGTGTAGACGACCGTGCCCTGCGGGGTGGAGCTGGCGCTGTTGGGCGATGCCGTGGATGCCGTTTCGAGGTAGAACGGATCGCCGTCCGGGTCGTACCAGTCGCCGAGCACCTGTGTGGAGACGCGTCCCCCCGCGGCAACAGTGGCTTTCGTGGAGCGCGCCTGAACCGGGGGCGAGTTCTCGTCGGGCTGACGGACCGTGACGGTAACGTGCGCCTCGGCCTGCCCGCCGCGCCCGTCGCTCACCGTGTAGTCGAACTCGATCTGGCCCTGAGCGTCGGCGGGCAACGTGATCTGCAGTGCCTGGTCGTCCGAGGTTCGTTGCACCTTCGCCGTCGCCTGGGGTACCGGCGTCACCGAGTCGATGACGAGTACGTCGCCGTTCGGGTCGAAATCGTTCAGCAGGACCGGCAACGGACTGGTCACACCCGGTCGTGCGCCGAACTTGTCGTCGACGGCGACGGGTGGCACCTGCGTCTTCTCGTAGGTCGGCGGCTTGTCCTCGGTGTTCTCCTCGGTCTGTTGCCGTTCGTCGTTCGGTTTCGCGAAGTCTGACCAGTTGTCGATCACGCCATTGCCGCGCTGCACCGACCACGAGGTGCCGTGGTTCGTGTCATTCAACACGACGGTGTCGCCGTTGACGCGGAAGGCGAGTTCGGCACCGGCATGAACACCCGCAAGACTCCCGGAGCGTCCGGCCGCACCATTCGTGCATGAGCGCCAAGTCTGGCCGGTGTTCCAAGCGGCGTACAGGCATCCGTCGACCCACACCGGCGAAGCCGCGCTCCCGAACCCGCCCTGCTTCGCCTTGCGAAGGTCACCGCTTGCGCCTGGCACGAGAAAGACACCGGACTCCGACGCGATGGCGAGGTCCACATCGGCATCGGATGCCTGCGCGAGCACGGCCTGATTCCCCACCTCGGCGGGCAGCGTGCGCGAGCCATCCTCGGTGCGCAGCACACGGGATCCGGAGTCGTAGAGCGCCCAGTGCCCGCCGTTGGACGTCAGCTGCACGTCGCCTGCCGACTCATGTCTGGCAAGGGCGCCCACGTGCCACGTGGATTCCACACTGTCGCCCTTGGCGGCATCGATGCGGTAGACGGCGCCGGCCTGCCGGGAATACGCGAACAGTGTGCCGTCGGGCGCGAGGGAGGTGATGACGCGGCTGCCAAGGTCGATCGTCGGGGTGGATGCCGAGGTGAACGACTGCAGATCGGTGAGCGGCACAAGCCAGACGCGCCCATTCGCCAGCGATTCGATGACCGCCCGCGAACCGGCGATGCCGACCTCGGGATCCTTCGGCGGAAGTGCGACGGGCTTGCCCGCGGTGACGGTGGCCGGGTCCACCTTGGACACCGTGTTGTTGCTGTGGTCGACGAGCAGCACCGACTTGCCGCGCTGGGCCACGTCGACGGACTCGTCTGCAGCCGTCACGGCGGAGTTGAGGGCATTCACCTGCGTGTTGGCTCGACCAAGGAGCTGTTTCGACGAGTTCGTGACCCACACCGCTGCGTCGCCGAGCACCATGCGTTGCTGCACGAATCCGCCTGAGGCGATCGCGACGGTGGCGACCAGCGCGACAACGACCACGCCGATGGCCACTGTCAGTGCGACAGAGCGATGAGCTGCGACGAACGAACGGATCACGGTGACCCCACCGGGTCGACGCATTTGGCGGCGCTCGTCTCACCCGTGCGTCCCGACCGGTTCACCGTCACGGTGAGGCACACCCGCTTGTCTGCGGCGTCGACCGTGAACGAGGTGCTGCGCTGCAGGCTGGAGGACACTCCGTCCACGCTCACCTGATATTCGTCGCCCGTGGCGAGGCCCGGGTCCTGCCAGCTGAACTCGACGGATCCGCCGGCCACACGTCCCTGGATGTCATGCACGACAGGGATGTCGGGCGGCGCTGCAATGCGCACGACCACGAACGACAGCGTGCTGATGAAGGCGACGCCGAAAACCACGCAGACGGCGATCAGCCACCTGGCCCCCGTGCTGAGCCCGGCCGGTCGCTGGTGCGTCTGCGCGGCACTCTCCCGCGATGCGCTGTGATCGCCTGTGGTGTCGCCCTCCCGCCTGCGTCTTCTGCGCTGCGTCGGAGTCACCGACTGAACCGCCTTCACCCTTGTGCGGTCTTCGTCGTCGATCGATGCCACAGCAACCCATTGGTCGGCGGCGACGTCGGCGGGAGTTGGGGTGAACCCGAGTTCCGCCTCGACGGACTGCAGGTCGCGGATCAGTTCGAGCACACTGTGCTGCCGCAGCTCTGGGCGCTTCGACATGGATCGCCTGAGCACGGCCTCCAGACTGGCGGGCACGTCGTCGCGGCCGATCGGCTCCGGTCGTGCGCGCTGGATGCGCGCGATCAGTTGCGCCGAGGAGTTGTCCGTGCCCTGCACCTCGAACGGGGAGCGCCCCGCGATCAAGGAATAGATGGTGGCGCCGAGGGCCCACACCTCGCTGGCCACGGTCCCCGTCGTCTCGTCGGTGACCACTTCGGGAGCCGACCAGGGCACCGAAAGGCCAACGGCATCCTTCAATTCGGCGTCGCCGATCGTGGCCGCTATACCGAAATCGGAGAGCACCGGATGCCCGTACGCGGTCGTGAGGATGTTCGACGGCTTCACATCACGATGCAGCACCCCTGCCCTGTGCGCAGTCTCGACGGCCCCGGCCACCTTGATCCCCACCGCGAGCGCCTCGGGCACGTTGAGCGGATCCGTTCGGTACCGCCTGTTCAGCACGGGCGAACACAGCTCCATCACGAGGTACGGACGGCCATCGGATGCCACGCTCGCCTGATACACGGTCAGCACGGCCGGGTGCGCACTCAGTTGCGCCATCAGGTTGGCCTCAGCCTGGAACATGGCACGAACGCTCGACGTCACCACCTCGGCCAGGAGCACCTTCACTGCGACCTGTCTTCTCGGCATGTTCTGCTCGTAGAGGAAGACGTCGGCGAAGCCGCCCGAACCGAGAGCGCGGACATAGGTGAAACCGGGCAGGGTGGGCGGCGCGGAGGGCAGTCTGGTGGCCATGCGCGCCTCCTGTTCTCGCGGTCGTCGAACGTCCCCGGCCAGGGAAACGTGCCCCCATTGTAGGCGGGCAATACGTGCCATCCCGGGCGGGCTCGAGCCGGATCGGTGCCCGTGAAACCCCCTGCGCCGACGCTATCCCGCCACGTGGGCCGGCTCAGTGCCGACGTGCGGCGCGGCGGCCAGGAAGCGGCGACTCCGGCGTCTCGAGCACGTCGACGACCACAACCGAGACGTTGTCGCGGCCGCCGTTGCCCAGTGCGGCGTCCATCAGCTGTCCTGCCGCGTCCAGGGGGCTGGTGCCGACCGTGAGGAAGTGGCGGATGCCGTGTTCGGTCAGTTCCTTGGTGAGGCCGTCCGAGCAGGCCAGCAACCGCGTGCCCGCCACGACGGGAACGAGGCTGAAGTCGGGTACCGGCTCTTCGTTGAATCCGACGGCTCTGGTGATGACGTTGGAATGCGGATGCACCTCGGCCTCCGACGGCGTGATGGCGCCGGCATCCAGGAGTTCCTGCACGATCGAATGGTCGACGGTGAGCTGCCTCAGTTCGCCGTCTTCGAGCTCGTACACCCGGGAGTCGCCGATGTTGAACACGAGCCAGCTCGGCTCCCCCTCGGCCAGCGTGAGTGCGAACCCGGTGACCGTCGTCCCTGTACCCAGGTCGGTCCGACCTGCGCCCTTGTCCATGTCTCCGACAGCTTCGCGCAGCGACGAGTCGATGGCCTTCTCGTCCACGAACGGTGTGGCGACCCGCTCGGCCAGCCGGTTCACGACCGCGGCGCTCGCGATGTCCCCTGCGCTGTGTCCGCCCATCCCGTCGGCGACGGCGAAGATCGGCGGCTTGGCGATCAGGCTGTCTTCGTTGACGGCACGGCGGTAGCCCTTGTCGGTGAGCGCAGCCCAGGTGATGGTGATGCGGGCGCCGTCTCGGCCGGGAACAACGATGTGGTGCCTCTTGTTGCTCCGCCCGATCTGTGTCATGCGGCATCCTCTCGGGTGGTCGGCATGACGGCGATCGTCGGGGTCGCCGCCTCGGTGCGCGGGAGCTCACCGTGCGAGGGTGGGCCGACGACGACACCTGTGCCGATCACGACAGCCACCCTACGGGGGTGATGTCGATGATAGTCCCGTCGCCGATCTCGACCGACGCGGCACCGGGAACCGCGAACGCCTCGCCAGGGCGAAGTCGTCGCGGCCTGTGACCCTCGAGGCTCACGGTCGTGCCGTTTCGCGATCTGAGGTCGGTCACGACCACCACGCGTCCCGTCCGCTCGATGCGCACGTGTGACGCCGAGATCTCCCCCGCAGGCGACGGTACGGTCACGAGCACCGGCTCGACAGCGGAACGCCGTGCAGCGCTCGGGCGACGGCCGTAGACGACGGGAGCATCGAGCGGTGCCCGCTCCTGACCACGGATGCCCACGAAGACGCGCATCGGCGCCTCATCGGGATCCTGGTTCTGTGACCGCGCACCTTCACCGCTTGGCCCCTCCCTGTCCGGGCCACGAACGACGGAGCCACGGTTTCCACTGGCGTCATCGGCAGTCAGCGCCGGGGCAGCCGAACCGATGGGCTCTCGCTCTTTTTGAAGACGGATCGGCGAGGATGCCCGTTCCACTGTGCGTTCGTCCGCCTCGCTACCGAGGTCGCGCGCGGCTGGCAGGTGTCGCCGTTCGACCGTCTCCTCGTCGAAGCCCTGCGGATGCCCGTCGTCCGCACGAAGGCGCCGCGACTGCTCCCCCGGTTCGTCGGCCGCGAGCGAGGAACCGATCACGGGACCGCCGGGCTGCTCACCGATGAGAACGGTGTCGTCGTCAAGCGCCGCGGGCGGTCTGACGTACATGTCTTGGCCTTCGGCGACGGCATCCTGCCGGTTCGTCGTCCACAACAGAGAACCGACGCGGCCCGAGCCCGTCTCGACCTGCAGCGCTCCAGGGCTGCGCCGTGCGACCGCCTCGAAACGCCTCGCC
Organism: Rathayibacter sp. KR2-224; assembly: GCF_049446075.1. Lineage (NCBI taxonomy): Bacteria > Bacillati > Actinomycetota > Actinomycetes > Micrococcales > Microbacteriaceae > Rathayibacter > Rathayibacter sp. KR2-224. Next base: position 174,169 of record NZ_JBMSEB010000003.1, read on the forward strand.
GGACCGCCGAGTTCGACGCCGACCACATCACGAAAGGTGGCGATCAACCACGGCTGCACGCCGGATGAGGAGAACCGTCTAGCGCCGCCGACCGAGTAGATGTCGGCGACCGCACGCCCCTTGGCAACCGCCGTCACCTGCCAGCCGCCGTCGACTCTGCCGTCGACGTGCACGACGGTGAAGGAGTCGACGCCGAGTTCACCTGCGGGAATCGCGGAAACGATGGCTTCCAGACGACTATGCCGTTCACCCCCGGACGGTGCGCCGGTTTCCTCACCTGGGTCGGCGCTCGGGCCCGCGACGCTGCGGGCGCTTCCGACAGGAGTCGCCGACGTGCCGACCGCGGCATGGTCCGCTTCGGCAAGCTCCGCGAGAGCGTCCAGACCGGCATCGCCAGCTCCGGGCTCGAGAAGTACGACGAAAGACTCGGCGACGACGGCGATCCAGTCATCCTCAGGCGGTCTCGGCGGAGCCGCGTACACGAACCCCATACGACGTCGTGACGAGTGCGCCTCGGCCAATCAAGCCTCCCTGCCGTCGTCGATGCGTTCGCCGCATCCCGATGCGGCACTTGCGAGAGTACTGCGACCGCACGGAACATCATCGCGCTCGACGCCGGCTCGCCCTGTCAATGGTGCCAGCCGAGCCCACGCTGCCGGCCCGGAATGCCCAGTCCGGAAGCAATCCTCGCTCGAGCATCGTTTCCATGAGTTCCGCGAACCCGTATTCGCCGTCGGCCTTGCGCGCGCGCCGCACGAGTTCTCCGGCCACGGAGCTGCGGCCGAGCGCCCAGTTGAGCCACGCCACCGCCGTGAGGCACGGTGCCCTCTCCGTCTCGTGCAGCCTCGCGGCCACCTGGCGGAGCAGCGCGATGCCCTGCTCGAGTCGCTCAGGAGAAGGACGCGGCATCTCGCCGAGTCCAGCAAGTGCCATCGCGATCTGCTCGTCTCGTGCAGGCTCTCCGCGGCTGAACTGCTCCTGGAACCGAAGCGCCCTCCTTCCAGCAGACGCTCCCCATGCCCACGTTAAGAGCAGCACGTCTCTCGCCCAAGGACGGCTCACCAGGTCAGCGGCCAGAGCCGCCGAGACGGGGCCGATCTGGCCTGGATCCCACTGAGCGGCGTACTCGGCGAACCATACAGGGTCGACGCCCGGCTCCTCGGCCTGCAGAGACGCGAGAGCGGACATCGTTCGCTCCATCTGACCGGCCCCGACCTCTGGAAGACTCGCTTCCTGTTCCGGCGACTGACGCACGCGACGGCTGTCCGGGTCGAGCCTTCTCAACCGCCACGCAGCATCCAGCTCTTCTCGCGGACCGCCCACGCCGGAATCCCGGCCCCAGCCGTCCGGCGCCACGAACAGCGCGTCGTGCACGGCGAATCCGGCAGCGGAGGCCGCAGTCCGCAACGCCGCGAAGAGGGCCGCGTGCGGCGGGCCGGACGCACAGGATTCGTCGGTGAACAGAATGGGAATCAGCGCATCGGCGCCACGCACCTTGCACGCGATTCCCACGACCGCGCGAGCGAAATCCACCCGATCCGTTGCGGCATGCCCGCCGTCCGGCAGGTCGACACGCAGCGTCCCACCCGTCGTGTTGCCGCAGAGCGTGACGAGCACGAGACTCCGCCGCGGTTCGAAGCCGACCAGCTCCGGAACGTAGGTGAGCAGGTCGAGCGGGCTGGAGGCGACGATCGAGAACGGCATGCCGATCACGCTCTCGCGCAACGGATGCCCGCGGGCGCGCCCGACGGGCATCCGTGCGTTCGTGCGATCTGTCGATGGTTGTGGACGGGAAGACGGCCGGGCTCAGACCTCGTCCGAGACCGCTCCGGCGAACTGCGCGTTGTACAGCGTGTAGTAGGCGCCGCCGGCAGCCAGCAGCTGAGAATGAGTTCCCTGTTCGACGATGCGCCCCGCCTCCATCACGAGGATGAGGTCGGCATCCCGGATGGTGGAGAGCCGGTGAGCGATCACAAAGCTCGTGCGTCCCTCACGCAACGCACTCATGGCCTTCTGCACCAGCAGCTCGGTACGCGTGTCCACCGAGCTGGTCGCCTCGTCGAGAATGAGCAGGCTCGGCCTGGCGAGAAACGCCCTTGCGATCGTGATCAACTGCTTTTCGCCGGCGCTGATGTTCGACCCCTCGTCGTCGAGCACCGTGTCGTAGCCGTCGGGCAGGGAGCGCACGAACCGGTCGGCGTAGCTCGCCGTCGCCGCCTCGACGATCTCCTCCTCGGTCGCATCGGGGCGTCCGTACGCGATGTTGTCGCGGATGGTTCCGCCGAACAGCCAGGTGTCTTGCAGCACCATTCCGATCCTGCTGCGCAGCTCCCGCCGCGTCAGCCGGGTGATGTCGGTGCCGTCCAGTGTGATCCTGCCCGAGTCGACCTCGTAGAACCGCATGATGAGATTCACGAGCGTGGTCTTGCCTGCGCCAGTCGGGCCGACGATCGCGACGGTCTGGCCGGGTTCGGCCACCAGCGAGAGGTCTTCGATCAGGGGCTTCTCGTCGACGTAGCGGAACGAGACATGGTCGAACTCCAGTCGCCCCTTCGTCTCGCCTGCGGAGTCGGGTGCATGCGGATCCGACGACTGCTCGTCGGCATCCAGCAGCTGGAAGACGCGCTCGGCGGATGCAACCCCCGACTGCAGCAGGTTCGCCATCGATCCGAGCTGGGCCAACGGCTGGGTGAACTGACGCGAGTACTGGATGAATGCCTGCACGTCGCCGATCTGGATGGTTCCGCTCGCCACCTGAAGGCCGCCGACGACCGCAATCCCCACGTAGACGAGATTCCCGACGAACTGCATCGAAGGCATGATGATGCCCGAGACGAACTGCGCGCCGAAGCTGGCCTGGTAGAGCTCATCATTCTTCGCGATGAACTTCTCGTTGACCTCGCGCTGCCTGCCGAACACCTTCACGATGGCGTGACCCGTGTAGGTCTCCTCGATCTGCGCGTTGAGCGCACCGGTGTTGCGCCATTGCGCGACGAACATCTTCTGCGACCGTTTCGCGATGACCATCGTGACGAAGACCGTGAGCGGAATCGACACCAGGGCGATCAGGGCGAGAACCGGTGAGATCACGAACATGATCACGAGCACGCCGACGACGGTCAGCAGCGAGGTGACCACCTGACTCATGGTCTGCTGAAGGCTCTGCTGAACGTTGTCGATGTCGTTCGTGACCCGGCTCAGCAGCTCGCCCCTCGGCATGGTGTCGAAGTACTTGAGCGGCAGGCGGTGAATCTTCTCCTCCACCTCCTTGCGAAGGCGATACACGGTGCGCATCGTGATGCCGTTGAGGATGTATGCCTGCAGCCAGCTGAACACGGACGCGAACACATACAGCGCGAGAACGATCATCAGCACGTGGGACAGCGCCGTGAAGTCGATGCCGTGCCCAGGCGTGAGGTTCATGCCGCTGAGCATGTCGGCGACCTGCCCCTGCCCGCTCTTGCGCATGCCCTCGAGCACCTGGGCTTTCGTGGCGCCCGCCGGGAGGCTCTTCGAGATGAAACCCGCGACGATGATGTTCGTGCCCTCGCCGAGCAGCTTCGGGCCGAGAACGCTGAACGTCACGCTCGCGACTGTGAGCAGCGTCATGACCACAAGGCCCACCGCCTCGGGACGCAGCCGCCCGAGCAGACGCTTCGCCGTCGGACCGAAGTTCATCGCCTTCTCGGCGGGCATGCCGGCACCACCGAACGGTCCCCCGCCACCTGGCCCGCGCCTGGGTGCAGGCATCCGCGCCGGCGTCTTCGTTTCACTCATGCCGCTTCCTCCGCAGTGAGCTGAGACGACACGATCTCCCCGTACGTCTCGGATGTCTCGAGCAGCTCCTCGTGCGTGCCCGCGCCGACGATGCGGCCGTTCTCCAGCACCACGATCTGGTCCGCGTCGGTGATCGTCGTGACGCGCTGCGCGACGATCACGAACGTTGCACCCGCCTCCTTCTCACGCAGTGCCCGCCGCAGACGGGCATCCGTGGCAAGGTCGAGCGCGGAGAACGAGTCGTCGAACACGTAGATCTCTGGCCGCTTCACGAGAGCCCGGGCGATCGCGAGCCGCTGCCGCTGACCTCCCGACACGTTCGTTCCACCCTGAGCTATCTCGGCCTCGAGGCCGCCCTCCATGGCCTGCACGAAGTCCTTCGCCTGAGCGATCTCCAGCGCACGCCACAGTTCGTCGTCTGTGGCGTCGGGCTTGCCGTACCGCAAGTTGGATGCCACGGTGCCCGAGAACAGGTAGGGCTTCTGCGGCACCAGGCCGATGCGCTCCCACAGCACCTCAGGGTCGAGCTCCGCTACGTCGGCGCCATCGATCAGAACGGAGCCACTCGTCGCGTCGAAAAGCCGCGGCAGCAGGTTGATGAGAGTTGTCTTTCCTGCGCCGGTCGACCCGATGATCGCCACAGTCTGGCCGCGCTCGACGCGCAGATTGATGTCGCTGAGAACAGGGTCCTCAGCACCCGGGTAGGCGAACCCGACCTCGAACAGCTCGACCGTGCCGCGCTCCTTGACCTCCCGGATCGCGTTTTCGGATGCCTTGACGCTCGATTCCGTGTCCAGCACCTCGCCGATGCGTTCGGCGCAGACCGCTGCGCGCGGCACCATGACGAACATGAACGTCGCCATCATCACGCCCATCAGGATCTGCATGAGGTAACTGAGGAACGCCGTCAGCGTGCCGACCTGGAGGGATCCGTCGTCGATGCGGAACGCGCCGAACCAGATTACGGCGACGCTGGAGAGGTTCAGCACCAGCATCACGGTCGGGAACATCAGCGCCATCAGGCGCCCGGCTTTCAGTGCGGTCTCGGTGACCTCCTCGTTCGCCGTATTGAACCTGCCGCGTTCGATGTCTTCGCGCACGAACGCCCGAACGACGCGGATGCCCGTCAGCTGCTCGCGCAGCACCCGATTCACCTGGTCGATGCGCTTCTGCATCTTGCGGAACTGCGGCACCATGCGGGAGATGATCAGCACGACGCAGACCAGCAGCACCGGCACACTGACGGCGATGAGCCAGGACATCCCGAGGTCCTGTTGAATGGCGAGCACGATGCCGCCGATGCAGAGGATGGGCGCAGAGACGAGCATCGTGCAGCTCATCAGCACGAGCATCTGAACCTGTTGCACGTCGTTCGTGTTGCGGGTGATCAACGACGGCGCCCCGAACTTTGTGACCTCTCGCTCCGAGAACGCGCCGACATGCGAGAAGACCCGCACGCGAAGATCCCGGCCGAGCCGCATCGAGGCCTTCGCGCCGAAGTAGACGGCGAGGATGTTGCAGGCCACCTGCCCGAGCGTGACGAGCAGCATGAATCCGCCGGTGCCGATGATGTATCCGGTGTCGCCTTTGATCACGCCCTTGTCGATGAGGTCGGCATTGAGCGTCGGCAGGTACAGCGAGGCGAATGACTGCAGCAGCTGAAACACGAGAACGCCGACGAGCAAGGACCAGTGCGGTTTGAGGTATCGCACGAGCAACCGCATCAGCATGCGATCACCTCCCGGTTCATGGCTGCGCGCCGCGGCCGTGAGATTTCAGGCATGGGTCTTCACACTTTCGTCGATTCTGGGTTCGTCTCTGTGTTCGTCGGAGCCCGATCCGGTAGCGCCCGCCTCGTCGAGTCCGTCGCACGCGTACCCCTCGGCCTGGCGCTCTCCGAGGCGGGCCTCCGATGTCCGGTTGTCTGCGGCCAGCGCGTGCGCGGCCCGCTTTCCTACGGCATCCTCGTGGCCGGCCGTCATGTCTCCGGCGATGCCGTAGACGATGAGCCGGGTCAATGTCTCGTCATCGAGCGAGGTCTCGACGGTGAAGCCCGGGATGGCCAGTGCGAACGCGATGAGCCGGATGAACGGTGCGACGTGTTCGGCCGGCACGTTGAGTCGCTCCAGTTCGGGTTCCACCAGGCGGGCGACGATCGAGGCGTATTCCCATTTCTGCCCCGGAGCCGGCGTACGGGCCGGGGGCTCTCCTCCGGTGTATCCGATTGCGGACATGATGCTGATCACGCCGTGGAATCGCTGCCTCAGCACTGCCAGGATGCGCGCCACCTTGTCCTCGAGAGGAAGGCTCGGGTCGATCTCGGCCAGGCTGGTTCGCACTGGCGACGGGTCAAGGTACGCGTCGGCCGCCTCGCGCAGCAGGGTGTCCTTGTCGCCGAAGACCCGGAAGATCGTTCCCTCTGCAACGCCGGCCGCCTCCGCGATCTGACGGGAGGTGAGCGAGGCACCGTGCTCGATCATCACGGGGATCACGGCCTGGATGATCGCTGCTCTGCGCTCTTCCGGGGGCAACGGGCTGGCGCGATTCGGGATGCGTGGCACGCAGGAATGCTAACTGAGTGTGCGCTCACTCCGCAACCATGGCGTCTCGTTCTGCTCCCCGTTTCGCTGTCAGAGGATTCCGCGACGGCGCGCTCGATCTCCTTCCGGTCAAACGGCATGGCGAATGGACCCTACCGGTCCACGTTCAAGCGTTGGGACGCGGCATGGGCGAAGCCGCACGATGCCCGACGCCCCAAGGATGCGCGTGGTGGCGCGAGGCGGTTGCCGCGAGGCCTCGGGGCGCGGCGAGGCGGTCGCCGGGAGACCTCGGGGCGCGGCGAGGCGGTCGCCGCGAGACCTCCAGGCGCGCCGCGGGGCGGTCAGGATGCGGCGAGAACGGTGAATTCGCGCGAGAACGCCGGGGAATCCGCCCCCTCGCGCCACGTCACCCTGATGCGCGGTGGCGGCCCGCCGCGCGCCGCCATCACCCGGAACTGCAGCACGTCGTCGCGCTCGACGTCACGCGGGATCACCTCGTCTGGACGCACGAACTTCGGCGGAACGGTGGCGTCCGAAAGCAGGGCGCCATGCGCCTTCGCCAACCCCGTGTTGCGCAACGCCCAGGTCGAATTGCGCACCTGCTCCAACCGCCACGACACCTGCACGACGCGTTCGGTGTCGCCGCTGTCGCCGTCGGCGACCTCGTGTGCTTCAGCCCGCTGCACGCTCGCCAAGGCCGGGGCATCGGCGGAGGCCGGTGCCGACGCACCCACGAGTTCCGCCTTCGTCGCGCCCGCGCGAGCCGCCTCGGCTCGCGCCACTCGATCGGACACCGCCTCGGCCTCCTGCCTGCTCGCCACCGCGGCCGCCTGAGCCGACGCGGCCGCTTGCGCGGCGCGAGCTGCTTGCTGCGCGGAGTTCGCCGCATCCTGGCGGGCTTGCGATGCCTTCGCCTCCAACTGCTCGAGTCCGGCAACGGCCGCCTGGGCGCTGCTTTCCGCCCTCGCGACTCCGGATGCCGCTGCCTCCGCCCGCTCTTCAGCCGCCCGGGAGCGCACCAGTGCGATCACCCCGAACGCGACGGCGACCAGCGCAACGATGAGACAGATGACATCAAGGAGAACCACGGCGAAATTCTAGGGTCCATGGCGCGTCCTCTTCCTCCCCAGGCTCTTGAATCACCGATGTATCCACTTCGGGATCAGTGCCGCATCCGGTGTCGGATGCCGGCCGTACTGTCGACTCATGAACGGATACCTGCTTCGGCTGCCGAGCCCGATCGGAAGACTCGAGCTCGTCTCAGACGGCGACGCCGTCACGTCCCTCACCATCGAGCGCGACGGCATGCTGCCGCACGACGGCCAACCGGACCGTCCGGACGACGTGGTGCTCAAGGCCGCCCGCCAACTCGATGAGTACTTCGGGGGCGAGCGTCGCTTATTCGACGTTCCCCTCGCGCCAGCGGGCACGCCCTTCCGGCGCGCGGTCTGGGAGCAACTTCGTCACGTCGGCTGGGGTGAGCACACCACGTACGGTGAACTCGGCATGGCCGTCGGCAAGCCGACCGCCGGGCGTGCGGTAGGAGGTGCGATCGGCTCCAACCCCATCCCGCTCTTCATCGGATGCCATCGCGTGCTCGGATCGAACGGCGCCGTCACCGGCTACAGCGGGGGCCAAGGCATTCCGACCAAGCTATGGCTTCTGGAGCATGAAGGGATCACGCTGGCGGCATGAGCGACGTGCAGACGGCAGGCGACGCGGCCGCGGCCGCCCGAGACCAGCGGCGGCCCGACATTCTGGTCGGCGACGACGGAACGGCGCGTTGCGCCTGGGTGGGCAATGACGAGGAGTACCAGCGTTACCACGACGAAGAATGGGGAACTCCGCTCCACGACGACCGCGCGCTGTTCGAGAAGATCTGCCTCGAGGGATTCCAGGCTGGTCTGTCGTGGCGAACAATCCTGCTGAGGCGGCCTGCCTTCAGGGAGGCGTTCCATGGTTTCGAGGTGGAGCGCGTCGCCGCCATGACCGAAGACGATGTCGAGCGGCTCTTGCTCAACGCCGCGATCATCCGCCATCGCGGCAAGATCCAGGCAACCATTGCGAACGCGCGCGCCACCACCGCTCTCGATCAGCCGCTCGGCGAAGTCATCTGGTCGTTTGCCCCAGAAGGCGCCCGCGACCGTGCGCCGGCCTCACTGGCCGACATTCCCGCGGTCACCACCGAGTCCACGGCTCTCAGCCGCCGACTACGCGGCCTCGGCTTCAGGTTCGTCGGACCGACGACCATGTACGCGCTCATGCAGTCGGCGGGGCTCGTCGACGATCACGTTGCGGGATGCTGGCGAGCAGCGAATGCGGCTGCCTGACTTGCGGGAACAAGGCCGGGTCGGCGGGATCCGGTGATCCTGACGGTGTGCCTCGTGAAGACCGGTATCGCACTTGCCCGACCGCAGGCGATCAGAAATCCGGTCATCGCACCGCGAACGATCACTCTGACGCGCGGAGGGGACGCGCGCCGACCTTTCTTCGCCGACCCGACTGTATTGCGTTCGCCCGCTGGAGCAAAGACGCGAGCGCCCTGATTGTGGCCACTTCAAAACTGTCTATGGCGTTAGCAGCTGCGAAACCGAACTTGCCGGCTGCTGTAAGTGATCTTATCTCAGCTCACCACGAGCCGGACCTCATGATCTGCTGCTGATTCCATACGGAAGCCAGCCGATCGAGCCCATTGCACGAAGCCGTCAAGCGAGCGCACGCGGGGCCGTTGGAGCGCGAAAGCGCGCACGAGCATCCCTTTCGCGTGCTTATTGAAGTGGTTGAGCGCACGCTGGATGCCGTCCGGCGTCTCGGATACGACGCGCACGAACACCGCATCGGGCCGTGAGCGCAGTGGCCCCAGTGCCACGTAGCCTTCCGATCGCAGGTCGATGACCGGACCCTGCACGGAGCCGAGAGCCGAGGTCACAGCCGGAGCCCAGAGGGAGCGGAGCCGGATGCCCGGAATGCGCGAGGTGGCCGACATGCGGTAGTCGGGAATGCGGTCAAGCGCGCCGACGGGTCCGAACACTGCGGAGTGGATGGCTACCGTTCGTGCAAGATGCCGGCGTGCCTCGGCAGGGAGAGTGGCGGCATCCAATGCGTCGTAAAGCACGCCTGTGTACCGGTCGATCGCCGGCATGACGGGCGACTCGAAAAGCAGGGCGTCACTCTGCAACTCACCGGCGAGAGTGCGCGGAATACCGAGCGCCTTGGCAGCAGCTTCCGGGTCGCTCCCACGGGCGAGTTCGACAAGAGCATGAGCCGTCTGCTCCCGCTGCTCCAACAACTCGGGAAACCGAAGGGAGTCGAGCCGCAGCCGTGCGCTGCCGCGCCCACCTGCGCGCTTCGACTCCGACGGAGGTAGGAGGATCAGCACGCGATGCCTCGAAACGAGCCGGCGCACTCCGCGACACCGTGCTCGGAGCCGTCATCGGGCGCCATCACGGCGCGATGAAGCGGATGGCTGCCTCGACGTTCTGTCCCAGAGAATTGGCGGTGTCGAGGGTGATGCGCGGCATCGACGCGCACTCCCCCTTCCACGGCTGATAGTCCTCGAGGCTCTGTTCGACCGCACGCCATGATGGCTCATCGAAATGAGGAAGGTTGCGCACGCGCTTCTCGAGCCGTTGGCGATGCAACTCGGGATCGGAGCATTCAACCTCGATGACTCGCAATGGCACGTTCAGGCGCAGCGCAAGGTCCCGCCACTGCAATCTGGCCGGTTCAACGGCGTTGACGGCATCGACGATCACGCTATGCCCCGACGAAAGCACCTGCTCAGCGAGGGTCTCCGCAACGAGGTACGCCGCTAGCCCGGTGGGCTGGTCCGCCTCGATACCCGCGTGCAGAATCGCCGACTCGATCGGGTCGACCGAAACGATCGTGCCGCTCAATCGTGCGCCTATCACTTCGGCGATCGTCGACTTGCCCGCGCCGGGCAGTCCCGCCATGGCGACGAGAACCGGAATGCGGATATCGCCGAACTGCCGGTCCACCGTGGTCTGCGCCACCTGAGATCCTCCCCGCTGAGCCGAGCCCGGCCCCGAGTCGATTAGACCAAGAAGCCGTGCTCCGCGCCACTAGCGCCGCTCGCGTCGACCCTACTGACCGATTCGCCGGCACCCGTTCTCCCGGCGGCAGCGGCGGTAAATCGACCCCGACTTTCGCTGACGCTGCCGACCTCATCGGTCGGCAGCGTCACCGCGAGTCGGCCGACATCACACCAGCGCGGCTTTGCCCGCCAGCACTGTGAGTTCGTTGTTCTCGAATGAGACGAATCCGTCGGCTGCGTTTGCGACGAGCCGCTCACCACCCGGCAGAGTGATGCGCACCTCTCCTTCGGCAAGCGTTCCAAGGAGCGGCGTATGCCCGGGCAGGATGCCTATCTCGCCGATGGTTGTACGCGCCACGACCATCGAAGCATCGCCCGACCAGATCTCACGATCCGCAGAGACCACGCTGACCTTGATGGTCGCCATGGTCAGCCGTTCTCCTTCTGGATCTTCGCCCACTTCTCTTCAACGTCGGAGATCGGTCCGACATTGAAGAACGCCTGCTCCGCGACGTGGTCGAACTCGCCACGGCAGATGGCATCGAACGACTCGATGGTCTCCTTCAGCGGAACTGTGGAGCCCTCGACGCCGGTGAACTTCTTCGCCATGTAGGTGTTCTGCGAGAGGAACTGCTGGATGCGCCGAGCTCGCGAAACAGTCACCTTGTCTTCTTCGCTGAGCTCGTCGACGCCGAGGATCGCGATGATCTCCTGCAGTTCCTTGTTCTTCTGGAGGATCTGCTTGACGGTAGTGGCGACGCGGTAGTGGTCCTCGCCCAGGTAACGCGGGTCGAGGATGCGGCTCGTCGAAGCGAGAGGATCCACCGCGGGGTAGAGACCCTGGGAAGCGATCTCGCGTGAAAGCTCCGTGGTGGCGTCCAGGTGTGCGAACGTCGTTGCCGGCGCAGGGTCGGTGTAGTCGTCAGCAGGCACATAGATCGCCTGCAGAGACGTGATCGAGTGTCCACGCGTCGAGGTGATGCGCTCCTGAAGCACACCCATCTCGTCGGCGAGGTTGGGCTGATATCCCACCGCGGAGGGCATGCGGCCAAGCAGCGTCGAGACCTCGGAGCCTGCCTGCGTGAACCGGAAGATGTTGTCGATGAACAGCAGCACGTCCTGCCTCTGCACATCGCGGAAGTATTCCGCCATCGTCAGAGCCGACAGCGCGACGCGCAGACGCGTCCCTGGTGGCTCGTCCATCTGTCCGAAGACGAGGGCCGTCTTGTCGAAGACACCGGCCTCTTCCATCTCATGGATGAGGTCGTTGCCCTCACGCGTACGCTCACCGACACCGGCGAATACCGAGACGCCACCGTGATCCTGCGCAACACGCTGGATCATCTCCTGAATCAGAACGGTCTTGCCGACGCCGGCGCCGCCGAACAGGCCGATCTTGCCGCCCTGCACGTACGGGGTGAGCAGGTCGATGACCTTGATGCCCGTCTCGAACATGGTCGTCTTCGACTCGAGCTGGTCGAACGCCGGCGCCTTGCGATGAATCGGCCAGCGCTCAGTGATCTCAAGCTTCTCGCCCGGCTGCTCGTCGAGCACGTCACCGATCACGTTGAAGACGTGACCCAGGGTGACGTCGCCGACGGGCACCGAAATGGCAGCGCCGGTGTCGCGTACCTCCTGGCCACGTACCAAGCCGTCGGTCGGCTTGAGCGCGATGGCGCGAACGAGGTCGTCACCCAGGTGCTGGGCGACCTCGAGAGTGATTTCTTGGGCTGTCTCTTCGTCGCCTACGAAGCTGATCGTCGTCTTGAGGGCGTTGTAGATTTCTGGGAGCGAGTCGTGCGGGAACTCGATGTCGACGACGGGCCCGGTGACGCGAGCAATGCGGCCGACGCCCGGCGTCGTCTCCGCTGCCGCGCCCTGAGTCTCGGCGGTGGCTGTCGGTGTCATTTCTTTCTCTCTCTGTTTCGTCTCGAGACGTCTACTGGGAGGCCAGGGCGTCGGCGCCACCGACGATCTCGGAGATCTGCTGAGTGATCTCTGACTGTCGTGCGTTGTTCGCAAGGCGCGTGTAGTTGGTAATCAGCTTGTCGGCATTGTCGCTCGCGGACTTCATGGCCTTCTGGGTGGCTGCATGCTTCGCCGCGGCCGATTCGAGCAGCGCGTTATAGAGCCGGCTATGGATGTATGCGGGCAGCAGCGCATCGAGCACAGTGTCGGCATCGGGTTCGAACTCGTAAAGCGGAAGCATCGACTTGTCTTCGACAGGTTCGATGCCCTCCACGAGCTCGAGCGGAAGAAGCCGCACGACGCGCGGCGTCTGCACCAGCATGCTCACGAAGCGGTTGTACACGATGTGAATCTCGTCGACTCCACCGTCTTCGGTGTCCTTCGTGAAGGCGTCGACGAGCTCTTCGCCGATCTCTTGTGCATCGTCGAATGTCGGGCCGTCGGTGATCCCGACCCAGTTGCGCACACTCTCGCGCTTGCGGAACGTGAAGAATCCAACGGACTTGCGTCCGATCAGATAGAACACCACCTCTTTGCCCTGAGCGAGGAGCAGGGACTCAAGCTCCAGAGCCTCTCTGATCACCTGGGAATTGAATGCTCCCGCGAGGCCACGATCCGAGGAGAAGATCACGATCGCCGCTCGGCGCACGTTCTCTGCCTCGGTCGTGAGGAGGTGCTTCACGTTGGAGTGTGCGGCCACAGCCGCAACGGCGCGGGTGACCGCCCGAGTGTACGGCGTCGACTCCTGCACGCGAGCCTGCGCCTTGTAGATGCGGCTCGCAGAGATCAACTCCATCGCTCGGGTGATCTTCTTCGTCGTCTGCGCTGAGCGAATGCGCTGCCGGTAGACCCGAAGTTGCGCTGCCATGGGACTCCTGTCTGAGTGTCAGCTGGTCGATGGGTCGCTCAGCGACGGCCCGTAACGATCTTCTCCTGGTCGATTTCCTCTTCTTCGATCGCTTGGTAGCGCTCGCTGCCCGGCTCGATGAGCGAGTGTCCAGAGCTGGTCTGGAACTCGAGCTTGAAGATGTCGATCTCACGATCGAGCTCAGCCACGGTGTCGTCGTCGAGAACGTTCGTGTCGCGGAGGGTGTCGAGAATGGTCGTCGTCCTGCGCAAGAAGTCGAGGAACTCGGCCTCGAACCGCAGGATGTCCTCGATCGGCACCTCGTCGAGCTTGCCATTGGTGCCGGCCCAGATGGAGACCACCTGCTCCTCGACGGGGAAGGGCGAATACTGCGGCTGCTTGAGCAGTTCGGTCAGGCGGGCGCCCCGCGCCAGTTGGCGACGTGACGCCGCGTCGAGGTCGGACGCGAACATCGAGAATGCTTCGAGCGCACGATACTGAGCGAGCTCGAGCTTCAAGGTTCCCGACACCTTCTTGATCGACTTCACCTGAGCGTCACCACCGACGCGGGACACCGAGATGCCCACGTCAACGGCCGGACGCTGGTTCGCGTTGAACAGATCGGACTGCAGGAAGATCTGACCGTCTGTGATCGAGATCACGTTCGTCGGGATGTATGCCGAGACGTCGTTCGCCTTCGTCTCGATGATCGGCAGACCCGTCATCGATCCGGCGCCCAGCTCGTCGGAGAGCTTCGCACAACGCTCCAGAAGACGAGAGTGCAGATAGAAGACGTCTCCGGGATACGCTTCGCGCCCCGGCGGACGGCGCAGCAGCAACGACACAGCGCGATACGCCTCCGCCTGCTTGGAGAGGTCATCGAAGATGATGAGCACGTGCTTGCCCGCATACATCCAGTGCTGGCCGATGGCCGACCCGGTGTAGGGAGCGAGGTACTTGAAGCCGGCAGGATCGGACGCCGGAGCGGCGACGATCGTCGTGTATTCCATGGCACCGGCATCTTCCAGCGCGCCCTTCACACCCGCGATGGTCGACCCCTTCTGGCCGATCGCCACGTAGATGCACCGCACCTGCTTCTTGGGGTCACCGGACTCCCAGTTGGCCTTCTGGTTGATGATCGTGTCGATCGCGATCGCGGTCTTGCCGGTCTGGCGGTCGCCGATGATCAGCTGACGCTGTCCGCGGCCGATCGGGATCATCGCGTCGATGGCCTTGATGCCGGTCTGAAGCGGCTCGTGCACGCTCTTACGCTGCATGACACCGGGGGCCTGAAGCTCCAACGCTCGCCGACCGTCCGTCTGCACCGCGCCGAGGCCATCGATGGGGTTGCCAAGCGGGTCGACGACTCGGCCGAGGTAGCCGTCACCAACCGCGACGGAGAGCACCTCTCCGGTCCTCGTGACCTCTTGGCCCTCCTCGATGCCCGCGAACTCGCCGAGCACGACGACGCCGATCTCGTTCTCGTCGAGGTTCAGCGCGAGGCCGAGGGTACCGTCGCCGAAGCGAAGCAACTCGTTGGCCATGGCGCCCGGAAGCCCCTCGACGTGGGCGATGCCGTCGGCGGCGTCGACCACGACACCGACCTCGGTAATCGCCGTGGTCTCGGGCTGGTACCCGTTCACGAAGTCTTTGAGAGCGGACCGGATCTCGTCCGGGCTGATGCTGATGTCTGCCATTTCGTATTCCTTGATGTGTGCGTCGTGCCGGGTCAGCCGGCCAGTCGGAGTCGCAGATCGGCGAGGCGGTTCGCCACGCTGCCGTCGATGACCTCGTCGCCGATCTGCACCCGAAGGCCGCCGATGAGCAGAGGATCGATGGTGATCGCAAAGCGGGGAGTGCGCCCATACCGTGTCGTCAGCGAAGAACGCAAACGGTCCAGTTGTGACGCCGTAGGCGGAGCGGCAGCAGTGATGGAGACGACCATCGCGCCGGCATCCTGAGCCACGATCTCGGCGATGTGTGCGATGACCTCGACGAGACGTCTGCCCCGTTGGGTCTGAACGGCATAGCTGACAAGCGCGACGGTGGCATCGCTCGCCTTGCCGGACAGGAGACTTTCGACGACCTCGACCCTTCGGCTCGTATCGCCCAGCTTGCTTCCAAGGGCGAGTTCGAGCTCGTCGTCGCTATCGACCGCGCGGGCGAAAGCGAAGAGCTCGGCCTCGATCGTCCCGTCGTCGCCCGATGCGCGCGCGATCGCTCGGATTCCGATCTCCTCGATGCCGTCGATCAGCTGCGCCGGACTCGACCAGCGCGATTGGACGATGCCGCTCAGAACGCGCACAGCAGTGTCGTCGAAGGATCCGAAAATACGGTTGACGAGCGCGCCCTTCTCGGCGGATTCCACGGAGGGATCGGCAACGAGGGCCTTGAGCTGCGGTGTGCCGTCGATGGCACGGCCGGCAGCGAGAAGCTGCTCGCCCGTACGCAGGGTGACCTCCTGCGCCTGCGCCAGTTCAGCCTTGGCTCGATCGAGAGCTTCGCGGGTCGCAGATCCCACCTATTCGCTCGCCTTCGATAGCTGAGCCTGCTCCAAATCGGCGAGGAATCGGTCGACGACGGCTACAGCACGCTTGTCGTCGGCGAGCACCTCTCCGACGATGCGAGACGACAGGTCGAGAGCCAGGCTTCCGACCTCTGCACGCAACGACGCCAGCGCCCCTGCGCGTTCGGACTCGATCTGGGCCTGCGCGTTCGCAGTAATGCGGGCCGCCTCCGCGTTAGCGTTCTCCCTGAGCTCTGCCAGGATCGCCGCGCCCTCTGTGCGAGCCTGCTCGCGGATGCGCCCGGCCTCCGCACGAGCCTCGGCGAGCTGAGCGGTGTAGCGTTCCAGCACCGCATTGGCCTCGGCCTGCTTCTTCTCGGCACGCTCGATGCCGCCGTCGATGGCGTCGCGTCGCTCATCGAGCAACTTGTTGATCGCCGGCAGTGCCTTGACGATGAAGAACACCAGCACGATGACGAACACGATCGTGCCCCAGAGCAGATCGGGGATCGTCGGCAGAAGCAGGTTTCCTTCGGCGACGACGGCTGCGGAGAGCATTCGTACTCCTTCGTTGTTGCTGTGACCGACCGCGCGTTACGGCTTGGGGAACGGAATGAACGCCACGGCGATCGCGATGAAGCAGAGAGCCTCCGTCAGGGCGACGCCGAGGAACATGAGGCTCTGCAGGCGCCCCTGCAGTTCGGGCTGACGCGCGACCGACTCGATGGTCTTGCCGATGACGTAGCCGACGCCGATACCGGAGCCGATGACGGCCAGACCGAAGGCGAGCGGAGCGAGTTGTCCGACGATGTTCACGTGATTGTTCCTTTCAAGGGGTGGATGATGCGGTGGCGCGAGCGGATCAGTGCTCTTCGGCCACGGCGAGCTGGATGTAGATGGCAGACAGGATCGTGAAGACGTAAGCCTGCAGGGCGGCGACGAACAGGTCGAGAAGCGTGAACGCGATGCCGAAGGCGAAAGAGCCGATGCCCAGCAGACCGATCAAGTTGCCATTCGCGAGCACGGTGAAGAAGAAGAACTGCGTCGCCGCGAAACAGAGCACGACGAGCATGTGACCGGCCATCATGTTCATCGTGAGCCGGAGGGTCAGCGTGACGGGCCGCACGATGAACGTGGACAGGAACTCGAGTGGTGTCAGCAGGAAGTAGAGGGGCCAGGGTACGCCCGGCAGGAAAAGCGAGTCCTTCCAGAACCGCACACCCTTTTCGCGCATTCCGGCATAGATGAACATCACCCATGCGATGAGCGCCAGAACCAGCGGAAGACCGATGATCGACGTCGGAGCGATCTGGAAGCCCGGTATCGAGCCCATCAGGTTCATCCCGAGGATCACGAAGAAGAACGTCATGAGGATCGGCTCGTAGCGCTTGCCGATGCGAGTTCCGAGGTTCTGGTAGATGATCCCGTTGCGCACGAAACCGACCAGGTATTCGAACGCGACCTGCGTGCGCGAGGGCCGCAGCTTCATGTTCCGAGTGCCGAGCCAGAAGACCAGGATCACCAGCGCCAGCACAAGGATGCGAATAAGCATTATGCGGTTGAGCGCGAACGGTGTGCCGGCGAACAGCACATCCGGGGGGAAGAAGTCACTGATCGAAGGGCCTTCGAAGCCGCCGGAGTTGTCGCCTTTGACGGACAGCACTGTGGAAAGAAGCATGGGCGTTATCAGGGCATTCTCCGGCATCGGTGTTCTGTGACGAACGGGGTCGGGGTCCCAACTACTCTAGCAAAAGTCACGGGACCCTCCGTACGCGCTGTCAATCCGTCCAGAGTCGCCGAGCGACCAATGAAACCCCGGGCTAGGGCTGTCCGCCGGGTGCGCCACCCACGGCCCCTGAGCCGCCATTGGGGTCAGCCGAGGACGGAAGATCGACGTCGACATAGGGCACCCGCGCACGAGCGTAGGCGACGCAATCGAGCACCAGTGAGCCGAGGACGGCAACGATGATCGTGAAAAACATCACACGTCCGTCGACCCATCGTTGCGACCCCACGAGAAGCACGACGATGACGAAAACGATCACCTTCAGCAGCCACGCGCCCATCACCGTGCCGAAGTAGATGGGCGACGTGAGATCTCCGTTCGCCAACCGATACGCGACGAGCATCGTCAGGGCGGTCAAGCCGAGATAGACGGCGGCGACAACTGCGCCGAGCAGCCCACCGAGCAGGCCGGGCACACCGGAGACGGCAAGGCCGATCGCTCCGGCGACCACGGCGACCGCGAGGGCGAAGATCGCGCCGTACTTCAGCGCCAGCATCAGCATGGGCCGCGCCCCCATCGGCCGCGGCTTCTGGCGCTGAGCAGACGATGCGCCTGAGTCGGTCATGGAGCGGATTCCTTTCGGGATGAGTTCGAGCCTGAGGGCGAGGCCCCCGGCGAAAGAGGTTGCGACGCCGTGGTCCGTAGTGATTCGGGCTGGGCACCCCCCGGCACGTGTGGGCGGTGCACTTCGGATGCCGCGTCAAGGGGGTCGAGACGGGCCGCGTCGTCTGCTCCATGCGCATCCGGCGGGGTGAGCTCTGCCGCCACCTCCGAGCTCTTGCGCCTGCTGAGCGGAGCAAGCGTGACGGCCGTGCACACCACGACGCCGACGAACAGGAACACGACGGCGGGCCAGACGGGCTGGAAGTAGAAGAGCAGGCATCCGATCGACACCACGGCCGTCCACGCGTAGAAGATCAGCACGGCGTGCAGGTGCGTGTGCCCCATGTCGAGCAGCCGGTGGTGGAGGTGCTTGCGGTCAGCGCTGAACGGGGACTTGCCCGCGCGCACTCTGCGGAACACGGCGAGTCCGAAGTCGAGCAGCGGGACGACGAGCACTGCGAACGGCAGGATGATCGGGATGAACGCGGGGAAGAGTGCTCGCGCTCCGCCCTGCTGAATGGACGCCGGGTCGATCTGTCCGGTCACCGCGATGGCCGAGGACGCCATCAGCAGGCCGACCAGCAGCGCGCCCGTGTCGCCCATGAACATGCGGGCAGGATGCCAGTTGAGCGGCAGGAATCCGGCGCACGCGCCCACCAGGATGACCGCGATCACCGAAGCGAGGCTGAAGTAGTTGGAGGGGCTCGTCTTCACCGTGATCAGGTAGCTGTACAGGAAGAACGCCCCGTTGGCGATGAGCGCGACGCCTGCGACCAGTCCGTCCAGACCATCGATGAAGTTGATGGCGTTCATGACCAGGACGATGGCGATGACCGTCATGGCGACGCTCATCCACGGGGAGCCGACCGTCACTCCCCCGCCGAGCGGAAGCGAGTAGATCTGAACTCCGAGCCACGCCACGAGGCCGGCCGCAACGAACTGGCCCGCCAGCTTGGTCATCCAGTCCAGGTCCCACAGGTCGTCGGCGACGCCGATCACGACGATGAGAAGCGCAGCGCCGAGGATGGCGAACACCGGCGTTGGGTCGGAGAAGACCACCCCCAGCAGCGCGCCTCCCGGGAACGGAAAGACCGACGACACGAGGTACGCCACCCCGAAAGCGATCACGATGCCCAGGAACATCGCGACGCCGCCCAGGCGCGGCGTTGGCCTCGAGTGCACGTCTCGCTCGCGGATGCGCGGGTACAGCTTGTACTTCAGTGCCACCCGCCACACCACGATCGAGAGCACGAAGGTGACGATCGCGGTGATGAGGCCGATGACGAGAAGAAGGGTCATGTGGGCTGCTGGCCCTCTGCGGCCTCGGACTCGAGTGCGTCCCCGACGACCTCGCGGAGCTGCTCGTCGGAGATGACGCCGTGTCTCAGGATGCGCAGCTTTCCGGACCCGGAAGCGAGAGCCGTGGCATCGACGATGGTGGAGGACGTCTCGGTGAGGCCCGTCGCGGTGTAGTCGATGCCCGTCTTGCCGCCGTCCAGGTAGACCTGAACGCTGTCGCCGAGCATGGCCTCGGCTTCTTGTGCGGTGGTGGCGGCGGGCATCCCGGTCTTGTTGGCCGATGAGACGGCGAGGGGCCCGGTGGAGCGCAGCAGTGCGAGGGCGACCGGGTTGTTCGGCATGCGCAGCGCGACCGTGCCCTGGGTCTCGCCGAGGTCCCAGGAGAGCGACGGCTGGGCAGGGAGCACGATCGTGAGCCCGCCGGGCCAGAAGGCGCCGGCGAGATCGCGGGCTTCCTGCGGCACGGTCTCCGCCAGCGCGTCGAGCGTTGTGAGCGCTGGGATGAGCACGGGCGGAGGCGACTGCCTGCCCCGTCCCTTCGCGGCGAGCAGGCTCGCGACGGCCGACGCACTGAAGGCGTCGGCCCCGATGCCGTACACGGTGTCGGTCGGAAGAACGATGAGGCCACCGCTCTCGATGGCGGATCGGGCTTGCCTTGTGCCCTCGGCGAGGCCGTCGTCGTCTGAGCAGTCGTAGAAGGTGGTCATGACCGCTTGATTCTAGGGGCGATTGAGGCTTGGGGTTTGTGAGCTGGCTCACAAACCCCAAGCCGATTGAGCCCCTGAGCGGCGAAGCCGCGATAGAGGTGATTGAGGGGAGAGCCTTGTGAGCTCGCTCACAAGGCCGACCCGATTGAACCTCTGAGCGGCGAAGCCGCGATATGGGCGATTGAACACCCAGTGCTTCTCGTCCCTCAGCGGCAGAAGAGGTCGTTGGCAACGGCCGTGTTTCTGAGCGGCGAAACCGCGGTGAGCGGGAAGACCCTCACCGCGGCAGAGAGGCAGGCAACGCCCTCTTGCACCTCTTCTGTTTACATCACATACTGTTTATGCATTACACTTCGAGTACGAGATACACAGTGAGCGTGCGCAGATGGTCTTGACGCTCCCGGACGAGGAAGGACGACGCCGACATGGCGATCAATTACAGCGGCCCCGCTATCGAAGTGGCAGGCCTGCGCAAGTCATACGGAAGACACGACGTGCTCGACGGCGTCGACTTCGCCGTGGGACACGGTGAGATCTATGCCCTGCTCGGGCCCAACGGGGCGGGCAAGACGACGACGATCAACATCCTCTCCACGCTCGTGCGGCCAGATGCCGGCACCGTGCGCATCGCGGGGGTCGACGTGCTCGCCCGACCCGCGGATGCCCGCAGCAGGTTCGCGCTCACCGGCCAGTACGCGTCGGTCGATCCGTTCCAGACCGGGGCGGAGAACCTCGCGATGATGGCAAGGCTGAACCATCTCGACGGCGCTTGGAGGCGAGGCCGTATCGAGGAACTGCTCGAGGCATTCGACCTGCGTGAAGCGGCGAACCGCACGGTCTCGGGATATTCGGGGGGCATGCGCAGGCGTCTGGACCTGGCGATCAGCCTGGTCGCGGCGCCCGCGGTGCTCTTCCTCGACGAACCGACGACCGGCCTCGATCCGCGTAGCAGAGGGCAGCTCTGGTCGCTCGTCGCGGGTCTCGCGGCAGGCGGCACGACCATTCTGCTGACGACGCAGTATCTGGAGGAAGCCGAGCGCCTCGCCGATCGAGTTGGTGTCATCGACGACGGACACATCGTCGCCACCGGCACACCTGACGAGCTCAAGGCTCAGGTGAGCGGCGACCACATCGTCTTCTCGTTCGGGTCCCCCGCCGATGTGGCGAAAGCGGCGGCGCTCGGTCGCGGCACGTTCGGCCTCGAGGTCGACGACGACTCGTTGGCAGTGCGGATGCCGTCGGCGAACGCGGTCGCGGATATCCGTTCCTTCCTCGCGGAGACCGCAGCGCACGACATCCCGGTCACGGACATCGCGATCATCGGGCCGACGCTCGACGATGTGTTCCTCGCCTTGACCGGCAGGAGCTCGGACCTGCGCGACGACACGAACAGCGACAAGAGCAAGGAGAAGGCAGCATGACGACCATCGGCTGGGCACCTGCACCCACGAAGGCCCGCTCGAAAGGCTTGGGCACGGCTCTGTCCGACATCGCGACCATGTCTACCAGGGAGCTGCGGCGCACCCTGCGCAGTGTCGACTCGCTGATCACCGCGTTCGTCATTCCAGTGAGCATCATGCTCGTGTTCGTCGTGATCTTCGGCGGAGCACTGGAATCCGACGGGGATTACGTCAACTACGTCGTTCCCGGAACGCTCGTGCTGTGCCTCGGATTCGGCTCGGCGTCCACCGCCATCGCCGTCGCGCAAGACGTCACCAGCGGCACGGTCGACCGGTTCAGGACTCTGCCAGTGCTCGGTTCGGCCGTGCTGCACGGGCACGTGATCGCGAGCGTTCTGCGGAATATCGCAGCCTGCATTCCGGTGATGGGCGTTGCACTCCTGCTCGGATACCGCCCGGCCGCAACTCTCGGCGGATGGCTCGGCGCGCTGCTGTTCGTCGTTCTGGTGATCCTCGCGTTCACCTGGCTGAGCGCCCTCGCCGGACTCTTTCTCAGCGTAGACGCGGCGTCGTCGATCAACTTCGTGTTCCTGTTCCTGCCGTACATCTCCAGCGGGTTCGTGCCCGTCGACACCATGCCGGCCTGGTTGCGCGGGTTCGCCGAGCACCAGCCGTACACGCCGATCATCGAGACACTGCGGGACCTGATGTCGGGAACGGCACCCGGAGGAACCCTTTGGGTTGCGCTCGCCTGGCTCGGGGGCATCCTGCTCGTAGGCATCGCGGGCTCGGCCGTCGCGTTCGGCCGACGCGTGAAGGAGTGACGCACTGATCGACGCGATACCGCCCGACGCGGCCCCGGCTGCGGCTCATAGACTGACCGCGGCGGGGCCGCGTCGCCGCATCACGCGAGGCGAACCGCGCCCCGCCTTCCCGCACGCACCATCGCAACGCCCTGGAGCAGCATGACCGACGAGCCCGTCAGCCAAGATCCGGCGCTGCCGCACGCCGTCGCGCTCTCCTGGGGTGTTGCCGAGCGGCCGCAGCGCGGGCCGAAACGCGAGCTGAGCATCGAGCGCATCGTGGAGACGGCCATCGAGATCGCCGATGCGGAAGGACTCGGAGCCGTGTCGATGGCCCGGGTCGCATCGGCGCTCGGCTTCACGACGATGTCGCTCTACCGCTACGTGACGAGCAAAGACGACCTTCTGCTCCTCATGCAGGATGCCGTGGCCGCCGTCGAACTCCCCGAGCCGCCCGAGAACGATTGGCGTACCGGGCTCAGGCAATGGATGCTCGCCAGTCTCGACACTTTCCAGCGCCACCCGTGGTACAGCCGCATCCCGGTCGACGGGGTTCCCAAGACGCCGAACGTGATGAGGCTCATCGATACCGCCCTGCGAACCCTGCGATCCACGCCGCTGCGGGACGAGGAGAAGATGGCGTGCGTGCTGCTCATGGCCTCGTACGTGCGAGGTATTGGAGACGTTCTGAGCGACATCGCGCTCTCGGGTGCCAGCGACGACGAGGTTAGCGGGCAACGATTCGCTGCTGCGCTCGCTCAGCTGGTGACGCCCGAACGATTCCCCGACCTCGCGCCCATCATCAGCTCTGGTGCGTACACGTCGAACGAGTTCGACGACTTCGACTTCGGTCTCGAGCGCATGCTCGACGGCATCCAGCGCTACATCGAGGAGCGCGAAGCAGGTGGCGCGGCCTCCCCCGCTGACCAGCCGGCGGAGGTTGCGGGCACCGACGTGGACGACGCAGTGCTCTACGGGTCGGACAAGCGCGTCAAGGAAGCCGCGAAGGCGCGTCGGGAGGCCGAGAAGTCGTTACGCGATGCGCGCAAGCGTGAGCGTGAGGCGCTCCGCGCCGCCAGGGAGCGCGTCGCCAAGGAACGGGAGCGCAAGGCACGCTGACGGGTCGGCCTTCTGGCGGGCTTGGGTGAGGTTCAGCGCACCGCTGTCGTGACCCGGTCGCGCAGGGTGAGATCCCGGTGCGTCGTAGGGGCGCGCCATCCGTCGGCGGCGAGGATGCCCCGCACCGCTTCGCCCTGATACTCGCCGTGCTCGATGGCGACGAGGCCACCCGCCCGAACGAGCAGCAGGGCGCGCCGCGAGATGATGCGCACCACGTCGAGGCCGTCGCTGCCGCCGTACAGCGCTGCCGGCGGATCGAAGAGCCGCACCTCGGGGTCGCGAGGGATCGCGTCATCGGGAACATACGGCGGGTTCGATGCGACGACGACGCATCGTCCGGCGAGCTCGGGGAAGGCATCCGCGAGGTCGCCGTTGACGAGGTCGACGTCGGCGTTGCCCGTCAGCGCCACGTTCCGCCGCGCCCAGGCGTACGCCTCCGGCGATCGCTCGACGGCGAAGATTCGCGCGTGCGGGACCTCGGATGCCATGGCGAGCGCGACTGCCCCGCTCCCCGTCCCCAGGTCGACGCCGATCGGTTCGGGCTCGGCGGCCGAACGGAGCGCGTCGATCGCCACTTGCGCGAGCAGCTCGGTCTCGGGCCTGGGCACGAAGACGCCTGGCCCGACGAGAAGCTCGAGCGAACGGAACGGGGCTCGGCCGGTGATGTGCTGCAGCGGCTCCCTGGCGGTGCGCCGTCGCAGGAGTTCGCGAAGACGAGCGGCTTGTGCCGGCGGAACGGAGACGCCCATGACCGCCTTGGCCACCACGCCGCCTCTGCTCTCCCCCAGCACATGGCCGGCAAGCAGTTCGGCGTCCACCGTGGGATCGGCGATGCCGGCCCGCTCCAGCGCCTCGGCCGCCTCGTTCAGCAGTTGCCGTAGCGGCACGTCCGCGGACGTGCCCTGGTCATCCTGCTGCATGCGCTGATGCTCCTTGTGTGTCGGCCGGTCGAAGGCATCCGCGAACGCAGAGCTCACATGCGATGCCGCGCCGCGTCATGAAGTGCCCGCAGCCCGAGCGTCAAGAATAGGCTTCCATGGGCGCACCAATCGCCCGTTCGTTCTCGAGAACGCGAACTCAGTGGAAAGGTCGACGATGACAGGCAAGATCTACACCGACATCACCCAGGCGGTCGGTGGCACTCCCCTCGTGCGATTGAACCGGGTGACCGACGGCGCGGATGCCACTGTGCTCGCCAAGCTCGAGTTCTACAACCCAGCGGCGAGCGTCAAGGACCGCATCGGCGTCGCCATCATCGACGCGGCCGAACGGGACGGCGCTCTCAAGCCGGGCGGCACCATCGTGGAGGGCACGAGCGGCAACACCGGAATCGCATTGGCCTTCGCTGCTGCAGCCAGGGGATACCGCCTGATCATCACGATGCCCGAGACCGCCAGCAAGGAGCGCCGCGTTCTGCTGCGCGCATTCGGCGCCGAGGTCGTGCTCACGCCGGGGCCGGATGGCATGCGCGGCGCCGTCGAGAAGGCGCAGGAGATCGTGGCGAACACCGAGAACGCGATCTGGGCGAGACAGTTCGCCAACGCCGCGAACCCCGAGATCCACCACCAGACCACTGGCCCGGAGATCTGGTCCGACACGGAGGGGGCCATCGACATGCTCGTCGCCGGAATCGGCACGGGCGGCACCATCACCGGTGCCGGAAGGTACCTGCGCGAGCAGAAGGCGGACATCCGAATCGTGGCCGTCGAGCCAGAGGAGTCCCCCATCCTGAACGGTGGCAAGCCAGGGCCGCACAAGATCCAGGGCCTCGGCGCCAACTTCGTGCCTGAGGTACTCGACACGACGATCTATGACGAGGTGCTCGACGTCAACGCGGACGCCGCCGTGGCGATGGCTCGGAGACTGGCGGCGGAAGAGGGCATCCTCGGCGGCATCTCGTCGGGTGCAGCCGTGCACGCGGCCGTCGAGGTGGCGAAGCGAGCGGAGAATGCCGGCAAGACCATCGTCGTGGTCCTTCCCGACTTCGGCGAGCGTTACGTCTCAACGGTGCTGTATCAAGACCTTCTCGACTGAGAATGAGCGTTCTCTCGCGCATGCGCGAGGACGTCGCGGGCGCCAGGCGACATGATCCGGCGGCCCGCGGCGGCCTCGAGATCGTGCTGTCGTACTCGGGTCTGCACGCCATCTGGTTGCACCGTGTCGCGCACCGCTGGTGGATATCGCCCGGGCTCAAGCTGCCTGCTCGCCTGCTGTCGCAGTTCGCGCGGTTCCTGACGGGTATCGAGATCCACCCAGGGGCTCGCATCGGGCGCAGGTTCTTCATCGACCACGGCATGGGCGTTGTGATCGGCGAGACCGCCGTCGTCGGCGACGACGTGATGCTGTACCACGGCGTCACGCTCGGCGGAAAGGCGCGGGGTCGCGGCAAGCGGCATCCGACGCTCGGCGACGGTGTGGTGGTCGGCGCGGGCGCGCAGGTGCTGGGCGACATCGTCATCGGTGCACGAAGTGTGGTGGGCGCGAACGCGGTCGTCGTGAAGTCGTCGGCCGCCGATTCCGTGCTCGTCGGCATCCCGGCGAGGCCGAAACGGCAGGATGCCACGCATCACCTCGCGCAGACCCGCTCCGACGAGACGTGGCTCGATCCCGGCATCTACATCTGAGTCCCGGCCTCAGTCCTCACCGATGGCCGCAAGCTGCGCTTCCTCATCAGCCTGGACCGCCGACTCGATCACGGGATCGAGTGCGCCGTTCATGACCTGGTCGAGGTTGTATGCCTTATAGCCGGTGCGATGGTCGGCGATGCGGTTCTCGGGAAAGTTGTAGGTGCGAATGCGCTCCGAGCGGTCCATGCCTCGGATCTGCGACTTGCGTGCATCCGATGCGGCAGCGTCGAGTTCCTCCTGCTGCTTGGCCAGCAGGCGGGCACGCAGCACTCGCATGGCCGCCTCGCGGTTCTGGATCTGCGACTTCTCGTTCTGCATCGACACCACGATGCCGGTCGGCAGGTGGGTGATGCGCACGGCGGAGTCCGTCGTGTTCACCGACTGACCGCCCGGACCCGATGAGCGGAAAACGTCGATGCGGATGTCGTTGGGGCTGATCTCGACCTCCTCGGGCGCGTCCACCTCGGGGAAGACGAGCACCCCGGCCGTCGAGGTCTGGATGCGTCCCTGCGACTCTGTCACGGGCACACGCTGTACGCGGTGCACGCCGCCCTCGTACTTGAGATGCGCCCACGGGCCGTCCGCCGGATCTGAGGAGTTGCCCTTGATGGCCACCTGCACATTGGTGTAGCCGCCCAGGTCGGTGTCGTCGTGCTCGAGTATCTCGGTCTTGAAGCCCTTCGACTCCGCGTAGTGCAGGTACATGCGCAACAGGTCGGCGGCGAACAGCGCAGACTCCGCTCCCCCTGCGCCCGCCTTGATCTCCATGATCACGTCGCGTCCGTCGTCCGGGTCGCGCGGGATGAGCAGGCGGCGCAGCTTCTCCTGCGCGCCGGCCAAGGCATCCTCGAGCGCGGGAAGCTCCTCGGCGAACGCCGCATCTTCCTTCGCCAGCTCGCGCGCTGCATCCACATCGTCGACGAGTCGCCTGTAGTGCTCGTATGCCGCCTTGATCTGGCTCAGCTCCGCGTACCTGCGGTTGAGCTTCTTGGCGCGTGCGGCATCCGCGTGCACGGCGGGGTCTCCGAGCTGCTCCTGCAGAGCCTCGTGCTCGTCGAGCAGGGACTGGATGGAATCGAACACTTCGTGGCTTCCCGTGATGGTGGCGTGCTGCGTTAACGTGCGGATGCCCGCCGCGGCGCCCCCGAGCTGGTCGGTGGGCCGCCGCGGCGGGCATCTGACGTGCTATCGGTGGTCGTTCTCGTGCGCGTGCGAGTGCGCAACGCCGTGGCCACCGGTCGGTGCGGGCATCGACTTCTGCATCTGCACGAGGAACTCCACGTTCGAGCTCGTCTCCTTGAGCTTGCCGAGCACGACCTCGAGTGCCTGCTGCTGGTCGAGGCCGGCGAGGGCGCGACGCAGCTTCCAGGTGATCTTCACCTCGTCCGCGCTCATCAGCATCTCTTCCCTGCGCGTGCCGGACGCGTTCACGTCGACGGCCGGGAAGATGCGCTTGTCTGCCAGCTGGCGCGACAGACGCAGCTCTGAGTTGCCGGTGCCCTTGAACTCCTCGAAGATCACCTCGTCCATCTTGGATCCGGTCTCGATGAGCGCCGTGGCCAGTATGGTCAGCGATCCACCGTGCTCGATGTTGCGCGCGGCGCCGAAGAAGCGCTTCGGCGGGTACAGGGCCGAGGCATCCACTCCACCGGAGAGGATGCGACCGGATGCCGGTGCGGCCAGGTTGTAGGCGCGGCTCAGTCGCGTGATCGAGTCGAGCAGCACGACGACGTCGTGTCCGAGCTCTACCAGGCGCTTGGCACGCTCGATGGCCAGCTCGGCGACCGTCGTGTGGTCCTCGGCCGGACGGTCGAATGTCGACGCGATGACCTCGCCCTTGACGGTGCGCTGCATGTCGGTCACCTCTTCTGGCCGCTCGTCCACCAGCACCACCATGAGGTGAACCTCTGGGTTGTTCGTGGTGATCGCGTTGGCGATCTGCTGCATCACGATGGTCTTGCCGGCCTTCGGCGGCGCCACGATGAGACCGCGCTGGCCCTTGCCGATGGGGGCCACGAGGTCGATGATCCGCTGCGTGAGCTTGGTGGGCTCGGTCTCGAGCCGCAGGCGCTCCTGGGGGTACAGCGGAGTGAGCTTGGTGAACTCGACGCGGTTCTGCGCCTCGTCGACGCTCTGACCGTTGACCGAGTCCACCTTCACCAGCGCGTTGTACTTCTGACGCCCGCTGTTCTCGCCCTCACGCGGCTGGCGGATGGCGCCGACCACGGCGTCGCCCTTGCGCAGGTTGTACTTCTTGACCTGCCCGAGCGACACGTACACATCGCTGGTACCCGGCAGGTAGCCGCTGGTGCGCACGAAGGCGTAGTTGTCGAGCACGTCGAGGATGCCTGCGACCGGGATGAGCACGTCGTCGTCGAGGATCTCCGGCTCGATGTCATCCGAGACACCGGCGCCCCTGCGCTTGCGGTCACGGTAGCGGTTGCGGCCGCCGCGCTCGTCGTCCTGAGCCTGCTGCTTCTGCTGGTTCTGGTTCTGGTTCTGGTTCTGGTTCTGCTGGTTCTGCTGGCCGTTCTGGGCGCCCTGCTTCTGCTGCTGGCCCTGCCTCTGCTGGTTCGCCTGAGCCTGCTGGTTCGGCTGAGCCTGCTGGTCGTCGCCGGCCTGCTGGCCGTTCTGCTGCTGACCGTTCTGGTCGCCCTGGGCGTTCTCGCCTCGACGGTTCTTGTTGCGGCCGCGGTTGCGACGACCCTGGCGGGGCTGCTCGCGCTGCCCGTCGTCGGATGCCTGGCCGTCGCTCGCGCCGTGCTCGGAGCTCGTGGCGTCTGCGGCGCGGCTCTCCGCGTCCGGCTCGCCGGCACTCTGCTGAGCGCCCTCGTTGCGATCGCCGGCCGGGACGGTCTCAGCGGCATCGGCAGTCTGCCGCTCGGCGTCCTCGCTGGGCTGTGCGGCGCGACGGGCGTTACGGTCGTTCCGCGCCGACACATCGTTGTTCGACGCGGCAGCGAGCTCGGCGGGTGCTGCATCGTTGTGCTGCACGCCCTGCTCCTGAACGGGCAGGCCGGGGAGCCCGGCCTCGCCGGCGTTCACGTGAGCTGCGGCCGACATCGTGCGGCCGCCGTCGACGCTGGTGACGCGACGCGACCCGCGCCGGGTACGCGTCGGGGGTGCCTGCAGGTCGAGGGCCGCCTGAAGGGCGGCCTCTGCCTCGGCAGCGCTGAGCGCGCTTTCGTCGTGCTCAGAGACCGCGACATCTGCAGTCGTCTCGGCCTGAGCGACGGGGACGGCGACGTCCTCGCTCGCTACGGGCGGCTCGGCGACTGCAGTTCCGGAGCCGGCTGCGGCATCCGTGGCCCGCGCTGCGTCGATCGCGGCGATCAGTTCGCCCTTGCGCAGCTTGGCGGCGCCGGCGATGCCGAGCCCGACTGCGAGCGACTGCAGCTGCGGAACGCGCAGAGCCGACAAGTCTGTTGTGGAGTCCACGCTCTCGGCGTGGAGATTGACATCAGTCACTTAAGAGGATTCCTTTCCTCCGGCGGGCATAGATGCGCCTCGCCCGGAGTGCGTGTCATGAGAATGTCGCCCGAACTGTTTTCGACCGAGAGGGTCGGGGATCGCCTCACGGATTCGGGCAGGCAACGACAGCAATGAGTTACAAGAATTTCACCCGAACACCAGATTCGCGTCTACTTCCGCGGCGTCTGGCGAGTGCGGCCAGTCTACCACCCCCACGCCATCGAACCGGCCAGGCACACGCCGTGCCACGGCGTGAACCACGAGAGACCGCCTCGGCCTACGGCGTGCCGTCGACCCGGTGCACCGTGGCACCGAGAAAGTCGACGGCGAGCATGAGCGGCTGCCACGGCGTCGATTCGGATTCCGCCACGAGTCGCGCGGCGGCAAGACGCTGCCCCGGATCGCTGCACAACACGAGGATCGACGGTCCTGCACCCGAGACGACGGCCGGGAATCCGGCAGCGCGCAGTTCAGAGATGAGGTGATGCGTCTCGGGCATCGCCGTGGCCCGGTAGTTCTGGTGCAGTTTGTCTTCCGTGGCCGCCAGCAACAACTCAGGGCTCTGCACGAGGGCGGCGACGAGCAGCGCGGAACGCGACACGTTGAACACCGCGTCTTCGTGCGGAACCGACTCCGGTTGCAGGCTGCGCGCGAGCGCCGTGGACATCGCGTGTTCGGGCACGAACACGAGCGGCGATACGCCCCGATGAACGATGAGCTTCTTGTGCGACGGCCCGGTGTCCGACATCCACGCGATCGTCAGTCCGCCGAACAGTGCGGGCGCAACGTTGTCGGGATGCCCTTCGAGATCCGTGGCGAGCGCCAGCAGCTTGTCGGCGCCCAGCTCGGCGATGCCCTCCAGCAGCCCTTTCGCCGCGACGATGCCTGCAACGATGGCCGCCCCTGAGGATCCGAGACCGCGACCGTGCGGGATGGCGTTCTTCGCCACCAGATGCACACCGGGCATGGGGATGCCGGCTGCCGCGAAAGCGTACGCTATCGAGCGCACCACCAGGTTCGACTCGTCGGTCGGCACCTCGCCCTCGCCGACGCCGTGAACCTCGACGGAGGCGCCAGATGCTTCCCGGACGGTGACCGTGAGGTCGTCGTACAGGGCGAGTGCGAGCCCGAGGGTATCGAAGCCGGGTCCGAGGTTCGCGGAGGTCGCTGGTACCTTCACCTGCACGCTCCGTCCGACGGGAACCGTCGAATGGCCAGGCGCGATGTCCGTCGGGTCTGACGGTGTCTTCACGGATGCCGCAGTCACGACGCACCCGAAGGCGCGGCCCCGGCCGCTCCCCCGGTCTGAGCGGACAGGCCGAGGACCTCGGCGATGGCACCGGTGTCGACGGGCACGACCGTCGGTTGCACGTCGCCGCCGCCGGCCGTGCGCAGCGCCCACTGCGGATCCTTGAGGCCGTGACCGGTGACGGTCAGCACGACGCGAGCGCCGGCGGGGATCACACCCGCCTCCGCGCGCTCGAGCAGACCTGCGACGCTGATGGCGCTGGCTGGTTCGACGAAGATGCCCACCTCGGCGGAGAGAATGCGATGCGCCTCGAGGATCTTGTCGTCGTCGATGGAACCGAAGTAGCCGTCCGTGGCATCCCGGGCCTGCAGCGCGAGCTCCCATGAGGCGGGGTTGCCGATGCGGATGGCGCTGGCGATCGTCTCCGGATCTTTGACCGGGTGCCCGAGCACGATCGGCGCACTGCCGGATGCCTGGAAACCGAACATGCGCGGCAGCTTCGTCGTGATGCCGCGGTCCGCCTCCTCGGTGTAGCCACGCGTGTACGCCGTGTAATTGCCCGCGTTGCCGACCGGGATGAAGTGGAAGTCGGGCGCATCACCGAGCACCTCGACGACCTCGAAGGCCGCGGTCTTCTGCCCCTCGATGCGATCGTTGTTGACGGAGTTCACGAGGTGCACCGGGTAGTTCGCGGCCAGGTCACGGGCGATGTCCAGGCAGTCGTCGAAGTTCCCTTGCACCTGCAGCAGCTGCGCATTGTGCGCGATCGCCTGGCTCAGCTTGCCCATGGCGATCTTGCCCTCGGGGACGAGCACGACGGCCTGGATGCCCGCGTGGGTCGCGTACGCGGCAGCGGACGCCGAGGTGTTACCCGTCGACGCGCAGATGACCGCCTTCGCGCCGTGCTCGATCGCCTTGGAGATGGCCATGGTCATGCCGCGGTCTTTGAAGGATCCCGTCGGGTTCATTCCCTCGAACTTGACGTAGACATCGGCGCCCGTTCGGCGAGACAGAGCACCGGCGGGAATGAGCGGTGTGCCGCCCTCCCCAAGGGTGACGACGGGGGTCGCCTCTGTAACGTCGAGGCGGTCTGCGTACTCGCGCAGAACGCCCTGCCATTGGTGCGCCACGTCAGGCTCCTTCAACTCGAATGACGGAGGTCACGGACACGACCTCATCGCTGTCGCGGAGTGCCGCGACCGTCGCCGCAAGCGCGGCCTCGAACGCCTCGTGCGTTCCGATCACAAGCGTAGCCGTGCCGGGTGGGGCGTCCTGACCCGCTGGGGGCGCCGACGCCGCGGCGAACGCGGCTCGTGCGGCGGGCGCGGAAGCCACCGTCTGGGTCACGGTCTCCACCGATACGTCGTGCGTCGCGAACACCGCCGCGATGCGCGAGAGCACGCCGGGGGCATCCGTCACGAGCAGCGTGATCTGATAGCGGGTGCGCACGGCACCCACGTCGAGCACAGGCAGGTCGGCATGGGTCGACTCGGCCACTCCAGGTCCTCCAACGACATGTCGACGCGCCGCCGAGACGACGTCGCCCAGCACGGCGGACGCGGTCTGCAGCCCGCCCGCCCCCGCCCCGTAGAACATGAGGTCGCCCGCGGCGGCGGCCTGCACGAAGACGGCGTTGTGCACGCCGCGCACGGCACCAAGCGGATGCTCGCGCGGCACGAGCGCGGGATACACGCGCGCCGAAACGCCCTCGCGGCCGTCGGCATCCGTCACCCGCTCGCAGATGGCGAGCAGCTTGATGACGTATCCGCCTGCGCGAGCCGCCTCGACCTGCTGCTTCGTGATGGCCGTGATACCTTCGCGGTGCACGGATGCCAGTGGAACAGTCGTGTGGAATGCGAGGCCCGCCAGGATCGCGGCTTTGGCCGCTGCGTCGTATCCCTCGATGTCGGCCGAGGGGTCGCTGCGCTCCGCGTAGCCGAGCGCCGTTGCGGTCTCTAGCGCGGACTCGAGGGTCTCCCCCGCCGTGTCCATGCGGTCGAGGATGAAGTTGGTGGTGCCGTTGACGATGCCGAGGATGCGCTCCACCCTGTCGCCGGCGAGGCTGTCGCGCAGCGGCCGGATGATCGGAATCGCTCCGCCGACGGCGGCCTCATAGTAGAGCTGCGCGCCCACCTGCTCCGCGGCGGCGAACAGCTCTGGTCCGTGCTCGGCGAGCAGCGCCTTGTTGCCCGTGACGACGTCGGCTCCCGAGGTGAGCGCGAGAAGCACGTACTCACGTGCAGGGTCGATGCCGCCCATGAGTTCGACGACGATGTCGGCGCTGAGGATGAGGGAACGAGCGTCGGTCGTGAAGAGCTCGCGTGGAAGGTCTTCTCGACGCTGCGCGTCGACGTCGCGCACGGCGATGCCCACCAGTTCGAGTCCTGCACCGATGCGTGCCGCCAGTTCGTCGCTGTGGTTCAGCAGCAGCTTTGCCACCTGCGATCCGACCGAGCCTGCGCCGAGCAGTGCGACCTTGAGCGTTCTGTACTCGATCATCGTGCAGACTCCTGTCGCGTGTCGGCGTGCAGGCCTAGGTCGCGGGCGAGGAGGTCGTCCACGGTCTCGCCGCGCACAAGGATCCGTGATTCTCCGTCTCGCACGGCGACAACAGCCGGCCTCGGCAGGTAGTTGTAGTTGCTGGAAAGCGACCAGCAGTACGCGCCTGTAGCCGCGACGCCGAGCAGGTCCCCTGGCGCCACGTCGCCTGGGAGGTAGTCGGCGTTCACCACGATGTCGCCCGACTCGCAGTGCTTGCCTGCGACACGCACGAGCACCGGCTCGGCATCGGACGTGCGGCCAAGGATCCGCGTCGAGTAGTCGGCGCCGTAGAGCGACGGGCGGGCGTTGTCGCTCATGCCGCCGTCGACGCTCACGTAGAGCCGTTGCGCTCCGACGCCGCCGGCGTCCAGCCGGACCGGCTTGGTCGTTCCCACTGTGTAGAGCGTGATGCCCGCTGGGCCGACCACATACCTGCCCGGTTCGAACGCCACGATGGGCAGCGGGATGTCTGCGGCCTCGCACTCGGCAGCAAGCACAGCAGCTACGTGCTCGGCAAGCTCCTCGATGCGATCCGGCCGGTCAGCGCTCGTGTAGGCGATGCCGAATCCACCGCCAAGGTTGAGCTCAGGAACCGGTCCGCCGCTGAGCAGCCTGGAGTGGACGGCGACGAGGCGTGCGGCCGACTCCACGAACCCATCAGCACCGAAGATCTGCGATCCGATGTGGCAGTGCAGGCCGACGAACTCGAGGCTCGCGTGCGTGCGGATGCCTGCGACCAGCCGCTCGGCATCCTCGAGCGCTACCCCGAACTTCTGGTCTTCGTGCGCGGTTGCCAGAAAGTCGTGAGTGTGGGCGTGCACACCGGTGCGAACCCGGAGCCGTACCCGCTGCGCCCGGCCGTGGGAGGCAGCGGCCGCCGCGACGCGGTCGATCTCCTGCTCGGAGTCGATGACGATGGTGCCGACTCCCGCCTCAACGGCGGCGTCGAGCTCCCGGCTGGACTTGTTGTTGCCGTGGAAGCCGAGCCTGTGCGCATCCACTCCCGCGGCGAGCGCCACGGCCAGCTCACCACCGCTCGCGACGTCGATGCGCAGGCCAGCCTGCGTCATCCAGCGTGCGATGTCGCCGGTCAGGAGGGCCTTGCCCGCGTAGTACACCTCGGCGGTCGAGCCGACGCGCTCGAAGGCGTCCGTGAATGCACGACGCACCCGTTCGGCCCGCGACCGAACATATTCCTCATCGAGTACATACAACGGAGTGCCGTACTGCTGCGCGAGCTCGTGGACGCGGACACCGCCGATCGTCGCGACGCCGTCTGCGTCGCGACGCATGCCCGCAGGCCAGATGTCCGGCGTGAGACCGTTCGGATCGTCGGGAAGCTGCAGCCATTGGGGCGCAAGAGGGTTCTCGGGCACGGGGTCACCTCGAACTAGTGGGAGTGTCTGGCGAGCGGACCCGGATTGGCCCCTGAAGCCGAGGGGATGTGCGCGTATGCGCGTCGGGGCATTCTATCGGCGGCCGTCAGCCCGGCAGAAAACGCGGCCGTCACATTGCAGCGGCATGATTGCGCGGCGTGCGCGAATCGGGCAAAGCGGCACGGTCACGAACACGAACCTCGCTTCTGCAGCGCGTTGCCCCCGAGCACAAGATCGTCTCCGACAACCGAAACGGTCGCCGCACGCTTGTCCACTGAGAGTCCGGTGGCATCCACTCGTGCGGGCAGGTACTGCGCTATGCAGATCGGGATCCTCGAGGGAACCAAATCCTTGGCGAACCTCGTCACGTCGAACGCCCCCCCGCCGGCCGTGACGTTCACACTGATCGGCGTCAGCACGACCGTGTCACCGTTCTGCAGGCTGGGTGTGACGGATGCCGTGTAGCCGACGTCGATGCCGAGGATCTGCCCTGTTCCCTTCAGTCCGACCTCATCCGGATTCAGCGTCACGGTGGTGTGGTTCGGCAGGTCGACCAGGTTGTTGACGGCATCCTGGCTTATGCGCATGGTGCCTTCCACGCGTTGCACCGGCTTATTGAAATCGAGCGGGATGCCGTGCGCCACGACTCGGGCGGTCAGCGGGTTGCCCTGGATGCGCACATTTGACGACGACAGCTCCACCTTGTCGAATCGCCCGGCCATGAATTGTGCGATCACCGAGAAGCCGTCGATCTTCACCGACAGATCCTTGGCGGTCACGTCCGCCGGCAGCTCGTTCTGGATCTGCTCGCGTACGACGTTCTGAGCGACCTGCCGCAACACCGCATCCGTGACGAAAAAGACGCCGATCAACACGATCAGGGCGCTCGCGCTCCACAGCACAAGGCGCTGCGCCCCGTTGAAGCGCACCTGGACGTTCCGCTGATCCGAGCCGGACCTGCCGGGGTGGGCGCCGTCGTGCGCGCCGGCGGTGGATTCCGTCAGCGGCTGCGTCGGTTGATCCTGCATCGACATACTTGCCGTTCGCCTCCCTCGGTCGTGCGCTCCCGCGGAGTCTTGCGCGGGCATCCGCGCCGTCGTCTCACATCCGCTCGGGTGCAGACACCCCCAGCAGTCCCAGCCCGTTGCGGATGACCTGTCCCGTCGCGTCGTTGAGCCAGAGCCTCGTGCGGTGCAGATCGGTAATCGGCTCTTCGCCCAGCGGGATGACCCGGCAGTTGTCGTACCACTTGTGGTACAGGCCCGCCACCTCTTCGATGTAGCGGGCAACGCGGTGCGGCTCCCGCAGCTCGGCCGCCATTGCGACGATGCGCGGAAACTCCTGCAGGCCGCCGAGCAGAGCCGACTCCGTCTCGTGCGTGAGCAGCTGAGGCGCGAATGCGCTGCGCGTCACGCCGGCCGTTTCGGCGTTGCGCGCCACGGAGCGCGTCCGAGCGTGCGCGTACTGCACGTAGTACACGGGGTTGTCGTTCGAGTGCTTCGCGAGCAGGTCCAGGTCGATATCCAGCGGCGAGTCGCTCGACGACCGAACGAGGGCGTATCGGCCCGCGTCCACGCCGACCGCGTCGACGAGATCGTCGAGCGTGACGATCGTTCCCGCGCGCTTGCTCATGCGCACCGGTTCACCGTTCTGGAGCAGATTGACCATCTGCCCGATCAGCAACTGCAGATTTACCCCTGGTGTGTCGCCGAACGCCGCCGCCATCGCCATCATGCGGCCCACGTATCCGTGGTGATCGGCGCCCAGCATGATGATGTTCTGCTCGAACCCTCGCTCCCGCTTGTTCAGGTAGTAGCCGAGGTCGCCCGACATATAGGCCGGTTCGCCGTTGCTTCGGATGATGACTCGGTCTTTGTCATCACCGAACTCGGTTGTGCCAAGCCAGACAGCGCCGTCCTTCTCGTAGACATGACCGAGTTCGCGCAGTCGCTCGACCGCACGGTCGACGGCACCCGATTCGTGCAGGTCGTTCTCGTGGAAATACACGTCGAAGTCGACTCCGAAGCCGTGAAGCTTCTCTTTGATCTCGTCGAACATGAAGTGGGTGCCGAGATCGCGGAACACCTCTTGCTGCGCCTCTCGGTCCAGCGCGGCGAGGTCCCCTTCGTATGCGGCAACCACTTTCGTTGCGATGTCCCCGATGTACGCGCCGCCGTAACCATCCTCCGGCGTCGGCTCACCGAGATAGCTGGCCAGCAGGCTACGCGCGAAGCGATCGATCTGCGATCCGTGATCGTTGAAGTAGTACTCGCGCGTCACATCCGCGCCCTCGGCTTTGAGCAGCCGAGCGAGGCTGTCGCCCACGGCCGCCCAGCGCACACCCCCCATGTGAATCGGCCCCGTAGGGTTTGCCGAGACGAACTCGAGGTTCACCTTGACGCCCTTATAGACGTCGCCGTGCCCGAACGCGTCGCCCTCCTCGACGATCGTCTTGGCGAGGGCGCCGGCCGCTGCGGCATCCAGGCGGAAGTTGATGAATCCTGGGCCGGCAACCTCGGCGGACGCGACCCCGTCGAGGCGCTCGGCCTCGAGGGCGATCTCTTCGGCAAGCTCCCGAGGGTTGGTGCCGAGGGGTTTCGCCAGGCGCATGGCTGCGTTGGACGCCCAATCGCCGTGCTCCCGGTTCTTGGGACGCTCGAGACGGATGTCGGCGCGCGCCAATACCGGCTGCGTTTCGGTCGATCCCTGCTCACCCCGGCGTCGCTCGACCAGACGCGTGACGATGGCGTACAACTGGTCGGCGAGCTGATCGGGATTCACGACGGCCAAGTCTATCGGCGCATCCTGCCGCCCTCGGCCCACGCTCGCGACTACTCCGCACCTGGCCTTGCTATCCTCGTGCCCACGCGCCACCGACCGCCCCCATCGGAAGCCTTCCTCATGCGCACACCTCGCCCCGCCCTCCTCAGCCGGCGCGTGATGCCCGGCGCACGCCGTTCGGCTCCGGTCGCGGCCACCGTGCTCCTGGCGGCCGTTCTGCTCCTCACCGGATGCCAGGCCTCGCCGACGTCGACGACCACCACCACGGGACCGCGCGGGTCGATGGCATCCGGTTCGCCTGTTCCCGGCAAGGCTTCCTCGACACCGAAACCCACTCCCACCCCTGTCGGCATGACGTGCGATCAGCTGATCACGTCCGAGCAGGTGGCGGCGGTGCTGCCGAAGATCGCCCAGGCGAAGGACTTCACACCGACGAAGGGGTCGGATGCCGCCAAGGCCGTCTCCTCCTACGGCGGCGTGGCCTGCGGCTACACGAGCGCGTCGACGGGCGACATCGTCGAGGTGTCGGTGGCTCGGCCAGCCCAGAGCGACTTCACCTCGCTGAACAACAAGGCCGTCACCGACAGCCACGTCGTTCCGACGTACGGTGTGCCGCCAAAGGTCATGGGCTACTTCACCATCAGCGGGTCCATGGGAGTCGCGCAGGCCTTCACCGGCGGGTATTGGGTGGTCGCGGAGTCTAAGGACTACCTCGAGCCGGGCGACGCCAGCCAGGTGATCGCGGCGGTGCTGTCCAACCTTCCGAGCTGACCCCGGCATCCCGTTCTGTCGCTCACGCTCGGGCCGAAATACGCACGATCGGCCGCATCCATTCGCGGTTTCTTTCCGGCCGAACCTTCGACTTCCGGCCGAGCGTGTGCCGGCATGCCGAAGACAACGAGGCGACGCTGCGCTGATCGGCGCGGTTCGATCGGTGCAGCCGTCGGATGCTAGCCTTGACGCGCACTGAGCCCCCATAGCTCAGGGGATAGAGCGTCTGCCTCCGGAGCAGAAGGCCGAAGGTTCGAATCCTTCTGGGGGCACAAACGATTGAGGCGAGAGCCGCTAGAGCTTGCTCTAGCGGCCGAGCCGATTGAGTTTGTTGAGCGGCAAAGCCGTGAGCACCGAGCCTTCAGCGCCGGCGCAGCCCACCGAGTACACCGATCATGTCGAGTCCCCCGTCGCCGCGCTCGACGGCCGCCTGGAACAGTTGGCGGCAGGCATCCATGAGCGGGACCCGAACGGATGCCTGCACCGCGGCATCCGCAATCAAGTCGCAGTTCTTGAGCACATCCGCCACACCCGCCTGCGGGCTGAGATCGCCGGCGACGAGCTTCGCCGTCTTCACGCGCGAGATGGGCGACGACATCTGCCCGGCATCCAGGATGCCCCGCAACTGCTCGGCATCGAGTCCCTGGGCCTCCGCGAATGCGAAGGCCTCGGCAAGACCCGTGACGAGGGTCACCAGAAACACGTTGATGGCGAGCTTCATCGTGAGCGCAGCCGGGACGGCACCGCACACCGTCGTCGAGGCGCACAGCAGCTCCACGATCGGTCGAACGCGCGCCACCGCGTGCTCGTCGCCCGCGAGCATCCCAACCAGCTCGCGACGCCTCGCCGGCTCTCGGGACCCCGACACAGGTGCCTCGACGTAGAAGCCGCCCGCCCGCTTCACGTCCGCTTCGAGCTCCGCGGAGTATTGCGGCGAGGTCGTGCCGAGGTGCACGAGCGTTGTGCCCTCGAGCATTTCGTCGAACTGTGCCGTTCCTCTGCGCAGGGTCGCGTCGATGACGTCGTCGGTCGAGAGCATCATGAGCACCACGTGGCACGACACGAACAGGTCGCGCACCGTGGCGGCCACGCGTGCCCCCTGCGCCGCAAGCCGCTCGAGTGCCGGCGTCGAACGATTCCACACCCGCAGCTCGACGTGCGACGCCAGCAGGTTGGCGGCCATCGGCTCCCCCATGAGCCCGGCGCCCAGGAATCCCACGCGCAGTTCGGGGTCGATCGTCATGCTCGCTCCGTTCGTCGAAGGCTTGAGCCGATTCGACAATCGTGCGCCGGCCCTGCGGAACCGACAACGACGGAGAACGACAAAGAACACGCAGATCCGGCCGTCGACCAAGCGCCAGCACGGCGCGGATCATTCCGTGACGAAGTCGATGAGCTCCTCGACGCGGCCCAGGAACGTGGGCTCCAGGTCCCGGTACGTCGTCACTCTGGAGAGAATGCGCTGCCACGCCCTCGCGATGTCCGCCTGGTCGGCGTGCGGCCAGCCAAGCGCCGCGCAGATACCCTTCTTCCACTCGATATTCCTGGGAATCTGCGGCCACGCCTTCAAGCCAAGGCGCTCCGGCTTCACCGCCTGCCACACGTCGACATACGGATGCCCCACGATCTTCACGTGGGCTCCGTGCGGGCCGCGCGCGACGGCATCCGCAATCCTGGTCTCCTTCGAGCCGGGCACGAGGTGGTCGACCAGAACACCGATGAGCTTGCCTGGTCCGGGGCGCGTGTCGCGCAGGATGGCTTCCAGGTCGTCGATGCCGCCGAGGTACTCGACGACCACGCCCTCGACACGCAGGTCGTCGCCCCACACCTTCTCGACGAGCTCGGCGTCGTGCCTGCCCTCGACGAAGATCCGGCTCGCGCGTGCTACGCGAGCGCGCGCCCGGGAGACGGCGAGCGATCCAGATGCCGTCCGCACAGGTCCCCGTGGCTTCGACGCCTGAGGAGCGACGAGCACGACCGGTCTTCCGTCGATGAGAAAACCGCCGCCCAGCGGGAACGCCCGCACCTTGCCCAGCCGGTCCTCCAGCTGCACCAGACGATTCTCGATGCCCACGATGGCACCCGTGAAACCCGTATCCGCCAGCTCGACGACGAGGTCGTTCTCGGCCGCTACGGTCTTCGGCTGCACGATGCCACGCGATCGCCAATTGCCGGAGAGC
Organism: Rathayibacter sp. KR2-224; assembly: GCF_049446075.1. Lineage (NCBI taxonomy): Bacteria > Bacillati > Actinomycetota > Actinomycetes > Micrococcales > Microbacteriaceae > Rathayibacter > Rathayibacter sp. KR2-224. The sequence goes on from NZ_JBMSEB010000003.1 coordinate 214,574, forward strand.
ACGTCTGAGCCGTATCGGTCGTCGAAGTCCACCCGTCAACGGTACGAGGAGAACGCACTGCGGCACCGTCGACTCGCTCGCGTGGCTCAGCGATCCGGCCGGGGCAAACACGGCCGGTGCACGGATGCCAGGATCGAACCATGGCCTCGAAGACGATCCTTTTCATCGGCGGTACCGGCACCATCAGCTCGGCGTGCGTCGCCCGGGCGGTCTCGCGCGGAGCATCCGTCACCGTTTTGAATCGCGGAAGATCGCAGGTGCGCCCACTGCCCGAGGGCGTGGAGGAACTGAACGCAGACATCCGTGATGCCGCGTCGGTGGATGCCGCGCTCGGCTCTCGCGAGTTCGACGTCGTCGCCGAGTTCCTCGCCTTCACCCCTGAGCATGTTGCCGCAGATGTCGCGAGGTTTGCCGGCCGCACCGGCCAGTACGTGTTCATCAGCTCGGCGAGCGCCTACCAGACGCCGCCGCAGCGGCTTCCCGTGACGGAATCGACTCCGCTGCGCAACCCGTTCTGGAAGTACTCGCGAGACAAGATCGCGTGCGAAGACCTGCTGGTACGGGAGTATCGCGAGAACGGCTTTCCTGCCACGATCGTGCGGCCGTCGCACACGTACGACGCCACGTCCATCCCGACATCGGGTCACTGGACCGACATCGCGAGGATGCGCGCGGGTAAGCCGGTCGTCGTGCACGGCGACGGAACGAGCCTGTGGACGATCACGCACAGCACCGACTTCGCCGTGGCGTTCGACGGATTGCTGGGCAACCCGGTTGCCGTAGGCGACACCTTCCACATCACGGGCGACCACGCGCCGACCTGGAACCAGATCTACACCTGGCTCGGCGACGCTGCCGGGGTCGAACCGACGCTCGCGCATGTTGCCTCCGAGACCATCGCTCGAGTCGTGCCAGACCTCGGGCCCGGACTCGTTGGCGATAAGGCGCACTCCATGGTTTTCGACAACAGCAAGGTGAAAGCACTCGTGCCCGAGTTCGCCACCACGGTCACGTTCGACCAGGGGGCCGCCGAGATCGTCGAATGGTACGACGCTCATCCAGAACAGCAGCGCTTCGACTCCGATCTGGATGCTGCCTTCGATCGGATGATCGCAGCGATCCCAGAGGCCTGAGGCTGGGGCCGGCGCTGGCGCGATTGCTCGCCCTGAACGCAGCGCCCGGGGCCGGACGGTGCGCTCCGACTGCACCGCGGGCATCCGCGGGTGCGGCCGCCTGACGAGAAACGCCGAGGCGGGAATGATCGTGCCTGGGCCGAGGTTGTGCGTGCCATGACGACAATCGGGCTCATCGGAGCAGGACACATCGGATCGCAGATCGCCCGCCAGGCCGTGGCGCACGGGTATGACGTTGTGGTGAGCAACTCGCGGGGTCCCGAGACCTTGACGGACTTGGTCGCCGAACTGGGCGAGCACGCGAGAGCCGCTACCTCCGCGGAGGCGGCGGAGGCGGCCGACATCGCCGTCGTCACCGTGCCGTTCAACGCGATCGACCAGATCCCCGTCGAGCCGCTGGCGGGCAAGCCGGTCATCGACACCAACAACTACTACTGGGAGCGCGACGGGCACCGCGCAGAGCTCGATGACTTCAGCGAGACGAGCTCCGGACAGTTGCAGCGCCACCTGGCCGGCGCTCACGTGGTGAAGGCGTTCAATCACATCTTCGCCTCCGCCATCACCGAGGACGCTCAGGATGCCGGCACCTCCGGGCGCCGCGCACTCGCGGTCTTCGGCGACGACGACGGCGCCAAGCAGACGGTGACGGAGTTCATCGACACGATCGGCTTCGACGTGGTCGACGGAGGGCCGCTGAGCGAGAGCTGGCGCATCCAGCGAGACACGCCGGCGTATGGCCCGAGGCTCACCGCCGAAGAGCTGCGCATAGCCCTCGCGGCGGCCACGAAATAGCGCGCGCGAGCCGGCGGCGCAGGCTGACCTGGCACGACACGGCCTAAGGTGAAGCCCGTGCCGACTCGCTTTCTGATCGTCCCGCAGTGGCAAGGCTCCAGCTCTTCGCGGGCCATGCAGCTCCTCGACGGTGCTGCCGCCATTGCGGGCGATCTGCCCGCATCCGCCACCACGACGGTCGACGTGCCGATGGAGGCCGGCGAATCGTTGGGCAGCGGCGTGCTCAGGCTGTCGTCCATCACGACGATCAGGGCCAGAGCCGGGGCAGCCCTCACCGAGCTCTCAGCCATCGGCGAGGGCGCCATCGTGACGATCGGCGGGGACTGCGGTGCCGAGCTGGCAAGCGTGCAGCATGCCGTGGCATCCCGCTCACCCGGCACGGTGGCTCTCGTGTGGCTGGATGCCCACGGCGACCTGAACACGCCAGACACCTCCCCGTCCGGCGCCTTCCACGGCATGGTGTTGCGCGCCCTGCTCGGCGAGGCGCCCGAGCCGGTTGCCGCCATGGGCAACAGCACGTTGTCGCCGAACTCGGTCGTGCTGGCTGGAACACGCCAACTCGACGATAGCGAGGCGGCGTACATCGACGAGACAGGCATCCGCATGCTGTCGCCGGAGAAGTTGCACACGCCCGATGCGCTCGTGGCGGCCGTGGCGGAGACCGAGGCGGACGCGGTGTACGTGCACATCGACCTCGACGTGCTCGACCCAGGCGCCATCTCGGGTGTGCAGTTCCCGGAGCCGTTCGGACTCGAGCCCGACGAGCTCGTGGCAGTCATCCGCGCCCTGCGTTCCCGCTTCGAGCTCGCGGGCGCCGGCATCACCGAGTTCGCGCCGCGCAGCCCCGATGCCGCGTCGGACGATCTCCCCGTGATTCTGCGCGTGCTCGGCGCCCTGACGAGGCCGAATCAAGGGTCCTGATCGGGGCCAGTGGAGGATAGTCTGCCCGGATGAGCGAGATCGAATACGACGTCGTCGTCATCGGTGGTGGAGCGATCGGCGAGAACGTTGCGGATCGTGCCGTTCAGGGCGGAATGCGCACCGTGCTGATCGAGTCGGAACTGGTCGGCGGCGAGTGCTCGTACTGGGCATGCATGCCCTCGAAAGCGCTGCTGCGCAGTGGCGCCCTACTGCGAGCCACCCGGAATGTCGACGGAGCGAAGCAGGCGGTGACGGGCGACCTGGACGTGGCCGGAGTGCTGCGTCGTCGGGACAGCGTCACGAGCCATTGGAAGGACGACGGACAGGTCGAGTGGCTGAACGGCGCCGACATCGATCTGCTGCGCGGGCACGCCCGGCTCGTGGCACCCAAGCGGGTCGAGGTCACGGGCACCGACGGTACGATCACCACCGTTTCCGTCAAGCACGCGGTGGCGCTCTGCACCGGATCCGCCGCGATGCTGCCGGACATCCCGGGTCTGATCGAGGCCGACCCGTGGACGAGCCGTGACGCCACGAGTGCCCAGGAGATTCCGTCGTCGCTCGCGGTGGTCGGCGGCGGCGTCGTTGCTGCCGAGATGGCGACGGCGTATGCGGGGTTCGGTGTCGAGGTGACGGTGATTGCACGAAGCGGTCTGCTGGGCAAGAACGAGCCCTTCGCAGGTGAGCTCGTGCAGGAGTCGCTGGAACAGCTCGGGGCCAAGGTGCTCGTTGGAGTCTCGCCGGTGCGCGTCACCCGGGAGGACGACGTGGTGACCATCGAGCTCGACGACGGCTCCCGGGTCACCGCCGACGAGGTGCTTGTTGCGACCGGCCGCATTCCCCAGACCCAGGACATCGGTCTGGAGAGCGTGGGCCTCACGCCCGGCGACTGGCTGAAGGTCGACGATTCCATGCGCGTCGTCGGCCCGGACGGCTCTCCGTTCGGCGGCTCGGACAGCGCAGGAGAGGATGCCTGGCTGTACGCGGTCGGCGATGTCACGCATCGCGCACTGCTCACGCACCAGGGAAAGTACGACGCACGCATCGCGGGCGACGCCATCGCGGCGCGTGCGAATGGAAAGACGCTCGCCTTGACCCCGTGGTCCACCTACGCTGCGACGGCCGACCATGCGGCAGTGCCGCAGGTGACGTTCACCGACCCGGAGGTGGCATCGGTCGGGCTGAGCGCAGCCGAGGCGGAGAAGGCTGGCATCCGCACGCGCGTGGTCGACTACGACATCGCGTCCGTCGCGGGCGCCACTATCGCGAGCGACAAGTACGTCGGTAAGGCTCGCATCGTGGTCGACGAAGATCGCAAGGTTCTCGTCGGCGCGACATTCGTGGGCCTCGATGTCGGCGAGCTGCTGCATTCTGCGACGGTCGCCCTCGTCGGCGAGGTCACGATCGACCGGCTCTGGCACGCGGTGCCGTCGTATCCCACACTGAGCGAGGTGTGGCTGCGCCTGCTCGAGGCGTACGGCCGGCCGACGGAGTGAGCGGCGCAGCGGGGACCGGACGGGCTGTCACTCAGGTCCTGGATGCTCTGCGCCGCGTCCCGCATCTGCTGGTCGTCGACTCCGGCTTGTCTCGCCTCGGCTACTGGTATGCGACAGCTGTCGGGTTCTTCTGGGGCTTTCTCTGGAGCGTCGGCCGCGTTGAGCGCCGCTCGGGGCTCTGGGTGTTCAGGGGCATGCCTCGCAGCACCTTCGGCCGCGGCGGGTCGTGCATCGGCGGCTGCTACCTCACGCACGACAACGTCTCGGACCAGGTGCTCGAACACGAGGCAGTGCACAAGCGGCAGTGGCAGCGTTACGGCATGCTGTTTCCACTGCTGTATCTCGCAGCAGGGCGCGATGCGCTGCACAACCGATTCGAGATCGAGGCTGGCCTCGAGAAGGGCGGGTACGTGTGAACCGCACCATCGTGATCACGGGCGCGAGCTCCGGAATCGGCGAGCGCGCCGCTGAGGCGCTCGCGGGGCAAGGTGCACGTGTCGTCGTTGTGGGCCGCAACCCCGAGCGCACCAGTGCCGTCGCCGAACGCATCGGAGGCGACTCGTTCGTCGCCGACTTCGAGCGCCTCGACGACGTGCGCCGGCTGGCATCCGACCTGCTCGACCGGCTCGACCGCATCGACGTGCTGGCCAACAATGCAGGGGGCTTGTACCACGAGCGGGCCGTGACGGTGGATGGCCACGAGCGCACAATCCAGACCAACCACTTCGCCCCGTTCCTGCTCACCCGGCTGCTCTGGGACCGTCTCGTGGAAAGCGCGAAGGATGCCCCGACCCGCGTCATCAACACCGCGAGCATGGCGAACCGGTTCGGCAAGCTCGACCTGGACGACCTCGATTGGGCGAAGCGGCCGTGGCGGGGCGGATGGCAGGCATACGGCACGTCGAAGCTCGCCTCGATTCTCTTCGTCCGCGAACTCGGCGAACGGCTGACCGGCACGGGCGTCACCGCATACTCGTTCCACCCGGGCACTATCGTGACGAGATTCGGCGAGCAGTCGCCTTTGATCAGGTTCGGCACGGCCGTGACCGGCGGCAGGTACGGCCGGACGGCGGCTGTCGGCGCCGCGCCGCTCATTGCGCTGGCCGGCGCGTCGACCATCGGCGAGCCGACAGGCACCTATTTCGACCGGTTCACGGCGTACGGGAAGGTCAACGGGCAGGCGCGCGATCCGCAATTGGCGCGCGATCTGTGGACGGTGACGGAGGGAGTCCTGGGCCTGACCGTCGACGACACGCCAGGTTCGGCTTGAACCGGCCGCTGGACGGCGGCCGTCAGCTGGCGGGCGACCGGCGGTGGAGCCCGTAATTCTCCGGAGCGACGATGTGCTCATCAGGCATGCCCGCCTCGGCGACGAGCACGTCGTAGACCTCACTCACCCCACGGAAGTCCCCGGTCAGAACGGCCTGCGTGCCGCCTGGACCGTCGCACAGCATCTCGGCAGCCCAGGCGCGAACCGCCCGGCGCAATGCCTGACCGGGTGCGCAGCGCTCGCCCGTGCCCGGGCGGCCACCGCGCACGGAGCGCGGCAACCACGTGACCGTCATGCGCATCGGCACCTGGAGCGCGAAGGCATCCTTCGGCTCTTCCACCTCCACGAACACGCGGCCCTTCGCGCACAGCGGCAGGAGCGCAAGCTCACTCTGCAGCTCGGCGAGCGACGTCTCATCCGCAGTCATCAGAAACTGCACGCGATCATCCAGATGCGCTGTGGCACCGGTGTGCGTGGAGTGAGCGGCGAGTTCGGGTTTGCGCATGGTGATTCCAGTATAAGGGCAGCCTTACCTAACGATGACCGGCTCCAAGCGCTTGCCCAGCAGCCGCCCGGGCGCGCTCACCAGACGGGGGGCCGCCGATCCTGCCAGCGGACGCGCCGCTGCAGTTGAGCGCCCAGCGAGAGCAACACGGCCTCCCCGCCGGGGCGCCCGATGAGCTGCACGCCCATCGGCAGGCCATCGGATGTCTGCCACACGGGCAGCGTGATGGCGGGCAGGCCGCTCACATTCACCATCGACGTGTACGGGGTGTACTGCACTTGCTGCGCGAAGTTGCGTTCCGCATCGTGTGAGTCGTACCAGCCGAGCGGACGCGGCGTCATGGCGAGTGCCGGTGTAAGAACAGCATCGAACGACGACAGCTGTCTGATGAACGAACGCTCGTATTCGGACAGGGCGAACAGAGCCTCGCCCAACTCGCGGGCTCCCGTCGCCCTGCCCTGCTCGACGAGCCACTTGGTGAGCGTCTCGAGCAACTCGAGGCCTTCCCCTTCGGCCGGAATGCGCGCCGCCGCCGCCTTCCACAGCGTGATGAACGCGGGACCGTACGTGGCATCGGGAGCGAGCGCCGCCTCCTCGATTCCATGACCGAGCGCAGCGAACGTGTCGGCTGCGTACTCGAGGGCGGCGCGAGCATCGAGATCCAGCACGATGTCGTAGTCGAGATCCCAGGCACTCGTGGTCATCACGCCGAGTTGAAAGCGCCCCTCGCCTCGCACGGCGCTGCCGAGGAAGGCGGTGTCGTCGCCGGGGGCGACCACCGCGAAGCGATGGTCCACCCGTCCGTTGCGGCGCGCGATCATGCCGTCGAGCAACAGAGCGGCATCCTCAACGGTGCGTGCGATGGGACCGCCGACCACGAGGCCGCCGAGCGATTCAAGGCCGCTGCCGGACGGCACCCTGCCCCGTGAGGGTTTGAGACCGACGAGGCCACAGGCGGCAGCGGGAATGCGGATCGAGCCGCCGCCGTCCGACCCTGGGGCGAACGGCAGCATGCCACTTGCAACGGCCGCCGCCGCTCCCCCGCTGGATCCGCCGGCGCCGAGCTCCAGGTTCCACGGGGTGCGAACGGGCGGCGCGACGAGCGTCTCCGTGTACGACGGCAGACCAAACTCCGGGGCTCCCGTCTTGCCGAGGCTCACAGCGCCCGCATCGTCGAGGTCGCGCACGATCTCGTCCGACTCGTCTGGCACATAGCCCGTGAGCAGCCGCGAGCCGAAGCCCGCCGGAACGCCGGCTCGCCGCCACAGATCCTTCTCGCCCACCGGAAGCCCCCAGAGCGGAGCCGACCGGGGCACGGATGACTGCACCCCGCGCGCGCGCTCTCGTGCGGCATCCGGCGTCACGGTCACGAAGGCACCCAGCCGCGGGTTGAGCACCTCGATGCGTTCGAGGTAGTGGTCGGCGAGTTCGAGCGGTGTGATCTCGCCTCGCTGCAGCAGCCGCCACTGCTCCAGAGCCGTCAACTCGTGCAGGTCTTGCGACATGTCTCGAGCCTAGAGGCGTTCACGTTCCCGGATCTGTTGACACGACCTCCCTGGTTAGTTACTGTACCAACTAACCAACGAGGAGTCCGGTGATCGACGAAGGCAAGCCGATCTTCCAGCAGATCGCTGAGCAGATCGAGAACGACATCATCTCCGGCGCGCTGCCGGAGGAGAGCCAGGTGCCGTCGACGAACGAGTTCGCCGCCTTTCATCGCATCAACCCGGCAACTGCCGGGAAGGGGGTCGGACTGCTTGTGGACGAAGGCATCCTCTACAAGAAGCGCGGCATAGGGATGTTCGTCGCAGCCGGCGCTCGAGAGCGGCTGCTGGCGAAACGACGCGAGAGCTTCCGCACCGACTTCGTTCTTCCGCTCATCGCCGAGGCGAAGCGGATCGATCTCCCCCCTGCGCAACTCATCCAACTCATCACGAAAGAAGGAGGAGCATCGTGACCGATGCGGCCACCAGCGTGGTCGAGGTCAAGGGCCTCACCAAGCGCTTCGGCGACGTCACAGCACTCGACGACGTGAACCTCAGGGTTCGGCCGGGCACCATAACCGGCCTGCTCGGGCGCAACGGCGCGGGCAAGACCACGCTCATGCAGACCATCACCGGCCAGGACTTCCCCAATTCAGGCGAGATCCGCGTCTTCGGCGAACACCCCGTGGAGAACGCCAAGGTGCTCTCGCGCATCTCGTTCATCAAAGAGGGCCAGAAGTACCCCGACGAATTCAAGCCGAAGCACGTCTTCGCGTGCGCACCCTGGTTCTACGAGAACTGGGACGCCGACTTCGCGGCCCAGCTCATCGACGACTTCCAGGTTCCGGTCAATCGACGCATCAAGAAGCTGTCGCGCGGCCAGCTCTCCGCGGTGGGAGTCATCGTGGGGCTCGCCGCTCGTGCTCCACTCACCTTCTTCGACGAGCCATACCTCGGGCTCGATGCCGTCGCACGCCAGATCTTCTACGACCGCCTGCTCGCCGACTACGGCGAGCACCCGCGCACGATCATCCTGTCCACGCACCTCATCGATGAGGTGGCGAATATGCTCGAGCACGTCGTCGTGATCGACAAGGGTCGCATCATCATGGACGTGCCGGCCGAGGAGGCACGCGAGTCCGCCACAACGGTCGTCGGCCCCCGAGGTGCGGTCGACGCATTCGTCGCAGGGCGCAAGGTGCTGCACCGGGAGGGGGTCGGCGGACTGGCATCCGTGACCGTCGAACGGCTGGATGCCGATGAGCGACGGGATGCCGTCAACGCCGGCCTCGAGCTGGCTCCGGTATCGCTTCAGCAGCTCATCGTGCGCACGACCAATTCCGTCACCGCCGAGTTCGGCGCATCAGAGTCGCCGTCGATCGAGAAAAGAGCCGGGTTATGACCGCCATCACCCCAACCGCGACACTCCAGGACACCATCGCTGTCCCTAGTGCGACCCGGCGCATCTGGAACGTCACCCGCCTGCATTTCGCAAACAGGTTCAGCATGATCGCGCTGCCGTGGATCATCATCGGCTTCGTCTACCTGGTGAACATGGTGATCTGGATCTCGATCTTCGCCTCGACGCACCAACAGCTGACGGGAACGCAGTGGTCGGGTTCGACGATGTACATCTTCGTGTACTTCGGCATCGCCGCCGCTCAGGCCATGAGCCTCACCTTCAGGTTCGCGATGGGCATGTCCGCAACCAGGCGCGACTATTACCTCGGCACTGTCGTCGCGTTCGCGCTGCAAGGACTGCTGTTCACCGCCGCGTGCACGTTGCTGTCGTACATCGAGGATTGGACGCGCGGTTATGGCATGAGCGCGCACATGTTCAGCAACGTCTACATGGGCTCGGGCTCCGTCTGGGAACGGCTCTTCACGACATTCGGCGCTTTCATGTTCTGCTTCGCGCTCGGCGCGCTGGCCGGCAGTGTGTTCGTGCGGTGGCGCGCCAACGGTCTTTACGCGCTCGGCGCGATCATCGCGCTGTTGGCCGTCGGGTTCATCGCCGTGACGACCCTCACGGAATCCTGGCCGGCCGTGGGAGCGTGGTTCGTCGACGCACGCACGGTGGGCGTCGTCGCCTGGCTGCTCATCCCCATGATCGTGAGTGCGGTGATCGGATTCTTCGTACTGCGCAGGGCGCCTTCGCGGGCCTGACGCGGAGCGCGTCCCACCAGCCACACCAGAAACTGGACGAGGCCTGCCGCATCCCTTCGAATACGGCAGGCCTCGATTCGTACAGCGCCTTCTCGACCTCCCGTTCGGGCGACCGGACTGTGGCGGTGCGATCACTGTATGGCGGTCCCGCGGCATCCGATAGCGATTATGACGAACTGATAACGCGAACGGCGTGAACTCATAGCAGGGACCGAAGAAGCGGCCCCGCAAGGTCTGAAGCTATTTCAAGCTCTTCTGCATGAGCACCGTGCCCAGCCAGCGCTCGAACTTGAAACCCACATGCCCCATGCTGCCGATCTCCTTGAAACCGAAGGTCTTATGCATGGCGATGGATGCCTCAGCCCCCTGGTCGGCGATCACGGCGATCATCTCCTTGAGGCCCGCCTGCTTCGACGCGTCGATCAGCGCCCGCATGAGCGCCGTACCCAGCCCCTTGCCCGTGGATGCCTGACCGAGGTAGATCGAGTTCTCCACCGTGAACCGGTAGGCCTTCTTCTGCTTCCACGGCGTGACGAGCGCGTAGCCGAGGATCTGGCCCCTTGGCGATTCGGCAACCAGGAACGGCATCCCGAGTTTGCTCAGGTACGCGTACTTCGACTTCCACTCCTTCAGCGACATCGTGTCTTCGTCGAAGGTGACGGTGCTGTTCGTTACGTAGTAGTTGTAGATTTCGCGAATGTACGGGAGGTCGGCCGGCTTGGCCGGGCGGATCGAGTATTTGAACGGCGGCTCGGGAGGTTCCTGCTTACGCAGGTGCGGCGGCGGCACGCGCCGCGTCTCGTATTCCTCTTCCAGCACGCAGACCAGCGTAATCGCCGCGTGTTGCACCGCTGTTTCGTGGTGGAGGTCGAGCCGCGCCTCCGTCGGATCCTGCGCGAGATGCTCGTCGGCATGCTCTCCGGCTAGTCCAGAGACCAGTCGACCGGGTCGGCGCCCTGCCCCACGAGCAGCTCGTTGGCACGACTGAACGGCTTCGATCCGAAGAACCCGCGGTCTGCCGAGAGCGGGCTCGGGTGGGGCGAGGTGATGGCCGGCGTCTGGCCGAGCAGCGGACGAAGGTTGGCGGCATCCCGTCCCCAGAGAATCGCAACGAGCGGAGTGCCACGGCCCACGAGCGCACGGATGGCGTGCTCCGTGACCCGCTCCCACCCCGCCCCGCGATGGGATGCCGGCGAACCCGGGCGCACCGTGAGCACTCTGTTGAGCAGCATGATGCCGTGCTCGCTCCATGCGGTGAGATCCCCATGCTCCGGTGTCTGCAGCCCGAGGTCGCTGCGCAGCTCGCGGTAGATGTTCTGCAGGCTCCGTGGGACGGGGCGAACGTGCCGTTCGACCGCGAACGAGAGCCCGATGGGATGCCCGGGCGTCGGGTAGGGATCCTGCCCGACGATGAGCACGCGAACGTCGGCGAGCGGGTACCGGAACGCGCGCAGCACGTTCGCACCCGCCGGGAGGTACGGACGACCGGATGCCACCTCCTGCCGCAGCCACTCCCCCATGGCCGCGATGTCGGCGGCGACGGGTTGCAGCGCCTCCGCCCATCCGGCATCCATTGAACCGTCCGCGACGAGTTCGGCGAGCGTCTTGGGCACTACGTGAGACTCCTCACGAGCACGCCCTTCTCGTCCTTGGTCACCGCCCACACCGTGCCCGCCCCACTCGCGCGCAGCGGACCCGATCCGACCGCCAGCACCGTTGCCTCGTCGATCGCGATCACCTCATCGAGTGCTCCCGAGTCGACGGCGGCGATGGCACGGGAGAGGTTGCCCCATTGCACAGCGTGCACGTCGACGGAAACGTCGATCAGCCCGAGCCCCTCCTCGATGGTCAACTCGTCGAGATCCTCGGCGGCTTCCTTGGGCGCCACCTCGACTCCGCCGATCAGCCATCCACCCAACAGCGCCCGGTCGGGAGCAATGGCGGCGCCCGCCGAGAAGCCCAGATACGGCACGCCCGATTCCACCTCGCGCCTGATCCTGGCGGCATGCGGGGCGAAGGCGGTCAGGTAGGCGGGCGTCAAGCCGCCACCGACGAGGATGCCGTCGGCTCCGTCGAGCGCCGATGCAGGCATCCGCTCGCCCTCGCCGACGACGGTGGTGCTCACCTGCACGGCGCGGTCCCCCGCCACCTTCCGCACGACAGCTGCGAGTTCGTCTCCGTGTCGCGGCTGGGCGCCCTCGCGCACCGTCAGCACCGCGATGGCCGCCGGCCTCTCGTCCCCTGCTCGCGCGACGGCCTCTGAGACGAATCCTCCGTAGACCGCCTCCTCGCTGCCGTCGCGGAATCCCCCGCCGACCAGGAACACGCTCATCCAGTCTCCTTCTCGTCTTCCGCGTCGTGCGGCGAATGCCCTGGCGGGTGATCCCGCCCCTCAGACCCGGTGTTGTGACGCCGAATGGTCTCGTTGAAGTACGAAACGACGGTGGCCGTCGTGATGCCGACGATGAGGATACCGCTGAGCACGAGCATGATCGCAAGCACGCGACCGAACGTCGTGACGGGAACCATGTCGCCGTATCCGACGGTGGCCATGGTGACCACCGCCCAGTAGATCGCGTCGCCGAGGCTGACGATGGTGGCACCGTGCGCGCCGCGCTCGGCCGCCACGATGGTGACCGAGATGGTGTAGATCCACAGCACGATGAACCCCAGCGCATACGTCACGAGACGTGCGCGCACGGCCGAGCCGGTGTGGGCACGGAAGAACGAGATCCTCCGCAGCTCCCTCAGCAGCCGGAACGGCCGGAAGATCGGCAACAGCGCCGCGAGCAGGTCGGGAACGTTGCTTCGCACGAAGGTCCATTTGTCGGCGGCCAGCGCCAGGCGCAGCACATAATCGACGACGAAGACGATCCAGATGGCGCCAAGAACGACCACGAGCAGCGCGCCTTCACCGTCACCGATCGATGGATCGAGGCAGCGGATGCTGTAGCCGACCAAGAAGACGACCGACAGCACCAGGAACGGCCACGAACTCCACCGTTCCCACGCGGCCGCCGCGCGTTCGCGGTCACTTGCGCTGTGGTCGCTCACACGCCTTCGTCACTTTCGGCTCGCGACACGCAGTTCGCCCCGGTGCAGCACGTGGGGCGCTGCCTGGGCGACGGGTTTGACGACGATGAGGTCGAGGTCGACGTGCGGCGGACGCTCGACGGCCTCCACGATCGTGTATGCGACGTCGTACGCGGTGAGCGGCTCCGGAACGCCCTCGTACGTCGCCTCCGCTCTTTCCCGGTCACCGCCGAAGCGCGACAACGAGAACTCCTCGGTCTGCACCATTCCGGGCGCCACCTCGATGACGCGCAACGGCTCCCCGTTCAACTCGAGGCGCAGCACCTCGGTGAGGGCGTGCTCTGCGAACTTCGCGGCGTTGTAACCGCCGCCTCCGGGGTAGACGGTGTGGCCCGCGATCGACGTGACATTGACGATGTCCGCGTGCCCGACTGCATCCGCCGACTGGCGCAGCAGCGGGAGCAGCGCCGAGATCACGCGCTTCGTGCCGAGCACGTTGACGTCGTACATCCAGGCCCAATCGTCTACCGACGAGTTCTCCACCGAATCGAGTCCGCGTGCTCCTCCCGCGTTGTTCACGAGCACCTGCACACCTTCGGATGCCAGGTGGTCGCGCAACGCGTCCACCTCGGCCTGCACGGTGATGTCGGCAGGGAACGCCTCTGCCCCCGTCTCGTCCGCGAGTGCCTTCAGGCGCTCGGCGCGGCGGGCAACTGCCGTCACCTCCCAGCCGTGCTCTCGCAGGAGGCGTACCGTCGCCTCGCCGATGCCCGTGCTCGCTCCTGTCACAACCGCCCGCTTGGATGCCATGTGTTCCATTGTGTCTGAACGCCGGAGCGCGGCGTCGGGATGGCCGGCCGGACGAGAAAGCTGCCCTCGTTCGACGAGACCGGGATTACGCCGTGTTGCACCTGTTTTTGGGCGGGAAAGAGGCCATGCCTAGCCTGAACACATGCGGCGCGAAGGTGCGCCGACCCCCGGCTGACCGTGCCAGAGGCACAACCGAGTACCGATCGGAAGAGAATCATGACTGACGCCGCACAATGGCAGTTCGAGACCACTCAGATCCACGCGGGCGCCGCCCCCGACCCGGTGACCAACGCCAGGGCGACGCCGATCTACCAGACCACGTCGTACGTGTTCAACAGTTCCGACCACGCTCGCAACCTCTTCGCGCTTGCCGAGTTCGGCAACATCTACACGCGCATCCAGAACCCGACGCAGGCCGTCGTCGAAGAGCGCGTCGCAGCACTCGAGGGGGGCACTGGCGCGCTGCTCGTGGCGAGTGGCCAGGCCGCTGAGACGTTCGCAGTGCTCAACATCGCCCAGGCTGGCGACCACATCGTCTCGTCGAGCTCGATCTACGGCGGCACCTACAACCTGTTCAAGTACACGCTCGGCAAGCTCGGCATCGAGACCACGTTCGTGGAGAACCAGGACGACCCCGAGGAGTGGCGTCGCGCGGTTCGCCCGAACACGAAGCTGTTCTTCGCCGAGACGGTGGGCAACCCGAAGGTCAACATCCTCGACATCGAGACCATTGCGGACATTGCACACGAGAACGACGTTCCGCTCATCGTCGACAACACGATCGCGACGCCGTACCTCATCCGTCCGTTCGAGCACGGCGCCGACATCGTGATCCACTCGGCCACGAAGTTCCTGGGCGGTCACGGCACCACCATCGGCGGCGTCCTGGTTGACGGCGGCCACTTCGAGTGGTCGAAGCACGTCGACAAGTTCCCCGGGCTCACCGAGCCCGATGAGTCCTACCACGGCGTCAGCTACACCCAGGCCGTCGGCGACGGACTCGCCTACATCATCAAGGCCCGTGTTCAGTTGCTGCGCGACCTCGGATCGGCCATCGCGCCGAACAGCGCCTGGCTGCTCATCCAGGGCATCGAGACCCTGTCGCTCCGCGTCGAGCGCCACGTGCAGAACGCACAGGAGATCGCCGAGTTCCTCGAAAGCCACCCAGATGTGGCATCCGTGAACTACGCGGGCCTGCCGACGAGCCCCTGGTACGCCGCCGCCAACAAGTACGCGCCGAAGGGTGTCGGCGCCGTGCTGTCGTTCGAACTCAAGGGCGGTGTGGATGCCGGTCGCGCGCTGGTCGACAACCTCGCCCTGTTCAGCCACCTCGCCAACATCGGCGACGTGCGCTCGCTCGTGATCCACCCCGCGTCGACCACGCACTCGCAGCTGTCTCCTGAGGAGCAGCTGACGGCCGGCGTCACGCCGGGACTGGTGCGCCTCTCGGTCGGACTGGAGAACATCGACGATCTGAAGGCCGACCTCGAGAAGGGTCTGGCGGCGGCGCGCGCGGTCGCGCAGTCGGACAGCGTCTCGGCGTAGTCCCGTCTGGCGCGCGATCCGTCGCGCTCGACATCTCGTAACAGCAGCAAACGCG
The DNA here is from genome assembly GCF_049446075.1 of Rathayibacter sp. KR2-224. NCBI lineage: Bacteria > Bacillati > Actinomycetota > Actinomycetes > Micrococcales > Microbacteriaceae > Rathayibacter > Rathayibacter sp. KR2-224. Next base: position 229,784 of record NZ_JBMSEB010000003.1, read on the forward strand.
ATAAGGGCCCGGCTCCGCCGGGTCCTTATCGCGTTTGCGGCGACCTCGAGCCGGCCCCTCACCGACTCCTCTTCCGTAACACGGTACGGGCCGACCGCGCCATGGCAGCAGAATTGACCTCACCATGGACTGGCAGACCTCCGAAGACACCGTGCCGTCGAGCTTCATCACCGACGCGCAGGCGCGGTCTCTGCTGGGCAAGCCGCGGGCGACCGGGGCCTGGCGCGAGGGCGACCCGGTCGGAGATCGCCGGTTCCAGCGCATCGGTCCCCTCGCATTCGAGAGTGGCCGAACCCTCTCGAACGTCGTGATCGCATACGAGACCTGGGGCACCCTCGACGCCGACCGGAGCAACGCACTGCTCGTGCTGCACGCGCTGACCGGGGACAGCCACGTCGTCGGTCAAGCCGGGCCGGGGCATCCGACATCGGGCTGGTGGAGCGGCGTGGTCGGGCCGGGCCTCGCCATCGACACCGACCGCTGGTTCGTCGTCGCGCCCAACATGATCGGCGGGTGCCAGGGGACCACGGGGCCGGCATCCCTCGCCCCGGACGGAATCGAGTGGGGACCGCGGTTTCCATACACGACGATCCGCGACCAGGTCGTGGCCCAGGTCGCCTTCTCCGACGCTCTCGGCATCGACAGGTGGGCCGCAGTGATCGGCGGTTCCATGGGCGGCATGCAGTCGCTGGAGTGGGCCGTCGGGCATCCGGATCGCATGGACCGCGTCGCCGTCATCGCCGCGCCGCCGTTCTCCACGGCCGACCAGATCGCGCTCAACTCCGTGCAGATAGAGGCGATCCGCACCGATCCGTCGTTCCGTGCCGGACGATACTACGATGCCGACGACGGCGACGGGCCGCACGCCGGCCTGGCGCTCGCGCGGCGCATGGCCCTCCTGAACTACCGCAGCGCCAACGAGCTCAACGAGCGGTTCCAGCGCAGCTGGCAGAGCGGAATTAGCCCGCTCGGCGCGGGCGGTCGGTTCGCCGTGGAGTCATACCTCGACTTCCACGGCAACAAGTTCACCAGGCGGTTCGACGCCAACAGCTACATCACCGTGGTGAACGCGATGACCTCCCACGACATCGGTCGCGGCCGAGGCGGGGTGGATGCCGCGCTGGGCCTGGTGACGGCGCGTTCGCTCGTGCTGGGCATCGACAGCGACAGGTTGTACAGCGTCGAGGGGCAACAGGTGATCGCGGCGGGCCTGAGGAACAGCATCCACGGCGCTCACCCGATCGTGGTCCATTCCCCGTTCGGCCACGATGCGTTCCTCATCGAAGACGACCTGATCGGACCGCCCCTTCGGCAGCTGCTCGAGTCCTGACTCCCGCATTGGGGCCGGGGCGGGATATTGCGCGGTCCGATCACCCCATAATCTGTCTGTAGTGTGCCCCGCCCGATGCCCGGGTGCGACCCGGAGGACCGATGACGCGAACCGTCGAAGAGCGCGACCGCATGCTCGCGTTGGCCTCCAGCGCCGCCGGTATCCTCACGGCGGGCGTCGCACTCATCTGCGCCATCGTCCCGGGTGCGCTGTCGCAGGCCCCCGCCATGATCAGCGTCGTCGCGCTGTGCCTGCTCATCGTCGTCGCTTCACTGGCGCTGCGCACGCGCACCTCACCGATCCCGGTCGTCGTCACGTTGGCCGCCGCCATCATCGGGATCGTCGTCGTCGGCATGAGCGGCGATTCCGACAGCGTCGCCGCAACCTCGGTCCTGTCCATGCTGACGGCGGCATCGGCCAGCACCGCATTCCTGCTGGCGGCAGAGCCGCGCCGGCGCGTCATCCTCATCGTCGGCTTCGTCGCCGTGCTCGCGTCAGTCATCCCGGCGACGATCGGCGTGCAGGGCCGGCTGGCACCGGTCCTGTCCGTTGCCATCGGCAGTTGGACGTTCTGCACCGGCATCTCGATGTGGGTTGCGCGCGTCGTACCAGAGACGATCGGGCGGATCGAGGGCATGAGCGACGCCTACCGGACCGAGCGCCAGGCGAGCGAACTGGAGGCGAGGCGCAGGCAGAGCGCACGGCTCCTGCACGACACCGTGCTGGCCACGCTCACCCTGCTCGCCCACTCCGGGCGAGGCGTCGGCGAAGGGGCGCTGCGCGCCCAGGCGGCGGAGGATGCCGCTCTGCTGCGCCAGTTGCGCATGGGTTACACGCCCGATCCCGAGGCCTCCGGCGACTACCGCCTGCAGCAGGTGGAAGACTCCACGCTCGGCAACACGCTCGAGACCGTGAAACAACGCTTCCAGCGCATGGGACTCGACGTCGAGTGGCACGGCACAGGCCACGTTCTGCTGCCTGCCAAGACCCTTGACGCGTTCCTCCTGGCCCTCGCGGAATGTCTCGAGAACGTGCGAAGGCACTCCGGCGAGACGCAGGCGCACGTGACCATCACCGACGACGACGTGACGGTGCGAGCCATGGTCACCGACTCAGGGGTGGGCTTCGACACCGGAGCCGTGTCGCCCGGACGCCTCGGATTCACGGAGTCGATCGTCGCCCGTGTGCGCGATGTCGGCGGCAATGCGCGCCTGTTCAGCGCTCCCGGCTCAGGCACCACGGTCGTGCTGGAGGTGCCGAAGGCATGAGCAGCAAGCTGGACGCACGAGCCACGCACGTCTACACGGGGGTCAGCCGGCTTCGCGCGGGCACCATGGTGATCGCCGACGTGCTGGTCGTGACGTCGGTCTTGCGGTTCGTGTTCTGGGCGCCGTACTACCCGGTACTGGGCCTCGGCATCGTCGCGACCGCGCTGCTTCTGGTGGCCGCCGCGCTGATGTGGATCTTCCCCGTCGCGCGTGAGGTGCTGAGCGACCGAACTCGCTTCGCCATGCGTTTGGGAGTGTGTGCGATCATCCTCGGTCTCGACCTGGCGGCGTCCTGGGATCCGGGCTCGACCATCGTGCTTCCCTGCACGTGCATCGGGGTCGGTGGCCTGCTCGCCGCGTCGGTGACGGATCGACCGCCACGAGACATCCTGCTCGCCACAGGCGGGTTCGCTCTCATCCTCATCGTCGTGGTCGGCCTGCAGGTGCGTGAGCCGCTGGCGATCGCGCCCCGCCTCGCCTTCATCGCGATCTCGTGCGCCCCGCCCCTGGTCGGCGTCTCGCTGGTGCGCTCGTTCCGCTCGATCGTGCAGTTCCATTCCGAGATCGCGCAGACTCAGAGCACCACCAGCACGGATTTCTCGGTCGGGATGCTGGCGTCCGAGGAGCTCGAACGGCTCGACTTCGCGGCCGAGCAGCTTCTGGACGACGTGGCAGAGGGCAGGGCACCGCTGCCGCTGGACGAGGCGACCGCTGCGCGCGCGTCGTCGCTCGCGACGCAACTGCGACTGCACCTCGTCGAGGATCGCAGACAGACCTGGCTTCAGCATGCGGTGACTGAGTCGGCCGTGCTCGACCCGGTCACCGAGATCCACGACCCGGATGGGCTCGCCGCCTCACTGTCCGCACGGCAGCGCGACGGCCTCTTCTCGGCCATCTGGATGCTCGTCGGCAGCCCGTCGAAGGCCGCCACGTCGCTTCAGATCCACATCGCCAGGGGCGCGGATGCCGGGCCGCACGTGCACAGCCTTCAGATCCGGATCGAGACGACCGGCATCCCACGGCGCCAGATTGACCCGGCGGCGTGGCAAGCTATTCGCAGAGTGGGGCAATACACCGAGACCGGACAATCGGCTATGGTGCGCATCGAGGTGGACTGCCTTGTCGACGCCTCGGCCGATCGCTGAGCCGGCCGGATCAGCCGGCTTACACCCGATCGGCCCGGAAGAAGGAACACGCACGTGAAGCATGAAGCCCCCATCACGATCGCCATCGTCGACGATCACCGCATGCTCCTGGCCGCGCTGACCGAATGGATCAGAAGCGCAGCGGACGACATCGAGATGGTCGCCGCCGTGGCCACCTGGCCCGAGCTGCTCACGCACGAACGCTTCCCCGTCGACGTCGTGCTCCTCGACCTCGACCTGAAAGACAACATCCCCGTCTCGATCAAGCTGCAGGCGCTCAAGGCGGCCGGCGTGCGCACAATGCTGATGAGCGCATACTCCGACCCCAACGTGGTGCGCGAGGCGCTCGCCGCGGGAGCTCAGGGTTACATCGTCAAGAGCGAGACGGCCGACATGATCGTGGAAGCCATCCGCGCCGCGATGCGCGGTGACTCGTTCATCTCGGAAGAGCTCGACGTTGCGCTGAGCCAGAGCACGACTGGGTCGCCGAAGCTCAGCGCCCAGGAGCGCAGGGTCATGGCTCTGTACGGCGCGGGCGAGCCGGTGAAGTCGGTAGCGTTCAAGCTCGGCATATCTGACGAGACGGCGAAGAGCTACCTCAAGCGCATCCGCGAGAAGTACCGGGTGGCCGGATACGACGTCGGCACGAAGGTGGCGCTGCGCAAGCGGGCGATCCTCGACGGCATCCTGCTGCAAAACGACTGAGTCTTCGCGTTCGTCGCCCGCGGGTGGCCCGGCCGCTCACACCGCGCGGGTGGGCACGGTCGTGGTCGGCACGCCGTTGGTGGCGACGATGCCACCTGTGATGGTGGCGATGCCGCCGGTGTGGCCGGGCAGTGGGATGCCCCGTGCAGACCTGAGCCTGTCGAGCGCGAACGTGCCGATGGCCAGCACGAGGCCGAGCGCCGTCAGCACGAGTCCCACCCACACTGGCGCCCGGTAGCCGAGACCGGCGGCGATCGCTGCGCCGCCCAGGTAGGCGCCGAGCGAGTTGCCGATGTTCAGGGCCGAGTGGTTGAGGGCAGCGGCGATGGACTGGCTGTCGCGCGCGACATCCATCAGACGCGTCTGGATGGCGGGAGAGATGGCCGAAGACGATGCACCGACGAGGAAGACACCGACGGCCAGCGCGAGCCAGTACTGGGCGAAAAGGCCCAGACCGATCAGCGCCAGCATGAGCACGACGAAGAACGTGATCATCGTGCGTTTGACGCTGCGGTCGGCCATGGCCCCGCCGACGAGATTGCCGACGGTCATTCCCAGACCGCAGCAGACGAGCACCAGGGGTACGGCCCACTCGGGAAGTCCTGCCAGGTCGGTGACGATCGGGGCTACGTAGGTGTAGAGCGAGAAGAGACCGCCGAAGCCGATCGCTCCGATGGCGAGCGCGAACCACACCTGGATGCGACCGAAGGCCCGTAGCTCTCGCCGCATGGTCGCCTGAGGATTGCCGTCCTGCCATGGAACCGCCGCGAGAACGGCGACGAACGTCAACGCGAAGATCGCGGCAACGGCCAGGTAGGCGATGCGCCACCCGGCCTGCTGACCGATCCAGGTGATCGCGGGAACGCCCACGACGTTGGCGATCGTGAGGCCGGAAAGCACGAATGCCACGCCCCGTCCCCGCTTGCCAGGACCCATGAGGGATGCAGCAACCAGGCTCGCGATTCCGAAGTACGCACCATGTGGCAGACCTGCCACGAACCGCGCGAGCAGCACGAGACCGAACGTGGGCGCCAAGGCGGCCGCAACCGTGCCGAGAGTGAAGGTGACGAGCAGGGCGAGCAACAGCCGCTTTCGCGGCCAACGAGCGGCTGCCGCGGCAATGGTCGGGGCCCCGACCACCACGCCGAGCGCATAGGCAGAGATGATCCACCCGGCCTGTGCGTTGGCTTCAGCTGGGCTCACCGCGTACAGGTGCGGCAGCAGGTCCGACGCGATGTTCGGCAACAGCCCCATGGCCACGAACTCCGTGGCGCCGATGCCGAAGCCGCCGAGGGCGAGTGACAGCAGGGCAAGACGAGTGCGGGCCGGCGTGAGTGCCGGCCCGTGCGTGACGGGAGCCATGCATCAATGCTAGGCGCAGTGCGTTACATTCTCGAATCGATTCGATGAACGTAGGCGACCGGAATGCTCAAGGAGCAACGGCAACGGCCGGGCAGGCGCGGTTCTCAGCGATCCTGCGAGCGGAGGGCTTCCTCGAGCCGCTCGACCTTGCCGGTGAGCTCGCCGACATGGCCGGGCCGGATGTCTGCTTTGAGTACGAGAGAGACGCGCGAGCCGAATGCGCCGACGGCATCCGTTGCCCGTTTGACGACGTCGAACACCTCATCCCATTCGCCCTCGATCGTGGTGAACATCGAGTCGGTGTGGTTCGGCAGCCCCGACTCGCGCACGACGCGCACGGCGGCTGCGACCGCCTCGTGCACCGAGTCGTCTTCACGGCCGGTTCCGCTGGGTGCAACGGAGAATGCGACGAGCATGGCGTTTCCCTTTCGAAGCGATCGTGTCGCTCTTCAGTCTGCCCCACGCACCTCGGGCGGGAAGAGCTCGTCCGGCGAAACTGCGCCTGTGGGTCGACGCGATGGTTCCGCGGGGACGCTCTCCGCGGCATCCGCCTCCCGGGGTGCACCGGTGAGGGGCCACACCTCGTCAGCCGGTGGAACCGGTGAGTGCGCGGATGCCTGCCCGCGTCCGACTGTTCCCGTGCGCCACAACGCCACGACCGCGCAGCCCAGCACCACGAAGAGCATGACGTTGCGCACGGTCACTACTCCGAGCATCCAGGCGTTGAGGTACAGCACCTGCAGGTACAGGTACGGATAGAAGAGCTGCGTCAGCCCGGCCGTGACGGCGACCAGCACGGCGGGAGTGCGGAAGCGACGGCCCGCCGTGATGATGCCGAGGATGACCGGCGGGGCGAGCCAGTGGATGTACTGCGGCGAGCCGACCTTGTTGAACGCGATCAGCGTCGTGACGATCGCCAGCATGAGCTGCGGCAGAACGACGAGCGACGGCGCTTTGCGGAGGACGGCGCGTAGTCCGATGAGCGCAACGGCGACGACTGCGACGGCCAAGACGGGCGTCATCAATGCGCTCGTCTGGGCCACACCGGCTCCCAGCACCTGGAACGTCAGCAGAGTCTGGTCGTAGTAGACGCTTGCACCACCATGCAGAGCTGCCGCCCAGAGCCACGGAGCACTGATCGGGGCCTCGATCTGAAGGCCACGCCCCGTCTGCTGCGTGGCGAAGCTGAACAGGTCGGCTGCTCCGCCGAACGCGATCGCGACGATGCCGATGACGGCACTCGTGAACAACACGTAGCCGAGCACCCGCCACCTGGAGCGAGCAGCGATCACGACGGCGAGCACGATGCCGGCCGGCCACACCTTGATCCACGTCGCGATCGCGAGCAGAACGGATGCCACGGTAGGCCGCGCGGCAAGCCACACGACCGCGACGATCACGATGGCAACAGACACGGCGTCGAGCCGGCCGACGGCGATCGGGCCGAGCAGCAACAGGAATCCCAGCCACCACCAGGCGGCGACGAGCGCCCGCCGATGCCCGCGGGCGACGAGGACCGCGAACGCGATCACGTCGAACACGGTCACCATCGCGAGCCAGGCCATGACGTAGTTGTCGGCTCCAGCCACGAGCGGGATGAGCACCGGAACCATCGCAAGGAGCGGGTAGACCCAGGGGGCCGTCACCCCCATGAACGCGTATCCGTGCTGGGCGAGCTGCGCCCACGGCAGGTACACGATCGTCACGTCGCCGAGCGGCATGCCCTCGCCGAAAAGCGCGCACAACCACAGAACGACGTGCACGAGGAGGAACGCACCCCAGAGCGCGTATGTGTTGCGGGCGAGCGAGCGGATCAGGTTGCTCGCGCGGGCTTGCTGCCGGCGGGCGTCAACGGCGTCGCCGACCGCATCCGTCGCGGTGTCGGTCGCCATAGTCGTTCATGCTATCGATCGAGCTGCCGAAGCCTGCCGTCACGCATCCGTGCCGCCATCCCGGCCGGCCGCGACATCGCCGACGACCGCCGGCATCGCCTCCGCGATGTCGAGAGCCATGATCGGTCCGCCGCCATGCAGACGGCTTGCCGCCACCGCCGCCGCGCCGTGCAGCGCTGCGGCGGTTGCAGCCAGCGCGGCGAGCGCCTGGTGCCCGTCGCGCGCGATCTCGGCGCTGTGCGTGGCAACCAGAGCGCCCAGCACCCCGCCGAGCACGTCGCCACTGCCCGCGGTCGCCAGCCATCCCGCGTGCGGGCCCGTCGAGACGTCGATGACGTCCCCCTGAGGCGCCGCGACGTGCGTGACGTGCCCCTTCAGCAGCACCGTCGCACCCGTGAGGTCGGCCGTACGCGCCGCCCAGCCGTGGGCATCCTTCGCTATCTCCTCGGCGGATGCCGTCACGCCGTGATCGGCGAGCACCCTCGCGAGCTCGCGATAGTGCGGCGTGATGACCACCGGTCCGGCTGCCGAGGCGATCAGGTCGAGTGCCCCTGCGTCGACGACGGCCGGAACCTGCTGCTCGAGGGCCGAGCGCAGTCGCTCCTCGTTCGAGGCGTCGCGGTGCGAGGCATCCATTCCCGATCCGAGCAGCCACGCCTGCACTCGCCCGAACGCTGTCACCGTCTCCGGCCGCCGCTGCAGCACCACGCGAGCCGGCACATCGTCGCCCACGTAACGCACCATGCCAACACCCGTGCGCGACGCCGCCTCCACGCCGAGCACCGCGGCGCCCGGGTACTCGTCCGATCCGGTCACGACACCGAGCACACCCCTCGTGTACTTGTCGTCGTCTGGGCCGGGCACGGCGATCCAGGCACGGCAGTCTGCGAACGTCCAGTGTCGCGCGCCGTCGTCTTGGCCTTCGCTCTTCATGCCTTCACGATAGGTTGGCAGTCGGCTCCGTTCCCACCCCTTGTCGCGGGCGCGGAGAGCACAGTCGACGTGGAGAACGTGAAGCCAATGCCCATATCCCTCCCCGACCGGGTCGTGATCTTCGACTATGGCGAGGTCATCTCGCTCACGCCGACGGAGGCCGACCGGCAGGCGCTGATCACGATCGCCGGGGTTGATCCGGGCACGTTCTGGCCTCCGTACTGGCGGCACCGCGACGAGCTCGACCAGGGGACGCTGAGCATCCACGACTACTGGCGCCGTGTCGAGGCGGACAGCGGCGCGAACTGGTCCGAGAGCACACTGCATCTGCTGTGGGTGACGGACTTCAGGGGGTGGCTCAGCGTCGACACGGGCACGATCGACGTGTTGGTGGACCTTCGCGACGGTGGAACGCGGCTTGCCCTTCTCTCGAACGCAGGCGCGGACTTCGGCAGCTACTTCCGACGCGGCCTCATCGGATCGCTGTTCGATCAGGTATTCGTCTCGGGCGAGCTGCTGCTCGTGAAGCCGGATGCGGCGATCTTCCAGCACGCCCTCGACGAGCTCGGCGTGGATGCGGCACAGGCCGTGTTCATCGACAACAAGTCCGAGAATGTGGAGGGCGCGCAGTCGATCGGCATCACCGGCCACGTCTTCACGGGAGCCGCGGACCTGCGCGCTTTCCTGGAGTCGCTTGCCGGCTGACCGGCGACACTCGACGCCAATGCGAAGCCGACGGCGCAATCCTAAGCATTGCTCCGGTGCTCGCACGAAGAGTTCGAAAGCTTCGATGCCGGGTGAGGCCGCTACAACTGGAGGAATCAGTGCCCGACCTTTTCGACCCGATCGCCGTGCGCGGAACGCGATTGCGCAATCGCATCTTCACCGCCCCGATGTGCCAGTACTCGGTCATGAACCGCGACGGGGTTCCGACCCCGTGGCACCTCGTGCACCTCGGCTCGATCGCGGCAGGGGGCAGCTCGCTCGTGATCGCGGAGGCGACCGCGGTCTCGCCTGAGGGCCGCATCACCGACCGCGACACGGGCATCTGGAACGACGAGCAGGCGGATGCCTGGCGACCGATCGCGGACTTCGTCGCCTCACAAGGGGCCGTGCCCGGCATCCAGCTGGCGCACGCGGGGCGCAAGGCGTCCACGTGGTCACCCTGGGGCGAGGACGGCAGAGACGGCACGGTTCCCATCGAGCTCGGCGGCTGGCCCGCGCTTGCGCCCTCCGCCGTTGCGTACGAGGGTCTGGCGGTTCCGCGCGAACTCGACTCCGAGGGCATCGAGCGCGTGGTGCTGGACTTCGCGGATGCCGCCCGCCGCGCCGTGCGAGCCGGATTCCGCATGGTGGAGATTCACGCAGCGCACGGATACCTCCTGCACGAGTTCCTCTCCCCCGTCAGCAACCTCCGCACCGACGACTACGGCGGCACGCTCGAGAACCGGGCGCGTCTGCTGCTGAGGGTCGTGGCATCCGTTCGGGAAGCGATCGGAGACCTGCCCTTGTTCGTGCGATTCTCGGCCAGTGACTGGGCGCCGACCGGATGGGACGTCGACGCCTGCGCGAGTGTCGCGCGCTGGTGCGCCGACGCAGGCGCCGACCTCTTCGACGTCTCCTCCGGCGGCAACGTGCCTGCGAGCATTCCGGTCGGCCCCGGCTACCAGATTCCGTTCGCCGCGCGCATCAAGAAGCTGACAGGACTGCCCGTCTCGGCGGTGGGCATCATCACGGAGTCGAGGCAGGCGTCCGACATCATCACGTCGGGACAGGCGGATGCCGTCTCGCTGGCCCGCGAACTGCTGCGCGACCCGCACTTCCCGCTTCGAGCGGCACACGAGCTCGGCGTCGACCTTGACTACTGGCCAGGCCAATACCTCCGAGCCAAATGGCGCTAGCCCCCCTCCCTCCCCAGCTATGGGCGGTCAGGCCGCTAGACGGGCTCGAGTTCCGTGGACTGGCATCGGGTCTGGCGGGAGCCGAGCGAAGCTCGGCGGGGGCATGTCCGCGGAACTCGAGCCCGTCTAGCGGCGACTAGGACCGCCGAGTAGCGTCCTGCACTTCCCCCACGAGCTCCTCGATGATGTCTTCGAGGAACACGACGCCGAGGGTCTCGCCCGCAGGGCCGACGGTGCGTCCGACGTGTCCTCCGGAGCGCCGCATGAGTGCGAGCGCGTCTTCGATCTCGGACTCCGGCTCCAGTGGGATGAGCTTGCGGAACCGCCACGGCGGGATCGCGTCATGGTATCCGTCGCGTTCCAGGTCGAGCACGTCTTTGAGATGCACGTAACCGATCGGATCGCCTGCCGCATCCACGATGACGTAGCGGGAGAAGCCGTGCTTCGCCACGGCACGCTCCACGTCGGACGGGGTTGCGGTCTCGGGCAGGCAGACCAGCGTCGTCAGCCCGATCGCGACATCCTCAGCCCTCTTGGCCGAGAACTGGAACGCGTTGGTCAGGGTTCCCGTCCGGTCGGTGAGCACGCCCTCGCGGGTTGACTGGTCGACGATGGTGGCGACCTCGTCGAGGGTGAAGGTGCTGACGGCCTCGTTGACGGGTTTGACGCCGAAGACGCGAACGATGCCATTCGATGTGGAGTTGAGCGCGACGACGATCGGCCGGAACACCCTGGCGATGCCGACCAGCGGCGGCGCCAGCAGCAGGGCAGCACGGTCGGGCAACGAGAACGACAGGTTCTTCGGCACCATCTCGCCGAACACGACGTGCAGGAACGTGACGAGCACGAGGGCGATGGCGAAGGCGATGCCGGCGATCCAGTCGTCGGAGAGTCCGGTGAGCTTCAGCGGCAGCTCGAGCACGTGGTGAATGGCGGGCTCGGAGACGTTGAGGATGAGCAGCGAGCAGACGGTGATGCCCAGCTGGGTCGTGGCCAGCATGAGCGTCGCGTGCTCCATGGCCCACAGCGCTGTGCGCGCGGCTCGGCCGCCGTGCTCGGCCAACGGCTCGATCTGGGAACGGCGGGCCGACATGACGGCGAACTCCGCGCCGACGAAGAAGGCGTTGCCGGCCAGCAGCACGAACAGCAGCAGGATGCCTACCCAGTCAGGCATGGTCATCCCCCCGCTTATTCTGGTCGGTACGCGCCCCGCCGTCGTCGTCACGAGGTGTGTTGTTCCTCCGTTGCGCGTACCTCGACGGGTCGGTGTCCGGGTCCGGTGTGAATCGCAGCCGGTCGATGCGCCTGCCGTCCAGACGCTCCACGCGCAGCGTTCCGCCGTCGACGTGCACCTCATCGCCTGCGACGGGCAGTCGGTCGAGTTCGTTCATCACGAAGCCCGCGACCGTCTCATAAGGCCCTTCGTCAGGGATCTCGATGCCCGTGCGGTCTTCGAGCTCGTCGGGGCGCAGCATGCCGGAGATGGTGATCGAACCGGCCCCGCGCACGATGTCGGCCCGTGCACGGTCGTGCTCGTCTGAGACGTCGCCGACGAGCTCCTCTACGAGATCCTCGAGCGTGGCGACCCCGGCCGTTCCGCCGTATTCGTCGACCACGACCGCCATCTGGTAGCCCTTGCCGCGCAACTCGCTCAGGAGCGTGTCGAGCGTCATGGTCTCTGGCACGCGAACGGCATCCGTCTGCAGAGCGGACGCGGGCACGAGAGCGCGCCGTTCGATCGGCACCGACACCGCCTGCTTGACGTGCACGACGCCGACGATGTCGTCGATGTCGTCGTCGACCACCGGGAACCGTGAAAACCCGGTGCGCCTCGCGAGGGCGAGCACCTCCGTCGCCGGATCGGACCGGTGCACGCTTGCGACGCGCGGTCTGGGCGTCATCACGTCCGATGCCGTGTGCTCGGAGAACCGCAGCGTACGGTCGAGCAGCGTCGCCGTGTCCGACTCGAGCACACCGGCGCTCGCCGATCGGCGCACCAGGGATGCCAGTTCCTCGGCACTACGGGCACCGGAGAGCTCCTCCTTGGGCTCGACGCCGAGTGAGCGGAGCACGCCGTTCGCGCTCGCATTGAGCAGGGAGACGGCTGGGCGGAACACCGTCGTGAACACCGTCTGGAACGGGATGACGACCTTGGCCGTCGCACGCGGCAGCGCAAGTGCGAATCCCTTGGGGACGAGCTCGCCGAGGATCATCGACAGGAGCGTTGCGACGACGATGCCGACGATCGTCCCGATCGGCGAGAGCGCGGCGGTCGGCACGCCGATGGCTTTCATCGGTGAGGCGAGGAGCGAGGAGATCGACGGCTCCATCAGGTAGCCGGTGAGCAGCGTCGTCAGCGTGATGCCCAGCTGGGCGCTGGAAAGGTGCGTCGACGTGATCCTGAGGGCAGCGATCGTCATGCCCAACCGGGTCTCGCCGCGCTTGCGCCGCGCCTCGAGGTCTGCCCTGTCGAGATTGACGAGGGCGAATTCGCTGGCGACGAAGAATCCGGTTCCGACGGTGAGCACGAGCCCCGCGGCCAGCATGATCCACTCGGACACGTCGGTCACTGCTTCCTGATGGCGCCGCGATCGGAGTCTGCCGGGAGCAGCCGGCGAGGATCGCAGGGTGAACAGGGCGAACAGGCCGAGGGAGGGTCGTCCATTGTCCTGCCGAGTATACCGGCGCACCCGCCGCACGCCCGGGCTGCACCGGCCTCGTCGCTCTACTTCACCGGACGGATCCGTGCACGCCACATGAAATGATGGCGCAATGGATTCTGCGAACCTGACGCGCGCCGAGACATCCGCCCGCTCGGACGCGATCACCGTTCGTTCATATCGAATCGAGCTCGATCTCCGCGAGGCGGAAGATCCGTCGGTCGCCGGGTTCGCGACCACGACGACCGTCGAGCTCCAGACCGCCGAGCAGTCCACGTGGCTCGATTTCATCGGCCCCGAGGTGCGTGCCGTAACGGTCGACGGCCGGGCGCGGCCGGTCGAATTCGACGGCGCTCGCATCCGCATCCCGCTCGCCGATGAAGAACAAGCCTCAGCCGATCAACCGGCAACATTCGTCGTGACGGTCCACGCGCAGGCGCTCTACAGCCGAACGGGCGAGGGGCTGCACCGATTCACCGACCCGGTCGACGGCGAGACCTACCTCTACACGCACTACGAGCCCGCGGATGCCCGGCGCGTCTTCGCCTGCTTCGAGCAGCCCGACCTGAAAGCTCCCTTCACCTTCGTGGTGCACGCGCCAGCGGGCTGGACGGTGCTCTCGAACACCGAGGCCGCTTCGCGCGAGAAGCACGACGAATGTCAGACCGTCGTCTTCGAGCCGACGCTTCCGTTGGCGAGCTACATCACCGCCGTCGCGGCCGGGCCGTACCACGGCGTGCGGTCGTCGTGGAGCCGCGACGGCCAGGAGGTTCCCCTCGGGGTGTACTGTCGCGCGTCGCTCGCCGAGCATCTCGACGCCGACGAGATCATCGACGTGACCAGGCGGGGTCTCGAGTTCTTCACCAACGCCTTCGGCATGTCGTATCCCTGGGGCAAGTACGACCAGGTGTTCGTGCCCGAGTACAACATCGGCGCCATGGAGAATCCGGGCTGCGTGACGTTCACCGAGCGGTACATCTTCCGCGGTGCGGCGACGGACGCCCAGCACGAGGGCCGCGCGACGACGATCCTGCACGAGATGGCGCACATGTGGTTCGGCGACCTCGTCACGATGAAGTGGTGGGACGACCTGTGGCTCAAGGAGTCGTTCGCGGACTACATGGGCACCCTCGCCACGGCTGAGGCGACCGGATGGACGGATGCCTGGGTCAGCTTCGCCAACCGGCGCAAGGCATGGGCCTACCTGCAGGACCAGCTGCCGACGACGCATCCCATCGTCGCCGACATCGTCGATCTCGAGGCGGCCAAGCTCAACTTCGACGGCATCACCTACGCCAAAGGTGCTGGGGTGCTCAAACAGCTCGCGGCCTACGTTGGCCGCGACGCCTTCTTCGAGGGTGCAAAGCGGTACTTCCGCACCCATGCGTTCGGAAACACGACTCTCGACGACCTGCTCGCGGCACTCGAGCAGACCTCGGGCCGGGACCTGCATGCCTGGTCCCGCGAGTGGCTCGAGACGACAGGCATGACCACCCTCACGGTGCAGCAGGGGCCGGTCGGACTGGTCATGGTGCCCTCGGACGACCGACCACATCGTCTGGCCGTCGGCTGGTACGACACGGACGACCTAGGGGCCGTCGAGCGCCGAGAGCTGCGGGAGTTCGACGTGGCAGGCGAACCGGTGCGCATCGGCGACCGGGATGCCGCGCTCGTGCTCGTCAACGACACGGATGCGACGTACGCGAAGCTTCGGCTCGACGACCGATCGCTGGACACGGTCGAGTCCTCGCTCGGCTCGATCGCCGACCCTCTCGCTCGCGGCCTGATCTGGGCTGCGCTCTGGGATGCCACGCGCGACGCCGAGTACGCAGCCGGCCGATATTTGGCAGCGGTTCGGCAGCATGCACCAGCCGAGTCGAATACGGGACTGCTCGCCTCGGTGCTGGGGAACGCTTCGTTCGCGGTCGAGCACTACGTGCCGCGAGACGACAGGGACCGCGAGAGGTCGCGCTGGTCGGAAGCGACGTGGAGCGGGCTCTTCGCCGCTCGGGCGGAAGGCGGGGCGCAGCTGGCCTGGGCCAGAGCCGTTGCCGCGGCCGCGACGGTCGACGATTCCCGGGCCGACGACATCCGCGGTCTGCTCGACGGCACGACACGTGCACCCGACGGCCTGACACTCGATCCCGACCTGCGCTGGTCTCTGCTCACGGCCCTAGCCGCCACTGGGCACGCCGACGTCGACGATTTGCAGCGTGAACTGCAGCGCGACGACACCGCGACAGGTCGCACCGCCCTCATCCAGGCGCTCGCGGCACGGCCGCTGGAGTCCGTGAAGGCTGACGCCTGGCGCAGCGCCCTCGCGGACACCTCGCTGACCAACGATCGACTGCAGGCGACGATCGCCGGTTTCGTCGCAGGAGGCAGACGCGACCTGACGGCCCGATTCGACGACGAGTACTTCGCATCCCTCCGCTCCGTGTGGCAGGAACGCAGCATCGAGATGGCGGAGCGGATTGTTGTCGGGCTCTTCCCGCGTACCGACTCGACAGACGCGGTCGACCACTGGCTCGCAGCGAACGCGGATGCGCCTGCATCCCTTGTGCGCCTTGTCGCCGAGCGCCGCGATCACCTCGCGCGCGACCTGCGAGTGCGAGCGAGGAACGCCGGCCGTCGCGCCATCGGCTGAAGCCGATTACCAGCTGACCGGCAGCGCCTTGCCCTCCTCGTAGCCGGCAGCGGACTGGATGCCGACGAGCGCACGGTCGTGGAACTGCTTCAGGTTGCGGGCGCCCGCGTAGGTGAACGAGCTCCGCAGGCCGGTGGTGATCATGTCGACCAGATCCTCCACGGACGGTCGCAGCGGGTCGAGGTAGATGCGCGAGCTCGAGATGCCCTCGGCGAATAGCTGCTTGCGAGCCTGCTCGTAGGCATCCAGGCGCTCGAAGCGCTGCCTGACCGCCTTGGTCGACGCCATGCCCCAGCTCTCCTTGTAGAGCCGGCCCTGCTCGTCCGTCTGCAGCCGGCCAGGGGCCTCGACGGTTCCGGCGAACCACGAGCCGATCATGACGGATGCGCCGCCGGCGGCGAGCGCGAGCGCCACGTCGCGCGGGTACCGCACCCCGCCGTCCGCCCACACGTGCGCGCCCAGTTCGCGCGCCGTCTCGGATGTCTCCAGCACGGCGGAGAACTGCGGCCTTCCCACGGCGGTCATCATGCGGGTCGTGCACATGGCACCTGGGCCGACCCCGACTTTGAGGACGTCCGCACCCGCCGAGACGAGGTCACGTACCGCCTGCTCCGTCACCACGTTGCCCGCGACGATGGGAACACCCAGCCGGAGCTTCGCGACGCTGTGGATCGCGCGGCGCATGGCATCCTGATCGCCGTGCGCGGTGTCGAGCACCAGCACGTCGATGCCGGAGGACACCAGTGCCGTCGCCCGGCCCCCGACGTCGCCGTTGATTCCGAGTGCCGCGGCGACGCGAAGCCGGCCGTGCGAATCCAGCGCCGGCTGGTAGATCGTGGAACGCAGCGCGCCGGTGCGGCTCATCGTGCCGATGACGCGACCGTGGACGAGCACCGGGGCGAAGTGCAGGTCGGCGGCGTCGAGCAGGTCGAAGGCGGCACGGGCATCCGGCACGTCTTCGGCCTCGATGGAGGGCAGTGATCCGTGCAGCAGGTCGCCGAGGCGAGCGTCGGGAAGCGCCGATGCCAGGTCGACCGCCGCGAGGCATCCGAGGTACTTGCCCGTGTCATCGTGCAGCACGATGCCGTGGCCGACGAGCGGCGGCACGACCGTGAGGGCGTCCTCGACCGTCTGGTGAGGTCCCATGGCGAACGGCGAGTCGAACAGGGTGGGCTGCGCCTTCACCCAGTCGATGGCGGCTTCGAGGTCTTGAGGATGCATGTCCTGCGGCAGCACGCCGAGGCCGCCGCGGCGCGCGAGAGTGGCCGCCAGGCGGGGGCCGGTCACCGAGTTCATGTTCGCGGAGACGATCGGGATGCTCGCCCCCGTGCCGTCTTCAGGGGCGAGCGAGACATCGAGACGACTCGTCACATTCGAGCGACTGGGCACCAGGAACACGTCCGAGTAAGTCAGATCGTGCGTCGGCGCCGTTCCATAGAACTGCATGAGGCAACGTTATGCCGTGACCTGAGACCGTGCCATGCCGCGGCCACGGCATTCAGACGATTCGATTAGGCTTGATTCCTGGCCGGAAGGGCCGGTTCACATGGCGTGTCGTGACCCGCCCGGCGGCAGGATTCGAATCAACGAAGAGAGTGGGCGAACGGCTGTGTCGAGCCAGTTGACCGGTGTAGGAACGGAAGAGGGAGCCTCGGGAGAATTCGGAGCCAACGAGTGGCTCGTCGACGAGTTGTACGAGCAGTACATCGCAGACAAGAACTCTGTCGACAAGTCCTGGTGGCCCATTCTGGAGACCTACACGCCCGGTAAGTCCGCTTCTCCGAGCCACCCCGAGGAAACCGCCTCGGCGGGGAGCACCGCTCCCGCCCAGCCGGAGACTTCTGCCCAGACGCCCGTCGCGACACCGGCGGAGACCGCGAGCGCACCGGCCGGTACGCAGGCCACTGCCCAGCCGACCGCCGCACCCCAGGCTCAGGCATCCGCGCCGCAGGCGGCCACAGCGCAGCAGCCGCAGGCGACGGGTACTCAGCCGGTCGCCAGAACCACCTCCATCGCTCCGCGACCGGCGCCGGTCCCTGCGGACGCTCCGGTCACGGCTCCGCAGTCCGTGGTGCGGGAGGGCCAGCCGGAGCCCGAGGAGCGCCAGCCGGTCGTCACCCCGCTGCGCGGCATGGCCAAGTCGCTGGCGACGAACATGGATGCCAGCCTGAGCATCCCGACAGCTACCAGCGTTCGCACCATCCCTGCGAAGCTGCTGATCGACAACCGCATCGTCATCAACAACCACCTCGGCCGCACACGCGGCGGCAAGGTGAGCTTCACGCACCTGATCGGCTGGGCGCTCATCCAGGCGCTCAAGGAGTTCCCGAGCCAGAACGTGTACTACGACGTCGTCGACGGCAAACCGTCCGTCGTCTCCCCCGCGCACATCGGGCTGGGCATCGCCATCGACATCCCGAAGCCCGACGGATCCCGCGCCCTCCTCGTTCCCGCGATCAAGCGTGCCGAGTCGCTCACCTTCGGCGAATACCTCGCCGCTTACGAAGACCTCGTCAAGCGCGCCAGGTCGAACAAGCTCACGGCCGACGACTTCAGCGGGGCGAGCATCTCGCTCACGAACCCGGGCGGCATCGGAACAGTGCACTCGGTGCCGCGGCTCATGAAGGGCCAGGGCTGCATCATCGGCGCAGGGGCACTCGAGTACCCGGCCGAGTTCCAGGGCGCCTCCCGCAAGACCCTCACCACTCTCGGCGTCGGCAAGACGATCACGCTCACGAGCACGTATGACCACCGCGTCATCCAGGGCGCCGGGTCCGGCGAGTTCCTGAAGATCGTGCACGAGCTGCTGATCGGTCAGCGCAACTTCTACGAAGACATCTTCGCGGCGCTGCGCATCCCGTACGACCCCATCCACTGGGCAGAGGACATCAGCGTCGACATCGCCAGCGCCGTCGACAAGACGGCCCGCGTGCAGGAGCTCATCAACGCCTTCAGGGTGCGCGGCCACCTCATGGCCGACATCGACCCGCTGGAGTACAAGCAGCGCACCCACCCCGACCTCGACATCGCGAGCCACGGCCTCACGTTCTGGGACCTCGACCGTCAGTTCGTCACCGGGCGATTCGGTGGCGACAAGCGCACGATGCTGCTGCGCGACATCCTCGGCGTTCTTCGTGACTCGTACTGCCGCACAGTCGGCATCGAGTACATGCACATCCAAGATCCCGCCCAGCGCAAGTGGATCCAGGACCACGTCGAGGTCGCGTACGAGAAGCCGACCCACGACGAGCAGCTGCGCATCCTCGGCAAGCTGAACGAGGCTGAGGCGTTCGAGACCTTCCTGCAGACCAAGTACGTCGGGCAGAAGCGGTTCAGCCTCGAGGGTGGCGAGTCCACGATCGCCCTGCTCGATGCCGTGTTGCAGGAGGCCGCGCAGAACGGCCTCGACGAGGTCACCATCGGCATGGCGCACCGCGGACGTCTCAACGTGCTCACGAACATCGCGGGCAAGACGTACGGTCAGATCTTCCGCGAGTTCGAGGGCACCCAAGACCCGCGAACGGTCGGCGGTTCTGGCGACGTGAAGTACCATCTGGGCACCGAGGGCACCTTCACGGGCGCCAACGGCGAGGAGATCGCGGTGTACCTTGCCGCCAACCCGTCCCACCTCGAAGTGGTCGACGGCGTTCTCGAGGGCGTCACGCGGGCCAAGCAGGATCGCCGTCCTGCCGGCACCTACCTGACGCTGCCACTGCTCATCCACGGTGACGCGGCCATGGCCGGCCAGGGCGTCGTGGTCGAGACCATGCAGATGTCGCAACTGCGGGCATACCGTACCGGCGGCACGATCCACATCAACATCAACAACCAGGTCGGCTTCACCACCCCGGCCAGTGAGGCCCGCTCGTCGGTGTACGCCACGGATGTGGCGAAGACCATCCAGGCGCCCATCTTCCACGTGAACGGCGACGACCCCGAGGCCGTCGTGCGGGTGGGCCAGCTCGCCTTCAAGTTCCGCGAGGAGTTCAAGAAGGACGTCGTCATCGACCTCATCTGCTACCGGCGCCGTGGGCACAACGAGGGCGACGACCCGTCGATGACACAGCCGCTGATGTACAACCTCATCGAGGCGAAGCGCTCCGTTCGGCGCCTTTACACCGAGGCGCTGGTCGGCCGCGGCGACATCTCCGAGGAGGAGTACGAGCAGGCGCACAAGGACTTCCAGGAACGCCTGGAGCGCGCCTTCGCCGAGACGCACGCAGCTCAGACCGGCTCCATCCCCGTCGTGTCGGGCGATCCGAACGCGATCAACGACCTCGAGCGTCCGGACGCACAGCAGGATGCCGCGCACGGCGAGCTCGCGACCACGGGCGTCTCCGACTCGGTCATCCAGACCATCGGGCAGGCGTTCGACAACCCACCTGCGGGCTTCACCGTGCACCCGAAGCTTCAGCAGCTGCTCACCAAGCGCGTCGAGATGACCAGGAAGGGCGGAATCGACTGGGCGATGGGCGAGTTGCTCGCACTCGGTTCTCTGCTGCTGGAGGGCACCCCGGTGCGTCTCGTCGGTCAGGATTCGCGCCGCGGCACCTTCGTACAGCGCCAGGCGGTGCTGCACGACCGGGTGAACGGGCAGGAGTGGCTGCCGCTGGCGAACCTGAGCGACAACCAGGCGAAGTTCTGGATCTACGATTCCCTGCTGAGCGAGTTCGCCGCGATGGGATTCGAGTACGGCTACTCGGTCGAGCGGCCGGATGCCCTCGTGCTGTGGGAGGCACAATTCGGCGACTTCGCGAACGGTGCCCAGACCGTGATCGACGAGTTCATCTCGTCGGCCGAGCAGAAGTGGGGCCAGCGCTCGTCGCTGGTGCTGCTGCTGCCGCACGGCTACGAGGGACAAGGACCCGACCACTCCTCGGCCCGCATCGAGCGCTACCTGCAGCTGTGCGCAGAGAACAACATGACGGTGGCACGTCCCTCGACGCCCGCCTCCTACTTCCACCTGCTGCGGCGTCAGGCGTATGCGCGCCCGCGCAGGCCGCTCATCGTCTTCACCCCGAAGGCGATGCTCCGGCTCCGCGGTGCCACGAGCGACGTTCCCGACTTCACCACCGGCGCGTTCCGTCCGGTGCTCGACGACCAGCGTGCGGTCGACAAGAACGGCGTGAAGCGTGTGCTCGTCATGGCCGGCAAGGTCTACTACGACGTGAAGGCCGAGCTCGAGAAGAACCCCGACGATCGGGTGGCGCTCGTGCGAGCCGAGCAGTTCTACCCGTTCCCAGGGGACGAGCTGAAGTCGGTGCTGGCGTCGTATCCGAACGCCGAGTTCTTCTGGCTGCAGGACGAGCCCGAGAACCAGGGTGCCTGGATCTACATGGCGCTCTCGGCCGCGAAGGCCGGGCTGCCACCCTTCGGCGTGTTCTCGCGCGCGGCTTCCGCGTCGCCTGCAACCGGCTCGGCCAAGCGCCACGCCCAAGAGCAGGCCGAACTGATCAAGCGCGCGCTCTCGCTGTAAGCAGCTGCACGAAGGGGCCGGACGACACCGTCCGGCCCCTTCGTGCATCCAACGCCGGCGTCCCGTTCGTTCGCATGGGACTGCCGGTACCCGCCGTATTCAGGACATGCGGCGACGCATGCGAACAGTGTCGACGGTCGGCGATATGTCCTGAAAACGGGATGCCGCGGCAGACGACGGGACCGGACGCCATGGCGCAGCGCGGCGGCATGTCTCGCGAAAGGCGAGTGCCCCGGCTGCCGCTCGGTTAGTGCGTAGCCTGGATGCTCCGCAGCTTCGCCAGCACCTGCACCCGTAGCTGCTCGGGTGCGGTCTCCTTGCAGGCGCGCTGCACGACCTCGGTGAGCACCATGCCCACGTGCACCTCGCCCTCGCAATCGGTGCAGTTGGCGAGGTGCTCGCGGATGTCCGCTGCGTCGTCCGCCTGCAGCTCGTTGTGCAGGTACTCCTCGATGTCCTTCTTGGCCTTGTCGCAGCCGCAGTCGCTCATGTGGTGCTCCCGGTGTTCTGCACGGCGCCTGCCCGCTGCCGGGCCGCCCGTTCAGGGGCGGCGCTGTTCTCCACAGCGGAAAGCCCGCGCTCGTGCGCGTAGTCCGTCAACAGCTCCCGCAGCAGTCGTCTGCCACGGTGCAGACGACTCATCACGGTGCCGATCGGGGTCTTCATGATGTCGGCGATCTCCTGGTAGGAGAACCCTTCGACGTCGGCCAGGTACACGGCCAGGCGGAAGTCCTCTGGAATGGCCTGCAGGGCATCCTTCACGTCGGAGTCCGGCAGGTGGTCGATCGCCTCTGCCTCTGCCGACCTCGAGGTCGCCGAGGTTGCGGACGCAGCACCGCCCAGCTGCCAATCCTCGAGCTCGTCGATCGGGTTCTGGTAGGGCTCGCGCTGCTTCTTGCGGTACGTGTTGATGAACGTGTTCGTCAGAATGCGGTACAGCCAGGCCTTCAGGTTCGTGCCCTGCTTGAACTGCCCGAACGCGGCATACGCCTTGACGAAGGTCTCCTGCACGAGGTCTTGCGCATCGGCCGGATTCCGCGTCATGCGCAGCGCGGCCGCGTACAGCTGATCCATGAACGGAAGCGCTTGCTCTTCGAAGAGCGCGGCGACGTTCTGGTCTGAATCCTCGTGTGGAGTCGACATCACCGACCAGTCTAGGCCGGGCTCCCGGGTGACTCCCGAGAGCCGGGTGCCGTCGAAGTCCACCGGCGGAGCCGGGTTCTCGAGCAGTCCCATGGAGGGTCGGACGACCGGCGCGGCGTACTGTGAAGCGAGATCCCGCCCAAGCGAGAGCTGAGCGGTCGGGAGAGGTGCCAGGCCGAGCGCAGTCGCGCTGAGCTCTGCTTGCAGCAGTGCCTCCGGCATCCGCACGCTCCTCTCCTGGTCTTGCCCGTTGTCGATACTCTTGACAAGCGATGCTGATCTCGAAATATTCCGCGCCGGACTTCGACCCTTACGGCGACAAGAAGCCAGAGGAGCCGGATGCCCTGTGGCCGGCCCCGACGGCCGGGGGTCCGCTGCGCGCACGGCTGGCTCTGCCCGGCTCGAAGTCCATCACGAACAGAGAGCTCGTGCTCGCGGCGCTGGCGGATGCCCCGTCGCTGCTTCGCGCGCCCCTCCACTCCCGAGACAGCGCCAACATGGTCGCCGCACTGCGCGCGCTGGGCACGCGCATCGAGGAGCGCGAAGGAGCCGGCTCGTTCGGCGCCGACCTTCTGGTCACGCCCGGCGAGCTCAGTGGCAGCACCACGATCGACTGCGGCCAGGCCGGAACCGTGATGCGGTTCGTTCCCCCTGTGGCGGCGCTCGCGCTCGGCCCGACCACGTTCGACGCCGCCGACTCAGCACGCTCGCGCCCGATGGGCGGCATCGTCGCGGCGTTGCGCGCGCTCGGTGTGGACATCGACGACGCGGGACGGGGCGGTCTGCCTTTCACTGTGCACGGCACTGGACGGGTAGTGGGCGGTGCGATCGAAATCGACGCGTCGGCATCGAGCCAGTTCGTCTCGGCTCTGCTGCTGTCGGCCGCGCGGTTCGACGAGGGCCTGCGTCTCACGCACGTCGGCGACAGGCTGCCGAGCCTTCCGCACATCGAGATGACGATCGATGCGCTGGCACATCGCGGGGTCGAGGTGCAGAATCCCCGCGTCGGGGAGTGGATCGTGGCGCCCGGCACCATCGGCGCACGGGATGTGGACATCGAGCCGGACCTGTCGAACGCTGCTCCGTTCCTCGCGGCGGCGCTCGTCACGGGCGGCAGCGTCACGATCACGGGCTGGCCGGATGCCACCACACAGGTCGGCGCGGACCTCGCCGACATCCTGCCCGCGTTCGGTGCGACCGTGCAGCTCGACGGAAGTGCCCTGACCGTGAGCGGTGGAGACGGCATCCGCGGCGTGACTCTCGATCTGACGACGGGCGGGGAACTCGCGCCGACCGTTGCTGCTCTTTCTGCCCTGGCCGACTCCCCCAGCACCATCACAGGCATCGGACACATCCGGCACCACGAGACCGACCGTCTGGCCGCGCTGGCCACCGAGATCCGCTCCCTGGGTGGCGAGGTGGACGAACTCGACGACGGACTGCGGATCACGCCCCGGCCACTCCACGAAGGTGTGTGGCGCAGCTACGAAGACCACCGCATGTCGACAAGCGGAGCGCTCATCGGTCTGGCGGTGCCAGGCATCCGCATCGAGAACGTCGAGGCCACGCACAAAACGCTTCCGCAGTTCACCTCGCTCTGGCACAACATGCTGGGCCAGGTGAACCGTGGCCGGCATGCCATCACGGATGCCGCCCCTGCGACCGATGCGCGTACCGCGACGAGCTGAGCGAGGTCACGCGGCGTGAGCTGGTGGGACACCGAAGACGAGGACGAACCGTACGGCGAGTACGACGAGGCCTCGGTGCGGGTGCGCCCCAACCCCAAGGGCAGCAGGCCGCGTACCAAGACGCGCCCCGAGCATGAGGATGCCGTTGTCGCGCGAGTGCTCGGGGTCGACCGTGGGCGCTACACCGTGCTCGTCGACGAGGGCGGCCCCAAGGAGCACGAGGCGGTCGCAGCGCGGGCGAGCGAGTTGCGCAAGCAGGCGATCGTCACGGGCGACCGAGTCGACGTGGTGGGCGAGACCAGCGGCGACCAAGGCACGTTGGCGCGCATCGTGCGCGTCGGGGAACGCACAACGCTCCTGCGCCGCAGCGCCGACGACACGGATGCCGTCGAGCGCGTCATCGTCGCCAACGCCGACCAGATGCTCATCGTGGTCGCCGCAGCGAACCCCGAACCGCGCACCCGGCTGGTCGATCGTTACCTGGTCGCGGCGTACGACGCGGGCATCGCCCCACTGCTCTGCGTGACGAAGACGGACCTGGCCGACCCGAGCGAGTTCCTGGAGAACTTCGCCGGGCTCGACCTGCCGGTGTTCCTCAGCTCGTCGGCCGGAGCCAGAGACCACGTGCGCGGCGTCGCCGAAACGATCGCTCAGACGACCGCGAGCGCCTCGGGCATGCCGCTCGATGCATTGCGGCGGGCACTCGCCAAGCACGACACCGTGGCGGTGGGCCACTCCGGTGTGGGCAAGTCCACGCTGGTCAACGCCCTCGTGCCCGGCGCCGACCGCGCCATCGGCCACGTCAACGAGGTGACCGGCCGCGGCAGACACACCTCGTCGTCGACCGTTTCACTCAGGTTGCGCACGTCGTTCGGCGACGGTTGGATCATCGACACCCCCGGCGTGCGCTCGTTCGGGCTGGGACATGTGGATCCGGCAAACATCCTGCGCGCCTTCACCGACCTCGCCGCCATTGCCGAGAACTGCCCGCGCGGCTGCACGCACCTACCAGACTCACCGGACTGCGCCATCATCGACGCGGTAAATGCCGGAGTGCTCGGGGAGCGCGGCCACGCGCGACTGGACTCGTTGCAACGTCTTCTCGCCACGTTCGGCTGACGCCCACTTCGCTAGCGTTGAGCCATGAGCGACACGACTGCGAACCCGGCCCGACTCTCCCCAGGCGACACCGCACCCGACTTCACACTTCTCGATCAGGACGGCACGCGGGTGTCGCTGCACGACTACGCCGGACGCAACGTCGTCGTCTACTTCTACCCGGCCGCCATGACGCCCGGGTGCACGAAAGAGGCGTGCGACTTCCGCGACAACCTCAATTCCCTGGCTTCGGCCGGATACCAGGTGCTCGGCATCTCGAAGGACGATCCCGCCACTCTGGCGAAGTTCCGCGACCACGACAGCCTGAACTTCCCGCTCCTGTCCGACACAGATCTCACGGTCCACAAGCTGTACGGGGCGTACGGCGAGAAATCGCTCTACGGCAAGGTGGTGACCGGTGTGCTGAGGTCCACCTTCGTCGTCGATGCTGACGGCGGCATCCGTCTTGCCCTGTACAACGTGAAGGCGACGGGCCACGTCGCCTCGCTCCGCAAGAAACTCGGCCTCGCCGCTTAGAACCGTCCGCGCTCGAGACCTTTGCGTTCGCTGACGCTTGCAACGGGCGCCGGCCGGCGTCATTCCTTGTCCTGCCGAAACCGACCGATCAGCCCGCCACGATCGCACGCTCGACATCCTGGGATCGCACATGCATCGCGACGTGCGGAGAACCCTGGATCTCGACGGTCCTGCTGCTACGAGCGGCGCGCGCGAGTAGAGAGACCCAGTCCCTGCGTGCGACCGGATCGCGCGCACCGCGCACGAGCAGCACCGGAGCGGGGACGGTGGGGAGGACATCCTCCAGCCGGTAACCGAGCATGGAGGGCAGCACTGCCAGGTACCACCGCGGTCCGCACCTCAGGTAGTCGCCCATGACGAGCCGATTGCTGCGCGCGGTCTCGCAAGTCATGTCCCCGAACAGCCGCCATGCGGCACGCAGCGGCGAGCGGTCGACGGGAGCCATGACCGGACCGATCAGCACGAGCCGGCTCACCAGATCAGGCCGCACGACCGCCAGTCTTGTCGCGATCTGGGCGCCCATCGAGTGCCCGACGATGACGCAGTGCACCAACTTCCGATCGTCAAGCACACGAGCGACGACGTCCGCGTAGTCCTCCACCGTGTACGGCCTGGACGGCCTTGGCGCGCGACCGAAGCCGGGCAGGTCTAGCGCGATGGTTCGGCCATGCCGGGCGAGCAGGGGTGCGAGCCGCTCGAAGTAGCGCGAGCTGACCCCGATGCCATGCACGAGTATGAACGTCTCGGCCGCCGGTGCGCCTCGGTCGAACGTGACGACGGCGTCCGGTCGAGGGCTACGTCGTGACGGTGTTCGCGAACGGTGGGAACGCACTACGGCTCAGCGCGGCTTCGGCCGCACATCGTTCCCCGGCGCCGCGCCTCCGTCGGCGGTGTCGCCAGGAGTGACGTCCCGCGCCGTCGCCCGCGTCACCTGCGGCGTCAACACGAGTCCGACCCCCAGCAGCGCGACGACCAACAGCACCCAACCCGCCTCTGGCACGGCCGTCGCGCCCGTGAAAGAGCCGACCGCGACCGCGAGTACGATCAGGTGCCACGTGATCACGGATGACCTCATCCACGATCTCCTGCGTGCGGCGGCGACCGTCGTGAGCAGGAGCCAGACGGCACAGAGCGCGGCGATGACGAGCAGTGCGATTCCGCTCGCGAGATTGGCCGCCGAGGCACCGACTGCCTGAATGAGCAGCCAGATCACGAGTGCGATGAGAGCCGCCGATTGGAGCGCGAGGAGCGCGACGAGGCATCCGAGTAGCACAGGATACGAATTTTCGGGCCGGTCAACGCCGATATCGGGCATTTGTTTCCGGTCTGTGTTCACAGCGTTATCCCAATCGAAACTCTTGATTTGGCAGTACCAGTATGCGAGCATTTCTTGGTCGAGTTGCGCTCACAGGGTGGTGGGCAGGTGTCCGTCTCAGAGAACCAGTCCACCAGGCACTTCGGTCCGTTTCGGATCGAGCCCGTCGGTAAAGGTCCACCAAGATCATCACCCTGAACTCGTCGCTTACCCGAATTCCGACCGTTCGGTCATGCCCGGGCGTCACATGACGCACGCAATTTAAAGGAGCACCCCCATGGATTGGCGCGACAAAGCCGCCTGCCTGACAGCCGACCCCGAACTGTTCTTCCCCGTGGGCAACACCGGACCGGCGGTCGAGCAGATCGAGAAGGCCAAGGCCGTCTGCGCCCGGTGCACCGTGACCGAAGCCTGCCTGCAGTACGCCCTCGAGACCGGCCAGGATTCCGGCGTGTGGGGCGGACTCTCCGAAGACGAGCGCAGGGCGCTTAAGCGTCGCGCCGCGCGAGCGCGTCGCGCATCCTGATTCAACCGCCGGCCGAGACGACCGGCTTCACGCCTTGCTGAGATAGCGCAGCGGCACCTCGATAGTGACCTCGGTACCCGTCCCCACCATGGTGTGCCAGTCGATGGTGCCGCTCAGCTCCCCCTGGATGAGCGTGCGTACGATCTGCGTACCCAGGCCGTCGCCCACCTTGCCCTCAGGGAGCCCCGAGCCGTTATCGACGACCTTCACTGTGAGGGTGTCCGGCGAGCGGTGCGCGCTGATCTCCACCTCGCCTGAGCGTCCCGCGAGCCCGTGCTCGACGGCGTTCGTCACCAACTCCGTCAGGGCGAGAGCAAGCGGTGTCGCATACTCGCTCGGCAACTCCCCGAAGCTTCCGGACGATTTTGGATGCACGGTCGTGTTGTGCGTGCTCGCCACCTCTGCCACGAGCAGCAGCACCCGATCGAACACGTCGTCGAAATCCACGATCTGCGCGAGCCCCTCGCTCAGCGTGTCATGCACGACCGCGATGGCGGCAACCCGCCTCATGGCCTGACCAAGCGCGTCGCGCGCCTCTTCGGAGTGTGTTCGCCTCGCCTGAATGCGCAGCAGCGAGGCGACGGTCTGCAGGTTGTTCTTGACGCGGTGGTGGATCTCGCGGATCGTCGCATCCTTGGTGATGAGCTCCTGCTCCTGGTGCCGCATCTCCGTCACGTCACGACACAGCACGATGGCGCCGGTGCGCTCCCCGTGTGTGCGAATGGGAATCGTGCGCAGCGACACGGTCACCCCGCGCGCCTCGATGTCGGTTCGCCATGGCGCCCGCCCGGTCACGACCAGCGGCAGCGACTCATCGACGACGGAGTTGCCCGTGAGCAGCCTGGTCGTCACATCGGCGAGAGACTCGCCCTCGAGCTCCTCCGTGAAGCCCATGCGGTTGAACGCCGACAGGGCGTTGGGGCTGGCGAAGGTGGTCACGCCGTCCACGTCGAGGCGGATCAGCCCGTCCGAAGCACGTGGCGCACCGCGGCGCGGACCCGAAGGCGCGCCGAGGTCGGGGAAGTCGCCGGTGGCGATCATGCCGAACAGGTCGTTCGCGCAGGCGTTGAACGTGAGCTCCTGCCGGCTGGGCGTACGCGCCTCGCTGAGGTTCGTGTGCCTGGTCATGACGGCGATGGGGGTCGGAACAACCTGGGCGCTGGATGCCGACACGCGGCGGAAGACCGGAACCGCGCGCACCCGAGTGGGCATCTCCTCGTACCAGTCGGGCGCGTGCGAGTCCACGATGGCACCCGAATCGAACGCCTCGGTGGCCAGTACTTTCCACTCGGAGCGAATCGGCTGGCCGACGAAGTCGCGGTAGAACAGGGTGGCGGCGCTCGATGGCCTTGAATGCGCGACGGCGATGAACCCGCCTTCGGTAGGCACCCAGAGCACGATGTCCGCGAACGCCAGGTCGGCCAGCAACTGGCAGTCGCCGACGAGCAGGTGCAGCCATTCGATGTCTTCGGGGGTCGAACGGCCGTGCGCTACGACGAGATCACTGAGCGTGGACATCACCTCAGTCTAGGAGCGCGGCACCCCACTCCCGCGCCGTCACTTTCAGCCACTGATCGGCACGGGAGCGGCGGAAAGTGACAGCGCCCGGACCGAAACGAGCGTCGTACGAACAGGCTCAGCGAACGACCGAACTGCCTTGTTCAGACAGGCTCGGTGACCGGTCGAGGGCGTGCCGCATGCTTGCGCCTGCCGCGCTGCGGCTCTGGAAGGGGTGCCAGCTCGCGCTCCACGAATCTGCGGATCGCGGCGCGCGCCGGGGACTTGGGCGCGGCATCCTTCAGCGTGCTGCCGGTCAGGACGGCCAGGTCGAAGCCGGCTGGATCATCCGGAATGAGTGCAGCGGCTTCGAGACCGGCGAATCGCTGCAGTGTCGAGGCGACCTGAGCGAACGGGCTGGCCCCGACAGCGGATGCCCGCACTCGGTTCACGAGCACGTGCGGCGAGCGCTCCGGCGCCGCCTCGACGAGGTCTCCGAACGAACGCAGCAGTCGGGAGAGGCCCACGGGATCGGCCAGTCCAACGGCGACGATGTCGTCCGAGCCCTGCAGTGCAGCGAGTGTTGCGGCGTTGCGGCGGGGCGCGAACAGGTCGCTCGTGATCTCCTCGTCTGTCTCGAGGCTGAAGCCCACGTCGACCACCGTGTAGTCCACCCAGGTGCGGCACTGCGCGAGCACTCGTTCGACGCGATCGCTCGTCAACTCAGGCCAGCGCGACGCCCTCCCGATGCCGGTGAGCGCCCAGAACGCCCCGCGCGGGCTGGCGTATCGTTGTGCGACGCGCACGAGCTCGTCGTGGTTGAGCGCATCGGATGCCGCGAGGCGACAGGCTGCTGCGAATCCCGGTGCCTCGTCAAGGAGGCCCAGCGCAGGTGCCGTTGCCCCGCCGTAGGGGTCGGCATCGGCGAGCACGACGCTGTGCCCGAGCGCCGCCAGCTCTGCGGCGATCGTTATCGCCACAGACGTTCGCCCCGGCGCACCCGACGGACCCCATACCGAGACCACGCGGGAGGCATCCTGTGCGCCGAGGGGACCGCCGGCGCGCGATGGCACCGCCCGAACCCCTCGGAGCGACGGTTCGAGGGTGCTCCAGTCGGCCGTGACATCGAGCGAGTCGTACACGCCGAGCGCGAGCGCGTGCCTGCGCTCCGACTCCCCCGCGGTGAGCACGACGAGCCGTACACCGGCTCTGTCACAGGAGCTGACGACATCGGCCGAGAGCCGGCCACGACCCGCACCGACGACGGCGACGTCCACCTCCCGGGCGGCGAGTGCAGCGACGAGTTCCTTCCCGGCGGTCGTGCGGACGGTAACGAAGTGGCCCGAGGCTGCGGCTTCTGCAGCGACTCGCTCCTGCAATCGGCGATCGAGGCACAGCGCGATGGCGCTCATCCGTCGCCCTCCTCCCCGCCGAGCCGGCCGGTCGGAGCTGGAGTGCTGCCAGCAGCCGGTTCCTCACTCTCGGAGCCCGCGGCATCCGTGCTCGCAGATACGACTGAGATCACCTGACCGTCGGCGATGGCCTGCAGCACAGATGCCACTCGGCCGGCAGGAATGCGTAGCTCGACCGACACCGACCCACGATCGGCCACAAGGGCATCGTCGTGGGAGACCGAGACGACCACAGCGCCGGCGACCAGGACGGCAGGCGGCTTGTAGTTATTGTCGTTCGCCGCGTGGGCAGCCCACACGTCAGCCGTCGCGCCCGCCGTGATGGATGCCGCAACCGGCCCGGACGCCTTCACGACGATGCTCGTCAGCCCGGTTGCAGACGCCTCAGCCACTGCGGAGGCTGGCACGAGCTCGCCCTTGGGCACCGAACGCACCACCGTCGCGCCCTCCGGCAGGTGTCCGGCCGCAAGATACCTTCCGGAATCCGGCACTCGCACGTTCACGAGTTCAACATCCGAAACGGAGACGGCATCGCCCGCGACCAACGTGCTGCGCGCCACATAGACCTGAACGTTGCGGTTCTGGGCGGCCAGCAGCGCACAGACGCCCACCACAGACGCCACGATGAGCAGAATGCCCACTGCGAATCTGGGGTCGAACCAGAACCGCTTCGGCTTGCCGTCCGCCGTGCCGACCATGCTCCTCCTCGCGCCGATGGGCCGCCCGTGGGGCGTCCTCACAACCTGTCCACCGCGTTCCCCCGCTGCACCTGAGCGTCTTCTCAGCCGTAAACGCCGGTGCCGTAAGGGAAGTGCGTCACTCCATCGTGCCGATGCTGGGCAAGTCGTAGGAAAGTTATCCACACGACGAAGCCCCTTCGGGCGCTCCCGCCATAATCGAAGGCATGACGGCCGACCGAACGGATGATGTTGCACGCTTCCTGACGGTCGGCGACGCCGCCGAGCTGCTCAAGGTCGCCCCGGGCGACGTCGTCGCGCTCATCGAGACGGGCGAGTTGCCTGCCATCCGCGTCGGCCGACCGGGCGCGTGGCGTATCGAGCGCGTTCAGCTCGAGGAGTACATCCAGGCGATGTATGAGGAGACGCGACGCCGTGCCTTGTGGGACCAGTCGGACCTGGCGTCGATCCCCGAGCTGTCCGGTGGCCGCATCGTCTGGCCCGACAGGGACTGACGATCGAGCGGGTTGTCATCCAACCCGCACCATGATCAGCGCCGCCATCGGCACGATCCGGGTGCCGCGCACATTGCTCGGCCGCCTGGGAGAACCGGGGTCGTGCAGCGCGAGATCGAAGTGATCGCGAGCGACCCGATCGATGGTGCCGTGCAGCACGCCGGAGATGGTCGTGACCGTGACTGCGCTTCGCCTGCGGGCGAGATCGCGCAGCGCGAATGCCAAGCCGAGGCGGTCGATCAGGCGAGGCGCGACATCCTGCCCGCGCGAGGCATCCGGGTCGGGTTCGGCCTGCAGGCTGTCGGCGAGCTGGCGGTCGTCGAGCCCGACAGATGTGATGGCGTCGAGCGGCACGAGCACGCGAACGGATGCCCGCGACGGCGCCGACCCACGCTCGTCGCTCAGCAGGTCTCCCGACACCCAGTCTCGGCCGAACGTCGTCGGCCGCAGCCGCGTGGTGCTTCCGTCGGCAAGCCAGAGGTTCAGCGGGGCATCGCGACCATCGTCTGCCCCGGAGGCAGCACGTAGTCGATTCCGCAGCGAGAGCCGCCCAAGCCGCAGCCTCTCCTCTTCGACGCGCAGCTCGAGGTCTTCGACGCCGAGTTCGTGTTCGAGCTGGCTCTCCAAGTCGTCGAACAGGTTGTCCCAGCGC
Organism: Rathayibacter sp. KR2-224; assembly: GCF_049446075.1. Classification (NCBI taxonomy): domain Bacteria; kingdom Bacillati; phylum Actinomycetota; class Actinomycetes; order Micrococcales; family Microbacteriaceae; genus Rathayibacter; species Rathayibacter sp. KR2-224. The sequence goes on from NZ_JBMSEB010000003.1 coordinate 262,163, forward strand.
ATGAGACGCCAACGTAGCGCGGCTTCGCCCGCCCGAGAGCGCTTTATCAACAGGGCATCAACGCCGTGGACCCACCTGTCTGACCACTGCTTGAGTGACATGCCAAACACCCGAAGGCGGGTCTTCGCCCCCTTTCCCCGCTACGACCGCAGGGAGTATCGATGAGCCAGGCCGCGTTGCCCAGCGAACCGCGCGACGTCGCATCAGACGATTCAACAGACGACGAGCAGCACAGACTCGGCGGTGTCACCGCACGTCGTCGCGCACCCTCCGGCCACGGTCTCGGAGACGACTTCTTCATGGCACAGCCGTCGCGGCGCGCGGATCTGCCCGACCCTGAACCCCTGCTGACCAACCTGGCGCGGTGCATTCTCGAGGTGCTCGCGGGTGCTCGCGAACTCGAGCAGCTGAATCGGTGGGTGACCGACGACGTCTACGCGACGCTACTGCACAGAACGGTGCTGGCGGAGAGGGCGAGACGCGTGAAGGGTCAGAAGGCGGTGCGACCGGCACTCAGCGTCTTGAGCACGCACGTTTCCGAGCCATGCGACGGGGTCGTCGAGGCGACCGTCATCGTGCGAAACCCGGTGCGGGTGCGCGCCGTCGCCATTCGCCTCGAGGGCCTCGATCGGCGCTGGCGGGCGTCGGCGATCAGCGTGCTCTGACCGGGGACCGGGGTGCGTTCCCGGGCGTGCGCGGCTGCGCGCTGCCTGCTGGGGCCCCCGACGGCCCATCACACTCGTGCTCAGGTGCAACCTCCTCGAGTCTGTGCTCGGTCCCCGTCGCCGACGGTGTTCGATATTGTGTGATTTTGGGCATTGCCGAGTGTGGATGTGTGCGCCTATGGTGTGCCTTGAAACGATTCGCTACTGACGTGTCGAGGAGGACATGGTGGTACGTCTAAGCCGCACAACACGTGGGTTGGCAGCCGCAGCGCTCTCCGTGGCGATGATCTTCGGAGCGACGAGCGGGGCGGGCGCCGTTCCGACGGAAGTAGCTCAGAAGAGCGATACAGCGGCGACGCACACGATCACCTTCGATAAGTACTCACTCATGATCGACGGCAAGCGCACCATGATCTGGTCGGCGGAGTTCCATTACTGGAGGCTGCCCAGCAAGAGCCTGTGGCTCGACGTACTGCAGAAGATCAAGGCAGAGGGCTACAACGCGGTATCCATCTACTTCGACTGGGCCTACCACTCCCCCAAACAAGGAACGTACGACTTCAGCGGAGTACGGGACGTCGACACGCTCCTCGACATGGCTCAGCAGGTCGGCTTATACGTCATCGCCCGTCCCGGCCCGTACATCAATGCCGAGACCGACGGCGGCGGATTCCCAGGTTGGCTGACGCAAGTGGCGGGCAGGGCGCGCAGCGACGCTGCGGACTACCTTGCCGCCGCGGACGAGTGGCTCAGCCACATCGACTCGATCCTCGCCAAGCACCAGCTGACCAACGGCGGCGGCACGATCATCCTCGACCAGATCGAGAACGAACTCGCCTCCACAGGTACGAGCCAGAAGAATTACATGAACCACCTGTATGCGAAGGTGCGTTCCGACGGCATCCAAGTTCCGATCTTCCACAACGACAAAGGACGCAACGGCGTCTGGGTCCCGCAGAACTCCAACGTGCCGGGGACGGTGACCGGCCCCACTGACCTCTATGCATTCGACGGATACCCCGGTGGCGCCTGCAGCACGAACGGTACGCCTGGCAGCCCGGCGGCGGCGCCCGACTGGGGGCTCTGGGGCGCCGGCGGCGCTAAAGGCGGCTCTACAGCATCACCGAACACACCTGGATTCGCGGCAGAGTTCGGCGGCGGCTGGTTCGACTACTGGGGCAGCGTCGGAACCTACCCGTGCACGGCACAACGAGAGGGTTCCGGGTATGAGCGAGTGTTCTACGGAACGAACATCGCCAACGGACTGAGCATCCAGAACTTCTACATGACGTATGGCGGCACGTCATGGGGCTGGCTGCCCGCACCCGTCGTCTACACCTCCTACGACTACGGCGCTGCCATCGACGAGGCACGGCAGATCCGGCCAAAGGCGAGCACGATGAAGGAGCTGGGTCTCTTCCTACAGAGCGTTGCGCCGCTGACGAAGCTGACGAAGTCGGATCCGGTCACGGCGTCATCCGGCAAGGTGAAGGTCTATAACGACGTGAACCCCGACACGGGGACTCACTTGTACTTCGCCGTGCACAATCCGTCGAACGCGACGACCGACGACTCGTTCACCTTCCCGCTGTCGACCCCGGACGGCCAGTACACCGTTCCGCAATCCGGAACGCTGCGACTGAACGGTCAGGACGGCAAGATGCTCGTCGCCGACTACGACATGGACGGCCAGCACCTGGTCTACTCGACCTCCGAGATCATGACTCACCTGCATCGCTCCAACGGCGATCTGGCGCTGCTCTACGGGCGCAATGGCGAGCAGGGCGAAACGGTGCTGCGCTATACGTCCGCTCCTGACGTGACGGTGCTGTCCGGCGACGTCAGCGCCCACTACGACCAAGCGACCGGGGATCTGCGACTCGACTACACGCATTCGGGTCTCGCCGAGTTGCGCATCACAGGCGGCGGGCGCAGCGCCTTCACGCTGCTGCTCGCCGACCAAGATACCGCCGACACGTTCTGGCACCAAGACACGGCGGCCGGCCCCGCGCTCGAACGTGGCCCGGAACTCGTGCGCGCTGCGTCGATCGAGGGGACGACGCTGAAGCTCTCCGGAGACACGAAGGACGCCAGCGACCTTCAAGTGTGGGCTCCCGACGGCGTCAGCGCCGTCACGTGGAACGGAGCACAAGTCGCGACGGTCGCAGGAGCTGATGAAAGCCTGAGCGCGTCCACCCGCCTCCCGGGTGCGGACCCCGTCGACCTGCCCGATCTGACGAAATCGAGCTGGTCGTATGCGTCGGGCACGCCGGAAGCCGATCCGGGGTTCGACGACTCATCGTGGACCACCGCTGACAAGACCTCCACAACGAGCACCACCAAGCCCCCGACCGGCGCGCCCGTGCTCACCGCCGACGACTACGGGTTCCACCAGGGCGACGTCTGGTACCGCGGCACGTACACGGGCTCGGCCGACACGACAACCCTCCGCCTCAATTACGGCGGCGGGGGCGCCGGGATGCTTCAGACCTGGCTCGACGGGGTGTACCTGGGCCAGAACGTGCTGGCATCCGGGGTGAGCGCACCACCGACCACCGGGACCGCCGTGTTCGCGATTCCACAGGGTCTGCGCACCGGCAAGCACGTGCTCGCCGTGATGGTGCGGAACGACGGGCACAACGAAGACGGGGGCGTCAACGACGCTCAGAAGGAGGGCCGCGGCCTCATCGGCGTCACGACGACCGGTGGCGCGACGAAGACCGCAATCGAGTGGAAGATCCAAGGCGATCTCGGCGGCGAAAGCGTTATCGACACGGCGCGAGGGCTGAACAACGTCGGCGGGCAATACGGCGAGCGCAAAGGGTGGTATCTGCCAGGGTTCCCGGACCAGTCGTGGCCAGCAACCACGCTTCCCGCCTCCTCTGCGATGCCCGGCACCACCTGGTACCGCACCTCCTTCTCGTTGAACGCTCCGAAGGACGAAGATCCGTCGCTCGGCCTCACCATCGGCGATTCATCCACGCCACGATCCGGCGGTGCGTACCGCGCCCTCATCTACGTGAACGGCTGGAACGTGGGGCAGTACATCGCCGACGTGGGACCGCAGCACACGTTCGTATTGCCCAACGGCATCCTCGATCCTCGCGGACACAACACAGTCGCCATCGCCGTCACGAGCGATGGCGGTCCAGGGAATGCCCTTGAATCGGTGAGGCTCGTGGATCTCGGCACGGTGCGCGGCGGCGTTCCCCTGGCGCAGAACGAGGCATCGAGCTACAGCGCCTCGGTCTACGGGTCGCCGAAGCTGCCGTCCACCGTGACCATGGACTCGCTGACATCGGATGTCGCCGGGACGGTGAAGGGTGGCAGTACCTTGCACCTCACCGGTGTGCTGACGAACCACTCGGGGGCGGCGGCGAGACTCTCCAGCGACCTGGATCTCCCGGACGGCTGGACGTCCGACCCCAGCGGCGCCGTCAAGACCGCGCCGCTGACGCCTGGCTCTTCCGCGACGCTGACGTGGACGGTCCAGATCCCGCAAGATGCGGCATCCGGCAGCTATGCGATCGCGGCGGAGAACACAGTCGCGCAGGCGAACCGATCGACGAGCACCGGGCGCTCCCTGGCGCTGTCGGTACAAAGCGCAGGCGAGCACTACGTCAGCGATCTTCCATGGGACTCGAGTGCGAGTGGCTGGGGAACGATCGGGCGCGACGTCAGCGTGGGCGGCGGCGCGATCACCGTTGGCGGCACTGTCTACGCCAAGGGCATCGGCGTCAACTCGATCAGCACCGTGACTCTCACACTGCCTAGTGCGTGCACCACCTTCTCGAGCGTCGTCGGACTGGATGCCGGCGCGGGCGGCAAAGGATCGGTGACGTTCCAGGTCTACGGCGACGGAACGCTGCTGAAGCAGACATCCACGATCGCGGGGACAGCTGCACCGATACCCCTAGTCGTCGACATCACCGGAGTGAAGCAGCTGACGCTCACCGTCGGCGATGCCGGCGATGGCAATGGGCACGACAACGCCGATTGGGCGGACGCCAAGGTCGAATGCGCACCGTGAGCTGACGAACGAAAGAGGTGCGTCAGCGCCGGCGCCGCTCCTGGGCTCGGCGCTCGGCACGGTTCACTGGCGCCTGCTCTGCGGACTCCGCGCGCTGCCCGAAGGCGCCGCGGGAGGGGGGCTGCTGCTGCGGTGCAGGCTCCTGCTGGGTCGCCAACTGGCGCTGCCTGGCCCGTTCGGCACGATCGGTCGCCGCTCGCTCAACCTGACCGCGCTGGTTGCGCACCTCGACGCTTCCGTCGTCGCTCGGTGCTGTGTAGCTGAGCCTCTGCTGCTCATTGGCCGACGGCGCAAGACCCTTGGCCTCGACCTCGGTGATCTCACCAGCCGCCTGCGTCACCTCGACCTCGAGGTTGAACAGGAACCCGATCGACTCCTCGCGAATGGCGCCCATCATCTGCTGGTACATCGCGAAGCCTTCGCGCTGGTACTCGACCAGCGGGTCACGCTGCGCCATGGCCCGAAGACCGATGCCGTCCTTGAGGTAGTCCATCTCGTACAGGTGGTCCCGCCAGCGACGGTCGATGACCGACAGCACGACCCGTCGTTCGAGTTCGCGCATGGCGGCCTCGCCCAGCTGCTCTTCGCGGCGCTGGTAGGCGAGGCGGGCATCCGAGAGGATCTCGCGCTTCATGAACTCGCGGTTCACCCGGCCCTTGTTGCCGACCTCGGCCACCACCTCGTCGATGGTGATCCCGACGGGGTAGAGCAGCCGCAGGTCGGACCAGAGCGCGTCGAGGTCCCAATCGTCGGCGTTCGCCTCAGACGTGTGCTGGTCGATCACTTCGGAGACCACGTCTTCGAGGAACTGCTGCACGCGCTCGTGAAGGTCGTCGCCCTCGAGGATGTGTCGGCGGTCGCTGTAGATCGCCTCGCGCTGGCGGTTGAGCACGTCGTCGTACTTCAGCACGTTCTTGCGGATCTCGGCGTTGCGGGCCTCGACCTGCGCCTGCGCAGAGCGGATGGCCCTGCTCACGACCTTCGACTCGATGGCCAGGTCGTCCGGCACATTGCTGCGGCCCATGAGGCTCTCGGCGGCACCCGCGTTGAAGAGCCGCATCAGGTCGTCGGTGAGCGACAGGTAGAAACGGCTCTCGCCCGGGTCACCCTGGCGGCCGGATCGACCGCGCAGCTGGTTGTCGATACGCCGCGACTCGTGGCGCTCGGTACCGAGCACGTAGAGGCCGCCAACCTCGATGACCTTCTTCGCCTCCTCGGCGACCTCGGCCTTCACCCGCTCGTAGACGGCATCCCATTCGGCCTCGTATTCGTCGGGGGTGTCCACGGGGCTGAGGCCGCGTGCGTTCATCTCGGCGACGGCGAGGAACTCGGCGTTGCCGCCGAGCATGATGTCGGTACCGCGCCCTGCCATGTTCGTGGCCACCGTGACGGCGCCGAGCCGGCCGGCCTGCGCAACGATCGCCGCCTCACGAGCGTGGTTCTTCGCGTTCAGCACCTCGTGCCGCACGCCCTTCTTAGCCAGCAGCCGGGACAGGTACTCGCTCTTCTCGACGCTCGTCGTACCGACGAGAACGGGCTGGCCCTTGTCGTTGCGCTGCACGATGTCTTCGGCGACCTGGTTGAACTTGGCCTCCTCGTTCTTGTACACGAGGTCGGACATGTCCCTGCGAATCATCGGCTTGTTCGTCGGGATGGGGACGACGCCGATCTTGTACGTCGACATGAACTCGGCCGCCTCGGTCTCGGCGGTACCGGTCATGCCGGAGAGCTTCTTGTAGAGACGGAAGTAGTTCTGCAGGGTGACGGTGGCGAGCGTCTGGTTCTCGGCCTTGACCGGCACACCCTCCTTGGCCTCGATGGCCTGGTGGATGCCCTCGTTGTAGCGTCGTCCGACCAGGATGCGGCCCGTGTGCTCGTCGACGATGAGCACCTCGTCGTTCATCACGACGTAGTCCTTGTCGCGCTTGAACAGGGCATTGGCCTTGATGGCGTTGTTCAGGAACGAGATCAGAGGGGTGTTGGCCGACTCGTAGAGGTTGTCGATGCCGAGATAGTCCTCGACCTTCTCGATTCCGGGCTCGAGCACGCCGACGGTGCGCTTCTTCTCGTCGACCTCGTAGTCGACGTCGGGCACGAGCCGCGTTGCGATGCGGGCGAACTCGTTGAACCAGCGGTTCGCCTCGCCGCTGGAGGGCCCGGAGATGATGAGCGGGGTGCGCGCCTCGTCGATGAGGATCGAGTCGACCTCGTCGACGATCGCGTAGTAGTGGCCGCGCTGCACCATGTCGGATGCCTGCCACGCCATGTTGTCGCGCAGGTAGTCGAAGCCGAATTCATTGTTCGTGCCGTACGTGATGTCGGCCAGGTACTGCTCGCGCCGCTCGTCTGGCGTCTGCCCGGCCAGGATGACGCCTGTCGTCATTCCGAGGGCGCGGAACACGCGCCCCATCAGCTCGCCCTGATAGCTGGCGAGGTAGTCGTTGGTGGTGACGATGTGCACGCCACGGCTGGCGATGGCGTTGAGGTACGCCGCGGTCGTGGCGACCAGGGTCTTTCCTTCACCGGTCTTCATCTCGGCGATGTTGCCGAGGTGAAGGGCCGCACCGCCCATGATCTGCACATCGAAGTGCCGCATGCCGAGCGTGCGAACGGATGCCTCGCGCACGGCGGCGAACGCCTCAGGCAGCAGGTCGTCGAGCGATTCGCCGTTGCCGTAGCGCTCACGCAGCTCGACGGTCTCGCTGCGCAGCTCCTCGTCGGTGAGGGATTGGAAGTCTTCCTCGAGCGCGTTCACGGCACGGGCGTACGCCTCGAGCCGCTTGAGCGTGCGGCCTTCGCCGACACGCAGCACCTTTTCGAGAACTGAGGCCACTGATGCACTCCAAGTGGTTCAAGGGGACACCGTCATGGCATCCGTCGTCCCGGGTTGGACGCGTGCCGACCTACCGGGCGGCAACGGACCCATGTTACCGGGCTGTGACCTGAGGATGCCGGACGCCCGCTGAAGGAATGCCGCACGGCTGCAGGCAGCGCGCTCCGCACCGAAATGCGCAATAGCCGGGTGCGGTGGGCGCCCAACGCCGCTAAGTCCGCCTGTCGTGCAGGTGCCGGGAGCAGCACATCCGCTCCCGGCACCTGTCCGACACTGTCCGGCGACCGCAGAAGCGATCAGCAGGTCGGCTCAGCCTCGACCGAACTTGCGAGAGGCCGTTGCCACCTCCTGCAGCTCCTCCGCGTTCTCATCGAGCGCGATGACGCCGTAGTCCCAGCCCTTGCGGCGGTATACGACCGATGGCCGGTTCGACTCCTCGTCGATGAAGAGATAGAAGTCGTGACCGACGAGCTCCATGTAGTAGAGCGCGTCGTCGACCGACATGGGCACCGAGGCGAACACCTTCTTGCGGATGACGACCGGGCAGTAGTCCTCCGCCGGCTCCGCCTCCTCCTGCTGTGCCGACTCATCGATGACCGGCACGGCGCCGGTGCGCACCTGCTCGAGCACGGTGACCGGCGCGGGCGTGACATCCACTCGTCCGAGGCCGACGGTGGAGGCTTCGCGGACCGAAGGAGGTCTGTGTAGTCCGCGGTGGATCTTTCTGCGATCTTTGGCGCGCCGCACGCGCTCGAGTAGCCGACCTATCGCGAGGTCGAACGCCGCGTACTTGTCGGCGGCGGTGGCCTCGGCACGAACGACGGGACCTGGGCCAATGAGCGTGAGCTCGACCCGATCGTCGCCGTTCTGACCTCCGGACTTCTCGTTATGGCGGGAGACCTTGATCTCCAGCGAGAGAGCTCGCTCGGCGAGCGAGCCGACCTTGGCAGCTTTCTCCGTCGCATACTCACGGAAGCGATCGGTAATGCCCACGCCGAGTCCGAAGATGTTGATTTCCATGGCGACCTCCTGCTTCAAGTGCGGCCGTCGCCCGTACGGAAAGGGCGGCTGGACCGGCACCTTTTCCCCCCACCGTAGACCGGGGGCTGGCGGATGTCACCAGCTACTTGCCGAGGAGTCCCTGGGTGTCTCGCCTGGACCGCCAATGTGACGATTCCCGCTCGGTGAACTCGGCGGTGCACGCGTGACAAGCCAAGGCCGTCACCCGGTCACGGAAACGTGGAACGGTCAGGTCGCGCGCCGAGTCGCCTCCCCCTCGGAGCCCGCCACAGCCCGTGCCACCGCCTCAGCCCGAGCCTCCTCCTCCGCCCCAGCCGCGGCCTCCGCCTCCGCCTCGGCCTCGCCCCCAGCCTCCGCGTCCACTGTCGCGGCGGCGCCAGAGGACGGCGGATGCCTGCGAGGCGTCCTGGCGAGCACGGCGGCACCGATTACGTGCGCTCCCCCGGATGCCAGCGCCCGCCGTGCCTCCAGCAGGGTCGCCCCGGTCGTGAGGATGTCGTCCACGAGTAACACCCTCTCCCCCGCCACCCAGCCGCGCGGCTCCAGCCAGTGGTCGCGGTTCGCGCGTCGCGATTCGGCCGTCAGTCCCGACTGATCCGCGGCCTGACGACGGGCACGGAGGGCGGGTCTCGCTCGGAGGCCTGCACGCGCGAGCAGCAGGCCGACCGGCGAGTAGCCACGCGTGCGCAGCGCGGCCCACGACGACGGCACGGTGACGAGCTGCACGGCGCGCGGGGATGCCCGCGCGCGCCCGCCACCGCCCCACGACAGTTCGTCTGCACCGGGAGAGAGCCGGCCATCGGGAGCCCGTGCAGAGAGACCGTTCGTCGAGACACGTGTCGAGGACGAGCTGGGCGAGTCGCGGCCGTCGGCGGCACGAAGGGCCGCCGCTATAGCGGCAGCGAACGATGGAGCGAGCCGGGCGGCCGCGTCCGTGCGCCCGCCGTCCTTGTAGGCGGCGAGCGTGGAACGCACGGCTCCCGAGTAGTCGTGCGCGTAGGTCACGCTGAGCCCGTCGAGGTCGACGCGACGCACTCGCGGGACGAGCTGTGCGGCGCAAGCGTCGCAGAGCGCGCGGTCGGGCGCGGAGCATCCTGCGCACGCGGTGGGCATGAGCACGGCCAGAGCATCGAGGAGCGCGGGCTGCAGCCGAGCACCCAGCAGCCCGGTCGACGTGCCGGGTGACCGATCGGGAGCTCGTGGAAAGCGTGCCATGTGTCGAGCCTGCCGAGGAACGGCGAGCCGTGGTCGCCCGGCGGTGCCAATTGTGGGGAGCCGGCCTCCCACCTCGACTTGGGACGCCGAGAGCAGAAGACGGAAAGCGAACGCCGGTCTACGGCTTGCCGAGCTGCTGGCCGATGAACTGCACGCCGTCGGCACGTTGCTGCCAGCCGGTTCCGCGCGGCCACTGCAGGGATCCGTCCGAGGTGAGCACCCAGTAGTAGGGGGCCTGGCCGACCGGTCCGATGGCCGCGCCCTTGCTGGGTCCCGGCACCGTCTGCGTGTCGCCGCCCACGGTCTGGACGTCGATCGAGCTGTCGTCTCCCGGGCCGACCGTCAGCACGCCGACCGTCAGGTCGTCGAGCCACGTGAGCGACGTCGCCGTGCCGCCGATGACCGGACCGAGGTTGATCGGCGTCGAAACGCTCTCAGGCCTCCCGCTGGCGGTGCGCACGACGCCGGCGACCATGATGTCGGTGCCCGAGTCCGTTCGCACGATGGCAGCGAGCCGTGTGCCGTCCCGTGACATCTCGATCGCGACCAGCGAGCGCGCATCCGGCCACGCCACGCTGAGGGGGCCGGGTGCGCCAGACGGGCCGAGCACCAGGAGGTCGGAGGGCGACCCGGCAGCAGCGCTCCAGGCGTAACCCGACGGGTCGAGGGTCGGAGCGATCAAGCCGGGCCGGGTGTCCAGCTGGATGGGGTCATCCGTATCGGCTCGCACCACCCAGGCCGCGTTCGCCCCGAGCACGACCGCGGTGTGATGGTCGGCCGAGAGCGAAGCGGCGCGCGGCGCCAGGGACTGGACCTTCGACGAGACATCGGGGATGTCTGCAACGCCCGATCCAGACAGCAGACCGAACTTGCCGCCACGGAACACGAGCGCATTCGAGTCGACGCCTGGGTCCTGGGTCGGCTGTGCAGGCAGCGCGTCCGACACGGGTCGCTGCACACCCTCGATCGAGATGCGCACGTTGGTGATGCCTGCGACCGACGCGAGCGACTGCGAAAGCTGCAGCTGCATGCGGGCAAGCGCGACGCCATCCGCGGCTCCGGCAGTGCTGTTCAGGTCGACGTCGGCCTGGCCGCCGGTGACCGTCACGGAGTCGGACGTGAGCTGGGATCCCTGTGGGAACGCCGTGACGTAGGCGCCGGCCAGCCACCTGGCGGGGCCCTGCACGAGCTCCTTCACGACTCTCGTCTGCAGCGAGGCCGGCGAGTTGGGGAACCATCGCTGATCGGGCACCAGGTACGAGAGATCCGGGCTGAAGAAGAAGAGCGAGTGCGGTGCGAACACGCTCGGGAAGCGCGAGCTGTCGATGACGACGCCGTTCGGCGCCTTGGAGATGCGCCACTGTCCGTCTTGCTTGACGAACGTGTACTGCTGCTGGATGCCCGTGGACGACTCAGCCCTGCTGTACGTGCCGTCCGCGTCCACGAACGCCACGGGGGTCACTGTGAGCTGCTTGTGCCCGTCGTCCGTCGCCTCGTAATCCCGGTTGGCGCCCGTATCGACAGTGACCGAGGAATCGGGGTTCCACTTGCTGCGGAATGCCGTGGCGAGGAACTCCCTGGCCACCTGATAGTCGCCCTGCGGCGACACCTGGGCCTGGATGAAGCCCTTCAGAATCTCGTCCTGCGTCGCGCCGTGCTGCGGTGGACTCGGCAGGAAGTCGACCTGCCCAAGACCTCCGCTCTGCGCGCTGATCGGGCCGACCTCTTTCACGGCACTCGTACGTGGGATCTGTGCACACCCGGCGACGAGCACCAGGGCCGCCAGCGCTGCGACGGAAGCCAGCACCCCACGTCTGCCGCGCATACCGAACCGCTTCATGCCTTCACCGTCCCTTCCCGATCGCCGTGCCCGTCGTGCCTTCGACCCTCTCCGCGCCACCATGCGTTGCGGCGTTCGTGACCGGATGCCCGTCCCTGCCGCCCGGACCCTTCCCCATCGTGGTCCGCGCCGTCATGCTTGGCGCCGATCAACTCATGGCCCATCGGGCGGTTGTCGGTGTCGCGCGGGGCATCCTCTGGGGCCAGAGGTATCGGGGACGTCAGGATCGGCTCCCCCGGTACTCGCGGCAGGGTGAGCCGGAAGTTCGATCCGTGACCCGGGCTCGACCAGACATCCAGCCATCCGTCGTGCTTCGCCGCGTCTTCGAGCGATATGGCCAGCCCGAGCCCCGTGCCGCCGATGGTGCGTTTGCGCGACGGATCGGCGCGCCAGAACCTGTCGAAGACGTGCGAGACTTCGCGTTCGGTCATGCCGAGGCCGTAGTCGCGCACGGCCAGGGCGACCGCCGATTGATTGCTGTCGACCGTGACCACGATGGGCTCTCCCTCGCCATGTTCGATCGCGTTGCCGAGAAGGTTGCGCAGCACGCGGCGCACCCGCCTCGGGTCCATCTCGACCTCGAAGTACCCGCCAGGCGCGTCGAGCCGGATCTCCGACCCGTTCGTCACGGCGAGCGGGCGCATGTCGTCGACCGCGTCCTCCGCAAGGCGCACCAGGTTGGTCGGCTCGAGTTCGAGCACCACGGAGCCGGCGTCGTAGCGACTGATCTCCAGCAGATCGGAGAGCAGCCGGTCGAAGCGCTCGATCTGTGTATGCAGGAGTTCGGCCGTGCGCGCGGTGGCCGGCGGGAAGTCTTCGCGCTGGTCGTAGATCACGTCGCCGGCGAGCCGGATGGTGGTGAGCGGTGTCCGCAGCTCGTGAGAGACATCGCTGACGAAGCGCTGCTGCAGCTGCGAGAGCGTCGCGAGCTGCGTGATCTGGCGTTGCAAGGCATCCGCCATGCCGTTGAACGACCTGGCCAGCGTGGCGAACGCGTCTTCGTTGGCGATGGGCATGCGCACCTCGAGGTCGCCGTCCGCCAGGCGCTGACTCGTCTGCGCTGCCAACCGGATCGGCGTCACGATGAGCCGCACCACGAGGTACGTGATTCCCGCGATGAGCAGGAGGAGGGCAAGGCCGACGATGAGAAGCGTGCGCTGTACGAACAGCAGCGTCGCTTCCGAGTCGGAGAGGTCATACCCGATGTACAGCTCGTAGCGTCCGGCCGTGGACAGCTGCAGTTCGGAACCGACCACGATGCCCGGCCTGGTCGTGCCGTCGGAGCCAGGCAGTGCGACGGATTGTGCGAACACTGCGTGCGGCGAGGATTGCACCGCCTTGCGAAGGTCTTTGGTGATCACGTCGCGCCCCGACCCGAACGTGGACACGCCGACGGGTGCTGCCGTGTCGATGCTCTGCCCCGGAACCCGGAAGGATGCCACGAGCCCTGTCGTCGTGGAGTTCTTGATGTCGCCGAACACCTGCAGAAAGAGGTTGTCGATCGACTCTGGATCGGTGGCATCCGACGCATCGAGCTTCTTCTGGGCATCCGTCGTGGCCCTGGCCGAGTCGTGGTACGCCTGGTCGAGCCGGGACTGGTAGAGCCCGTTGCCCACGATGAACGAGACGAGAAAACCGGCGACGAGCACGGCCGCACCGGTCAGTGCGACCGTGCTCAGCACGGTGCGGAACTGCAGGGATGTGCGCCACAGGTGGGCGAGACGCCCAGGCCACTCACGCCACCGTCGCCAGTCGACGCCGAGGAACATCAGGAGCTCGTCAGGGTGTGGCGCCTGCGCGGTAGCCAACGCCGCGCACCGTCATCACGATCTTCGGGTTGTCTGGGTCTTCCTCCACCTTGGCGCGCAGCCGCTGCACGTGCACGTTCACCAGCCGGGTGTCGGCCTTGTAGTGGTAACCCCACACCTGTTCGAGCAGCATCTCGCGCGTGAACACCTGCTGCGGCTTCGAAGCGAGCGCGATGAGCAGGTCGAACTCGAGCGGCGTGAGGTTGATGCGCGCGTCACCGCGGCGCACCTCGTGGGCCGCGACGTCGATCTCGACATCGCCGACTCGCAAAGTGTCTGCGGCGGGAGAGGATGCCGACGGGCGCAGTCTCGTGCGGATGCGCGCTACGAGCTCCTTCGGGTTGAACGGCTTCACCATGTAGTCGTCGGCACCGGACTCGAGGCCCTTGACCACGTCGGCGGTGTCCGACTTCGCGGTGAGCATGATGATCGGCACGCCGGACTCCGAGCGGATGCGCGAGCACACCTCGATGCCGTCCATGCCGGGCAGCATCAGGTCGAGAAGCACGAGGTCGGGCTTGCTCGCATGAAAGCTGTCGATCGCGATGGCGCCATCCGCGCAGAAGCTCGGGTCGAAGCCCTCTGTGCGCAACACGATGCCGATCATCTCGGCCAATGCGGTGTCATCATCGACGACCAGTATTTTCGCGTTCATGCCAGTCAGGGGTCCTGATTCCTCTTCAGTGCCCGCGGCAGGCGACCACGCGGGCGAGACCATGGCACAAGAGTAGTCGACACACTCGGAGCGCCCGCTTGGCGCGGCGGCCGGCCAGATGCCCAAGTCGCCTCAGGCACCCCGCCAGCCCAGGCAGGCTGCGTGGAACGCTCGTTGTGTCAGGATGATGGAACCCGGCACGGGCTCGGCGCGCCTTGCCCGTCGCAGGCGAGCGATGGCAGGTAGTCAGCGGTGAGCGATTCCGACGAAGCGGACCGATCCCAGACCGGCCGAGAGTCGTGGCCGCCACCGGCCGGACCGCCCGCTCCCCCGGTGCAGGGATCCTGGCAGCAGGGCTGGCAGCAGCACAGTTGGCAAGAGCAGGGCTGGCAGCAGGCGTCCTGGCAACAGCAGGGCTGGCAGCAACCAGGCTGGCAGCAAGCGGGTTGGCAAGAGCAGGGCTGGCAGCAAGCCGGGCAACCCAGCTGGCAGCAGCCTCAACAGTTCGGCTGGACGCCCCCACCCAGGCCTGGCCTGTTCCCGTTGCGTCCTCTTCCGTTCGGCACGCTGTTCGGCACTCCGTTCCGGGTGCTGCGCCACAACCCGCGCGCGACCGTGGGCGGTGCACTCATCGTGCGCCTCATCACCACCGTCGCAACGGTGCTCATCGTCGGGCTCAGTGCGGCCTTCGCCGTGCTGCGCATAGCGGCCACCGATCAGGACTCCGGCCCCGACGCTCAGCTCATCACCGCGGGCAGCATCGCGATTCTCGCCGTTGCGCTACTGATCTCGATCGTGGTCTCGCTCATCGGAACCGCGCTCGTTCAGGGGCTCGTGGCATCCGAGGTGGCACGCGGTGCGCTGGGTGAGAAGCTGACCCTGCGCGCCCTGTGGCACGCGACAAGGGGCCGACGCTGGCGCCTCATCGGCTGGACGGTGCTGCTCGCGGCTGCGGCCGTGGCATCCATCGGACTCGTCGCGTTGGGTGCTGCCGCGTCGGCGCTGGCCGGCTCGTGGGTGGCGACCGTTCTCGTCGTCGTGCTCGCCGTGGCGGGCCTCGGCGTGCTGTGGGTGTGGGTCGGCACGAAGACGGCGCTCGTGCCGAGCGTCATCGTCGTCGAGAAGACAGGCATCTTCTCGGCGCTGGCCAGGTCGTGGCGCCTCACCGACCGCTCGTTCTGGCGCACCTTCGGCACCCTCGCCCTGGTGGCCGTGGTGTGCTCGGCGGCGACGTCGATCGTGACCATTCCGCTGCAACTGATCTACACGATCATGATCTCGGTCATCAGCCCGACGGGATCGTTGCAGAGCGGCAACGCCATCACCGTGACGATCGTCTACTACGTCATCACCCTGATCGTCGACGTTCTCCTCGGCTCCATAGTGTCGGTCGTCGAGGCTGCGACGGCCACCACGGTGTACCTCGACCTCAGGATGCGCCGCGAAGGCCTGGATGCGGATCTGCGCCGGGTGGTCGACGAGCGGGCAGCAGGCATCCGTGACGAGCGCGATCCGTTCGCCACCCCGGTATGGACGACGCAGCAGGCGGCTGCCCCGTACGGATGGATGCCGTGATCCCTCCGCTCAACCCGGACGGGCCGACCGCGCAGGAATGGCTGCGGCAGGAGCTTGCCAAACCCGAGTACCAGGCGGAAAAACCCACCTGGTTCGACCGCGTGGCGCAGCAGATCGGTGACTGGTTCTCGTCGCTCGGGGCGAACTTCGGCGGCAACGGTGCCTGGATTCTCGCGAGCATCGGTATCGCCATAGTCGCGGCACTCATCGTGGCAGCCTTCGTCGTGTTCGGGCTGCCACGGCTGCGTCGCCGCGCCCCCGCGTCTGTCGTGTTCGACGAGGACGACGGCCGCAGCACCGCCGATCTGCGCAAGGATGCCGCGAGCGCGGCGAGCGGAGGCAGGTACGCCGAGGCCGTGCGTGACCTGTTCCGCGCCATCGGCCGTTCGCTCGGCGAGCGCACCATCGTGCTGCTGCTTCCCGGTACCACGTCTCAGGAGCTCGCCGCCGAGGCGGCCTCCGCCCTACCGGAGTTCGCCGAGAGGCTGCGCGCGGCCGCCATGCTCTTCGACGGCGTGCGCTACCTCGGCCGCACCGCGGACCGAGACGACTACGAGTCGCTTGCCGCACTCGATCGAGGCCTCGCGAGAGCCGTGCCGAGGCTCGACGCCACCGCCGCCGCCGTGCCACAGGGCCAGAGCGACTCTTGGGACCCGGAGGAGCCGCGCACATGACAGCCGCGCAGACGACGACGCCCGCCCTGTCGCGCACGCCACGGCAGAGCCTGAAGCGAGCGCGCGGCTGGATCGTGCTGGTCGTCATCCTCGTGCTTGGCTCGGGTATCGCTGCGGCGATCCAGCTGTCGCTCGCGTCGACATCCCTCGATCCGATGGGCGCCTCCAACCCCGGTCAGCAGGGTGGCCAGGCTCTCGCCAGAGTGTTGGCGGCGCACGGTGTCGACGTGCGTACCGCGCACTCCCTGCAGGAGGCGCGGCAGGCGGCATCTTCTCCTGCCGAAACCACCGTGCTGCTGTCCGATCCGAACGGCATCCTGGATGCCGCCCAGCTGCGCACGGTGCTCGCCCTCGGTTCCGAGGTGGTCGCCATCGACCCGGGCTTCCCAGCGCTCTCCACGATCGCTCCTGGGGTCGCTCCGGCGGGCAGCCCGGCCGATTCCGCTTCGAAGACGCCGCGGTGCACAGACGTGCCCGCCGCGCAGAATGCGGGCTCGGTCGCCGGCGTGCGCTCCGCCTATCGAGTGACCCGTTCCGGCACCGGATGCTTCCCGGTCGGCACCGCGTACGCGCTCGCCCAGGTGCGCAACGGCGGCGCGACCGTCAGCATCGTCGGTCCGCGCCTTTTCGACAATGAGGACATCGGCCGGGCGGGCAACGCGGCGCTCGCCATCGGGCTCCTAGGGTCGCATCGCACGCTGGTGTGGTACCTGCCGTCAGAGGCCGATGCCGGGGCGGCAGGCGCGCCCAGTATCGCCCAGCTCACGCCGGCGTGGTTGACGCCCGTGATCCTGCTGCTCATCGCGACCGTGGTGGCCGCCGCAGTCTGGCGCGGACGTCGGCTCGGCCCTCTCGTCGTCGAGAACCTGCCGGTGGTCGTGCGTGCGGGCGAGACCGTCGACGGTCGCGCGCGACTGTACCTGACGGCATCCGCTCGCACACACGCGCTCGACTCCCTGCGAGTTGGAGCGCTGCGCCGCATCGGATCACTGTGCGGGCTGCCGCGCACCGCCCACGTCGACCAGGTGGCCGCCGGCGCGTCCCAGCTCTCCGGCTGGTCGCCGGGCGAGGTGCGCGACGTATTGCTCGACGGAACGCCGCAGACGGATGCTTCGGCACTCGACTACGCCTCGCGTCTCCTCGCCCTCGAAGCCGCCGTTCGCGAGGCGGCACGCCGCCTTCCCTAGCCGCGGCAGCAGACTCAGTAGGCTCGCACTGACCCGCCACCCAGGAGAGATGTCCATGTTCGACTCCACGACCACGTCCGACCCGCGTGCCGCGTTCGCGGCGGTGCGTGCCGAGGTGGCGAAAGCGGTCGTCGGACAGGACGCCGCGGTCACCGGCCTGCTGGTCGCACTCCTGACGGGCGGGCACGTGCTGCTGGAGGGCGTGCCCGGCGTGGCGAAGACCCTGCTGGTGCGCTCGCTCGCGGCATCCCTCTCTCTCGAGATGACCCGCGTGCAGTTCACGCCAGACCTGATGCCGGGCGACGTGACGGGCTCAGTCGTCTACGACGCCAGATCGGCGGCTTTCGTGTTCCGGCACGGGCCGGTATTCACGAACATCCTGCTGGCCGATGAGATCAATCGGACTCCGCCGAAGACCCAGGCAGCGCTGCTTGAGGCGATGGAGGAGCGACAGGTGAGCGCGGACGGCGAGACCATGGCGCTACCGCAGCCGTTCCTCGTCGCGGCGACGCAGAACCCGATCGAGTACGAGGGCACCTACACGCTGCCCGAGGCGCAGCTCGACAGGTTCCTGCTCAAGCTCGTGCTCGACCTGCCGGAGCGCGACGCCGAGTTCGAGGTGCTGCGCCGCCACTCAGCCGGCTTCGATCCGCGCGAACTGGATGCCGCAGGCATCCGCCCCGTGATCGACGCCGCCGGGGTGCTGCGAGCACGAGGCGACGTGCAGCGCGTGGCGGCCGGCGCCGACGTTCTCGCGTACATCGTCGACCTCGCGCGTGCGACGAGACACAGTCCTTCCGTGCGCTTGGGCGTCAGCCCCCGGGGCGCGACAGCCCTTCTCGCCGCAGCCAAGGCCTACGCATGGCTCAGCGGCTACGACGCGATCACGCCGGATCACGTGCACGCCATGGCGCCTGCAGCGTGGCGGCACCGCATGCAACTGCAGCCTGAGGCGGAGCTGGAGGGCGTGACGACCGACGGCATCCTGCGCTCAGTGCTGCAGCAGGTGCAGGTTCCGCTGTAGGAGCGCAGGTGGCCGTCAGCGGGCGCTTCGTCGCCCTCCTCGCCGTCGGGCTCGTGCCCGTCGTGCTGCTTGGCGCAACGGCGCCCGGCGCGTACCTCGCGCTCGGCTGCTGGCTGTTGTTCTGCTGCGTGCTCGGCGTGGTCGACCTGATGGCGGCATCCTCTCCGCGACGCGTGCTTCTGGCCCGCAGCATCCCCGCCCGGGTCCGGCTCGGCGAGACCGTGACCGCCACGATTGCGGTGACCAATCTCGGTACGCGTCGGCTGCGTGGAACGCTGCGCGACGGCTGGCAGCCGTCGGCCGGTGCGGCTCCGAGCAGGGCGGGGCTCGACGTGCCGGCCGGCGAACGACGGATGCTCCGCCTCACCCTCACCCCGCGCCGTCGTGGCACGCGGCGGGTGGAGTTCGTGGCGATCCGCGCAGCCGGCCCGCTCGGCCTGTGGTCGCGTCAGGCGACACTCGCGGCGCCCGGGGAGTTGCGGGTGCTTCCGCCGTTCCACTCGCGCAGGCATCTCGCCTCGCGCATCGCCCGGCTGCGCGAGCTCGACGGATCCACTCCCGTGATGGTGCGCGGCGAAGGCACCGAGTTCGACTCGCTGCGGGAGTACGTCGCAGGCGATGACGTGCGCTCGATCGACTGGCGGGCGACGGCACGCACGTCGGCCGCGGCCCGCGCCGGCTCGGGCATCATGGTGCGCACGTGGCGCCCAGAGCGCGATAGGCGCGTCGTCATCGTCATCGACACCGGCAGGTCGTCGGCGGCCCGGATCGGAGACGAACCGCGGCTCGACACCTCGTTCGAGGCGGCGCTGCTGCTCGCGGCGCTCGCCGACAAGGGCGGTGACCGGGTCGACGTGCTGGCGTTCGACCGACGCGTTCGCGCAAGAGTGAGCGGCGCGAAGGGTCCTACGCTGCTCTCAAGGCTGGTCGGTGCCCTCGCCCACGTGCAGCCCGAGCTGATCGAGACGGACTGGTCAGCTGTGCCGGCGCAGGTAAGAGCCATCACGCACAGGCGGGCCCTCGTGGTGCTGCTCACGGATGCCTCGGCACCCGGCTCCTCTGGCGGCTTGCTCGCAGCGCTGCCGCCACTCACCGGATCGCACGCAGTAGTAGTGGCGTCGGTGCGCGACCCGCGCGTCACCGAACTCGCGGGGACGGCGATCGACGCGACGCGAGCCGGACGGAGCCGAATGGAGTCGTTCTACGGCGCGGCAGCTGCGGAGCGGGCACTGCTCGATGCCGGCCGGGTCGCGGAGGCGATACGCATGAGCGGCGCAGGCACAGTGAGTGCGGAACCGGCCGAGCTGCCGCCCGCGCTCGCCGACAGGTATCTCGAGCTGAAGGCATCCGGCCGGCTCTGACTCCTGCACGTCCAGACCGACCTGTCTGTCGCGACATGCGGCGAAATCGGATAGACCGAACCTGAGAGATCCCTTAGCGTCTGAGATAGGCGCCGGGGCGCATGTCCTCGTGCAGAGTCTGCCTACGCCTATTCGATCCGCAAAGGAAAGTGAAGATGTCTGAGTCAACTCCCGCGGCGGCCTCACCGGAGGCCACCGTCTCTCCGTCTCTCGGCGCCCGCCTCGCGGCCGAAGCGTTCGGGACCTTCCTGCTGGTGTTCTCCGTCGTCGGCACCGCGATCTTCGCCGCCGGTTTCAACGGCGGCAAGGGCGCGCTGAACGTCGGATTCCTCGGCGTCGCCATCGCGCTCGGCCTGTCGGTCGTGATCGGCGCGTACTCGTTCGGCCCCATCTCGGGCGGACACTTCAACCCCGCTGTCACGCTCGGTCTGGCAGCCGCCGACCGATTCGCGTGGCGGGATGTGATCGGCTACATCATTGCGCAGCTCGTCGGCGGCATTATCGCCTCCAGCATCATCCTGTGGATCCTGGCGGGTTCGAAGGACGCCAAGGGCGACTTCCTGACAACGCAGTTCAAGGGTGCGTCGACGGGCTTCGACGTGCTCTCGCCAGGCGGATACGGGTTCTGGTCGGTCTTCATCATCGAGATCGTGACGACGGCGTTCTTCCTCTACGTGATCCTCGGTGTCACGCACGTACGCGCAGCGGCCGGCTTCGCGCCGCTTGCGATCGGACTCACGCTGACGACCATCGCGCTCATCGCGATCCCGGTCTCGAACGGCTCGTTCAACCCGGCCCGTGCCCTCGCGACGGCGATCTACGGTGGTCCGGATGCCATCGCCCAGGTCTGGGTCACGATCGTCGCGCCCATCATCGGCGCACTGATCGCCGGATTCACCTACCGCTTCCTGTTCGACCGCGCGCGCGACGCCGTGCGCAAGGCATAACCGGCTCGACAACACCGCCGGTTGAGTAGCTCCGGCACCGCCGGTTGAGTAGCTCCGCACCGCGGAGCGTATCGAAACCCCCATCGTCAAAGGGCTTGGTTTCGATACGCGGCTTCGCCGCTACTCAACCGGCGGTTCCGTACTTAACCGGCGGTGCTGTACTTAACCGGCGGTGCCTGGCGTTCGGTCAGCCCGCGACGAGGCGGGTGACGGCATCCGCGTCTTCGAGGTCGCCGGACTCTCCTGCGCGCACGGCGCGACGGCCCAGCACGAGCATGTACGCAAGGAACGCCGCGAGCGCGAGCGCCCCGATGGCGATCTTCGCCCACACAGGTAGCCCGGACGGCGTGACGAACCCCTCGATCAGGCCGGAGCAGAACAGGCTGATCGCGGTCCCGACAGCCACGGCGAACAGTGTCCTCCCCTCCTGCGCCA
Organism: Rathayibacter sp. KR2-224; assembly: GCF_049446075.1. Lineage (NCBI taxonomy): Bacteria > Bacillati > Actinomycetota > Actinomycetes > Micrococcales > Microbacteriaceae > Rathayibacter > Rathayibacter sp. KR2-224. The sequence continues at coordinate 283,432 of NZ_JBMSEB010000003.1, forward strand.
GCGCCTGCCCCCGCGTTCGCGGACCCGGCGCGATCCACGCCCAGAAGATGCGGAGCCCTGCCGCCGCCGCCACGAAGAGCGACGTGAGCTCGAGCATCCCGTGCGGAAGGATGTACGAGAACATCACGTCCACCCGGTCGTAGTGCACGAAGATGCCGGCGGCGACCCCTAGGTTCACCGCGTTCTGCATCAGGATGTACGGCACGTAAACGCCGAGGATTCCCGTTGCGATGCTCTGCGCCGCGAGCCACGCATTGTTTGTCCACACCTGCCCGGCGAACGAGGCCGCGGGATTGCGCGAGTAGTAGTCGATGAAGTCGTGGTTGAGGTACTGCTTCAGGTCGGCGTCGCTTCCGACGGTGGCGAGAGCACGCGGATCGGACACCAGCCACCAGGCGGCGAGGAAGGCCACGAGCGCCGTTCCGATCGCGACGAAGAGCGTCACCCAGCGCACCCTGTACAACGCGGCGGGCAGCGAGATCACGAAGAATCGGGCGACGGCCCCGGCCGCGCTGGAACGGGAGCCGGTGAAGCGCAGGCGGGCAGCCGAGATCAGGGTCGCAAGGCGGTCGGTGTACGCACTGTCCCCGTCGTCGGAGCTGAGAGCCGACAGCTGAGTCGCGGCCTGCTGATACCCGCCGATCAGCTCGTCGGATGCCTCACCGTCGAGCCTGCGCCGTGCGGCGAGCGCGCCGAGGCGCTCCCACTCCGCGCTGTGGGCTGCTGCGTACGCGTCGGCATCCATGGATGTTTAGATGGTAGCCATGACGGGCCAGCCGGCGGGTGCTCCTCGCTACGCCGACAGCGCCGCGGGCGAGTACCGCGACGACGACCGTCAATACAGCGGCGAGGCCGTGGCGTTCGACGCACGCGCCGCCACCTTCGCGCTGCGGGCCGCCGGCCTCATCATCGACGTCGCCGCCGCGTATGCGCTCGTGCTGCTGTCGTTCTGGGCGCTCTCTTCCGCACACCGGGTCATCGACGCTGCGGCGAGCGCGGCCATCCAGGTCGCCATCGTCGCAATCGTCTTCGTCGTGCTGCCCACGGTTGTCGAGACGCTCACGCACGGCCGCAGCCTCGGCAAGCTCGCCATCGGTGCTCGCATCGTGCGCGATGACGGCGGGGCCGAGCAGCTGAGGCACGCCTTCGTGCGCGCGCTCGCAGGGTCGGTGGAGATCTACCTCACCTTCGGTGGTATCGCGGCAGTCGTCGGCCTGCTCAGCCCTCGATCCAAGCGCTTCGGCGATCTGCTTGCCGGAACGTATTCGCAGCTGCAACGGATGCCCGCGGCTCCCCCGCCGCCGCCTCCGCTTCCCCCGCATTTGGCGGGTTGGGCGGCCGTCGCAGACGTGGCGGCCCTGCCGCCACGTCTCGCGAGACGCATCGCCGAGTTCCTCCGCCACGTCGGTACGCTGACACCTGATGCCCGAGCCCGCGTGGCAACGGAACTCGCCCGTGAGGCCTCATCCTTCGTCTCCCCGCTGCCCGACACCGACGCGCAGTCGTTTCTCGTCGCCGTCGCCGCGCTGCGACGCGACCGCGAATACGCGGCACTCATGGGCGAACGCGCGCGGCTGGAACGTGTCGCCGGCGCATTGACGGCGCTGCCCCCAGGGTTCCCGCGCCGCTGAAGCGTCGGGTCGGCACGCGTTGCCGGGCGCCGCGAGCCGTAACGCGGACGATTGCCCCATCGGGTCTGGACCAAGGCTCGCGGCATGGGTTAGGGTCGACTGAGTTAGGTAGGCCTTACCTACTTCGTGACGTCCGGACCGCGGTCCGGTCGACTGCGCCACGTTCTCCCGATTGCGCCAGAAAGCGTGGCGCAATCGCGCAGGACTGGCGCAGTCGCGCCCGTCGGCCTCAGCGTCAGTACCGGTACTGGTCGGACTTGTACGGGCCCTCCACCGGAACGCCGATGTATGCGGCCTGGTCGGGCGTGAGCGTTGTGAGCTCGACGCCGAGAGCGTCGAGGTGCAGCCGTGCGACCTTCTCGTCCAGCACCTTCGGCAGCGTGTGCACGCCGAGCGGGTAGGCATCCAGATTGCCTCGCAGCTCGATCTGCCCAAGCACCTGGTTCGTGAACGAGTTGCTCATCACGAACGACGGATGCCCCGTGGCGTTCCCCAGGTTCATCAGCCTGCCCTCGCTCAGCACGAGCACACTCCGGCCGGTCGGCAGACGCCACTCGTGCACCTGCGGCTTGATCTCCACCTTTTCTGCGCCCTCGAGCGACTCGAGCGCCGCCATGTCGATCTCGTTGTCGAAGTGGCCGACGTTGGCGACGATCGCGAGGTGCTTCATGGCCAGCAGGTGCTCGAGCCGCACGACGTTCTTGTTGCCGGTGCCCGAGATGAGGATGTCCACCTCACCGATCACGGACTCCAGCTTCGACACCTGGAACCCGTCCATGGCGGCCTGCAGCGCGTTGATCGGGTCGACCTCGCTCACGATGACCCGAGCGCCTTGCCCGCGCAGCGCCTCGGCAGCACCCTTGCCCACATCGCCATAGCCGGCGACGAAGGCCACCTTGCCGCCGATCAGCACGTCGGTCGCACGGTTCAGCCCATCGACGAGCGAGTGCCGGATGCCGTACTTGTTGTCGAACTTGGACTTCGTGACCGAGTCGTTGACGTTGATCGCCGTGAACTTCAGTTTGCCGTCGCGCTCGAGCTCGTACAGGCGGTGAGCGCCGGTCGTCGTCTCCTCGGTAACACCGATGATGTCGGCCGCGGTTCGCGTCCACGTTTCGGGTGACTCGGCAAGGGATGCCCGCAGCAGGTCGAGGATCACGCGATATTCGTGCGAGTCGTCTGGCGCGGCATCCGGAACCCGTCCCTCCCGCTCGAATTGTGCTCCGAGGTGCACGAGCAGCGTGGCGTCTCCGCCGTCGTCGAGGATCTGGTTTGGGCCGATGAACTCGCCGCCGGATGCCTGCGCCTCTGCACTCCAGTCGAAGATGCGGTTGGCGCACCACCAGTACTCGTCGAGGCTCTCGCCCTTCCAGGCGAAGACCGGAACGCCGCGGGGCTGGTCGACGGTCCCGCTCGGTCCGACCACGACGGCCGCGGCAGCCTCGTCTTGCGTGGAGAAGATGTTGCAGCTCGCCCATCTCACCTGCGCGCCGAGCGCGACGAGGGTCTCGATGAGCACCGCGGTCTGCACAGTCATGTGCAGCGACCCGGCGATGCGTGCACCTGCCAGCGGCTGTGTATCGGCGAACTCCGCACGAAGCGCCATGAGGCCGGGCATCTCCTGCTCGGCCAGGCGCAGCTGGTGGCGTCCGGCCTCGGCGAGCGCGAGGTCACGCACCCGGTACTCGAACGGCCCCGGCGCGGCATCCGTTCCGCCTGCCGGGCTCTCGTCGTGCGCTGTCTGCGCGGAGTGCGAAGCGTGCGTCGCCAGGTCCTGGGAGCTCAGGGAAGTCATGGGTCTCATTCTCTCAGGCCGCCGCTGGGTGTTATGGCCCCGGCGGGCTCAGAGGGCGCCGAGGCCGCCGAGGCCCTGGGGCTCGCCGATCACCTGGTGACGCACGACCTGCCACCCGATGGGAGCCGACAGCCGCTCCGCGTGGATGGCGCACAGATCGTAGGTGTGCGGTTCGTGCGCCAGCGACAGCGGCCCGAGCACCACCATCGAGTCGGCGTAGTCGTACGTCAGCGTCGCCACGGCCTCACGCGGGCACGCGACCTTCGAGCACGTTCGGGCCGTCATCAGGCCACCAGACTACTCGTGGGCGGTGCACAACTGCGGCGCGCGGCGAACCACGACACAGCGTGTCGCAGCCCGCGTCACCGCACCTAGGATTGGCGACATGCCCCGATCACGACCCGTGCGGTACGCCACACCGGTACGTCGTTCCGATCGCCACGGCCGGGGCGCGCGCGGACCCGTGACTGGACCGCATCTGCCCCTGCTGCAGGACCGCATCGACGTTTTCGAGATGACGGTTGCGAGCACCGCAGACTTCATTAAGGGCCTCTGGCCCGACGAGCTCTCCGACATGCGCGTGCAGATCGCCGCCGCCCCCTCTGCCGCCCTGGGGTACGAAGAGGTGCAGCGCTGGGGCGTGGATCCGGCCACCAAATCGATCACGCTCTACCGCGTTCCCATCGAACGGCTCGCGAAGCTGCACCGCAACGATGACCTGCATCGGAAGCTGCTCATCGAGAGCTGCGTGCTGCGCGCGGTCGCCGAGCTCCTCGGTCGCGACCCGTGGGATCTTGCGCCCGGCCGCTTCGGCCACTTCTGACGCATTCCTGGCGATCGCCTCGGCAGGCCGGCTGACTCTCGCGCCGACTCCGGGTGAGCGTGGTCGGCGCCTACCGCGGATACACCGTGATGGGTTGCGCGAGCGGCCCTGGCGGGTTCAGCGCGAACGACGACGACTCACCGTCGGCCGTGAGGCTCACGGATGCCCGCAATCCGCTGGCCCCATCGATCGTGTACGAGCCGTGCGAGGTGACCTGAACGGCAACGCCCTTCCCCGCCGGCACCGAGACCTGCTGTGCGGCTCCGCTCTTGGGCGTCAGGGTGACCTTGGCGTCCGTTCGGCCCGTGTTGGCGAGGTGCAGCGTGGGAGCGGATCCGGAGGGCACCGCCATCATCGCCTTCTCCCCGAGCGGGCTGCTTGCGACGAACCATGCGAAGTCCTGCGTGGCGGCCTCGGCCTGTGCAGTCGCCGACTGGTCCCCGCTGGGCGCGGCCGCGGCATCCACGGTGCGTGCGGCCGCGACGACGGGAACGTCGGAGGTGACCTGGACGGTGTACGAACCGTCGATGAGGTGGTCGAACGTCACCTCTCGAACAGTTCCGCCCTGCATGGTGACGTGTGAGGTGGCCGCGACGCCTTCCGTGGTCTCAGAGGTGGCGGTGACCGTGACGTGGGCGACGCTCGTACCTGGCGCGAGCAGGCGCACCGACGGCAGTTGGCTGGATCCGCTGTCCGAGCCTGCCGTGATGCGACCGACGTTCGCAACGGTCATCCCAGGGATCACAATGCTCTGCGCAGGAGCCGCGGTCGGGCCGGCCAGCTCGACGCCTTGCGGCGCCAGGCCCTGCACGCTGCTCTGCTGCAGCGACGCGTAGACGCTGCCGCCGCTGGCCTGAATATGCACGACGGATGCCTGCACGTTCGGCACGATGCCTGTCAAAGGAACCACGAGCTGCGACCCGGCCCGCACGACAAGACCCCTGGCGCCCGGCGCCTCCGCACGGCCCGCCTCGGTGTAGACGGTCAGGTCGACGGTGGCCTCCACCTTCGACGGGTTGCTGAGCAGCACAAGGCTCGATGAGCCGAGCGTCGTCGAACCGGCCACGAGCCAGCTGTCCGACGTGGCCTCGCCGCACGCGGCAGCTGCGAGCCCGGCGAGATCGGACTCCTGCGCCCGCTGCGACTGTGCCCCCGCGACCAGCGGTCGGGCAGCCGAGCCGTCCGCCTGCGTGCTGATGGTGCGGGGTGCCCCTCCGCCCCCGTGCACGCTCGGCGTCTGCAGACTGCGCTGGGCAATGGACGTTGTGACGCTCGTCACGATCGATGGCGAGCCGATCGACGAGAGCGAAGACGCGTCGGTAGCGTCGCTCAGATCGAGCAGGCCGCCCGGGCAGACGCGCTCCTGGTCGGCGGGAACGGGTGTGACCTTCTGAGCGGCCGGCGCGATGTGCAGGTTGGGCAGCGGCAGAAGGGCAGCGCCGGCCAGCGCTGCGACCGCGACACCGACCCCGATCACCCCGGCAAGGATGCGCACACTCCCCCGCGCGATGACGCGGCCACTGCGGGCTCTGTTCCCCGGCTTCGAGCGCTGCTGGCGCGGGTTCTTGGCCCTCGGACTCTTGACTCTCGATGCCTTGGGCGCCGCGCCTGGCTCGCTCGCACCGGCAGCCGAGTCCCCGTCGACCGCACCAACGGCGGCCGTGCCGGTGCCCGGCGTCGCCGGAGCGGATCCCTCCTGGTCGAATGTCGCCTCATCGGACGCGCCCGGTTCAGAGGTGTCCACCTCGCCCGTGTCTACGGAGTTCGCGTCCCCCGCGGTCGAGGTCGCGTCGGTCGCGTCCACGTCTGCTGCGTCGCCGGCCACACCGTTCTCCGCCGGCGTCTGGCCGCTCGGGGTCGTGCTATCGGACATCGCGGCCCCCGTCCACTCGGTACTCGGCTCGGTACTCGGCCGATCGATCGGATGCCGTCGCCACTTCCGCTCGCTCCACGGTTCGCTCGTCGATCTCGCCGGTCTCGGGCGACGCGTACCCACTGGTCAGGCCGGAATCCCCGTATCCTCCCGAATCGACGTCCGTCGTTCGGTGGTCCTCGACGCGCTCGACGTCGACACCCTCTGAGGCCGAACCCGGTTCGGCATTCGCGCCAGTTGCGGCATCCGTGCCGATCGTATCTCCGGTGTTCGCGGGCTCCTGACCTCCCCAGGCATCCCCGTCTGAACTGCTTCCACCGGCCACGCCGGCACCGCCGTCGACGCCGCCTGGGGCGTCGAGCGGTTCACCGTCGGATGCCGTGCCCCTGCGCTTCCCTTGCCGCCCGAGCACCTCGGCCGCGGTCGGACGCCGAAGGGTGCCTCGCTCGGCCCGCCCGGTCGGTAGCGCGAGCAGCAGCGTCAGGCCGAACACGATCCCGAGCGCGACCAGAACGACGACGCGTTGCCAGCCGCCGGCATCCGGTGGAATCGGCACCGCGTGCTTCTGCTGAGGAACGCTCCACAGCACCGAGTCGTCGGTGGAGGCCACCTGCGTGAGCAGCGGATTGCTGTCCAGAGCCGTCGCGGCTCTCGCCTGAGTGGACGATGCTGGCGAAAGCCCTTCGCCTGCTGTGGTCTGCAGCAGCACGAACGAGACTCCGAAGTGGCGAAGCAGCGCCGAGGCATCCATTCCGCTCGTCGAGGTGAGGTTGCCCGCCAGGGTCGCCAGACGGCGCTGGTCCGGCGTCAGCGTGGGGCTCGTGGCGCTCAGCGTGCTCTGGTCGTCGAGCGTCTCGCCCTTGCCGTGCACGAGCTGTGCGCCGAGGGATCCGTCGGACTGCGGCGACAGCCGCAGGGTTCCGATCCGCGGACGAGTCTGCGCCTGCGCGGTCGCATAGGCGGGCAGCGCATCGGTGGCGCCCGCAACGATCGAGGATGTCTGCAACGGCACCGCGATCGCCAACGGCGCGATCGCCACGGCAACGAAAGCGACAGTGACGGTTGCAGGCCAGATCGCGAATCGGCCGAGCGCGACGAGCGCCATGGTCGCCGCGGCGATCAGACCCAGCCAATACAGGCTGAGCGCACTGCCGGGCCAGAGCGTCACGGCGGCAGCGCCCTGCGTCGACACGGCGACATGCAGGGCGACGATCGCCGTCGCAAAACCGAGCAAGGCGCCGACCAGGCACAACGTGGCACGGATCGTGCCGCGCAGGAACAGGGAGAGCAGTGCGAGGATGCCCACCGGCGCCATCAGGATCGGCACCACGATAGACGGCACCATGCCGCTGATGCCGAAGACGCCGCTCAGCGTCTGCCAACCACCGAGATCCGGGTCAGCGAAGCCGAGCGCGACATGCAACGGATGCCCCGAAGCACCGGGCAGCGGGAGGCCGGGGTCCGCGAACACGGCAAGCGGCGTGCCCCGAAGCAGCTGTTGCACAACGAGCGGGGCGAACAGCACGATCGCCGGGATCGGCACGAGCAGCACCCTGGCTACCCCTCGCCCGGACAGCGCCGAGGCGATCACCCAGATGACGAAGAGTGCCGGCGCCAGCAGCGGCGCAGAGGCGATCACCGCTGCCGCGAGGATGGCGGTGGTCGCCGCGGCGGCCCACGACCGTTTCGCTGCGGTTCCGGCAAAGAACAGCCAGGGCAGCAGGAGGTGCACGATGACGCCGGCCGGCCTGCCCTGCTGCAGTGCATCGAACAGCATGGGGGCGAGCGCCCAGACGAGGGCGAAGGTGGCGCGCAGCACGGCGCGGTGGGTGAGTCGGGTTGCCAGGAACCACGCTCCGAGCGCCGCGAGCGGCAGGGCGGCGAACCACAACAGCACGATCGCGAACGAAGGCTGCCAGAAGGTGAGGCTGCCGAGCACGGCGAGCACACCGGTGAACGGGTCAGCGGCTCCGACGAATCCGATGCCGATGTCGCGCCACCCGTATCCGAGGTTCGACCACAGCGTTCCAATGTCATTGAGCGGGAGCAGTCCCCCGCCGCTCACCTGCGACGAGCCGAGGAGCGGTGCGAACAGCGCGATGCTCATCAACGCCGTGGCAAGCACGACCCACGCGCCGCCCCCGCTGAAGAAGTTAAGCTCGCGGCGCTCGCCGTGCTGCCGCACCAGGCTTGTCTCACGGCGCAGGGCGCGCATGCGCCGCACCTCGGCACGCGGGATGCGCAGCGGCGCGATCGCTTTCCACTTCACCGTGCGTACGCGTTTGATCGCCCCACGCGCCTGTCCGATGTGGCTTCCGCCGAACGCGGTCGCCAACGCCGCCGCGAACTCCCCGATGATGGCGCCTGGCTGCTTGCTCAGCAGCAGGCCAAGGGATCGGATGACCGCCAGCGGCACGAGCGACAGCCAATGGAACACGAGTGCGAACGCTGGCGCATAGGCCATGCGCCTGTGCAACTGCGCGGCCCTGCGCTGCCTGTACTGCCTCCGGCGCTGCCTGCCGCGCGGGCTTCGCGGCTGCAGGCTCACGCCGTCCGCGGCGGATGCGACGCGCGCACCCGGCACGATCACGACGCGATAGGCGGCGAGCCTGGCCCGCACACAGAGGTCGAGTCCCTCGTCGAACGCGGTCAGTGCCGGATCGAAGCCGCCGAGGCGTTCCCACACGCTGTGCCTGATGAGCATGCCAGCGGCGGGCACTCCGAGCATGTCGCTCGTCCGGTCGTGCTGCGCCTGGTCGAGTTCGTCCTCGACGGGCACGATGGTCGCCCCGAGCCGCGTCATCGACAGCCCGAGTTCGCGAATAACGGATGCCTCGTCCCAGTCGACGAGCTTCGGCCCGGCTATGGCGACCGACGGCGACACCGCAACCGTGTCGATCAGGTGGGCGAGAGCTTCCGGTTCCGGAGCGGTGTCCTGGCCAAGGAACCACAGCCATTCGTCATCGGAAGACGACGGCGGCACCACACGCGCCGCCACGCCGAGCGCCGTGCCGAAGGACAGCTTCTCGGTGGAGGCCAGCAGATGGTCGGGTGAAGCAGCGGATGCCGCCGCGGACGTCGCCTGGTCGGAGTCGACGCCGATCACCACCAGGGAGTCCACGGGACGGGTCTGCGAGGCGAGAGCATCCAGGGTGCGCGCGAGGTGCTCAGCACCCCTGTGCGCAACGAGGATGGCGGTGACTGTCGGAGGCATCGCGGACAGCCTAGGCAGGTGCGTGCGGAATCCTGGTGACCCCGGTCGCGTGCTGGCCGAATTGCCTTCTCAAGTCGTGCGCCGAGGCGCGCTCAGACCGCGCGCTTGCGCAGCTTGCGACGTTCGCGCTCCGAGAGTCCACCCCAGATCCCGAATCGCTCGTCGTTCTGCAGCGCGTACTCGAGGCACTGCGTACGCACTTCGCACGACCCGCAGATCTTCTTGGCGTCCCGCGTCGATCCACCCTTTTCCGGGAAGAACGCCTCGGGGTCGGTCTGCGCACACAGTGCATCCGACTGCCACGCCAACGCATTCTCGTCGTCTTCTTCGACCGATCGAACCCCCGGCACCCCAAGCCGAACGGGATCGATGAACCAGTTTTCGGGTACCCCCGGTCGATATTCGCTCATCGCCATATCGAACTCCCCACCTGTGTTGCCACGCTCGCCGTGTCCTTGCCAACACAGGGCGTTTCACTAATTACAGCGGTGTAGTTCGCATGCGTCAAGTCGCAAATCGTAAAGGCTCAAGCGGGGCTGGAGGGTTTGCGACGCGCCGCGAACAAGCAACGATTTTCCGCCGGGCCGACCAGGCGCTCTGCGGCTGGCTCCGTCAGTCCTCCGCGGCCTGCCGTGCGCGCCATGCGCTCTCGACCATCTGGGCGAGTGTGTGCCGCATCTGCCAGTCCAGATCGCGTGCCGCGAGCTCCCCCGACGCCACAATGCGGGCGGGATCCCCTGGACGCCGCGGTGCGATCTCCGGCGCGAAGTCGATGCCCGTGACCTGCGCCACCGTCGACATGATCTGGCCGACGGAGACGCCGTCACCGCTACCAAGGTTGTATGCCGGTTCGAGCGCGGTGCCGTCCTGGAGCCGCTGAGCGGCCACGACGTGCGAGTGCGCGAGGTCAGAGACGTGCAGGTAGTCGCGCACGCAGGTGCCGTCAGGAGTCGGATAGTCGTTGCCGTTGATGCGGGGCGTGCGGCCCTCCAGCAAAGCGTCGAAGACCAGCGGAAAGAGGTTGTGGGGGCTGCTGTCGTAGACGTCCGGATAGCCCGACCCGACCACGTTGAAGTAGCGCAGGCTGGTGTGGCGCAGGCCTGTCGCAACGGCCTGGTCGCGCAGCAGCCACTCGCCGATCAGCTTCGATTCCCCGTATGGCGACTCGGGCGCCTTCGGGGTGTCCTCGGTCACCAGGTCCACGTCCGGCGTGCCGTACACCGCGGCGCTGGATGAGAACACGATCGTTTCCACCCCTGCCTCCTGCATTGCGGCAAGCAGCGTGGCCGTTCCCGTGACGTTCTGCTCGTAGGTGTGCAGCGGTCGCTGCACCGAGACGCCCGCGTATTTGAAGCCCGCGATGTGCATGACGCCGTCGATTCGGTAGCGCGAGAAGACGTCACTGAGCATGGCGCCGTCGAGAATCGTGCCGCGCACGAACGGAACGCCGGCGGGCACGAAGCTCCTGTGCCCGCTCGAGACGTCATCAACGACGACCGCCTCGATGCCCGCCTCCGTGAAGGCGCGCACCACGTGCGCGCCGATATATCCGGCGCCGCCGGTCACCAACCAAGCCATGCCCCCAACCTATCGGCGACTGAGGCGAGAGCGATGCGAGCTTGCTCGCATCGCCGAGCGGATGGAGCCGGCGAGCGGCACAGCCGCGATACAGACGATTGAGGTTCGGTCGAGGGAGCTTGCTCACTCGACCGAACCGATTGAGTCTGTTGAGCGCGCGGCGCGAACATCGGCGACTGAGGCGAGAGCGATGCGAGCTTGCTCGCATCGCTCTGCGGATGGAGCCGGCGAGCGGCACAGCCCGAACATAGGCGCGTCCCGCCCTACCGGTTCTCGGTCGCTACGAAGAGCACTCCCCCGTCGCTGGGCGCGAAGCTCAGCACACCCTCGTCCGGAGAGACGAACACCGCCTCGCCGCGCGAAACGGTCTCGCTGCTGTGCACGCCACTCACCGAGGCCGAACCGGCCGTGCACAGCACGATCGCGGGACCCGTGAGCTCGAGCGAGGCATCCGCCGTCACGTAACCGAGCCGGAAGTCGGGCACGTCCGGGGTGAACAGCTCGAGCGCGCCCACCCGCGAAGGCGCCAGCAGCGGGGCGGGCACTGGCGTGAAGTCGAGCACGCGAAGCAGCTCGGGCACGTCGATGTATTTGGGAGTGAGGCCGCCGCGCAGCACGTTGTCCGACGCCGCCATCAGTTCGATGCCGGTTCCGGAGAGGTAGGCGTGGATGTTCCCGGCCGGCAGATACAGCGCCTCACCGGGATCCAGCGCCACCCTGTGCAGCAGCAACGCGACCACGACGCCGGGGTCGCCGGGGCAGGCATCCGCGAGCAACCGAACGACGTCGAGCTCGGGAATGGCGCGCCCCTCAGGTGAACGTGCGATCGCGGTCGCCTGGGAGACGATCTCTTCGGCCGCCTCACCGCCGCCGAGGAGCAGACCGACCCCGGCCCGGAGCGCCGACTCTTCGTCCTCACCTGAGGCGAGCATCCCGCGCAGCACGCCGAGCTCGTCGCGCTGTAGTCCGGCCCGTCGCCCCGCGCCGATCAACCGGTCGAACACCGCCACCGACGTGCCGACATCGCGGAAACCGCATAACGCGTCAAACGGCGTCACGGCGAAGATGAGCTCCGGCTTGTGGAACGGGTCCTTGTAGTTGCGCTCGGGCGAGTCCAGCCGGATGCCCAGCTTGTTCTCGCGCTCGAATCCCGCCCGCGCCTGCTCGGGAGACGGATGCGCCTGGATCGACAGCGGCGCGGCCGCCGACAGCACCTTCAGCAGAAAGCCGAGCCGTGGTGCGCCAGCGTAGGACTCGTCACGCTGCCAGGTCTCCCCGAGGGTCGCGGACGGCTCCTGTGCGATCAGCTCCGCGAGGTTCGCCGCCGTGTGCGTCGGGTGCACCAGCCGGCTCGGTGAGCCGGGATGTGCGCCAAGCCAGAGCTCGGCCTCGGGCTTGCCTGAGGCCGGCCTTCCGAGCAGATGAGCGATGCCGTGCGAGGAGCCCCACGCGTAGTCGCGAGGTTCGTTGTCGATGCGCACAAACATCCGCGCCCGCCCTTTCTTCCGGTTAGTCGCAGAGTACCAACGGCCTTGGGACGGCGGATGCCCGTGCCTAGGCTGACCGCATCCCGACCAGCCAGCGGTCGTGCAGTGCGCGCCTCGCCTGCTGCATCACGACCGCTCTACCAGTGCGATGGAGCAGACATGGCATTCACGCCGCTTGCAGCCGACTTCTACGGTTTCGAAACCGAGCTCAGCGATCAGGAGAAGGAGGCGATCGGCGCTCTCCGCGAGTACCTCGAGACCGAGGTGCGGCCCATCGTGAACGAGTACTGGGAGCGGGCGGAGTTTCCGAAGCAGGTCATTCCGGAGCTGCACAGGCTGGGTGTCGCGTCGTTCGGCTGGGCCGAGACGAAGCCGTTCCCGAACTCCGCGGTCTTCCGCGGGTTCGTCGCGCTGGAGCTGGCGAGAGTGGACGCGTCGGTCGCCACGTACGTGGGGGTCCAGAACGGGTTGGCCGCCGGCGCGGTGTGCGCGTGCGGCTCGAAGGAACAGCGCGACGAGTGGCTGCCGAAGCTCGCATCAGGCGAGATCATCGGGGCGTTCGGCCTGACCGAGCCGCTGTCCGGGTCGGATTCAGCCCAGGGTCTGCGTACGACCGCCGAGCGCCAGGGCGACGAGTGGGTCATCAACGGCTCGAAGCGCTGGATCGGCAATGCCACGTTCAGCGACATCACGATCATCTGGGCGAAGGATGTCGCAGACGGCCAGGTGAAGGGGTTCATCGTGCCGACCGAGACCTCCGGCTACCACGCAACGAAGATCGAGGGCAAGCAGGCACTGCGCGCCGTTCAGAACGCCGACATCACGCTCGAGAACGTGCGCGTTCCCGAGTCCTTGCGCCTGCAGAATGCCAACTCGTTCCGCGACACCGCGAAAGTGCTTCGCGCCACTCGCGCTGAGGTGGCGTGGGCGGCCGTCGGCCTCGCGGTCGGGGCGTACGAGGCCGCAGTGAAATACGCGACCGAGCGCATCCAGTTCGGCAAGCCGATCGCAGCCCACCAGCTCGTGCAAGACCTGCTGGCCAAGTCGCTGGCCAACATCACCTCGTCGCTCGCACTGGTCGTTCAGGTCTCACGGATGCTCGACGCCGGCACCCAGCGCGACGAGCACTCCGCCATGGCGAAGGCCTTCGCCACTTCGCGGATGCGCGAGACAGTGGCGTGGGCGCGCGAGATCTTTGGCGGCAACGGGATCGTGCTGGACTACGACGTCGCCCGCTTCTTCAACGACGCAGAGGCCATCTACTCCTACGAGGGCACGCGGGAGATGAACACCCTCATCGTCGGCCGCGCCATCACGGGTATCGGCGCGTTCGTGTGAAGGGGACGGTCGAGCAAGCTCGCCCGTCTGATCCTCAATTGCCCATATCGTTGCGTTGCAACTCACGGACTCAATCGGCTCGGCCACACGAGCAAGCTCGCGCGGCTCTCGCCTCAATCGCCCATAAAGTGAGTCGCATGACACAGACTTCGCCGGTGACGGCGCCACGCACCGTGCCCACCGGCCAAGGCTGGCTCGTCGCCTTCGCAGGCTTCTCGTTCTTCACACTCTTCGCCGGCGAGTTCTGGCGCAACAGCATCAGTTGGCTCGGCTGGGGCATCGTGGCCGGGCTGTGTCTGGTCGTGAGCGTCGTGTTCCTGGTGCGGGCGCATCCTTGTGTGCCGATCCGCAAGTGGCCGAAGACGCTGCTGCTGTTCCTGCTGCTGTGCATCGTCTCGATCGCGTGGTCCGCCTACCGCACCGAGTCCGCCGTGGCCGCCGTCGCTCAGCTGGCGACGGCAACGGCTGGCGCGTTCTTTGCACTCTGCCTGTCGTGGCAGCAGATTCTGCGCGCGCTCGGTGCGGCGTTCCGCTGGATCATCGGCCTCTCCCTCGTGTTCGAGCTGATCGTGTCGGTGTTCGTGCGGCATCACATCCTGCCGTTCTTCACCACATACAAGTACCCGTCCGGCAAGCTGCCCGACGCGTTCTACTGGAGCCGCGACCTGCTCTTCCACGGCGGCAAGATCCAAGGCATCGTCGGCAACAGTGACATCCTCGGCATGATCACCCTGTTCGCCCTGATCGTGTTCGGCATCCAGCTCGCCGACCGTGTCGTGAACCGCACGGCCGGAATCGTCTGGTTCGTGCTCGCCGCACTCACATTCCTCCTCACCCGTTCGTCGACCGTCATCGTCGCGTTGGCCTTCGTCGTTCTGGTTCTGCTGTTCGTCTGGTGGGCACGCAGCGTGCGTCAGAGCAAGAGAGTGCCCGTCTACGTGACGGCGACAGCCGTTGTGGTCGTGGGCGTCGGATCGCTCACGCTGTTCTGGGGAACGGTCACGAAGCTGCTCGGCAAGACCTCCGACCTCACGGGACGCACCGACATCTGGGAAAAGGTCATCCATCTCGCCCAGGAGAGGCCCGTCGTCGGGTGGGGCTGGATCAGCTACTGGGCGCCGTGGGTCGAGCCTTTCAAGGGCCTCGCCATTCGCAACAAGGTGGAGTACCTGCAGGCGCACAACGCCTATCTGGACGTCTGGCTGCAGCTGGGCATCCTGGGTCTCGTCATCTTCGCGCTGCTAGTCGTGACCACATTCGGTCGCAGCTGGTTCATGGCTGTGGACCGGCCGCCGTTCGACAGCCAAGGTGTCGTGCGGGCGGACGTTCGGTACTCGGCCATCACGCTCCTCCCGTTGCTGATGCTGGCGGCCCTGATCGCGCAGTCGTTCGCCGAGAGCAGGATGCTCATCGAGGCCGGGTTCGCGCTACTCGTCGCGTTCAGCATCAAGACGAAGCTCGAGCGCCCGTAACCGCCGACTGACCATCCCGGGACGGCGAGTGAGCCGACGTTAAGATGAAGCATGCCCGCCTCGCCCGTCGACGTACCTGACCTCGGGTGCGCTACGCAGTGACGTCCACAGCACGGCCCGTTCCGCGGTGGTTCGCCCTCACGAGGGCGCTGTTCGAGTCGGCGAAGTTCTCACGTGCGCTCTCGTTGTGCATCGTCGCGTCGGCGTTCTTGACCACAGCGATCAAGGATGTCATCGGCTGGCCAGGCCTCATCGGCGTGCTGACAGCGGTCGTCGCCCTGTCCGTGTGCTCGTTCGCCGCGCACTGGGACGTGATCGAGTGGCACGGCCTCCTGCCCGTTTCACTGCTCGTGTTCGTCGGCTGGTGCGCCGTGTCCCTGGTCTGGAGCACGTATCAGTGGGCAACGCTTGCCGCGGTCCTCTACCAGTGGATCTTCACGTTCCTCGCCCTCTACCTGGCGCTTGTGCGAGATGCCATTCAGATCGTGCGCGTGATCGGCGACGTACTCAGGGTCTTGCTGACGGCATCCCTCGCCCTCGAATTGCTCAGCGGACTGATCATCGACGCACCGATCAAGTTTCTGGGCATCGCAGGAAACCTTGTGCACGGTGGTCCGATCTCCGGGCTTTTCGGCAGTCGAAACCAACTCGGGCTGGTGGCGCTGATCGCCATCGTGACGTTCATCGTCGAGTGGCGAACCAAGTCGGTGACCACAGGAGTGGCGGTCTTCTCCTTCGTCGTCGCCGCGCTGTGCCTTGCCTTCACCAGCTCGCCCGTCATCGCGATCATGATCGTGGTGATCCTGCTCGCCGCCTTAGCTCTCTTCGGCGTCAGGCACATCAGGAACGACCGGTGGAAGTTCGCGGTGCAGGTCTCGCTCGGCGTCGTGACCACCTTGTTCGCGGTGCTGGGGTTCATCTTCCGCGCGCCCATCATCGATCTGCTGCACGGGCGATCCGTCATTGACTCCAGGTACGACGTGTGGCTGCAGATCTGGCACCTCATCCCGGTCAACGAGCTGCTCGGCTGGGGCTGGATCGGCTTCTGGCGGGGCTCGCTGCCCCCGTACTCGCTGATCAACGCGATGACTGGGGCGCCGCACGCCAACGGGTTGAACGCATTCCTGGATGTCTGGCTGCAGGTCGGTCTCGTCGGCTTCCTGCTGTTCCTCCTGTTGCTCGGCCTCGCCATGTTCCGTTCGTGGTTGCTCGGCTCCAACAAGCGCAGCGTCATTTACGCGTGGCCGCCCCTCATCCTGATCGCCCTCATCGGCACCGGGATGGCGGAGAGCACGATGCTCTACGAAAGCGGCTGGATGCTCGCAGTCATCTGCACCGTCAAGGCGTCGCAGGGCATGTCGTGGCGGCAGGCGCTGCCGGTGTCGACCGAGCGGGCCGAGTAACGCTGGCCCTAACAGGTGCTGGGTACGACCGTGCTGGAATGCTCTTCCTTGTGCCGCAGCGAGCGGCCCGTCACCCCATTCGACCGCACGCGTTCCGATACCAACTCATACAACTCCGGCGCATAACGCGCTTCGCGTCGCACTCCTCGCTTTCTTACGGAGCCGATGTCTTCGCGTAGCGCCTCGTCGACGCTGGCCGTACCCGACAATCCCGACCCCACGAACGGCTGCCGCGATGCGCGCGCATTTCGGCCACATCTTCGAGCAAAGCGTCCGTACTGGGGCGCCGAACCGCATATCAGCCGTCTTTGCAGACTTCTTCCCGGCCAGTCCGCCAAAATCGTCCCGACTGCTCATAGGCGTTCGGGGCGTGGGTCCGTTAGCGTCGCATGCGCCAAATCGTAATGGTCCCCCTGCTGCCAGCCGAGAGGGGATATGCCTTCGATCCGACCCTCTCGAGTTGTGCAGCATAGATTCGCCCCCAATCATCAGGGCACTCGCTATCGGTGATGACCCAAGCCACTCCCGCCTTCCTGGCGGAAGAAGCGTCGAGAGTGCCCTTCGCTCGAGCGTCAAGAACCTTGTCAATCGCCGCCTTCTGTGACGGCCAGGCCATGCCGAGATGATAGAAGGCCGTGGCCACGCCGGCATTGATCTTCATCGTTTTGGGGTCGATGCAGTTGTCGACAAGGGTGAGCGGGCCCGGGTTTGTACCGTTCACGCTCAACGCTAATGCAGCCACCGCTTTGTCACGAGGGTCGTTCAATGCGATGGTCCCGTGGTAACTGGTCGCGAACGCGAATCGTGCCCAGTCCACCATCGACGCCGCGGCGACCACCATGCTTGCGGCCAGGCAGACTGCAGCCGCGCGCGATATCCAGTCCGGCCCACCACCTGCGCGGTGCCACGTCACATTTCGCGCCAACGAGACGCACATTGGGACGATGGTCATGGCGACAAGAGTGAACCCGTCGATCCACAATCGGTACGGCTCGGCGTTCACACCCCATAGGTCGTTGGTTGAAAGCAAGAACCAGGCCGTGCCGAACCCTAGGGCATAGGCGGTCCATCGTGAATCACGTCGAACGAAACCGAAGACCCCCACGATTATGAGCGGAAGAACGAGAGCAAGAGAAGCGACCCATCCCTTCGAGGGTTCGAGCCCAAGATTGACGTTCGACGCAACGCGATACGTGAGAAAGGGATCGTGCCCGACGATTCCCGAAACCGTGAGGATCACTTGCGGTAACGCTCCCATTGCGATCGCAGCAACCCACGTTGCAGCGATCCCGTGAGTCTTGACGATGAGCAGGACAATACCCGGGATAGTGCTGGAGAGGCCGAACACCAGGGTTGGCAGCTGGCCGACGTGAGAGGCCACAAATGGGCCTGCAATGAAAGCGGCGACCAGCATCGCGGCAGAGAGAATCGCAAGTTTCCATGCACAATATCGATGCAGAGTCCAGATGGCAGCAGTGAAAAAGGCGCAATAGACGATCGCAATGAAGGAATACGTCTGAACGGAGGCCAACAATCCGAACGCTAAGCACACAACGAATGTGGTGATGCCGCGGAGTCTTTGCGAGCTAGGTCGCATCCAGATCGCAATTAGGACAAGCGCTCCGATGCCGGCAATGCACAGCGCGAATGACTCACCGTTCAGCGTATAAAGAACGCCGAATGCGCCCCACAGAACTGCGTGGGACCTCATGGTCAAATACCACGCCTGCGGGTCGAACAGCCATGCAAAGGTACCGAGCGTAAACGGCAGTGGCGCAAACAGTCCACACCACCAACGTCCGCCGATACGGATGAGCACAAGTGCGAGCACGACCACTAGCGCGAGCTGAACCGTCATGCCGACGACGTTCCATCCGGTGACCGGCGCGACTGCGAATATACGTGCGACGACGCCCAGCAGCACGTAGTACGCGTGCGGGTAGTAGTTAGCCCCTGTCATCGTGTCGGGTTCGAACAGTCCGAACTGGCCATCGGCAACGTTTTTGACAATGGCGAGGTAACCGTATTGATCGTATGAGAAGTAGTCCCTCAGTTGCCCGAGCGGCGACGTCCCGCGGGCGATGAGCCAGCCCGCCTGTGTTGCAAGGTAGACGATCGCAGCGAACGCTGCCGTCAAGAAGGGAACCCACAGTCTTCGCGCCACGGGCCCGTCGTCGGGTTGATCGATCATGGTCGCTCCGGTTCCGCCATCGACAGGCACGCAAGGTATGGACGCCTCACTAGGGGCCCGTGACATAATAGCCGCCGGCTCGAGGCAGACTTTTGCCGTTCATTCAGGCGTGCTGGCGTGCTCCGCTGGAACTCCTCAGCGGTTACTGCTGCACCGGCCGCATCATCGCAAGGCAGTAAGGAAGTCAGTGACGCTGAGTCCAGAACCGATCGAACCGGAACTGATCGACGGCGCCGAAAATTCTGAGCCGAGTGCGCGCAGAGGCTTTGTCTTGGTACTCGCCGCAACTGCAGCGGTTGGGGTCTGCGGCTACATCATTACGTGGCTTGTTCCGCGAGTGATCGGGGTATCGCCATATGCTGAGTTCGCAATTTTTTGGTCGTTCATCTTTCTCGTTGCAGCTGCTCTTTCCGGAGTCCAGCAAGAGATGGCGCGTGCATCCCATCCCTCGGCAGAATCTAGCTCGGGTGGCGCCCGAGCCCATCCGCGTCGATTTGCTGCTGTGTTCGGTGTCGTCGTGCTCGCGGTACTTCTGGCCACCGGCCCGATCTGGGTGGCACTGGCGTTTCAAGTCAACGGATGGGCACTTGTCGTACCAGTCGCGTTCGGAGGCGCCTGCTACGTACTCCTCGCGACACTCACCGGCCTCTTGTATGGCCGGAGCGATTGGAATCTGATCTTCGTCGCGATCATTGTCGAAGGATTGGGACGGCTCGCTATGGTCGGCGTCACCGTTGCCCTAACGCACGACGTGATCGCTCTCGCTTGGGCCGTGGTGATTCCCTTCGGGCTCGCGTTCGTTACGACCGCTTCGCTCTACGCCTGGAAGCGGTCTATTCATGCTCCCCTTGATGTCGGATATCGGACTCTGAGCTGGAATGTGGCGCGTACAGTAGTCGCCGCCGCCGCGATGGGCGTTCTCGTAAGCGGTTATCCACTCGTCTTGGGGATGACTTCTTCCCATGTGCCACACAACATCCTTGGCGCCGTGATTCTAGCGTCAACATTGACCCGAGCGCCATTGATCGTCGTGGGTATGGCTCTGCAAAGCTATCTCGTCGTGTTCTTCAAGTCTCGATCGGGCGCCCTAGGGCGATCGATATGGGCGCTGCTGGCAGTGGTCGTGATACTGGGGATTCTCCTGACTTTGCTTGCTTCGCTTTTCGGCCCACCGGTGTTTGCTTTCCTCTTTCCCGACGCTCCACTCCTCAGTGGCGCTTTCATGGCTGCTCTAGTCGGTTCGTCGATCCTTGTCGGTGCACTATGCGTTACGGCACCCGCGGTCCTCGCTATGTCACGCCACGCGCTCTTCACGGCAGGCTGGTTGACTGCTGCGATCGCAACAGTCTTCGTGTTAGTCCTTCCGCTGGACTTCATGGCTAAGACCGTTGCTTCGCTGATTGCTGGCCCGTTGGTGGGCCTGGCTGTGCACCTGGTGGGCATCCCACTGGCCCTACGGAATCGGGCGGGAACGGCTCCTCAGGCCACTAAGAGATAGGTCACGGACACTAAGAGATAGGTCACGGACAGGTTCAAGTCGCCGACTCCGCCGGGAATCGAATCTTCGGATTGAAGCCGACACCGCAAATCAGTTGCTTAGTCATCGACCAACGCAGGCCCAACGCCACGCGTCCACGATGCATGCCCAATTGCACGCGGGCACAGAAGATCAAGTACGAGGCCAAGCTCTGGTGATGCAGCCGGAATGACGCCTCGTTCCGGACGCCGTGCCTGAACTTCCATGCATTTCTGTCATCGATTAGACCAAAATTCACGCCCTTGTTGTCGCCCATGTCGTGGACGACAACGCTGTCGAGCACCTGCACCCCCGGACAGGCTTCTGTTACACGAAGCGTGTACTCGTGATCATCGAACCAAATGAAGTATTCCGAGTAGGGCAGGCCATACCTCTTGAGCACCCAGCGCGGGAACAATACTGAAACGAACGAGCAGCTGCGCACCATCACCGAACGTGATCCGCGCGCGATAAGTCGCGCCCAATCCCAAGTAGTTTCCGGGTTGTTCATCTCACATATGTTTCCGTCCGTATAACGAACGAGAGAACAAGCGAACGGAACGTCCGGTCCCAACTCGTCTACCGCATTGCCGTATCCGTCGAGGAGCACCTGGAGTGCGTCATTCGCCGGGTAGCAATCATCGTCCATAATCCAAACGAAGTCGGCGCCGCGAGCATAAGCCCGTGACATCCCCGTGGAGAACCCTCCGGCCCCTCCGAGGTTCTCGGGGAGGGAAACCACTTCGATGGTCAGGGGGGAATCGAGGGTGCCGAGGTAGGCGGCTGTGCCATCGGTCGAGGCATTGTCTACGATGACGACCCGATCGGGCTTCCTGGTCTGCGCCTCGATCGAGGCGATAACGTTCTTCAGCTTCTCCAGCCGATTGAACGACACGACGACGGCGCTTACTTGCTCCACTCCGTGAACTTCCTCTCTACCCAGCTGTCGGCAGACTCAAGCTCCGAGAATGCCTCAGCCAGCTCTGCTTCCCGCGCCCACAACTCGGCTCTGAACTCTTCGTTATGCGCAGCGCGCTTGACCACGTCCGCGGCTGACCTCACGAATTCGTCGGGATCCCGGGGAATTAGGGCATCTGAAGGAACGATCGTGCGCTGCGAGCCGACATCCGCCGACAGGACGGGAACGCCTAGCGCGATTGCCTCAAGAGCTGTCAGTGCGATGCCCTCATTCTGAGAACTGATTACGAGCATGTCGGTCATCTCAAGGGTCTCCTCGACTGGCGCACGCTCACCTCGAAGGATGACCACGTCGCGCAAGTTGTGCCGCTCGATTTCGCGCTGCACGAAAGATTCGAGGACACCACTGCCCTGGATGACGGCGCGAACCGGCATTCCCAGACTCCGACGAAGCTCCTCGACTAGCTTCAGGAAGAGATGGGGGCGCTTTTGATGGGCGAACCGCCCGACAAAACCCACGTTGAATGAATCCGGATTTACTCGAGCTCGCACCGCCGTGACTCGCGTCGTATCCATCGTTAGGCCGATCAACGGCGCGAGGACGATCTTCTCAGGAGCGACCCCTTGGACGTCCCGCAGCCATTCCTCCAGTTGCGGTGAAATGACGTGGTGCGTATCGATGCTCTCGTCAAGTAGCACCCCGAAAGCCGGGTATCCCCCACCGTTGTACTCGAGTATGTGTTGGGAATCCACGACTGGAGTCCTAGGGACACGGCGGCGAAGCCATGGGAGCCGGTCGTACAGCCATCGACAATGATGGACGTATATTCCCCGCACATCCCAGTTGCGCACTATCGCATCCAAGAGCGGCTCGGAATACTCAGGCTGCCCGATCGGATGAGTCAACGGAATCACGACGGCGTCGGCGAGTTCCGGGTGCGTGATCCAAGGGTGGGGCGAAGCAACATCCGTAATGACGACAGGCACGAGGCCGTGCTCTGTCGCAACCTGGATTGTTTTCAGGGCCCAACGCTCGGCGCCACCGAGATCAAGCCAGTGAAGCCCGAACAAGACCGCTGCAGCGTTGTGGTTAGGTTCGGCCAGCGGTGACACTTCGGGATTGTGATTGCTCCTCGCTATGCGGGTCGTGTACAGCGACGCTTCACGACCACGAATCAGGCGCTGACGCACTCGGTCGTAGGCGAACGGATAGCGTCGCTCCACGGCCATTCTGATTCCCCAGTACAGGCCGTGACGGATGAGCGAGGCATCTTCGTCCGCCCCAGGATCGGTATCGAGGACGATGTGTCGTTCTCCGGAGTCTGCTTCAGGCATGAATTGCTTGCCCTTAGGCCTGAAGTGTTGGTGAAGCTCGCCCTCTGCAGTGCTCACGATCGTGAACTCGCCGATCCACGTTGGGTGGTGCTTTGGCTTCGACCGGGTAGCGACATCAGTGAGCGATGAACCGAATCCACGTGCCGCAACGTAGACGTTCACATCGAGTGACGTGCCGGGAGTGTCAAGGGCGTGGAAGTTGAGAGCGCCTACAAGCAATGCACGCTGCCTAGCGCTCAAGGTTTCGCCGATCGAGGAAAGCTCGGACCCTTCGGTGACGGTAAAAGTGGCGACCCGGTCGAAAAGGCGGGAGATGCGCATGGCTATAGCGAGTCCTCTGATCAGCAGGGGTACGGACACAAGGTGGCAGGGCGCCGCAGACATCCTAACGGGGCCCGAGGGAGGTGCCCTGGGTCCGCTTCGGCTTCCTTAGGCGCGTACCTCGCTCGGCACCACATCGTCCGCGGCCCGCTCAGGAATGTGCTGCAACGACATTCGTCGCATCGCCCTACGGGACGGTTCCTCGAAGAACCTCCAGAGACAATACCCGGCGGCGAGTGCAACGAACGGAAGCAGTATGAAGCCAAGCTTGCTCCCCACGCTGCCCGGTGCCAGCCAGCTGAGGCGCCCCTGAAGGAACCAGAAGATCTCAATGAGCGGCATGTGCACCAGATACACGCTGTACGACGCCATTCCGCCAACAACGAACCACCTCATCCCGAGGACACGTGGAAGCAGTTGGTCGCCGACGGCAAGACATCCGACCAACACGAACATGAACGGAACTACAAGAGCACCCCAGCGCTGGTGGCCCGTGAACCAAATTGCATAGGCGAAGGCGACGAACGCAACGACCGCTACGCACGCCAGGATGGAGGCCACCCATCGAAGTCGGGGAGTCAGGTCGACCTTGGAAAGCGCGTAATACAGAAGGCAACCGGCAAGGAACTCGCAGACGATGCGGAGCAGCCACATGTAGGGCGCGTACACCGACCCAAGGGCCAATGCGAACAGGACCACCGGGCTCACCACGACAAGGCCCATCAGGCCCAGCACACGCGCTCCGAACGCACGGCCGAGGCGATAGAGGACCAAGGCAACGACGGGGAACATCAAGTACGCCAGACTCTCGGCGGACACCGTCCACGCTGCACCGTTCCATGTCAACCTGTTCGAATCAGGCTCGGTCCACTGCACCACGAGAAGCGCCTGACGGAAGAAGCTGAGAACGCTGTAATCCCTGGGTGCGACGGGGTCGCTTGCGTGGAAGATGAGGAATGAGCCGTGCCAAACGGCGCAGAACAGCAGAGTCAGAAAATACGCGGGCCAGATCCGCGCAAGTCGTGCCCACCAGAACTTGACGGTCGCGCTCCTATCGAGAGATACACCCATACGCTCCGCGTAATTCAGGGCGATCACGTATCCGCTCACGATGAAGAACAGGTCGACCCCGTAGTCACCGTGAATGATGACGGGCCCAATGACGTCATAGACCCGAGGAAACTCACTCGCGATGTTCCCGCGAAGGTGGAACAGGATGACCCACACGGCCGCCAGGATGCGGACACCGGTAATCGCGTGGATCTGGCGAACCTGCGTGTTCGAGTTCGACGCCGTCTGGGGCAGGCTGGATGTCACGGGATCCTCTCATCGACACGGGCGGGCGATCCGCCGATGATGCCGACAAAGTCTCTCACAAGCCCGATCCGATCCTGGGACCGGGCCGCAAGGCGAGCTTCGTCTGACGACTACACTTATCGACGTTTACGACATCCGAGCAGGAAGTCGGCCCCCGCCCTCCCCGTAGGCAGTTTCCCGAAGGAATCACACACTGTGACGAGCACAGCAGCCACCGGCACCCAGAGCTATGTCACGCCCGGGCATAGCCGAGGGTTGATCGACGTCTTCCGATACCGATACTTGTTGCGGCTCCTTATCCGCAAGGGCATACAGACCCGGTACCACGGTTCCGTACTCGGCTGGACCTGGTCGTACGTCAAGCCGGCCGCGCAGTTCTTCGTCTACTTCTTTGCCCTTGGAGTGTTTCTCGGCCTCAACAAGGGTGTGCCGAACTTCCCCATCTATTTGTTTTCGGGGATGATCGTGATCAACCTCTTCGGGGAAGCGTTCACCAACGCAACTCGCTCGATCGTCGACAACGGTGCTCTCGTACAGAAGATCTACTTGCCCCGCGAGCTCTTTCCACTCGCTGCCGTGTTCGTCGCTTTTGTGCACTTCCTTCCTCAGGTGGTGGTCCTCTTCATTGGCTGCCTCATTACAGGATGGGTACCGGGTTGGCTCGCAATCGCGTCATTCCTCTTGGGCGTGCTCATCGTGACTGTTCTCTCAACGGGCCTGGGCTTGCTCTTTGGGGCGATCAACACCTCATTCCGTGACGCTCAAAATCTGGTCGATCTGTTCCTTCTCTTCGCCACCTGGGCATCTCCGGTCCTCTATCACTGGAACTCGGTGCAGTCGTCCCTCCCGCCGTGGGCGCAGAACGTCTACATGCTGAATCCGCTCACTCCTGCGGTAGAACTCATGCATCTTGCGTTCTGGTCCCCGACCCTGCACGGCGCGCAGCCCGCTGGCCCGCCAAATCTGATGCTCTTCTCTGCGATCGCCCTGGTGACGTCTATCGTGATCCTGGTGCTCGGACAGCTAACGTTCCGGAAACTCGAGGGCCGCTTTGCCCAAGATCTCTAACATTCCGAGGGGTGCAGTGCTTCAGTTGGACCTAGAATCGACCCTCACGCCGAGCATCATCGTCAAGGACGTAACCAAGACGTTCAAGCTGCGGCACACGCACTCGTTCAAAGAAGCGTTCCTCGGATTCATCCGACGTAAACAGCTTTCGACGATGTTCTCCGCGTTGGCTGGAGTGTCCCTCGAAATTAACGAGGGCGAGTCGGTCGCGCTGCTGGGCTACAACGGCTCTGGCAAGTCAACGCTGCTCAAGCTCATCTCCGGCGTGCTACTCCCGGACAAGGGCCGAATCCTGACGCGCGGACGATTGGCCGGGCTTATCGAGGTTGGGGCGGGTTTCCATCCCGATCTGACCGGGCGCGACAACGTCTACCTGAACGCGGCGATCCTAGGAATGACACGCAAAGAGATCGATGAGAGGTTCGACGACATCGTCGCTTTCTCAGAAATCGGCGGCTTCATCGATACCGAGGTGAAGCACTATTCCTCAGGTATGTTTCTGCGGCTTGCATTTTCTGTCGCAATCCACACCGAACTTGATATCTTACTGGTCGACGAGATCCTAGCCGTCGGCGATGCTCCGTTTCGCGAGAAATGTCAGCTCAAGATTAAGGAACTCATCGAGCAAGGCAAGACGATGGTGGTCGTCAGCCACGATCTAGAGATGGTCTCCGCCCTATGCGACCGCGGCATCGTGCTCCGTCGCGGCAACGTTGTCTTCGACGGACCAATATCCGCCGCGATCACGGCCCTTTCAGAGGACTGATACGTCAGTGCGGCAAACCAGAACGCGGTGCTGAATGCCCGCCTCGCATTGCGCTCGCTGTGCGACCCGAGTGTTGTCGACGTTTTGGCACATCGACTCACTCGGATGTCGCGCTCGTTGCCTGGCGGTCGAACAGCGGACGTAGCTTGTTCTCGAACATCGAGAGGGCCGCGCCGATAGCCATGTGCATATCGAGATACTGATAGGTGCCCAGGCGTCCGCCAAAGAACACGTGATGTTCCGAGGCGCCAAGCTCACGATAGGCAAGAAGGCGAGCTCGGTCATCAGGAGTGTTGACCGGGTAGTACGGCTCGTCCTCGGTTAGCGCGAACCGCGAGTACTCCCGCATGATGACGGTCTTTTCTGGGTTGTAGTCCCTCTCCGGATGGAAGTGCCTGAACTCGTGGATGCGTGTGTACGGCACGTCGAGGTCTGCGTAGTTCATGACAGACGTTCCTTGGTAGTCACCGACGTCGAGGACCTCGCGCTCGAAGTCGAGTGTTCTCCACGAGAGCGGACCTTCGGAATACTCGAAGTAGCGGTCTACCGGGCCGGTGTACACGACCGGAATGGACCCAATAGCTGCGCTCTTATTGAAGGGTGTTGCTGCATCGAAGAAGTCGGTATTGAGCAACACGTCTATCTTGGGATGATCCGCCATACGGTTGAGCCACGCCGTGTACCCCTCAACGGGCAGCCCCTCATAGGTGTCGTTGAAGTACCGATTGTCATAGGTGTATCGGACCGGCAGCCGGCTGATGACCTCGGCGGGCAAGTTCGTCGGATCGGTTTGCCATTGTTTTGCCGTGTAATCACGAACGAACGCTTCGTACAGGGGGCGCCCGATGAGCGATATCGCCTTATCTTCCAGGTTCGATATCTCCCCTGAAGAGTTCTCCGCCGCATGGCTGGCAACAAGCTCGCGAGCCTGGCTCGGTGAGTATGCCGAGCGGAAGAACTGGTTAATCGTCCCAAGGTTTATAGGTAGCGGAAATGCTTCGCCGCGATGCGTCGTATACACACGGTGCTGATAAGCCGTGAACTTCGCGAACCGGTTGACGTACGACCAGACCGTTTTGTTCGACGTGTGAAACAGATGGGCTCCGTAGCGGTGGATCTCGATGCCCGTCTCCGGCTCGACCTCGCTGTAGGCGTTGCCGCCGATGTGGGCCCTGCGGTCGATGACCGCCACACGCAGACCGAGCTCTTGTGCGCAGCGTTCGGCAACCGTGAGCCCGAAGAATCCAGACCCAACTACCAGAAGGTCATAGTCCATTCGGCGAGTTCCTCTCAAAGACTAAGTGCAAGCTGAGCACGTACCAGGGTACAGACCGCTTCCGTGACGACGATGACGACGATGGGCCGCCCATGGGTGGTCTCGCAACGCAAGCCGCTGGCCTCTTAGTCATTCGGCGATACCTTGCGAACGCTGATCTTCCGATAGACCAATCGGCGCACGGTGGTGGGAACGAAGCGGTACCCACCCCGTACGACGACGTTTCGGATGAATTGGGCCAAGCTCGTGAAGCGTTCCCGTCGAAGCACGACCTGCAGCTGGACTTCACTGCTGAAGAGTTTCCACCCTCCCCTGCGGTGGTAGGCACCGGCATCGATTCGATACATCACTAAGGGATCCGTCAGATTTTCGGCCCGCGCTCCATGTTGGATCATGCGCGCGAACAGCCAATAGTCCTCCATGAGCCGGAGTTCACGGTATCCGCCCGCATCCAGCACGGCGGATTTTCGGTAAACAACGGTCGGATGGTTGAACGGGTCCTTGAACCGCGCGGAACGAGCGATCGTTTCGGCGCCCGAGGGGGGGACGCGTCGACCCCAGACCTTACCGTCCTCATCAAACTCGAGCATCCCCGACCCGACCAGGTCATATCCTGATTCCAGCAGGGGAATCTGGCGCTCGAAACGTTGGGGCAACGAGATGTCGTCGGCATCCATTCGGGCGATGAACTCGTTCTTGCAGGCAGCAAGTCCCATCGTAAGCGCCTTGGCCAGGCCTACGTTTTTATGGAGAACCACGAGGTTGACTGGCACGAGCGAGCTTTGAACGACCGATCTGATGGCGCGCGCCAGGCCATCAGGGACGGGCCCATCCTGTACCAGGACGACCTCCGCGGGAGTTCTCGTTTGGTCGGTGACCGCGCTCTGGAAGGCCCGGAGGAAGTGCGCAGCGCGGTCTGCGTGGTAGACGGGGAGCAAGAGCGAAAACGGCTGACCAGATTCCGTCATAGGGCGGACTTGGCTCTCGATTCCAGCCGCTCAACAGCGTCGGCCCGTACACCGTACGCATCGAGTGCTACGGAGTTGGGCGCTGGCCTCGTTTTGATCCCCTGCCTTAAGCCATCGACCAGACCCCGGCGCAATACTGCCCTGTCGTGAGAACGGACGAACGTGCGAAGCCAACGCAACAGGGTGGAAACCAGATAGATCGCCTTCTCGCCGACAGAGAGCGACCGCGAGTGGGCAAGCATCCAGATCTTGTTCCGTACTTCGAATAGGAATCGTGCCCCTGGATCGGCGTCGGTGGATCCGAACTGCCGTGTTTTGTGCACCACAACACTCCGGCACGCAAGGTAACCGCGACCGTATCGAAGCAACCGAGCAGAGTACTCGAAGTCGTCATTCCATAGGAAGTAGTCGACGATCGGAAGCCCCAGCGACCGTACTGCGCTGCCCTTGATGAGCAACGAAACGAATGATGCAGAGCGCACCGGATAGCACTGATATTTCGCAGCGCGCGCCACCGATCTCCGGCTCGCGAATGGCCGAACGCGAGGAGTGTTCATCGGGTGGGGCCTGCCGTCGATCCACTCGACCCGTGATCCGACAAGATTTGTGTTGTGCGGTGAGACTTCGACAACGCGCACAAGTTCTTGGAGTGCAGTCGACGTGGGCACCGTGTCGTCGTCCATGACCCACACGTAGTCCGCGTCATGATTCTCCACGGCCTCGGCGATGCCCACCGCGAACCCGCCAGCCCCTCCCGTGTTCCGCGGCAAGCTGAGCACATGGACACCGGGCACAATCGACCGAGCCGTAGCGGCTGAGTCATCGGTTGAAGCGTTGTCGACGACAACGATCGCATCGGGGGCGACAGTCTGCGCGAGGATCGCTCTCAAACACTCTTCGAGGAGTGCCGTCCTGTTGTACGCAACGACCACCGCCACCACCCGCGGAGCCCTTCCCCTGCATTCAGTCATACGAGATTCCAGGATCGCGTAGGGGAGCTGAGGCTCTGGACAGAAGCGACTCACTGCCCTCCGTCCTCCCCCAGAAGCGCGCCCGCCCCAAGATCCACGCCAGTGTGACAAGTGCAATAAGAATCAGCGCCGCCACCTCAATTCCGGCACCAGGGCTCACGAACGCGACATGCACGGTGCTCCCGCTCGAACTCTCCGGGACGTCCAAAGTCATCAAGAAGCCGTCCGTCCTCCTTGAGGATATGGCGGCTCCATCGACCTGATATCCCGGCCATGCAATGCGGCTCAACGCCACCTTTCCGCCGCCAGAAGGCACTTTCTCAACTTTGAAATCGATCCCCATCGCGTCTTCATGCGTCGCTCGGACAGTCACACCGTTCGATGTCCATACGATGCCGCCGGCAGGCCTCACCGGATGATTCCGCACGATGAGCCTCGTTATGGAGTCATCGTGGACAACGTGCCACCCGATCGGCACACGCGACCACACGGATTCGGGCACCACGCTCTTAACTACTTGCACCGAGCTGACGGCGATGTCATCCGCAAGAGTGTTGCCAGACTCCGACTGCTTCTCGAAGAGCTTGGTGTACAGCTCTGGGCAAGTCGCTCCCTGATACTGCATGCACATTGCATCGCCGTACCCGGGATAAAAGACCGTCGTGTAGGCGTTCTGGACCCGTGCCTCTGGCACGTACCAGAGGTTCGCCACCAAGGTCTCAGACCAGTCGCTTGTGCGGATCACCCCGTTGAGCGGTCCACCGACCACGATCACATCTCCGACAGCTTGGCGAAGCACACTTCGATACTGCGAATAGTCATGTGGTATCTGATAGTCGAGAAGCGGTCCACGAGGATGCGTCGCGTGCTGCGGTATGACTAAACCGACGGTCCCGACAATGGCGACTGCCGCAGCGAATGCCGGCCATCGACCATGGCGAATGCTCTCGAAGAACCGCATCCGTCCCGTCGACTCCGACAAGGCTCCAAGGTAGAGCAGCCACAGACCGCCGGCCAACGCCACGAAGCAGACAACAATGGGAGCAAGGAACTCAGGAGCAAAGGAGAACGTAAGCCACGAGCTCGCCGCTGCGACTGTGAGAGCGATCGTGAAGCGCGTCCTACTCATGGACGCCCGCGCCCGCGACAGGCCAAGCGTGAGCATCACGCCGACGGCGATCACCAGATACGGCATCATACGAATCGGAATCCGCAAGGGACCGACGTCACTCGGCAGAAGCACTCCGATGAGCGCTGCGCCGAACAGGATAACGACGCTCGCTCGGGCGCGAAGAAGCCTTAGGAGGGGCTTCCAAGCTACGAAGGCAAAGGCAGGGAGCAGCCACGAGACGTAGATGAGCGGCGCGTGGGGAAAAAGGTTGCCGAACACGTTTACCGAAGTTGCCCCGACCGGAGAACTCGAGGCCGCTAGCGAGCTCAGGTTCGTCGTCAGCAGTCCCGTATTGACTACCGACTGAACTCGACCGGACGACGGCGCTGTCAGCAACGAGGGGAGATGCACGATCAGCCCGAAGGAAACGGCGACCGCGAGCAAGCCGATAGTACGTATCCACGTAGGGCGGTGGCCAGAAAGCACCGCTTCAACGAAGATGGCGATGAGTGCGATGCCAAGAAAGATCGTCGCGTGAACGTAACCGATGCCGATAACGGCCATAACGCTGCAGATCGCGAGTAGCGGCGACTTGCCACCGAACGCGGCACGGCGCGACAGCGCCCAGGCGAGCGGCCAGAGGCTCCAGGCCATTAGCCCGTTCACCCATGAGGTGGCATCCAGATAGAGGGTGACACCCGCCAGCGGCAGAACTACACCAAGGACCGCGGCGAACGGACGAGTGATGCCGAAGGTTCGACCGAGAACGTATCCCCCGAAGCTTCCGACGCATAGACAGATTAGCTTCACGATCGTGGCGTAAACAAGCGCGTTGTCGAAGGCATGAGAGCCGACGCCGACTACCCAGAGAATCGGACTGAAGAGGCCCCAGGCTCCCTCGGACAGGTAATTCCCAGATTGCCAGACGGTCGGGTTGATCAGAGACCAGTCGCCGGACAGGACCCTCGTGCCGATCTTGTACCACTGACCGATTGCGCCGGCTTGCGTGTCGTCGATGAAGTAGTACCCATGGTTGAACGCGAGGGGGATTAATCCTGCCGCAAGGACCGCAACGACAGCGAAGGCGGGCCAGAGCAAGCGTGGGGGCACCAGAGAATTATGCCTTACGGCGGAACGGACCACTGTCAGGCAGGTCGCGGTAGGGTTTCTGCTGACCATGCGCGATGGTAGCCGCGTGGACTTGCCGATCTGACAACGCATCTTCACCATGAGGGCGTGCCGTAAGGACCATTCGTGACCCACCCACTCGTGTCAGTTGTAATCCCCGCGTACAACAACGACGCTTACATCCGTAAGACTCTAGAGTCCGTGCTCGCGCAGACCTATCCATCGATCGAACTCATCGTTGCCGACCACTCCTCTTCGGACCGCACCCTCGAGGAGGTGTCCCGGTTCACTTCAGACCCTCGCGTAACAGTCTTGACAACCCCCGGCGGCGGTGGAGCGCTACGCAACTGGAACCGCGTCTCGAGTGCGGCTACCGGTAAATACGTGAAGTTGGTATGCGGCGATGATCTGCTGCGAAGCGATATCGTGGCCAGACAGGTTGAAGGTCTTGAAGCGAACCCCTCAGCCAGCCTGGCAGCATCCCAACGAAGCATCGTCGATGCAAACGACAAGGCCATCGTAAGGGCTCGCGGCCTTGCCGGATTGCATGGCCTCGTCCCTGGCAAAGAAGCGGTGCGGCGGACTGTTAGAGCCGGAGCGAACATCTTTGGCGAACCTGCATGCGTCATGATTCGTCGTTCTGCGTTAGAAGAGGTCGGATATTGGGACTCCCGGTACCCGTATCTCATCGATGAAGCAACATACGTGCGAGTTCTCCTTACCGGCGACCTGTTCGCGCTGGCGGAGCCAATGGCGTCGTTCCGCGTGTCCCATACACAATGGAGTGTCCGTCTAGTGAAGGAACAAGCGGAGCAGGCTTCTGCTTTCCATAAGTGGCTCGGTAAGGAGCATCCCGAGGTAGTCAGCCCGGGCGACGTTCGGCGAGGGAACGCCCAGGCTCGCAGGACAGCACAACTGCGCCGCCTTGCGTACACGCTCCTGAAACGCCGGATGGGGGCAGCCCAGGGCCCCGGCCCGCAAAAGGCAGGAGTTGCGCGATGAGTGAGAGCGAGACAGTCTCAACCCAGCTTCCAGCCGATCACTCGATCTCAATCGTGGTCCCTGTTTACCAAGGCGAAAGAACCCTCGCTGGTCTGATGGATGAAATCAAGCCACTAACTTCGCCGCAGATTACGACCGGTGGACACTCCTGGGTCGTCGGTGAGGTACTCCTCGTAAACGACAACGGCCCGGACAACTCAGCGGCGGTGATGCGCATGTTGAGCAAAGACTTCTCTTTTGTTCGACCTGTATGGCTGTCGCGAAATTTCGGCCAGCATGCGGCGACGCTCGCTGGAATGGCTTCCGCCGGCGGCGACTGGGTCGTAACGCTCGACGAGGACGGACAGCACGATCCGTCCGACATCGGCGCGCTCCTCGACGCTGCGATGGAGCGGCAGTCCCCGGTCGTCTATGCGAAAGCGCTTAATGAAGCGCCTCACGGGTTCCTACGCAACTCCGCATCGAAAACAGCCAAGTGGATGCTCGCTAAGGTATCGGGTACAACGAACGCTAGCGAGTACAGCAGTTTCAGACTCGTCCTCGGGAACATCGCGCGCAGCGTCGCCGCCTACGCCGGATCAGGCGTCTATCTAGATGTCGCTCTGGGCTGGGTGTCCAACCGGATCGCGACTGCTCCGGTCACCCTCCGTGAAGAGGGAGACCGCCGGTCCGGATATTCCCCTCGAAGACTATTCGGACACTTCCTCCGCATGGTGCTCACCAGTGGAACACGGGCACTTCGGGCTGTGGCGATTCTCGGATTCATCATCGGAATCATCGGAATCATCTTTGCAATAGTTGTGCTCATCGAGCGCGTCGTAGGAGACATAGCCATCGCAGGGTGGGCGTCGACCGTCGTGATCGTGCTCCTAAGCTCGGGCGCAATCCTCTTCTCATTAGGCGTCGTGGCCGAGTACATCGGCATAAATGTCAATATGGCGATGGGGAAGCCCCCATACCTCATCACCACGGATCCTGACAACGGACCTCTCGGTCGACCGCCCCGCGTAACTCATGGCCGTTGACGCGCTGATCATCGGATCCCGCGGACTTCTCGGCTCGGCCATCGTTCGCGCAGGGGAGGCCCGTGACGATTGGAGCGTCCGTAGCACCCCGCCTCTGCCCTGGCAGGATCCGCATCTCGTTGGGGAGCAAGTCGCCGCTGCGGTCGAAGCGTTGGTCGTTTCGGCCTCACGCGCGGGTTCAAATTGGGCGGTGGTTTGGGCAGCAGGCGCTGCCGTCACGTCATCATCAAAGGAAGACCTTAATGCTGAACTAGACACATTCTCCCGTTGTGTGAAAGCCATCCGCGCGGCTGCATCGACTCGTGGGACCTTCTTCTATGCATCATCGGCGGGAGGCGCATACGCGGGGTCCTCAGGTCCACCGTTCGACGAGACGACGCTGCCTGCGCCCTTATCGCCTTACGGAGAATTGAAGCTCGCGGCGGAGGCCATCGCCACTAACGAACTGACACCCCACGGTATCAACGTCTGCATCGGGCGGATAGCCAATTTGTATGGTCCTGGACAACGACTAGACAAAATGCAAGGTCTGATATCTCACCTTGCCGTCGCCCAGTTCTCGCCGAGGCCGGCTACGATCTACGTTTCACTGGACACAATCCGCGACTACATTTATGTAGACGACTGCGCGTCTCTGATTGCGGACCTGATCGAAGAAGTCAGCGACAGTTCGGGAGACGCGGGCGAGGGCGTCTCAGTCACAAAAGTGCTCGCGTCCGGGCGGGGCGTTACCATCGGTGAACTCATAGGCGAAATTGGCCTCATTAGCAAGCGCCGTCCGAACGTGATGATCGGCTTCTCCCGGGCCGCCGAATACCAGGCGAGGGATCTACGCTTGCGGTCTCGCGTGTTGCCACACCTGGATGCTCGCTCTTTGACTTCGCTCCCGGCTGGAATCGCAGCGACTATGCGCGACATCATGTTCAGGATTCAAGAACCCCCGCCGCTTGACCGCCAAGAACCGACCCCGCCGCTACTTAAAGGCCAGTGACCGCGTCCAGCAATTGACGCAAGTAGATTCCGTAGCCGCTCTTGACGAGTGGTTCCGCGAGCGTCCTCAGCTGGGATGTGTCAATCCAGCCATTCCGCCACGCGATCTCTTCGATGCAGCCGATCTTCGTGCCCTGGCGATGTTCAATAACCCGAACGTAATCGGAAGCCTGCATCATGGACTCGAACGTGCCGGTGTCGAGCCAGGCGGTGCCCCGGTCGAGCACCTGAACCTTGAGCTTGCCTGCCTGCAGATAGCGCTCGTTCACCGTCGAGATCTCAAGTTCGCCTCGGGCACTCGGCTCAATCGTCTTCGCTATCTCGACAACATTGTTGTCATAGAAGTAGAGGCCGGGCACGGCGTAGTTGCTCTTCGGGCGCTCCGGCTTCTCTTCGATGGATAGTGCCCTGAAGTCGTCGTCGAATTCCACGACGCCGTAGGCCCTGGGGTTGCTCACGTGGTACGCGAAAATCCTCGCGCCTTCGTCGCCCGTCACGTGGCGAAGGGCTGTGCCCAGCCCTGTGCCGTGGAAGATATTGTCGCCGAGCACCAGGGCGACCGCCTCCTCACCGATGAATTCCTCGCCGATGATGAAGGCCTGCGCGAGTCCGTCGGGCGAGGGCTGTACTGCGTATTCCAGCCGGATGCCTAGCGCCGAGCCGTCGCCGAGGAGGGCCTTGAACTGCTCATTGTATTCGGGCGTCGTGATGATCAGAATCTCGCGGATTCCCGCCATCATGAGCGTTGACAACGGGTAGTAGACCATGGGCTTGTCGTAGATCGGCATGAGCTGCTTGGAGATGCCCTTGGTGATTGGCCAGAGGCGAGTACCCGACCCGCCCGCCAGAATAATGCCGCGCATGCTAATTCGCTCCGTTCAGCGAGGCGTAGAAGGCCTTCGCTTCGGCATAGTCTGGAAGCAGACCTCTGTCGCGAGCGGCGAAGAGCGTTGGTGCGTCCGTGTCCTTGGGCGACAGCAGTAGCTCGTGGGATACCAGCGGAAAATCGAGTGCAATTTCAGGGTCGAGCGGGTTGATCTCGTGCTCGCGATCTGGGGTGTACACGTCGGACACCAAATAGGTCACGATCGCATCAT
Source organism: Rathayibacter sp. KR2-224 (assembly GCF_049446075.1). Taxonomy (NCBI): domain Bacteria; kingdom Bacillati; phylum Actinomycetota; class Actinomycetes; order Micrococcales; family Microbacteriaceae; genus Rathayibacter; species Rathayibacter sp. KR2-224. The sequence continues at coordinate 319,046 of NZ_JBMSEB010000003.1, forward strand.
CGGCGAGTGCAACGAAGCAATGTCCAAGGCCCTCGGCGATGTATACGGCTCGACGATCAACATCGTCGAGTAACACAGCATCTGACTGTCCAAATGTCGGGGATCCGACTCTGATGTCAATCGTGAAGTCAAGGACCGCGCCTCGTAGGCAGGTCACATATTTGGCTTGTCCTACCGGGATGTCAGCGAAATGGACTCCTCGTACCGAACCCTTTCGCGAGACAGACGTATTCCCTTGTCGTAGGTTCAGCGGGTGGCCGACCACGTCCTCGAGGCGGTCGAATCTGTACCACTCGAGGAACACGCCGCGGTCATCTCGGTGCTGCACGGGTGTGATCTCGTAGGCATCGGGTACGGACAACTCGCGGATCTGCACCGGGTGAGTCTACCAATGACGAGACTGGCGGACCCTGCACCTCCCGCGTTGCAGCCGTCTCCAGCCAGAGAAGCTGAAGCAGCTCAGAATGCCCGTTCGCTAGACTGTCTCGGCCTCCCACCCGTCGTCCGCGGGTCCTCTCTCGAGTAAGAAAGCATCCGCACCGCATGAAGATCCTCGTCACCGGCGGCGCCGGTTTCATCGGCTCGAACTTCGTTCACTATCTGATCGACAACACCGATCACGACGTGACGGTGCTCGACAAGCTCACCTACGCCGGCAACCTTGCGTCCCTGGCTTCTCTGCCCGACGACCGATTCACGTTCGTCAAGGGCGACATCGCCGACGCGGAGTTGGTCGACCGCCTGTTGGCGGAGCACGACGCGGTCGTTCACTATGCGGCCGAGAGTCACAACGACAACTCCCTGGCCGATCCCGAGCCCTTCGTGCACACGAACCTCGTCGGAACATTTACGCTGCTCGAGGCCGCTCGCAAGCACGGCATCCGGTACCACCACATCTCCACGGACGAGGTCTATGGCGACCTCGAGCTCGACGACCCGGCGCGCTTCACCGAATCGACGCCGTACAACCCCTCGAGCCCGTACTCCTCGACAAAGGCCGGCAGTGATCTTCTGGTGCGCGCATGGATGCGGTCGTTCGGCGTTCAGGCCACCATCTCGAACTGCTCGAACAACTACGGTCCGTACCAGCACGTCGAGAAGTTCATCCCCCGGCAAATCACGAATGTGCTCCGCGGTGAGCGACCGAAGCTCTACGGCACGGGCGAGAACGTGCGGGATTGGATCCACGCCGATGACCATTCCTCTGCAGTCCTCACCATCCTCGAGAAGGGCCGAATCGGCGACACCTATCTGATCGGTGCAGACGGCGAGAAGAACAACAAGCAGGTCGTCGAACTCATCCTGACCGAGCTTGGCCAGCCCGCAGATGCCTACGACTTGGTCAACGACCGCCCGGGACATGATCTCCGCTACGCCATCGACTCCACGAAGCTCCGCAGTGAACTGGGTTGGACGCCCAAGTACGGCGACTTCGCCGCCGGCCTCGCCGCGACCATCCAGTGGTACAAGGACAACGAGGACTGGTGGGCGCCGCAAAAGCAGGCGACGGAAGACCGCTACAAGGCGCAGGGGCAGTAGCGGGTGCGCTATCTCGTCACGGGCGCGTCCGGCATGCTGGGCCACGACCTACAGCAGGCACTCCTCGGCCGAGAGGTGACGGCCTTGTCCCGTTCCGAACTGGATGTCACCGACCGGAGCGCGGTCTTCGACGCCGTAGCTGGTCACGATGTCGTCTTCAACGCCTCCGCATACACGAAGGTGGATGACGCGGAAACGCATGAGGACGCGGCCTTCGCCGTCAACGCGGTCGGCACCGAGAACCTCGCCATCGCAGCACACGAGACCGGTGCACGGCTCGTCACTATTTCCACGGACTACGTGTTCAAAGGCGACGCGACAACGCCCTACCCCGAAAACGCTCCCCGCGATCCGCTGAACGCTTACGGACGCACGAAGGCCGCGGGCGAAGAACGTGCGCTAACGGCCTATCCAGACGGGACCTACATCGTGCGCACGGCGTGGTTGTATGGCGCGCACGGCCCGAACTTCGCACGAACGATGCTGCGCCTGGCCGCCTCGCACGACACGGTGAGCGTCGTCGACGACCAGCGCGGCCAGCCCACCTGGACCGCCGACCTCGCCGAGCAGTTGGTGCGGCTCGTAGACATGGACGCGCCAGCGGGCATCTACCACGGCACCGCGAGTGGCGAGACGACCTGGTTCGGTTTCGCGCAGGCCGTATTCGAACAGGCCGGCCTCGATCCCGAGCGGGTCAAGGCCACGACGAGTGCAGACTTCTCGCGGCCCGCCGCTCGACCCGCCTATTCCGTGCTTGGTCATGACGCCTGGGGCGCAGCCGGCATTCCCGTGATGCGAGACTGGCGAGAGGCGCTGGCCGATGCGTTCGACCGAAAGGCATTCGATGACAACGCTGAGGGTGATCGTTGACGATGTGCTCACTGATGTGCCGGACGGCATCTCCCGTTACAGCCTCGAACTGACACGACAGCTGATCGCAACGGCGCCGCGCGGCTGTGTCGTCGAGGGCGTGACGGCCGCGAGAAGCGAAACGGATCGTCGGCTGCTTCAGCAGTTACTGCCCGGCCTCGTCGGCGTGCACGCGTTGCCTGTCGGCTCCCGTGAGCTCGCCCTGGCATGGCAAATGGGCGTGAAGCTGCCCATGGGGGGCGGCCTCATCCACGCACCGAGCCTGCTCGCACCGTTGTTCAAGCATGATTCTTCGGACTCCGTCGACCAGACCACGGTCACCGTGCACGACGTATCCGCTTGGACAGCCCCTGAGGCCGTCGGCGTCGTCGAGGCAGCATGGCAGAAGGCGATGGTCAAGCGCGCGCGCAAGTTCGCGGATGCAGTGGTTGTTCCGACCCACGCGGTCGCGCAACAACTCGGCGAGGTGGCAAAGCTGGGAGACCGCATCCGTGTCATCGGCGGTGCGCCTGCCGACACGCTCCGCGTGCCTGAAGATGCGGACGCCCGTGCTGAAACCCTGCACTTACCCGAGCGATACATCGCAACGGTGTCGAGCCTCGATCCTCGCAAGGGCCTGCGGGCACTGATCGCGGCCATGGCCCGACCGTGCCTGCAAGGGATGCCGCTCGTCATCGTCGGCCCCGAGGAGCACCACGGCGAACACGTGTCGACCGTTGCCATGGAGTCGGGGCTCCCAGAAGGACGCGTGCGCACGCTAGGAAGCCTGGGAGACGCCGACCTCGCCGTCGTGCTCAGCCGCGCGGCAGTGTTCGTGTATCCAAATCTCTCGTCGGGGTTCGGGCTCCCCGTCATCGAGGCCATGCGCTTCGGCACGCCAGTCGTCCACTCCGACGATCCCGCCGTCGCGGAGGTCGCTTTCGGCGCGGGAGTCACCGTGCCGCGCGAAGACGCGGACGGCTATCCCTCAAGGCTTGCCGAAGCGGTCGCCGCCGTCCTGGTGGACGAGGAGTTGCGGGAGCGCTTGCGATTCGCAGGGATGGACCGCGCTGCCGCCTTCAGCTGGCGAGCCTCAGCGGAATCCGTGTGGCAACTGCACGCTGAGCTATGACCTGCCCCTCCGCCGGCGGATGTCCTCCGGCTCTTCATCCCGAATCGGATGGCTAGACTGCGATGTCGGCCAGCCAAGCATCCAGCCGCACGTGAAGTGCTCGACCGTTCAGGACCATGCCCTCCATCACCTACCAGCCCCGCCTCGTCGCCTTCGACCTCGACGACACGCTTGCGGCATCGAAATCGCCGCTGCAGCCCGCCATGGCCGAACGCCTTATCGCTCTGCTCGACGCGGTGCCGGTGTGCATCATCTCGGGCGGACAGTTCGGGCAGTTCTCGAAGCAGGTCGTGGAGAAGCTGAAGGATGCCTCCCCGGCGGCACTCGGGCGTCTGCACCTCATGCCCACCTGCGGCACCCAGTATTACCGCTTCGTCGAAGAGACGTGGACCAAGGTCTACTCGCAAGATCTGAGCGCCGACGAGAAGTCCCGAGCCCTGGCCGCTGTCGAGTCACAAGCTCGGCGGTTGGGGTATTGGGAGGAGAAGACCTGGGGGCCCATTCTGGAGGATCGGGGTTCTCAGATCACGTTCTCCGCATTGGGTCAGTCAGCGCCCGTCGGGGTGAAGACAGCATGGGATCCCACGGGCGAGAAGAAGAACTCGTTGCGCGCCGCAGTGCAAGAGCTGCTGCCAGACCTCGAAGTGCGCTCGGGCGGGTCGACCTCGGTGGACATCACCCGGCAGGGCATCGACAAGGCATACGGCATGGGCAGGCTTTCTGAACTGACGGGGATCCGGCTCACCGACATGCTCTTCATCGGCGACCGCCTCGACCCGGATGGCAACGACTACCCCGTGCTCGCACTCGGAGTTCCCACGCTGGCGGTGCGCGGGCCCGACCACACGGTCGAGGTGCTCGACGAGTTGATCCCTCGGCTGTCGGTGACGGCCGGCTGACCCGCTCGCGGCCCGACGACCACGCAGACCGGTCCAACGACGCCGCCTGCGATCCGGGCGCTTACCCGGTTCGCGGGCGGCGACTCAGGTTGCGGGTTCGACCAGTCCCGCGTCGTAGGCGAGGATGACCGCCTGCACGCGGTCACGCACGCCTAGCTTCGTGAAAACGCGGCTGACGTGCGTCTTGACCGTCTGCTCCCCTATGAACAGGTCCTTCGCGATCTCCGAATTCGAACGCCCGCGACCGACGAGTACGAGGATCTCCCGCTCCCGCTCGGTTAAGCCGACAAGCTCTTGCACTCGACGCGGAGCCGGTGGGCGCTGTGAGGCGAACCGCTCGAGCAGCCGCCTGGTCACGCTGGGCGCGAGGAGCGCATCACCTGCTGCCACCACACGCACGGCCTGCACGAGTTCGTCGGGCAGGGCGTCCTTGAGCAGAAAGCCGCTCGCCCCTGCGGCGAGCGCGTCGTACACGTAGTCGTCGGCGTCGAATGTGGTGAGCACGAGCACGCGGGGCACATACGGCTCGCCCCGGCTCGGGTTCACGAGCTCCCTCGTCGCCTCAATTCCGTTCACGTTCGGCATGCGCACATCCATGAGCACCACGTCCGGTCGCAGACTCCTCGCCAACGCAATCGCCTCGGCACCGTCAGCGCCCTGCCCGATGACTCGAATGCCGTCTTGCGCGTCCAAGATCGCCGAGAATCCGGCACGAACCATCGCCTGATCATCGACGACAAGCACCGTGACGGTCACGCTGCATCCTCTCTCTGGCGAAGCGGGATGGCGGCACGAACCACGAAGCCGCCGTCATCCGTGGGTAGTGCCTGCAGAGTGCCACCGTGCAGCTCGACCCGCTCGCGCATCCCGCGGATGCCCTGCCCGCCGGCATCCGTTGCGCCTGCTGCGGCCGCGCGGACGGCTGGTGCGGAGTTTCGCACCTCCACGTTGAGGTTCCTGCCGGTGTGCTCGAGTGTCACGAGAGTGTCGGCCCCTGTTGCGTGTCTGGCGACGTTGCTCAGCGCCTCCTGAACAACGCGGTAGACGGTCAGCGACACCACAGGATCCAGGGCGAACACGACCTCTTGAGAAAGACCGTTGCTCAATTCGACTCGTGAGCCGGCGCGGGATGCAGAGCGGATCAGTTGCGGAACATCCGATGCCGTCGGTTGCGGTACCACCTCCCCCGGCGCGTCCTCGTTGCGCAGCACCCTGAGAAGAGCACGCATCTCGCCCATCGATTCGCGGGCAAGCGAGGCGATGCTGTCGAACTCCTCTACGACGTCCACCGGCAGAGACGGCAAGCGGTACTTGGCCGAGGATGCCTGCACCTGGATGGCGCTCATCCCGTGCGCCACGACGTCGTGCAGCTCCCTCGCCAGCCGGGTGCGCTCTTCCGCTTCTTGCCTCCGCGCGAGCTCGGCGGCGGACACGGCGCGTTCTCGCCGCAGCTGGGCACGTGCGGCGTTCCACCTGCCCACGAGCAGTCCGACAAGCCAGGCGATTGCGGAGACCGATGCGAACACGATGAGGTCGGCCGTGGCGGCACCCTGTACCGGCTCCGGCACCGGGCTCGTGAAGGCGATGATCGTCGCACCGAGCACGCCGACGAGCACGGCCGTGAGTCCCGTGAGCCACTGGGTTCGCGTGACGAGGAGAACGACCGTGACGTGGGCGATCATCGAGGTAACCATGACCGGCCATGGTCCGCCGGGTGGCGTAACGAGCGCGAAGCCGAAAACTCCGAGCACACTCAGCGCCGCGGCGATCGGCGGATTCAGCAGGCCGAGAACCATCGCCGCGGCCTGAATGCCCGCCAGGAGCAGCGCAATGGCGACCGGCACCCCGAATGCGGATGATGACAGCGATGAGCTGACCGTGAGCACCGCTGCTGCGCCGAGCACCACCAGCGTCCAGAGCACAATCGAGGCAGGCGCGCGCTGAGCGGCGCCGGTGAGAAGAGGCGTTCGCTCCCCCTCGCCTGCCGCGCTCGCGTCCGGATCCGTCATTCCGCTCCGATGCTTTCCGCTTCGCGCTGGTCAGGCTCAGCCTCTGCGCGGGTCGACTGTGCAGTACGAGACCGTGACGGCCGTCGCGTGATGAGCCGGATCAACAGGTCGACCAGCACCCCTGATGCCAGCCCTCCAACGATTCCGACGAGCATACCGAGCAGTGCGTTTCCGTGAAGCAGGTGTCCGGCCAGCAAACCGATCGCAACCGAATACACCGCCCAACTGATGCCTGCTACGACGGAGAGAAGGAAGAACTTGCGTCGAGGGAATCCGGAGGCGCCGGCGACGAGGTTGACGGCCACGCGGCCGACGGGCACATAGCGAGCCGTCATGAGGAAGAGCGCTGGCCGCTTCGCAATGCCGCGACCCGCTGCCTGGAGGGCGGAGCGCATGCGAGCACGGCGCATCCAGCCGAACCGTTCAAGTCCAACAGTGCGCCCGATGGCGAAAGTCAGGTTGTCGCCGGCAATAGCCCCGATGGCTGCGCAAGCGATGACCAGCGCGATATTGGGCTGTCCCACAGATACGGCCGCGGCGGCCGCTCCAATGACAACAGATTCGCTGGGCACCGGCGGGAAGAATGCGTCGATGAGCACGGCCAGCACGATCACGATCGGTACCCAGGGCGTAGAGACGGCGGCAGCGATGAACGCGTTGATGGCGTCGATGATGGTCCCCTCTCGACTACCGCCAAGACGACGGCATGAGACCAGCATTCGGCACTCGAGTGTCTGCCGCGTCACCCTGTGGTAGCCGATTGCCCCTACCGCGGGGTGATTTCGAGATAGAACTCCTACGGCTTCGGCGTCGCCGTCGGCGGGGCGACGGCCTTCTGCACCATCGAGTGGATCTGGTCGAAGTTCGGGTTCGACGGATCGACGGTCGGTGGCACGAGCTCGAGGTTCTGCACCGGAAGGGTCCGGGTCTTCATCCCGAGGTCAGCGAAGTATCCGAGCATCGATTGCGGTATGTCGGTCTTCACCACTTGCTGGCCGGCCTTGGCGATGTCCTGGAACTTTGTCGCGACGGTAACCGGCGTGAACTGCTTGAGGATGGCATCCTCAAGTTCACGCTGGCGTGCCATGCGGTCGTAATCACTCGTGGATTCCCGGGACCGTGCGTACCACTGGGCGGTGTATCCGTTCATATGCTGCACGCCGGGATAGATCCAGCCCGTCACCCCGTTGCCTTGGGCATCCCCGCCGATCGGCAGCTTCTCCTTGACGTCGATCGTGACGCCACCCAGAGCGTCGATCAACTGTGAGAAGCCATCCATGTCAATGAGCACGTAGTACTGGATCTTCAGCCCCGTCACGCCCTGCAGAGCGTCGCGCATCGCTTCAATTCCAGGCTGACTGTTCTGCTTGGTGGCGTTCGGGTACAGCTTCGACTTGTAGAGCTCGACCTCCGTGTAGATCGAGTTGAGCTGGCAGACATCCACGTCGCAGTTGTCGTTGTAGCCATAGCCGTCGGGGTACAACTTCTGCATGGGCGAACCGTCGCTGAACGGCACCGGGTCCAGATCACGTGGCACACCGATCGAGACGGCCTGCCCGGTGTTCGCGTCGATGCTGAGCACCGACATGCTGTCCGGCCGCATACCGTCGCGGCCGGGTCCTGCGTCGCCGCCGAGAAGCATGATGTTGTAGCGGCCATTGACCGGCGGCTCGGACGCCGCCGCGGAGAAGATGCCGGAGAGCGCGCCACGCGCCGTACCGGCGAGCACCGCCCCGTACGCGGCAGTGCCGGAAACGACGACGAGCAGCAGCACGGCGAAGGCCGCGATTCCCGCCCGCGCGGACGGACGCGCTTTCACCAGTCGCACCAGACGCACGGTGTCCAGCGTCAGCACGACCCAGAGAATGGCATAGAGCGCGAGCAGGATCTGCAGCACCCAGAGCGCGAGCGTCTGCGTGAAGAACCCGACGACAGCGGTGGGCTTGACGAGGTAGACGATGAAGACCGTGATCGCCGAAAGCCACAGGATGAACGTGGTGATCAGGCCGAAGCGTCCGAGCTTGCGGTTGCCGGCAAGCACTTGAGCGCTCCCAGGCATGAGGAAGTTGAGCGCGACGAGCCACCAGCCCCTGCGCGTCATCACGTCGCGGGAGCCGGAATTCGGGTACCGGATCGGGTTGGCGATGGTCATAGCGATGAGAGAAGGTCCGCGTTCTTCTGTTCGACGAGGTCGATGAGGCTGGCAGCGTAGTCGGCGAGACTGGCAGCAAGCGCGTCGTCGCTCGTGGCGAGGATGCGAGCGGCCAGGATGCCGGCATTCTTCGCGCCACCGATCGCGACGGTGGCGACCGGGATACCGGCGGGCATCTGCACGATCGACAGCAGAGAGTCAAGACCGTCCAGTTTCGCGAGCGGAACGGGCACTCCGACGACGGGCAGGGTCGTGACGGAGGCCAACATTCCCGGCAGCGCGGCCGCACCACCTGCTCCCGCGACGATCACCTTGATTCCCCGCGAGGCAGCGTTCTTTCCGAACGCGATCATCTTCTCCGGGGTGCGATGAGCCGAGACGACCTCGGCCTCGTAAGGCACGCCGAACTGCGCGAGGGCCTCCCCCGCCGCCTGCATGGTGGCCCAGTCGGAATCGGACCCCATGACGATCGACACAAGCGGGGGCTCGGTGGAGTTCACGCTGGGCATGAAAACCAGGCTAGGTCTCAGTCCTGGAAGAACGCCGCTGCGCCACGCGCCTGGTACGCGACCTCGTCGATATCGTCGCCACAGACTGTGACGTGCCCGACCTTGCGGCCAGGACGCGACTCTTTGTCGTAGCTATGGAACTTCGCCGTCGGATGCTCGCGCATGGCCTCCGCATAGCGGTCGGGCATGGTCGCCTCCTCGGGTCCGCCGAGCACGTTGATCATCATGGACCAGGGCTGGAGCGTTCCCGTCGCCCCGAGCGGCAGATCAAGCACAGCGCGCAGGTGCTGCTCGAACTGGCTGGTCGTGGAACCGTCGATGGTCCAGTGGCCACTATTGTGCGGGCGCATCGCAAGCTCGTTCACCAGTACGCGGCCATCACGTGTCTCGAACAACTCAACCGCGAGCATGCCTGTGACGCCGAGGCCCTCGGCGATGCGGACGGCGATGTCTTCGCTGAGCTCTGCGATGTTGCCCGCCGACCCGCGCGCGGGCGCGACGACCTCGGCGCAGATCCCGTCACGCTGCACCGTCTCGACGACGGGCCAGGCAACGATTTCGCCCGAGGCTCGGCGCGCCACCTGTTGCGCGAGTTCCCTACGGAAGTCCACGAGTTCTTCGACGAGCAGGGAACCGCCATTGCCGTCCTCGGCGAGCGCCGTGAACCAGTCGTCAACGTCAGTCGGGGCCGCAACAACCCGTACACCCTTGCCGTCATATCCGCCACGAGCGGTCTTCACCACGGCCTGGCCGCCATGGCCGTTCAGGAAGTCATTCAGCTGCTCGGGATTCTCCACAGCAGCCCAGTCCGGCACGGGAAGCCCGAGCTCGGACAGCTTCTGACGCATCAGCAGCTTGTCCTGTGCGTACTGCAACGCGTCCGGCCCAGGATGCACCGGCATTCCGGTCTCCTCCAACGCACGAAGCACAGACTGCGGCACGTGCTCGTGGTCGAAGGTAATGACGTCGACGGTCTTCGCGAACGCGAGCACCGTCTCGAGGTCTCGGTAGTCACCGACAGCCGATGCTGCAATAGCTGCGGACATGCCTTCCGCTTCCGCGAGCACCCGGATGCCCACACCCAACTCGAGTGCCGCCGGAATCATCATCCGTGCGAGCTGTCCTCCACCGATCACGCCGACTGTCTTGGCCACTCTGAAAGCCTATCCGGCGGTGCCCTCGGTGCTCGTGGCCGGAAACATAGCTCTCCGTTCACCGGCAGGTCAGTCTGTACAGGTATTCACAGTGAGCGGGCAAGTACTAGGCCGCTCACAAGTGGCACGGATACGCTCACGTGCGTCCGTTCGGAGTCCAGACCGGCGGTCAGAAGAATCGGTCCAGGGGGTGTCGACCATGACTCGAACTGAAGACATCGCAGCGTCGTCAAGCGTCGCGCGCGGTCTCCGTTCCCGCTGGATCCCTCAACTCGTTCAACTGCTCAAATTCGGCGCTGTCGGCGGTGTGGGCGTTGTGGTCAACTTCGCGGTCTTCAACGGGCTGTGGCTCACGATCTTCAACCCGGTGACGATGCCGCACGGTCCACTTCTTGCGACCGTCGTCGCGACCCTGGTCGCCATCGTCGTGAATTGGCTAGGGAACAGGTACTGGGCGTTTGCTGCGGAGCGGCAAGGCAACACCGCTCGCGAAGGGCTCGAGTTCTTCGTGGCGAGCCTCATCGGCATGTGCGTTCCACTGATCTGCATCGCTGTGTCCCGGTACGCGCTGGGGTTCCACTCGCTGCTTGCCGACAACATTTCGAGCAACGTAGTCGGGCTCGTGCTCGGCACCGGCGTGCGCTACGTGCTGTACAAGTTTTGGGTCTATTCCCCGCGTCGAGCGGCGCGGCCCAGCAAAGACAGCCGCAGGCACAACGACACTGGTGAAAGCACCGGACAGACCGATCACTCTGGGCGCCTAATTGCGGGCCGGATCGACAGCGCTTCCACGGACTGACCACCGCGGCACCCCGCTCAGAGTGGCCGGTTTCCCTGTTCTGTCAGGACGGACCCCGTATTCCAACCCGATGGGTAGAGCCGCTGGCTGTTCTCCATGAGGTCATGCAACGCCTCCGTGACGACTTCCGCGCGAGGTACATCCCGTAACCGCGCGACGGTCTTCTCATCCATCGCTCCGATCACGATGGTCCCGCTCCGGAACATGCCCTGCAGCCACGATGTGCGCAGGGTGATGGTGTAGCCACGGCTGTGCAACAGCTCTCGGCGTTCACGGACGAAGAGACCCCGCCGAATGATAAGTCGGCGAGTAGTTACGGTGTAGCGAGTCGTGAGCCAGGAGCCGAGCGGGAGGAGGAACAGGAATATGGCGAGAAGCAACGCCGCAATCCAGATTGCGAGGCTGATCCAACCGCCATACGCCGAGCCGAAGTACGACGCCGCTCCGCAGATGGCAATCAGGGCAACCGAGGGCCAGAACAGCTGACGGGCATGCTGGCGCAGGCGTGCCACCACACGCTCCGCGGGCGGCACTCCGTACCCGTCAGTGAGCGCCATACGCCCATTAATAGCGCAGGTGGGTGACATCTCCCGCTGAGACTGCCGTGCGCCGCCCATCCGATTCGACTACAAGGCGCCCGCTTTCGTCGAGCCCCGTCGCTAGGCCGACGAGGTCTTTCGCCCCGGGAAGCTGCACGCGCACGATCCGCCCGATCGTGGAGCACGCGTCGGCCACTGCCATTTGTATGCCCGATGCGTCAGCGTCACCTCTGCAGGCGGCAAAGCTCGTGTAGAGCGTGCGGAACTCACGCAAATAAGTGGCGAGGATCCAGTCGGGGTCCGTCCCTGCACCGACGATCGACATCGATGTTGCCGTCGGCACAGGCAGTTGGTCTTCAGACATGGCCAGGTTCACACCGGAGCCGATCACCACCGCTTCGGCCCCGACCACCTCCGCGAGGATGCCGCACACCTTCTTCTCGTTGATGAGAACGTCGTTCGGCCATTTCAGCTCGGTTGTTGCGCCCATCGACGCCAAGGAACGGGTCATAGCTAAGCCGGCAATGAGGGGCAGCCAACCAAGCCTCGAAAAAGGCGCGATACCTGCCGCGTGTGGGTACAACAGCACCGAAGCTGCGAGCATCGTTCCCGACGGTGCGGCCCAAGAGCGACCGAGCCTACCCCGCCCAGCAGTCTGGGAATCGGTGGCAACGACGGTGAACTCCGGAAGAATTTGCGGGCCCATACCGTCAACTAGACCGGAAAGGTGATCGTTGGTCGACCCGGTCTCCGGAAGAATGTACAACCTCGGGACTGTCGCCGATGTGTTAGGTAATCGCAAACCTGGTCCTCGCCACTGTGTGTCTCCACGATACGACGAGATGGACGCATATTCTTGACCAGTTGGTCATGGTCTAGGGGGAAGAACCAGATGCGAATGAAACTCTGGACGTCAGCTATGGCCTTGTCCCTTGCTGCCTGCGCCCTCAGCTCCGCCCCTTTTGACGCCGCAGCCACGGCAGCCACGGCTCGAACAACGATCTCAGCCGGCGCTGCCACCGACCGTTCTATGGAGAGTCAGGAAGGTTCGACGAAAAACGGCGCACGACAGGGGGCGGATGATCAGAGTGGGAATCCGCCACTTGCCCAGATGAATATCGCGGGTGATCACACCATGGGATCCACGATCACGGAGAGCGGTGAGAGGCTCCTTGCCCCCGAAAGCGAGACGCCGGGCGTTACAACACCGATCGACTATCATGCTCAACTCAAAATCGCTCCTGCAGCATACGTGGCCTCCGCGTCGCAACCATCCTCAGGCGCGCTCGGGTTCGACGTGAGTGCTTACCAAGTCTTGAACATTTCGGACTGGCAGCGCGCTTGGGCTAACGGCGCTCGATTTGCGTACATCAAGGCAACCGAAAGTACGGATTACGCCAGCAGCCAGTTCACCGAACAATACAATGACTCATACGCCGTCGGCATGATTCGTGGCGCATACCATTTCGCTACCCCAAATACTTCCTCCGGAGCAGCCCAAGCGAATTTTTTCGTGAGCCACGGAGGATCCTGGAGTGCGGATGGAAGAACTCTGCCACCCCTTATCGACCTCGAATACGACTATGCACCGAATTCTGACGCGTGTTGGGGACTGGGCCAGGCGGCAATGGTGTCCTGGATCGCCGACTTCTCGTCGACTGTGATCGCTCGCACCGGACGTGCGCCCGCTATTTACACGACCACCGACTGGTGGAATCGTTGCACCGGGAATACCGGAGTTTTCAGCTCCAATCCCCTCTTCATAGCCCGTTGGCCAAGCGATATCTCCTCCGGCGCCGGGACGCTACCGGCCGGCTGGTCGTCGTGGTCCCTCTGGCAATACGCCGATTCAGGCGTGTTCCCAGGGGACCAGGACGTATTCAATGGCAATCTCAACGACCTCATTTCCTTTAGCGCTCCAGGGGCGCAAGGTGGGTACTTCGTACGGACCTCATCAAATCCCAACCTCTACCTGCTCGCCGGCAGCCAAAAGTACTTCGTCCCCTCGATGGACATCGTGAACAACCTCGCGCCTCTCCAACCCGTGCGCTTGGTCAGCCAAGCGACCCTAGACGCCATCCCCACCTCGCCAAATCCCGCCTCGCTTCTGGTGCGAGATTCGAGCAGTGGGGACATATCCCTGATGCAAGGGGGCGTTCGACACCATTTCCCGAGCTGCGAATTGGTAGCCGCTTTTGGTTACTCGTGCAACAGCCCTACAAACCTCACGCCGCTCCAATATGCGCTACTCACTGCCGGCGCGGACATGACTCCGTTTTACCTTCTTTCTGGCTCCTCTGTGGTGAGTTACATCAGTGGCGGAAACAGCTACCCCGTTTACGAATGGCGTGACGCGATTGCGATGAACGGTGGAACGCCGCCATTCGTTGCAACCATGGGGTCGGATGCGGCCAGCCACCTTTTGGCAAGCCATGCCGTTGTAGCACCCCTTTCTCTGGTCAAAAGTGATTCCTCAGCCAACATCTATATGATCGATGGTCTTTCGAGGGCTTACTATGTGTCTTCATTTTCGGTTGCTGCCGAATACGGCGCGAATAGCTATCGCGTGATTCCACAGACGCTTCTTGGGTCTTACACCCTGGTAAGCACAAGCATCACTATCGCGCCACAATGTTCGTCTCAGCAGTACCTCGTGTCGCAGGGAAGCCTCTACACCTGGAACGCGTCGAACGGTGCGGGCGGATTGACGCCCATTGGCCTCGACCCTCTAACCTGTTCTCTACTTCCAGGAAATGGGAGTATCAGCGGCACTCTTTTCATCAAGTCGACCAGCGGGGTGAGCGTCTTCTTTGTGTCGGCGGGTCACCGAACATACTTGCCAACGTGGGATGCACTGCTTCAGCAGAACGGTGGCAAGGTTCCCACAATTGTCCCGTTAAACGATGGAACCGTTTCCTCGATTCCGCCTACCGCTCTCGCATTTCAGTCGGGGCAAGTGGTGCGAACAGTGGCGGACCCTAACGTGTATCTGATAGACGGGAACGTTCGCCGTCTCGTCACATCGTTAGCGACCGTCAGCCAGATTGGCCTCCCGCAATGGACCTACGTCGACGATGTCCTGTTGAACGACTATCCGATAGCCACTGGATCGCTGACGCGGGTCGTGACGTGCGCCACGAACACCTACTTCGGAGTCAACGGAACTCTTCAACCTTTGACGTCTTCTAGTGTCACTGGCATTCCCGCCACCGTCCTGACGTCAAACACGTGCGCGAACCTGAAGCCCGCCGATACGACCCCCTTGACCCAAGTGTTCGCAATGGAGTCTTCGAGCCCCACGATCTACCTGATCACCTCCGGCCAGAAGCGGCCCGTATCGACATGGGATCGACTATTGCAGCTGAACGGGGGCAAGCAACCATCATATTTCGTGACTGACCAGGGAGGCTTGGCCGATATCCCCACTGGGCCCTCGGCCTGAGCCCGCTCCAGTTCAGCGAACTAGCGCCCGGGGTCGTTTTTTGTGCCCTTCCGTCAACGAAGGCGGCCGAAGGCCTGCTTGTAAAGTGAACGGGTGACCGACATCTCCACCCCCGACGCCACCGGTGCCGCCGAGGCGCAGACCGACGCCCCTCTCGACACGACGACCGCCGGCCGGATCGCCGATCTAAAGGTCCGCTATCACGAGGCGGTAACGGCGAGCGGGCAAGCGGCCGTCGAGAAGCAGCACGCCAAGGGCAAGCTGACGGCTCGGGAACGCATCGATCTACTGCTCGACCCCGGCTCGTTCGTCGAATTCGACGAGTTCGTGCGTCACCGTACGCACGCGTTCGGCATGGAGAACAAGCGCCCGTACGGCGACTCGGTGGTGACGGGCATCGGCACCATCCACGGGCGCAATGTCGCGGTGTTCAGCCAGGACTTCACCATCTTCGGCGGATCGCTCGGCGAGGTTGCGGGCGAAAAGATCATCAAGGTCATGGACCACGCCCTAAAGACTGGGGTGCCGATGATCGGCATCCTCGACTCGGGCGGGGCTCGCATCCAAGAGGGTGTTGTCGCGCTCGGCAAATACGGTGAGATCTTCCGGCGCAACACGCAGGCATCCGGTGTCATCCCGCAGATCTCGATCGTCATGGGACCGGCCGCCGGTGGCGCCGTCTACTCCCCCGCACTCACCGACTTCGTCATCATGGTCGACAAGTCGAGCCACATGTTCGTCACCGGCCCCGACGTGATCAAGACCGTGACCGGCGAAGACGTCGGGTTCGAAGAACTCGGCGGCGCGCTCACGCACAACAAGATCTCGGGCGTCAGCCACTACCTGGCATCGGACGAACAGGATGCCCTCGAGTTCGGGCGGGCGCTCATCAGCTTCCTGCCTGACAACAACCTCACCGACCCGCCGGTCTACGAGGCCGAGCCTGAGCTGGAGATCACGGATGCCGACCGCCGGCTCAACGAGGTCATCCCCGACTCCCCGAACCAGCCGTACGACGTGACCACGATCATCGAGCACATCGTCGACGACGGCGAGTTCCTCGAGATCCAGCCCCTGTTCGCGCCCAACATCGTGATCGGCTTCGCTCGCGTCGAGGGGCACTCGGTGGGCATCATCGCCAACCAGCCGAACGCCATGGCGGGAACGCTCAACATCGATGCCGGCGAGAAGGCCGCTCGATTCGTGCGCTTCTGCGACGCGTTCTCGATCCCGATCCTCACGCTCGTCGATGTGCCCGGATACCTGCCAGGCACCGATCAGGAGTGGACCGGCGTCATCCGCCGCGGTGCGAAGCTCCTCTACGCATACGCGGAGGCCACGGTGCCACTCGTGACGGTCATCACGCGCAAGGCCTACGGCGGCGCTTACATCGTGATGGGGTCGAAGCAGCTAGGCGCCGACATCAACCTGGCCTGGCCGACCGCGGAGATCGCGGTGATGGGCGGGCAAGGTGCGGTGAACATCCTCTATCGCAGCGAGATCAAGCGTGCGGAGGAATCCGGCGAGGATGTCGCCGCCGTGCGCACCAAGCTCGCCAACGAATACCTGTACAACGTCGCCTCGCCGTTCCTGGCGGCCGAACGCGGAGAACTCGACGGCGTCATCGAGCCGGCAGCAACGCGCGTGTCTGTGATCAAGTCCCTTCGCGCGCTCCGCTCCAAGCGGGCAACGCAGCCGCCCAAGAAGCACGGGAACATCCCGCTGTGATCGCACCGCACACCACGCTCGCCGAGCGCGCGAGCGGGCACTGAGGGGAGGCATCCATGGCGAAGCACAGGCCGGTGCCCGAGGTGGACGCCTCGCAGATCGAGTTCCATACCAAGGGGCTTTCGGAGGAAGACATAGCTGCGGTCACCGCAGTGCTGACGGCGGCACTGCGTGAACAGGCCGCACAACGTGGTCCCGCGACGGATGCCGGCCCCTCGGCATGGCAGCGCAGCCAGCGACACCTGCGCACGCCACTCGTGCGCGGACCCGGCGCGTGGAGAAGCTGGAATGGGAGCCGTTGAGCGCGTTTGTACCCCGAAATCCGGGGCGGAAACCGCGTGATCGCGCGGGTGCGGGGAAATTGTCCCCCGGATGTCCCCCTAAATGACGACTTTCGCTCTTGCGTGATCCCGACCATTATTGATGTTGCTAGGTGTCTCTCTTCTGAGATTCACCGCCATTCATTCGCCGACTAGGGTAAGCGGGCGAGTGTTTTGGGGGCGAGTCGGGGCGATATTCGGGTTATCGCCCCGACTCGGGGCTTCCAAGGGGCGCCGGTCCAAGACCGGCGCCCCTTGATGCATCTCCGGGCCGTTCCCTTGACGCATTTCGGGGTGGAGCAGGCGAGCTGAGCCCGGTCAGCGCCTACACCGTCGAACGGGCTTCAGCCGCTCGCGGGATCTCCAGCCAGAGCTCCACCTCGTCGTCGGCACCCTCGGACTCCGCGGCCGCGGTGTCGACGGCATCCCTTGGGCCGACCGAGCCGTCCCCCGACCGCAGCCCCACGACGGTCACGGCGACCGGAGAAGCGCTCTCGACCGTTCGCACGACGAGCTTGTCCGCGCGCGAGTCGTGCAGCGCTTCGGCCAGGCGGGCGTGGATGCGGTCGCGATTCGGTTCGTCGAGGCCGTCAAGACCGCCATCGTCCAGCAGTACGACCGTCGCACCGCGGCGCCGGGCGGCGAGCACCTGGTCGCGCACGACGTCGTCGAGCAGAGCGCGCCCGCGGATCTCGTCGCGCATCCCCGCCTCTAGCAGCAGGCACTCGGCCCGCTCCTCTTCCGTCAGAACGCCGCCGCTGTCGGCGATGCGCGTGAGCATGGGCGCCGCCCTCCGGTACGTCTCCTCGAGCCGCCGCTGGCGCTCCACGACGTGCGCCTCCTGTTCGGCATGCCACTCCACGACCTGACGCTCCGCGCGGGCAAAGCGCGAGGCATCCCGGGTCATGGCGCCGAGGGCACGCGTGACGACCGCGGCCGCGGCCACCCACACCACGCTGCCGACCACGCCAAGGGCTCCGAGGGCGACCACGCCCGCGACCACGAGCGTGTGGACCACGAGAAACGCGATGCCGATCCACGCGAACACGTTGCGCCTTCGCACCATGACGATGGTCAACAATGTGCCGATGGCCGCCACGTACCAGGTGGCGTAGCCGTTCTCGCGGGTGAGGTCGAGTTGACCGGCCACGAGCACGGGCACGGCCACGCACACCGCGAGGTCGAATGCGGCGATCCAAGCGGGCAGCACCATGCGGCCGGCGTTGAGCAGCGACAGCGCGGTCGCCACCGCATAGAGGCAGATGGCGACGATCACGGGCGCCGGATGCCGGTACTCGGCCATGGACGCCACGCCGAGCACGACGTGGTACGCAGAGAACAGGGCGGCGAGCGTGACCAGCAGGCCGCGTGAAACGGCTATCACTCGCTCGCCTCCTCTTCGGCAGCCGGATGCCATTCCAGCCGCACCGTCGTACCATCCCCTGGCGTGGAGTCGATGGATGCCTCTCCCCCCGCGAGCGCGACGCGCTCCTTGATCGAGACCTCCAGTCCGAGCCGCTCGGGAGCTATCGACCGCATGTCGAACCCCTTGCCGTCGTCCGAGATGACGACGAGCACGCCGCCCTCCGTCGTGGCCTCGACCTGCACGCTGCGCCGGACGAGGAGGCCTCCGGCGTGTTGCGCGCTGTTCACCATCGCCTGCATGGTGGCCGAATACAGCGCCTCCGCTACATGGGCCGGGATCATTGCGTCCCCCGACCCGCGCGGGACGATCGAGAACGGAACCGTGAACGACCGGGCAGCCGAGACGATGCGGTCGCGCAAGCTGCTCGTCGCCGTCAGCTCGTTCGGGTGGTCGGGGGCGGCGAACTGGGCGGACGTGTCGAGGTGACCGAGGGCATCCTTCGCCATCGAGGCCGAGATGGCCATCGCCTCCGGCGTTCGTGCGCTCGCGGCGGAGATCAGGGTGGTGAGCACGCTGTCGTGCACGATGGCATCCACCTCGACGCGCTCCGCCTCAAGGGCGTGAGCGCGCACTGCCACCTCGTACCGCTCCAGGGCGGCGGCCTGTCGGGCGTCCACCTGGCTCGCAGCCTGACGCAGCATGGTCATGATCGCCAGCAGGATCGACGCGAAGATCGCGGCGTACAGTCCGTCGAGCACCGACGTCTCGACCGCGCTGGGTCCTGCGGTCACCGCGAGCACGACCGCGTACAGCAGCGGCGCCACGATCGTGTAGACGGCGGCGAGAACGAACGGCATGGCCAGGGCAGCGCACGCGGTCGAGACGGTGAGCAGGTACCAGAGCCACGGGCGCGCGCCCTCGAAGTGTGCGGCATCCGCCATGCCCTGCTCCCACAGGGCCAGCCCGAGCAGGTAGCCGATGCAGAAGGTGATGGCCGCGGCACGCACCGTGCGGCCGACGAGGGCCGCGACGCCGAGCCACGCGAGTGAAGCGAAGAGCACGACGGCGACGGCCACCGTGTATGCCGGATGCACGTGCCTGGCCTGCATTATGACGACGGGGATGACCTGCAGCCCGAAGACCCAGCTGAAACCGGCTATTGCCCGCGCGGCCAGGCGCTCGATGCGGGCCCTGCTCAGCGGGTTGGCGTTCGCCGCCGATGGAACGGGGGCTGCCGCAACGTCAGCGAGAGGCATCCGCTCCCCCGGACCCTCCGGGGGCGTCGGGGGCGAGCCCCGGCAGGATGCCGTCTTCCACTGCACGGCGCAGCAGGTCGACCTTCGTGGGTGCTGGGCGCCCTACCTCGACGTACTTCGTGCGCACGCGATCGAGGTGCTCTCGCGCCGTCGAGTGTGCGATACCGAGCTGCTCGGCCACGGCCTTCAGGGGCAGCCCGGAGGCGTAGAGGTGGAGCACGTCGCGCTCGCGTCTGCCAAGCTGAGCCTTCGCGAACTCGCTGTCGGCGTCGATGGCGCTCGCCCACTCGAGATTGTTCAGCACCTCACCGGCGGCGACCGATTTGATCGCGGCGATCACCGTCGTCGTTGGAGCGGACTTCGGGATGACACCTGCGGCCCCAGCCGCCAGCGCCTCCCGCACACCGGCCACCTGATCGGCGATGCTGTGCACCAGCACACCCGCGCCGGTGGCCTGCACCCGCTTCACGTTCTCGGTGATGCTGGACCCGTCGCCGAGCGACAGGTCGAGCACGATCACGTCGCACCCGTCGTCGGGCAGGGCTTCGAGCACCACCGTGACCGTCGGGCCTGTGGCGACCACGTCGTACCCGGCGTCGCGGCAAGCAGCCTGCAGGCCCAGACGCACGGACTCGTGGTCGTCGACGATCCCCACGCGCACCATGGCACTCATGCTAGCGGCGTGGAGCACCCATTCCACGACTCTCGTCTAGGTTTTCTCGCTGTGTCGTCTCACTCCGAGCGCACGAGCGACGCGACGACCTCGACGTGGTGCGTGTTCGCGAACAGGTCGAACGCACGGGAGCCGCGAAGCTCGTAGCCGCGCTCGGTGAGCCAGCTCAGGTCGCGGGCCAGTGCGACGGGATCGCACGCGACATAGACCAACTGCGCCGGCGCGAACGCCGTCAGCAAGTCGACGACGTCACGGCCCGCGCCGCTGCGCGGCGGGTCGAGCACGACCGTGGCGTTGCGGAGCCGGGCGCGCTCGCCCGCCGACGACTTCGCCGTGAGCTCGCGGAGGTAGTCCTCCACGCGTGCGGTGACGGTTTGTGCGCCCAGCCACTCGGCCAGGTTGGATGCCGCATGATCCGTGGTGTCTTCGTCGGCCTCCACGCTCGTGATGCGCGTCGTCGGCCCGAACCGGTCCCCGACGGCCGCGGCCAGCAGCCCCACACCGCCGTAGAGATCGAGATTGAACGCGCGCGGATCGAAGAGCGAGTCGTCGACGGCATCCTGCACTGCCCGCGTCAGCGTCTGCGGGGCCTTGCGATGCACCTGCCAGAACCCGGTCGAAGCCAGGGCGAATCGCCTGTCGCCTACGCGTTCGTGCACAAGCTGAGGATGCCTGCCCATGCCGCCCGCGGCATCCCGCTTCGTCACCGTGGTGAAGCCCTCGCTCGTCACCGCCACGTCGATCGTGCCGCCGCTCGTCTGCAGCGTGCCCAGTGGTGCGGCGCGCTCGACCGCCTCGATCGCCAGCGGTAGCTCGTCGACGGGCACGACGCGGTGCGACCGTGCTGCGTATGGGCCGACGTTGCCGTGTTCGTCCACCTGCAACCTCACCCGGGTGCGCCAGCGCGTACCGTTGCGCTCGTCGTCGCCGGGCAGCGCCTCTACGACGGGCGCGTCGTCGATGCCCGCCATACGGGCGAACGCATCGGCGATCACGCGATGCTTGAGCTCGCGCTGGTGGCTCAGCTCGATGTGCCCGAACTCGGCGCCGCCCGCGCGCTCTGCCGGGTCGCGTTCGACGTCGCACGCCTGCCAGACGTGCGGCCTCCTGTGCTCGGAAGCCGCCAGGACTCGCACCGTCTCCGCTCGCCAGAACCGCTCGTGCCGCGTATCGCTCACGCGGGCCAGCACTCGCTCGCCAGGCATGGTGTCGCTGACGAAGACGACACGTCCCTCATGCCTGGCGACGAACACGCCGCCGTGGGCGACGCCCGTGACGTCCAACTCGATCTCGGCCTGGTGCTCCGGCGGCACGGATGCCTGCTCCGCACGAACAGGACGGCCGGCCGCGCGCCCTCCTCGTCGTGCTGGTGGACGGGACGTGCGGCGGCGGTCGGGGCGAGGCATCCGATCATCGTCGCATACCGGTCTGCGTGGGTTCCCGGCCGTGCTGAGGCTCGCCCGAACACCCGGCACAATTGGCTCATGCGCCTCTACCTCGCCTCAACCTCACCGGCCCGCCTCACGCTCTTGCGCTCCGCAGGAGTCGAGCCGTTGACGATCGCGCCAGGAGTGGACGAGCCGGCGACGGTCGCCGAAGCGGAGGCCGAGCTGGGGCCGTTGTCCGCGGCCGACATGGTGCAGCTCCTCGCCCGCGCGAAGGCGGAAGCGGTGGTCGGGGCGGAGGTGCATGACGCGCCCATCGACGGACTCATCCTCGGCGGGGACTCGGCGTTCGAGGTCGACGGTGTGATCTACGGCAAGCCGCACGAGGCATCCATAGCGCGCCAGCGCTGGCACGCTCAGCGTGGCCGCACCGGTGTGCTGCACTCGGGCCACTGGCTCATCGATCACACGGGCGGCCGGGTGCAGGGTTCGGCGGGGGCGGTGGCGGAGGCATCCGTGACGTTCGCCGACGACATCGACGATCACGAGATCGACGCATACGTCGCGACCGGCGAGCCCTTGAAGGTTGCCGGCGCGTTCACGATCGACAGCCTGGGCGGACCGTTCATCACGCGGGTGGACGGCGATCCGAGCACGGTCGTTGGCCTCTCGCTGTCGACGCTCCGCTCCCTGGTGAAGAGGCTCGGCTACCGATGGACCGACCTCTGGGGCTGAGCGGGACCTGCGCTTCTGACTGCGTGGATGCCGCGGCCGTTGTAGGCATCCGAAAGGCCTTTGGGCGAGGTTTGTGCTCGCCATTCAAAAAACGACACCTGTGCACCAATAGGCTTGAAGACTGTGCCCCACATCTCGAAGGTCCTGATTGCCAACCGCGGCGAGATCGCGGTGCGAGTCATCAGGGCGGCCAGGGACAGCGGAATCGCGTCTGTCGCGGTCTACGCCGACCAGGACAGGGACGCCGTGCACGTGCGCCTCGCGGACGAGGCATACGCGCTCGACGGCTCGACCAGCGCTGAGACCTACCTCTCGATCGAGAAGCTGCTCTCGGTGTGCCGCCGCTCCGGGGCCGACGCCGTGCACCCCGGTTACGGATTCCTCGCCGAGAACGCGGACTTCGCGCGTGCCGTCATCGACGCCGGCCTGATCTGGATCGGCCCCGGTCCCGAGGCGATCGAACGCCTGGGCGACAAGGTCTCGGCACGTCACGTCGCGGAGAAGGTGGGCGCCCCGCTCGCGCCCGGCACGCTCAACCCCGTTGCCAACGCGGACGAGGTGCTCGAGTTCGTCGACCAGTACGGGCTGCCGGTCGCCATCAAGGCCGCGTACGGCGGCGGCGGTCGCGGTCTCAAGGTGGCTCGCGAGCGCGACGAGGTCGCCGAGCTGTTCGAGTCCGCAACTCGCGAGGCGATCGCGGCTTTCGGTCGAGGCGAGTGCTTCGTGGAGAAGTACCTCGACAAGCCCCGGCACGTCGAAACCCAGTGCCTCGCCGACGCACACGGCAACGTCGTCGTGGTGTCAACGCGCGACTGCTCACTGCAGCGCCGCCACCAGAAGCTGGTGGAGGAGGCGCCAGCCCCCTTCCTCACCGACGCGCAGCGCGATCAGCTCTACGCCTCGTCCAAGGCGATCCTCAAAGAGGTCGGATACCTCGGCGCGGGCACGTGCGAGTTCCTCATCGGGCAGGACGGCACCGTCTCGTTCCTCGAGGTGAACACCAGACTGCAGGTGGAGCATCCGGTCTCGGAAGAGGTAACGGGCATCGACCTGGTGCGTGAGCAGTTCCGCATCGCCGAAGGCGGTGTTCTCGACTACGACGACCCGGAACCGCGCGGCCACTCATTCGAGTTCCGCATCAACGGCGAGGATGCGGGACGCGGCTTTCTGCCCGCCCCCGGCCCCGTGCACGTGTTCAAGCCAGCCGCCGGTCCTGGTGTGCGCGTGGACTCCGGCGTGCAGTCCGGCGATGTCATCTCCGGCGCATTCGACTCGCTCCTTGCCAAGCTCATCGTCACAGGCTCCAGCCGCGAAGAGGCGCTCGAGCGCTCTCGTCGTGCCCTGGGCGAGTTCGAGGTCGCGGGCCTTCCCACCGTGCTGCCGTTCCACCGCGCGATCGTGCGCGACCCGGCCTTCGCGCCCGCGGACGGGCATCCGTTCAGCATCTACACGCGCTGGATCGAGACCGAGTTCGTGAACGAGCTCGAGCCGTGGAGCGGCGAGGCCGCTGAACAGCCCGAGACCGAGCCGCGGCACAGCGTCGTGGTCGAGGTCGGCGGCAAGCGGGTCGAGGTGAGCCTGCCGACGAAGCTGCTCATCGCGGGCGGCGGCAAGGCATCCATCGGGCACGCGCCCAAGCGCAAGGCGGCATCGCACTCGGTTACGACGGCGACGGGCGACTCCGTCACCGCGCCCATGCAGGCCACCGTCGTGAAGCTCGCTGTGGGCGAGGGCGACCAAGTGGTCAAGGGCGACCTGATCCTCGTGCTCGAGGCCATGAAGATGGAGCAGCCGCTGACCGCGCACAAAGACGGCACCGTGAAGGGCATCAACGCCCAGGTCGGCACGACCGTCTCGAGCGGGCACCTGCTGCTCAACATCGTCTGACGGCCGGGCGCGAGAGCGTCCACGTTCGGCCGCTCGACGCCCGTCGCAATCCCTTGCAGCACTGCAACGGGGACAGCACCCTCTTCTTCTATGACATGCCGGGGTGTGACGACGCCCTCGGCTCACGAGAGGGAGGGCGCGCGTGACAACTCGAACCCATGAGGCGCCGTCGAAGGCGTCGACGGATCGCCGGTTGCGTCGGCACATCGGCCCGGTCGGCCTGCTGTTCGCCGCGATCGGATCGATCATCGGATCCGGATGGCTGTTCGGCGCATTCAACGCATCGAAGATCGCGGGTCCTGCCGCCATCTTCTCCTGGCTCATTGCCGGCGGCCTCGTGATGCTCATCGCACTCACCTATGCGGAGCTCGGACCGATGTTCCCCATCTCCGGCGGGGTGGTGCGGTATCCGCACCTGTCGTGGGGCACGTTCGCGAGCTACTCGCTCGGCTTCGTCACCTGGCTCTCCACGGTCTCGGTGCCGGCGATTGAGGTCGAAGGTGCTCTCACCTACGCCACGAAGTTCGCCGGATTCACCACGGCTGTCGGTCAGGGCCACGACGAAGTGCACGTACTCACTCCGCTAGGAATGGGCACGGCCGCGCTTCTCCTTGCCGTGTTCGTGCTGCTGAATTGGTTCGGCGTGCGTCTGTTCGCACAGATCAACAACGTGCTGGTGTGGTGGAAGCTCATCGTCATCGCGCTCGTGATCGTGGTCTTCCTGGTCACAGCGCTCGCAACCACGACCATGGGAACGCCCGCCAACTTCACGTCGCACGGATTCACGCCTGGTGGCATCCCAGCGATCTTCCTGTGCATCTCGACGGCGGGCATCACGTTCTCGTTCCTCGGATTCCGGCAAGGCATCGAGCTCGCCGGCGAGACGACCAACCCGAAGCGGAACATCCCCCTCGCGGTCATCGGATCGGTGCTGATCTGCTCTCTGATCTACGCAGCGCTTCAGGTCGCGTTCACGCTCGGAGTTCCCGGAAGCACGCTGGACAAGTCACACGGATGGCTTGGGTTGAGCTTCACGAACGATTTCGGCCCGCTCGCGGCCATCGCGACCGCCGGAGGACTTACCTGGTTGGCCATCCTGCTGTACGTCGACGCGGTCGTTTCGCCCGCCGACACCGCTTTCGTCTATACGACGATCGCCTCGCGCGTGGCCTACGCGCTAGGCCGAAACCGTGACGTTCCCTTGGCCGCTGCGAGGACGAACAGGTGGGGCGTGCCGGCGATCAGTCTCGTTCTCACGTGGGTGGTCGGCCTCATCCTGCTGCTGCCGTTCCCCAGTTGGCAGCAGTTGGTCGGATTCATCACGAGCGCGACGGTGATCAGCTTCGGAGTCGGTCCGCTTGTCGTCGGCGCCATGCGACGCGAGATGCCGCACCTCGAACGCCCGTTTCGCCTGCCAGGCGGCGACACCATACCGCTGCTGGCATTCTTCGCCGCGAACCTCATCATCTACTGGGGCGGTTGGGAGACGAACTACAAGCTGTTCATCTGCGTGCTGATCGGCTACGTGCTGCTCGTCGTGTTCCAGCTGATCGGCCGAAGAACGGGCGGTCAACCGCCCATCGACTTCCGACGAGGCGCAGTCTGGGTGCTGCCGTGGTTCGCTGCGATGGCTCTCATCAGCTGGACGTGCGATCCAGCGCATCATCCCGTGCTGTTCTGGTGGGCGTTCCTGTTCAATGCGGTCGTGACCGTCGCGATCTACTACATCGCCATGGCGACGCGTCTCCCGAGCGAGCGCACGCAGGAGCTGATCGCGAACGTCGAGGGCGAGTCGGAAGACGTGGTCCAGCCGTGACGCACGAGGCATCCTCGCGGCCGACGGCCCTATCGACTGCTACAGAACGATGTGCATTGCGCGCGCTGCGTCGGTGATGGAGTTCGACAGCGACGGGTAGACCGAGAACGCCCGGGCGACCTGGTCGACCGTGAGCCGGTGCTCCACGGCGAGCGCCAGCGGCAGGATGAGCTCGCTCGCACGCGGTGCCACGATGACGCCGCCGATCACAGTGCCGCTTCCGGTGCGCGCGAACAGCTTCACGAAGCCGTCTTTGATGCCCTGCATCTTGGCGCGAGGGTTCGACTTCAACGCCAGCTTGTAGATGTCGCCCTGCGCGATGCCCTCCTCGATCTCCCGCTGGCTCCAGCCGACGGTCGCGATCTCCGGAGAGGTGAAGATGTTGGATGCCACGTTGCGCAGCTCGATCGGCGTCACCGAGTCGCCGAGCGCGTGGAACACAGCGGTGCGTCCCTGCATGGAGGCGACGGATGCCAGCGGCAGCACGTTCGAGCAGTCGCCGGCCGCGTAGATGTTGGGCATCGAGGTACGGGCCACGCGATTGACGCGGATGTGGTGGCTCTCCGTGAGCTGCACACCGGCATCCTCGAGCCCGATGCCCGACGTGTTCGGAATGGATCCAACCGCCAGCAGGCAGTGCGAGCCCTCGACCTTGCGTCCATCGCTGAGTGTTGCGACGACGCCGTTCTCCGTGCGCTCCACGGATTCCGCTCGCGACTTCGATAGCACGGTCATGCCGTTGCGCCTGAAGACCTCCTCGAGCACGGTAGCGGCGTCGGCGTCCTCACCGGGCAGCACCCGGTCGCGGCTGGAGATGAGGGTCACCTTCGCGCCCAAGTATGTGTAGGCGCTGGCGAATTCGGCACCCGTGACTCCGGAGCCGACGACGATGAGGTGCTCGGGCACCGAGTCGAGTGCGTACAACTGCGTCCAGGTGAGGATGCGCTCCCCGTCGGGCATCGCGGACGGCAGCAGACGCGGCCTGGCTCCCACCGCGATCACCATCGTGTCGGCCTCTACGCGGTCGAAGTCCGTGCCGTTGTCCTTCGAGGTCGAAACGATCACGGCACCCGGCCCGTCGAGTCGGCCCTCTCCCGTGATGATCCGCACGCCGGAGTGCACCAGCTCGGTGCGCATGTCTTCGGACTGCTGCCTCGCGAGTCCGAGAAGTCGCTTGTTGACGGCCGAGAGGTTCACGGCGACCTCTGGGCGGATCGGCTTGCCCGCCTCTGTGCGCCCGAAGAACTGAACGCCGAGGTCGGCGGCATCCGGAATTGCGCGCGTCGCATCCGCTGTGGCGATCAGGGTCTTCGACGGCACGACGTCGGTCATGACGGCCGCCCCGCCGACGCCTGCGCGCTCGATGAGCGTCACCTCGGCCCCCAACTGGGCGCCGGCGAGCGCCGCCTCATACCCGCCGGGACCGCCCCCGAGTACAGCGATGCTCTGTTTACGCTCGAACTCGAAAGCCATGGCACCCATTGTCTCAGACCCAGAGAGCCCACTTTCCCGCGGTGCTACGCCTTGGCCTGCAGGAGGGGCCACCAACGGCGGATGCCGAACCGTGCGGAACGCTGGGGCCGGGGCAAGCCAATCTCCGAGAAGGCGAGACGCTCTAAGAGGCGGCGGCCTCGACGGCGCCGGACCCAACCACGCAGTATGCCAACCGCGGCGCGCCCCGCAGGGAGGGGCGCGCAAGACCAACGCAGCGGCGCGCGAGACCAACATAGAGTGGTCGACATGGCATCCGAGGACGCAGCTCATCCTTTCGACGATCCCGCGGCTGATCCGTTCGATATCGCGCGCATAGCGGCTCAGCAGCTGGCTGAGCGCACGGGCGTCGAGCATCACGACATCGCTCTCACGCTCGGCAGCGGCTGGGGCAAGGCCGCCGACCTGATCGGCGAGACGGTCGCGACCGTGCCGGCCGCGGACATCCTCGGGTTCCGGCCGCCCGCCGTTCCCGGGCACGTGGGCACCCTCCGCTCCGTGCGGCTCCCGAGCGGCAAGCACGCCCTGGTTCTCGGTGCACGCACGCACTTCTACGAGGACCACGGCGTCCGTTCCGTCGTGCACGGTGTGCGCACCGCTGCCGCCGCGGGTGCGACGACCATGATCCTCACCAACGGTGCAGGCGGCATCAAGCCGTCGTGGGGGCCGGGAACCCCGGTGCTGATCAGCGACCACATCAACCTGACCGCCTCCTCTCCCCTGGAGGGCGCGACCTTCGTCGACCTGACCGATCTGTACTCGAAGCGCCTGCGCGAGGTGGCACACGAAGTGGATGCCTCGCTCGACGAGGGCGTTTACGTGCAGTTCCGCGGACCGCACTACGAGACGCCCGCCGAGGTGCAGATGGCCAAGGCGATCGGCGGCCACATCGTCGGCATGTCGACGGCGCTCGAGGCCATCGCGGCCAGGCAGTCTGGCATGGAGGTGCTCGGAATGTCGCTCATCACGAATCTCGCGGCCGGCATCTCCGGCGAGCCGCTCAGCCATGGCGAGGTCATCGAGGCTGGGCGGGCTGCCGAGCCGGTGATCAGCGCCCTGCTCGCACGGATTGTGGAGCGACTGTGACCGGCGCGGCGGACGAGGCAGTGGCATCCGACGTCGTCGAGGCTGCTGAGGCGTGGATCGCGGACGATCCGGATGCCGAGACCCGCGCCGAGTTGCAGGCCCTGGTCGATGAGGCCGCCGGCGGCTCTGAGGCGGCTCTGGATCAGCTGCACGCACGGTTCGATACGCGACTGGCGTTCGGCACGGCCGGGCTCCGGGGCGAGATCGCCGCCGGTCCCAACCGCATGAATCGAGTGCTCGTGGCGCAGGCGGCCGCAGGGCTGGCCGCATATCTGAAGGAACAGGCATCCGCTGGAGGGGCGCGCGCGACGCCCCTCGTCGTCATCGGCTACGACGGCCGCAAGAACTCGCATGTCTTCGCCCGCGATACCGCGGAACTCATGGAGGGAGCGGGAGTGCACGCCGTGCTGCTGCCGCGCCTGCTGCCGACTCCCGTGCTCGCGTTCGCGGTGCGACACCTCGACGCGTCCGCGGGGGTCATGGTGACGGCAAGCCACAACCCGGCCCGCGACAACGGCTACAAGGTGTACCTGGGCGGCGAAGATCACGGGTCGCAGATCGTTCCTCCCGCTGACGCCGAGATCGCCGCGCACATCGACCGTGTCGCGAGAGGTCGCATCAGTGAGCTGCCGCGCTCGGATGCCTACGAGATGGCAGACGAGTCGCTGGTCGACGCATACGTGGCAGCGACCGCTGCCGTCGCCGCGCCGGGCGGCGCGGGCCTCGGTGACGGGGGTGAGCCGCAGCCGACCGGACGGCACGCAGCCCAGCCTTCAGCCGAAGCATCCGGCCTGCGTGTCGTGTACACGGCCATGCACGGGGTGGGCTGGAACACCGCACGAGCCGTGTTCGAGGCGGCAGGGCTGCCGACGCCCATCACCGTGCCCGAGCAAGCCGAGCCGGACCCCGACTTCCCGACGGTCGCCTTCCCGAATCCGGAGGAGCCCGGCGCGCTCGACCTCGCGTTCGCGCTGGCCCGCGAGAGCGCCGCCGACCTCGTCATCGCGAACGATCCGGACGCGGACCGGCTGGCCATCGGCATCCCGGACGCAGCCGACGAACAGGGATACCGAAGGCTGAGCGGCAACGAAGTGGGCACTCTGCTCGGGTGGACCGCCGCCGAGCAGGCGGCCGAGCGCGGTGCGAGCGGAGCGCTCGCGGCATCCATCGTGTCCTCGCCCGCCCTGGCTGCCGTAGCGGATGCCTACGGGCTCGGTTTCGAGGAGACGCTCACCGGATTCAAGTGGGTGAGCCGCGTCCCCGGCCTGCTGTTCGGGTACGAGGAAGCGCTCGGTTACCTCGTGAATCCGCAGACCGTGCGCGACAAAGACGGCATCTCGGCGGCAACCGCCGCGCTCGCCCTTGCGGTACGGCTGCGCGCCGAAGGCAAGACTGTGGCCGACCGGTTAGACGAATTCACGCAACGGTTCGGCGCATACGCGTCTGATCAGATCTCCATCCGAGTGACGGAGCTGAGCCGAATCGGCGGAATCATGGCGGGTTTGCGAGCGGAGCCGCCCGTGCGGCTCGGCGAAGCGCACGTCTCCCGCATCGATGACCTTCGCGACGGTTGGGGCGAGCTGCCGCCAAGCGACGTGTTGCGCATCCTGTTGGACGACGGATCCCGAGTGATGGTGCGCCCGAGCGGTACTGAGCCCAAGCTGAAGATCTACATCGACGCGTTCGACGATTCCGATACTGACGTGGCGGGTCGCCGCGCGGCAGCGCAGGCTCGCGTGGCGGCCTTGCGCGACGCGATCCGAGCGCTCGTCGACGAGGCTCCCATCGAATAGGAGGCCGGCGAAATCCGACGGATGTGTCGGATCCGGGGCTCGGCGTTCGTAGCAGTGGTGAGACCGTCCAGAACGGGCGGCACTGATGCGGAGGAACGCGACATGAAGCTCACCACAATGACGCAGATCACGGTCGACGGCGTGATGCAGGGAAACGGCGGGGCGACCGACGAGGATCGCCGGAACGGATTCGACCGCGGCGGCTGGGCGCTGGGCAAGGGCGACGACGAAACGGTCGCCTTCATCAACGAGGCATACCAGCGCGCCGACGCGTACCTGTTCGGCCGGCGCACCTACGACCTGTTCGCCCGCTCCTGGGGATCGCTGACCGAGCAGGATGTGCCCGGCTGGGAGCCCGTCATGCGCGCGCTGAACTCGCGGCCGAAGTTTGTGGCGTCGACGACGCTCACCGACACTGCCTGGTCGGGCACGACCGTCCTGTCTGGCGACCTCGCCACCACCATTGCCGAGTTGAAGGCTCGCCCCGGCGGCGAGCTGCAAGTGCACGGCAGCGGCACCCTGGTCAGGTGGTTGCTCGAGCGCGACCTGGTCGATGAGCTGACGCTCATCGTCATTCCCGTTGTCCTCGGACAGGGAGCACGGCTGTTCCCGGATGCCGGCCCCGACCGCGCGCTCGAACTGCTCGAGTCGCGCGCGGACTCGAAGGGCGTCACGGTGCAGGTCTATCGACCGGCGGGATCCGCGCAGTATGCACCGCCCCGATACTCCGACCACGACAACTGAAACCCGAGCCCCAGCGGCCTCGACACGAAGGAGATGATCGTCACATGCAGTATCTGGTTTCCGTGATCGATGAGAAGAGTAACCCGCCCGATCCAGAGAGGCGGCCCGCGATCAGCGAGTTCAACAAACAACTGATCGCGGCGGGTTACTGGGTCTTCGCCGGTGGACTCGCCGACCCCGACGCGGCAACGGTTATCGACAACCGGGGCGATGAGACGGTGTTCAGCGACGGACCATTCGTCGAGTCGAAGGAGTACCTCGCCGGCGTGTGGGTCTGGGACGTTCCCGATCTGGACGTGGCGCTGCGACTCGCGACCGAAGCCTCGAAGGTCTGCTTTCGAAAGCTCGAGGTGCGGCCGTTCCTGTGAGCGATGTGCGGGAGGCGATCACTCGAGCTCACCGAGACGAGTGGATGCGAGTGGTCGCCTCCCTGACGAAGCGTTTCGGCGACCTTGACATCGCGGAAGAAGCCGCTGCCGAGGCGTTCGCCACGGCAGTCGAGCGCTGGCCGGCCAACGGCGTACCGCCGAACCCGGGCGCCTGGCTGACGACCACCGCCAACCGGAAGGCCATCGACAGGATCCGACGCGAGAACAAGCGCGACGACAAGCACAGGGAGGCTCTGCTGGTGCACGACGCCGACCCGCCAGAACCGCTCGGAGCCATCGATGACGACCGCCTGCGACTGATCTTCACGTGCTGTCACCCGGCGTTGGCTATGGAAGCCCGCCTGGCACTGACGCTCCGCATGGTCGTCGGTCTCACCGTGCCCGAGATCTCCCGTGCCTTCCTGGCCCGGGAGGCTGCGATCGGGCAGCGGATCACACGCGCGAAGGCCAAGATCAAAGCCGCCCGCATTCCCTACCGGATGCCGACCGCCGAGGATCTTCCTGCCCGTCTCGCCGGCGTCCTCGCCGTTCTGTATCTCCTCTTCAACGAGGGCTACCTGGCCACGGGCGCCGACACGGATCCGATCCGACGCGACCTGACTGCCGAGGCGATCCGGCTCGCCCGTCTGCTGCACGGCATCCTGCCAGAGGATGGCGAGGTGACCGGCCTTCTGGCGCTGATGCTCCTCACCGAGGCGCGTCGGAGGGCACGCGTGTCGCCCGATGGCGAACTGATCGCGCTCGCCGAGCAGGATCGGAGCACCTGGGACCCTACCCTGATATCCGAAGGGCACGCTCTGGTACGGCAGCGCCTCGCGGCAGCCGCGGCCGGGACACCGCCGGGTCGTTACCAGATCCTCGCAGCGATCAACGCGGTGCACACGTCTGCCGCGAGCATCCACGACACCGACTGGGCACAGGTCGTGGCCCTCTACGACCAGCTCGTGCGGGTCGACCCATCACCCATCGTCGCTCTCAACCGCGCCATCGCCGTCGCCGAGCTGGACGGGCCCCAGGTCGCACTGGCAGCCATCGACGACCTCGAGGACAGGCTCGGCGACTACCACGCGTACCACGTCGCCCGGGCGGATCTGCTCCGCCGCCTCGGCAGCACAGAGCAGTCGCGAGTGGCATACGACAGGGCGATTCGGCTGACCGGCAATACCGCGGAGACCGCACACCTGCAACGCCGCCGGGACCAACTGGATTAGCGCCGGCCGGACGTGTCGGGCCGCGACGCCTTGCGGTCGTCTGCGGCGCTCCAACTCAGCCGAGAGCCTGCTCGAGCTTCTCCTCCAGCTCAGAGACGTCGAAGTAGTTGTCGACCACGACGATGTCGGCGTTGGTGCGCGGGATGCGCTCGACAAGTTCCGGCGACGTCAGGATGACCTGGGCATCCGCCCCCGTCGTGGCAAGGCTCGCGACATCGGACGCGCTCACATCGGCCGAGATGCCCAGGCGTTCCAACGCGCGTTCGGCGTTCACCTTGAGGATGGCGGATGTTCCGACACCCGCACCGCAGATCGCCACGATCTTCACTCGTGCCTCCGTCCGCCGTCTGTTGTATCGGCGCGCGGCCGCGCCGTTGATGCTTCGTTGCCTATTAGTGGTGCTGCTCGAGTCGTGACCGCCGCGCGCCTCAGCGTGCGGCCGCCGACACGTCGTTGGGCAGGTCTGTGGCGCCGATCACTCGCCACACGTCGTCCGCCGTGGTTGCAGCGGCCAACGCAGGTATGGCTTGCGGGTCGTTGAAGACGTTCGCGAGTTCTGCGACCGAGTGCACGTGGGCATCCGACGTGGCCACGGCCAGGCCGACCACGACGCTGACGGGATCATTGTGCGGATGCCCGAACGTGACGGGTGTTGCGAGCGTGACGACCGAGAGGCCGTCGGCCAGCACATCGGGGCCCGGCCGAGCGTGCGCCAGCGCGAGGCCGGGCGCGATCACGATGTATGCGCCGAATTCGTCGACCACCTGGATCATGCGTGCCGTGTAGCTGTCACGTGTCGCTCCCGATCGGCGCAGTGCATTCCCGGCCAACCGCACCGCGGCGCGCCAATCCGACGCGTGCACACCGAGGTCGATGGCAGAGTCGGGCAGCGGCGGAAGCGACATGATCACAAGCGTATCGCTCCCCCCTGTCAAAGCCTCGTCAGGCGGCGTCGAAGCCCGCCGAGATCGCGTCGGCGATGTCTTCCCGGTCTTCAAGCGGCAGGAAGGCCGACCGCGCCGCGTTGAGCTGGAACGTCTCGAGATCGTCGAGGTCGTAGCCGAAGGCATCCGCGAGCAGGGCGAGCTCCCTGCTGAGCGATGTGCGGCTCATCAGCCGGTTGTCGGTGTTCACCGTGACGCGGAAACCCAGCTGGTAGAGCAGGTCGAATGGGTGGTCGACCAACTCGTCGCCCCACGCCTCGATGGCGCCCGTCTGAAGGTTGGACGAAGGGCTCAGCTCGAGCGCGATCTCCCTGTCCTTCACCCACTGCGAGAGCCTGCCGAGCGAGACGTAGATGTTCTCGTCGTCCTGTCGCTCGACGGTGATGTCTTCGGCGAGGCGCACACCGTGACCGAGCCGCAGGGCCCTGCCGTCGATGAGCGCACCCTGGATGCTCGTGAGGCCGTCCGCCTCCCCCGCGTGCACCGTGGTCGGAAAGTAATGCTCGGCGAGGTAGTCGAAGGCGACGCGGTGGTTGCCCGCGGGGAACCCTGCCTCTGCACCCGCGATGTCGAAGCCGACGACGCCCGCATCCCTGTGTCGCACCGCGAGTTGCGCGATCTCGAGCGCGCGGTCGGCGTGACGCATGGCAGTGACGAGCTGTCCGACCCGGATGCCTCCTCCCGCTGCGCGCACGTCGGCCACGCCTTGCTCCAGCCCGCTCTGCACGGCCTCGACGGCCTGATCGAGGCTGAGTCCGCGGCTCACGTGCTGCTCGGGCGCCCAGCGCACCTCGCCGTATACGACACCGTCGGCGGCGAGGTCGAGCACGAATTCCCTGGCCACTCTGGCCAGGCCGTCGCGGGTCTGCATGACAGCGGTCGTGACGTCGAACGTCTTCAGGTACTCGACCAATGACCCGGAGTCCGACTGCTTCGCGAACCACGCGCCGAGGGCATCCGGATCGGTCTCCGGCAGGTCCAGTCCGATCTCGTCGGCCAGCTCGACGATGGTCTGCGGACGCAGCCCGCCGTCGAGGTGATCATGCAACGACACCTTGGGCAGTGTGCCCACCTCGACGCCGTCGACGACGTAGTGGGGGGTGCTGGTGGGCTCGGAATGCTCTGCGGGGACAGGGGCTTCGCTCATTGCTCCAGGTTATGGTGCTCGGGTCTCTCCCGCACTGCCGCAGCCGCCGGTCGGAACCTGTCGCACGCGCCAATGATCACAAGCGACGGGGCGCGCGGCGAGCCGTCAGTCGATGCGTTCGACGACGAGAGGTCCTCGCGGAGGCGCCGAGTCGGCGATGTCCCACGCGCCCTCGAGCGCCTCGAGTGCGCGCTCGAAGCGCACCGGGTCATCCGTCGACAGCGTGAACAGCGGATCGCCCTCTGACACCCGGTCGCCGAGCTGCGCGTGCAGATCGATTCCTGCCGCGTGCAGCACCGGGTCTTGTTGCCTGGCACGGCCAGCGCCGAGGCGCCACGCGGCAACGCCGAACGCAAGGGCATCCTGCCGCGCCACGACTCCCGAGCGCGACGCCGTGACCGTGTGGGTCTCTCGCGCGCGCGGCAGCGGGGCATCCGGATCTCCGTCCTGAGCCCGGATGATTGAACGCCACGAATCCATGGCCCTGCCGGACTTGAGGGCCTCCTCGACGTCGGCGTCTGGCTGACCGGCCAGGCGCAGCATCTCGCGAGCGAGCGCGAGCGTGAGCTCCACGATGTCGCCGGGGCCGCCGCCCGCGAGCACGTCCACCGACTCGCGCACCTCGTTGGCGTTCCCGATGGCCCGGCCGAGCGGGGCATTCATATCGGTCAGCAACGCGGATGTCGCGACACCGGCATCCTGCCCGAGCTCCACCATGGTGCGCGCCAGCTCGCGTGCGCTGTCGAGGTCGCGCATGAACGCACCCGAGCCGAACTTGACGTCGAGCACGAGCGCGCCCGTACCCTCCGCGATCTTCTTGCTCATGATCGACGATGCGATGAGCGGGATAGCCTCGACCGTTCCCGTGATGTCGCGCAGCGCGTACAGCTTCTTGTCGGCCGGCGCGAGTCCGGCACCTGCCGCGCAGATCACGCCGCCGACACCGCGCAACTGCGCCAGAAGCTCCTCGTTGCTGAGGGATGCCCGCCAGCCCGAGATGCTCTCCAGCTTGTCGAGCGTGCCACCGGTGTGCCCCAGCCCGCGGCCAGACAGCTGGGGGACGGCGACGCCGAACGATGCGACAAGCGGCACGAGCGGCAGCGTGATCTTGTCGCCCACCCCGCCCGTCGAGTGCTTGTCGACCGTCGGCTTGCCGAGATCGGCGAAGCTCATCCGCTCTCCACTGGAGATCATCGCGAGGGTGAGATCCCTGATCTCGCGCCGCGACATCCCGTTCAACAGCACCGCCATGGCCCACGCCGACATCTGCTCGTCGGCGACGTAGCCACGCGTGTACGCGTCGATCAGCCAGTCGATCTGCGCGGTCGAGAGCTCGCCGTGGTCGCGCTTTGCTCTGATGAGGTCGACGGCGTCGAATGCCTCAGGCATGGAACTCCTCGAGATCCCGGCGACCGAAGGCATCCGGGATCACCTCGTCGATGGAACGGATGCCCGAGACGGTTTCCAGAAGCATGCCGGGCACGGAGTGTTCATACAGCAGCTGCCTGCAGCGTCCACATGGCATGATGACCTCGCCGTCGCCGTTCACGCAGGTGAATGCGACGAGCTGCCCGCCCCCTGTCATGTGCAGCATCGAGACCAGCGAGCACTCGGCGCACAGCGTGAGGCCGTAGCTGGCGTTCTCGACGTTGCACCCAGACACGACGCGGCCGTCCGTGGCGAGGGCCGCGGCCCCGACGGGGAACCGGGAGTAAGGGACGTACGCCCTTCTCATGGCTTCTTCGGCTTCGGTGCGCAAAGCGCCCCAATCGATGTCGCCTGCGTGCTCGAGCTCGAAACTCATTGCGTCCTTCCCCGTGCTCAGGACTTGATGTACGGCTTTCCGGATGCTGCCGGCCCGCGCACGTAGCCCACGAACCCTGCCACGGCGAGGATCGTCACAACGTAGGGCAGCATCAGCAGGAACTCGCTCGGTACCGGCGAACCGACCGCCGCGAGGGTGTACTGCAGGTTGCTGGCGAAGCCAAACAGCAAGGCTGCCAGCGTGGCGCGGATCGGATCCCAGCGCCCGAAGATGACCGCGGCGAGCGCGATGTATCCCTGCCCTCCCGTCATGTCTTGACTGAAGGAGCCCACCGATCCGAGCGTGAAGTATGCACCGCCGAGGCCGACGATGGCGCCGGCTAGCGAGACGTTCCAGAACCGGGTGCCCGAGACGTTGATGCCGACGGTGTCGGCGGCTTGAGGATGCTCGCCCACCGACCGCAGACGCAGACCCCAGCGCGTGTGGAACAGCCCGATGTAGACCGCCGCGACAGCGATGTACATGAGGTACACGATGATCGACTGGTCGAACAGCACGGGTCCGATCACCGGGATCGCCGACAGCCCTGGAATCGGGAGGTTCGGCAGCCGCGGCGGGTCGTTGAGCAAGGTCGAGTTCTTGGCGAGCACCTCGCTGTACAGGAAGTTCGTCAAACCGAGCACGAGCACGTTGATCACGACCCCAACGATCACCTGGTCGACGTAGTACTTGATCGCGAATGCGGCGAGGATGAACGAGACGAGCACGCCGGCCACGAGGGCCGCCAGCAGGCCGAGCCAGATCGACCGCGTCATGCTGCCGACCATGGCCGCAAGGAACGCACCGCCGAGCAGCTGACCCTCGATCGCGATGTTCACGACGCCGCTGCGCTCGGAGAGCACGCCGCCCATGGCGCCGAAGATATACGGCACGCTCAGGCTCACCGTGCCCAGGAGCAGGCTCGTGATGGGCAACGGGCGTGAGCCGGCTCCCGCGGCCCAGGTCAGGAACGTGACAACGAAGAGGAAGGCGAACACACCCGAGTACCAGAGCGGAACCCGGGCGAAGCGGCCAACCAGCCACCAGCTCAGCGCGGCCATGACCGCGAGGATGACCGTGAGCACGACGCATGTCAGCGTCGTCGGGAGCACGAGTTGGGGCAGGCTCAGCGCCACTCGTCCACCAGCGAACGTGAACGTGGTGTCGCCGCCGCGGCGCAAGACCACGAAGAGCACGATCGACAGCACGGCGACCGCGCTGAGGATGATCGGGGTCTTGTAGCTGCGGACGATCGTCTTCTCGAGAACGATCGGCGAGGCATCCGGAATCGTGTGATCTGCCGTGGTGGTCATTCCGCTGCCACCTCCTTCGGAGCGATGGATGCCTGCGTCGACTTCGACCGCCTCTTGCTAGGCGGGCGCCTGCCCGGGGTCGGAAGCCGGAAGATCGCCCGCACGAGCGGCGGGGCCGCGATGAACAGCACGATGAGCGACTGCACGACGAGCACGATGTCGATCGGGATGTCGTTGGCCGCCTGCATGAGGAACCCGCCGGCTTTGAACGCGCCGAACAGCACGCCTGCGATGAAGATGCCGAGTGGCCGGGACCGGCCGAGCAAGGCGACCGTGATGGCGTCGAACCCGATGCCGGCGTCGATGCCCGAGCCGAAGCCAGTGGTCGAGGTGCCGAGCACCTGGCTCGTCGCGGCCAGTCCCACGAGGGCGCCGCTGATCACCATTGCCCAGACGAGGGCGCTGTTCACGCTGATGCCGGCAACGCGCGCTGCGTGCGGGTTCTCGCCGACGGCACGGAACTTGAATCCCAAGCTGGATCGCTCGAGGAGCCACCAGACGAACACCGTCGCAGCGATGGCGATCACGAAGCCCCAGTGCAGCGAGTACTGCGGCCCGAATATCGGCGGCAGGATCGCGTTGGGCAGGATCGCCGGCGACTTCGGGTTGTTGGTGCCGGGCGCCTGCAGGGCACCAGGCGTGCGAAGCAGGTACGAGATGAGGTAGAACCCGATCCAGTTGAGCATGATCGTGACGATCACCTCGTGCGCGCCGGTTCGCGCCTTCAGCACACCCGCGACGGCGGCCCAGACGGCACCACCGACGGCTCCGGCGGCCAGCGCGACGATGAGGTGGATGACCGGCGGCAGGTGGAACGACCAGCCGACCCAGCCGCACAGCGCCGCGGCAATGAGCATCTGCCCTTGCGCGCCGATGTTGAACATGCCGGTGCGGAACGCGAGGCCCACGCCGAGCCCGGCGGCGATCAGGGGCGTCGCGAACGTGAGCGTGTCCATGAACGGGCGGATGCCCGTCGCGAACGTCGGGCGCCCGAAGTTGTAGATGGATCCCTGGAACAGGGACGTGTACGCACCCGAGACGACGTTCCAGATGGCCTGCAGCGTGTCCGTCGGGCGTGCGAAGAAGTATCCGGCGGCGTGTTGAACGCCCGGATCGGTCAGCGCGATAAGGATGGCGCCGGCCACGAGGGCCAGCACCACGGCGAGGATGGAGATGACCACGCTGCCGCCCATGATCTGGCGAACGGCGTCATTCCACCGATTCGACTGGTCGTCTTCGGGTGGCACGGAGGTGCCGGACTCCAGCGCGACATCGGCTTCTCCCGCCGCGCTCTCCTCGGCCAGCTGGTCGCTCACGCGGCCTCTCCTCTCGGGTTCCCGTGGTCTGGCGTGGGCACCGAGGTGCCGGGTCCGGGACCGGTCGGGTGCGAGGCATCCGGTCGCTCCCCCGCCATCATGATGCCCAGCGTCTCTCGGTCGGTTCCGCCGGGAACGATTCCGACGATGCCGCCCCGGTACATGACGGCGATGCGGTCGGCGAGCGCGTCGACCTCGTCGAGCTCGGTCGAGACCACGATGACCGGGATGCCCGAGTCACGCGCCTCCACGATGCGCTTGTGCACGAACTCGATCGAACCGACGTCGAGCCCTCGCGTCGGCTGCGCGGCGACGAGGAGGCGCAGCTCGCGGCTGAGCTCGCGAGCGAGCACGACCTTCTGCTGGTTCCCGCCGGAGAGGGTGCCGACGGGGGTGTCGATGCTCTGGGTGCGGACGTCGAACTCGCGCACCTTCTCGGTGGCGAATTCGGAGCGATACCGAAGGCGCAGTCCTCCGGATTTGACGAACGGCTCGGAGTCGGAGCGGTCGAGCATGAGGTTCTCCGCTATCGAGAATCCACCGACCAGGCCGTCTTCGTTGCGGTCCTCGGGCACGAAGCCGACTCCGGCCTCGAGCACCTTGCGCACGCTCTGCCCGTTGAGCCTCTTGCCGTCGAGCAGGATCTCGCCCTCGACGTGCTCCTGGAGCCCGAGCAGCGCCTCGGTCAGCTCCGTCTGCCCGTTGCCCTGCACGCCGGCGATCGCGAGGATCTCCCCCGCACGTACGTCGAAGTCGACGTGATTGACGACCAGCTGGCCGAGGTGGTCGATGACGGTAAGGCCGCGCACCTGCAGTGCGGCGTCGCCCGGCGTCGCCGGTTCTTTGTGCACCATCAGTTCGACCGCGCGTCCCACCATGAGCGACGCCAGTTCGGCGTTGCTCGCGGTCGGGGATGCCTCCCCCACCACCTTGCCGAGCCGCATGACCGTGATGCGGTCCGCCACCTCGCGCACCTCGCGGAGCTTGTGAGTGATGAAGACGATCGCCGTGCCTGCGTCGCGCAGCTGCTTCATGATCGCCATGAGCTCATCGGTCTCTTGCGGAGTGAGCACGGCGGTCGGCTCGTCGAAGACCAGCACCTTCGCGTCGCGCGAGAGCGCCTTGATGATCTCCACGCGCTGCTGAACGCCGACGGGTAGGTTCTCGATCAGCGCGTCGGGGTCGACGTCGAATCCGAAGCGCGACGAGATCTCTTGAACGCGTGTGCGGGCATCCTTGTGGTTGAGGAAGCCGGCGAAGCCCGTGCTCTCGTGGCCCAACATGACGTTCTCGGCCACGGTGAAGACCGGAATGAGCATGAAGTGCTGGTGCACCATGCCGATGCCCGCCTTCATGGCGTCGCCTGGGCCCTCGAAGTGCTGCACGACGTCATCGAGCAGGATCTCGCCCTCGTCGGCCTGGAGCAGGCCATAGAGCACGTTCATGAGTGTCGACTTGCCCGCGCCGTTCTCGCCCAGGATGCAGTGGATCTCACCCGGCTCGACGGTGAGCGAGATGTGATCGTTGGCGGTGAGTGAGCCGAATCGCTTGGTGATACCGCGAAGTTCGAGCTTCATGGAGTCAATCTACCTTTCACCGTCTTCCGCGCTGAGAACGGGGCGAGCTGGTGGCGGTGTCGCGTGCTGATTGCGCCAGTTCGGTGCGACTGCGCCCGAAAAGGTGGCGCAGTCGCGCCGAACTGGCGCACTCGCCGGGTACTGGAGCGTTGCTGACCGGACAAGCGTGTCGGGAGGCCATCCCCGAGGAGACGGCCTCCCGATACGGTCCGGTAGACGGGTCGGTCAGGACTTCGGCGAGGCCGGAGAGGTGACCTTGATGGAGCCGTCGATGATGCCGGCCTTGATCTTGTCGAGCTCCGACTTCAGGTTCGGGTCCACCTTCGACGCGAAGTCGTGGAACGGAGCGAGTCCGACGCCGTCGTTCTTCAGGGTTCCGACGTAGGGCGTGTTGGAGAACTTGCCCTTGGCCGCCTGCTCGACGACCGCCGAGGTGGAGGGCTTGATGCCCTTCATCACCGAGGTGAGCAGGATGCTCTGCACCTTCGGGTCGGTGTTATAGACATCCGCATCAACACCGATCATCGCGATCTGCTTGCCCGAGTCGGTGATGGCCTGAGCCGCCGACTGGTAGATCGGGCCACCGACGGGCATGATCACGTCGGCACCCTGGTCGATGATGCCCTGTGCGACCTGCTTGGCCGTGTCGTTGGCGTCGAAGCCACCGGTGAAGGAGCCCTTCTGGCTGTCGACATCCCAGCCGACGACCTGCACGTTCTTGCCCTTCTGCTGGTTGAAGTACTTCACGCCGTCCACGAAGCCGTCCATGAAGATGGTCACGGTCGGGATCTGCATGCCGCCGAAGGTTCCCACGACGCCGGACTTCGAGTAGCTGGCTGCTGCGTAACCGCCGAGGAACGCCGCCTGCGCCGTGTCGAAAATGATCGGCTTGACGTTGGGTGCGGTGATCGAGTTGTCGTCGATGATCGCGAAGTTCGTGTCGCTGTTCGCCTTGGCCGCGGCCTTTGTGGCGTCAGCGAGCAGGAAGCCGACCGTGATGACCAGGTTGCAGTTCTGGTCGACCATGCTGTTGATGTTCGGTGCGAAGTCGTTCTCGGTCTTCGACTCGGCGCTCTTGTACTTCGTGCCGAGCTGCTTCGCCGTGTCGACCAGGCCCTCGAAGCCCAGCTGGTTGAACGAGTGGTCGTCGAAACCACCGGAGTCGGACACCATGCACGGCAGGAACTTGGATGCCGCGGCACTCGTCGTGCTGCTCGACGACGGCGCCTGCCCGCAGCCGGCCAGCAGGGCGAGCGCACTTGCTGCGGCGAGTCCCGC
Organism: Rathayibacter sp. KR2-224; assembly: GCF_049446075.1. NCBI lineage: Bacteria > Bacillati > Actinomycetota > Actinomycetes > Micrococcales > Microbacteriaceae > Rathayibacter > Rathayibacter sp. KR2-224. The sequence continues at coordinate 361,328 of NZ_JBMSEB010000003.1, forward strand.
CAGCGCTACCTTGCGAACTTTCAATGTCACGTTGTCCTCCAGCTGAAGAAGATCTGCGCGAGCGCGCGAGACGTCGATCGACGTTACCCAACGTTACGAACCGCTTTGATTGCGGTACGAACTTCTTAACGTCGCCGTTATCATCTTGTTTCTTTTGAGCATCGTCCGGCCACCGCGTGCTCAAAAGTGCAGTCGATACGGGGTGGAATCCGCAAACGCGCACACGTCCGATGGGGGGCTTCGATACGCGCCCTTGGCGCTACTCAGCCGGGGTGAGGGTCAACCCGCGGTGCGGTCCGGTCAGAGCACCTCGGTGGAGCCTGTAAGACGCAACGCCTCGACCACGGACTTGACGCGCTGCGCGTTCTCGCTCGTCGTGACCAGCAGCGCATCCGGGGTGTCCACGACGACTACGTTCTGAATGCCGATCAGGCTGATCACGCGCCCGGTCTGGCTGACCACGATGCCACTCGAGGCATCCGAGAGCACTCTCGCGTTCTCGCCGAGGATGGCGAGGTCTGTGGCACGCCCCCCGCTGTTGAGCTTGGCGAGCGAGGCGAAGTCACCGACGTCATCCCAAGCGAAGTGGCCGGGGATGACGGCGAGCTTGCCCGCGGCGGCGGCGGGCTCGGCGACCGAATAGTCGATCGCCACCTTGGTCAGCGACGGCCAGATGCGGTCGACGGCAGGTCCGCGGGTCGCGGGGTCATCCCACGCCTCGGCGAGCTCGAGAAGTCCGGCGAGGAGCTCTGGCTGCGACTTGCCGATCTCCTCGAGCAGCACGGACGCGCGCGAGATGAACATGCTCGCGTTCCAGAGATAATCGCCGCTCTCGAGGTAAGAGGTGGCCGTCTTCAGGTCCGGCTTCTCGACGAAGGAGAGCACCTGGCGTGCTGAGGAAGCTCCTTCGATCTCCAGCGCATCGCCCACGTGGATGTAGCCGAAGCCGACTGCCGGCTCCGTAGGCGTGATGCCGATCGTGGTGATGTATCCGGCTCGCGCGGCCGCGACGCCCTCGATGACGGCCGCGCGGAAGAGCGGTTCGTTGCCGATCACGTGGTCTGCGGCGAACGATCCGACGATGACGCCGGGCTCGCGGCGCTCCAGTATCGCTGCGGCCAGGCCGATGGCCGCCGTGGAGTCCCTGGGCTCGCTCTCGAGCACGACGTTGTGGTCGGCGAGCGCGGGGATCTGCCCCTCGACCGCCGCCCGGTGCGCCCGCCCGGTCACGATCATGACGCGCTGTGCCCCGCTCAGGGGCGCCAGCCTGTCCCAGGTTGCGCGCAGCAGTGTCGAGCCCGACCCGGTGAGGTCGTGCAGGAACTTCGGTGCGTCGGCTCGGGAGAGCGGCCAGAGCCGCGACCCGACGCCGCCGGCGGGGATGATGCAGTAGAAGTCCTGCAGTGGCAGTGCGCTCATGCCTCCCACAATAGGCTGGCCCCCGGTTTCGACACCCGACGGCGAGGCCGAGGGTTACGGCCGCCGACGAGAGCGGTTCAGCCGTGGTTCATCCGCATGCCACGGGGCACGGCGACCATGAGCGCATGCGGGTCGCCATCGTGAGCGAAAGCTTTCTGCCCACCGTCAACGGCGTGACCACAAGCGTCTGCCGAGTACTGGACGAATTGCGGGGGCGCGGCCACGACGCCACCGTCATTTGTCCCGGCCCTGGCGCACCACGCGAGTATGCGGGTTTTCCCGTGCACTCGGTTCCCTCGATCGCCTACCGGCAGTTCCCGCTGGGCATGCCGAACGGGCACGTGCAGCAGGTGCTCGCAGACTTCGCGCCCGACGTGCTGCACGCGGCGTCCCCGTTCCTTCTGGGCGCTCAGGCCATAGCCGCAGCCGGCCGGCTCGGTGTGGCGACGGTCGCCGTGTACCAGACGGATGTCGCCGGCTACGCCAAGCGCAATCGCCTGGGTCTCACCACGAGCCTCGCCTGGCGGTGGGTGCGGTGGGTGCACAACGGCGCCGATCTCACGCTCGCGCCGTCGACGGCATCCGCTCGCGACCTCGACCGGGCCGGCATCGTGCGGGTGCGGCTCTGGGGCCGCGGGGTCGACCTCGTGCGGTACCACCCCAACAACCGCCGCCGCGCCGACGCCGCAGCACTGCGCGAGCTGCTCTCTCCCGACGGTGAGGTCGTGGTCGGGTACGTCGGTCGCCTCGCCCCTGAGAAACAGGTCGAGCGGCTGGCGGCATTGCGCGGCATGGACGGCATCAGGGTGGCGATCGTGGGCGATGGGCCGAGCGAGGTCACCGTACGCAGGGCGTTGAAGCGGATGCCCGTCGCCTGGTTGGGAAGACGCGGCGGCGACGACCTCGGTGCAGCATACGCCGCCATGGACGTCTTCGTGCACACGGGTACCGAGGAGACGTTCGGGCAGACCGTGCAGGAGGCGCATGCCACGGGCATCCCCGTGGTCGCACCGAACGCGGGCGGCCCCATCGACCTCGTGCAGCCGGGAGTAGACGGGTATCTCGTCACGAACGACGCGGAGCTGCGCGACGCCGTGCAGGGTCTCGTCGACGACGGCGCTCTGCGCAGGCGGATGGGCGAGGCGGGCCGGCGAGCGGTGCTCCACTCGTCGTGGGCCGAACTGTGCGACGAACTGCTCACCCACTACGAGGCAGCGATCGCGCACAGGGCGGCATCCGGCGCGCGCCTTCAACGTGCTCTTGACTACTGAGCCCGCGAGCCTGCGGCAGCGCAAAAAGGGTCGGCATCGCCCACGCAGGCTTAGGGTGTCACGGGGCGGCGCCGTCGCCCAGGCTTTGACCCAGTTGCAGCCGAAGGAGGCGAACCATGGCCGAACGCAGGCGACGTGTCATCCCCATCCCGTTCCGAGCGCGAACACGGCCCGTTGCGTCGCAGCCTTCGCCTGGGCCTGTGGAGCAGCCTGCCCAGCGAACCCGAAGCACGATCGTCGACGCAGCCATCTACGCGGACGGACGGCGTATCTCCTCCCCCACCTCGCTGGCCGACACCTACCGCGCGCTGCACGAGACGCCGGGCGGTGTGGCCTGGATCGGTCTCTACCGGCCGAGCGAGACGGAGCTGCACTCGTTGGCGCACGAGTTCGACCTGCATGAGCTCGCCGTCGAAGACGCCATCTCGGCGCATCAGCGACCCAAGCTGGAGCGCTACGACGATGTGCTGTTCGTGGTGCTGCGTGCCGCGAACTACCTCGACGTTCCCGAAGAGGTGTCGTTCGGTGAAGTTCACGTGTTCGTCGGGCCGAACTTCGTGATCACGGTGCGGCACAGCGAGTCGCCGGATCTGTCTCAGGTGCGGCATCGCATGGAGCACGACCCGGAGCTGCTCGCCCTAGGGACGCAGAGCATCCTCTACGCGATCGTCGACGCCATCGTCGACGGCTACGCTCCCGTCGTCGCCGGCCTCGCCAACGACATCGACGAGATCGAGACGCAGGTGTTCGCCGGTGAGGCAAACGTGTCACGTCGCATCTACGAGCTTTCGACCGAGGTGATCGACTTTCAGAGGGCGACGCATCCGCTCGCGGCCGTCATGGAGGCGCTCGAACTCGGCAGCGAGAAGTACGGCGTCACGCAGGAGCTGCAGCGCAATCTGCGCGACGTCGCCGACCACCTCACCCAGGTGAACGAGCGCGTCGACGACTTCAAGAGGATGCTCCGCGACATCCTCACGGTGAACGCCACGCTGGTCAGCGAGCGGCAGAACGCACGCATGACCGACCTCTCGGAGAGCGCGAACCGCCAGGGCGAAGAGGTGAAGAAGATCTCGTCGTGGGCGGCGATCCTGTTCGGGCCGACGCTCATCGCGGGCATCTACGGCATGAACTTCAAGGTCATGCCGGAACTGCATTGGGAGTACGGCTACCCGATGGCGGTCGGGCTCATGGCGCTCACGAGCGTCATCCTCTACGTGGTGTTCAAGCGACGGGGCTGGCTCTAGACGATCCGCTCAGCGACCATCGGCCGCGGCAAGCAGTTCGGCGGCAGTCTCGACGAAGCGGATGTGATCGTCCACCGAGTCGCTCGGCACCATGACGCGCAGAACGATCTCGTCGACCGCGTCGCGGTACTGGTGAATGCGGTCCGGGAATGTCGTTGCGTCCATCACGGTCTGCTCCGCACGGATGCCCAGTCTCTCGAAGTTCGCCGCGTAGGCGGGAGCACCGGCGTAGCGCCTGGTCTCCTCGGCCAGCCGGGCGTCGGCCTCGTGGTCGAGTGCGGTGCGGACGTAGAGCGCGACGTGCGTCTCGGATGCCAGCGCGTGCGCCTCGGCCGCCTGTTCGCGCGCGACGCCTGGCGTGAGCCAACTCAGCAGCGGCCCATCGGCCTGCCGCGCCGCGAGGCTCCGCATCTTCGGGCCGAGCGCGCCGACGAGCACACGGGCAGCGCTCCCCTCGTGCAGCTCGTCGACGGCATCCGAGACCAGCGAGAGCGCGCCCTTGCGCGTCGCGCCCGCCCCGATGCCGAGCACCAGCCGATGCTCCGGGATGCCTCCACGTTGCACAGCATTCACGATCTCGTCCGGATGCCTGCGATCCACGGGAACGACGCCGGTCGCCAGCACGAGGTCGTGCGTGGCATCCGCCGCTGCTGCAAGCGCAGCGAGTGAGTCCCCGCCAGGCGTGTCGTTCACCCACAGCGAGCGGAAACCACATCGCTCGACGACGGAGGCGAGACGGGCGATCGAGTCGGCGCCGAGCGTTCCGGCGACGCCGATGGAGACATCCGCTGTACTCATGCCTCAAGGGTGCACCATCGTCGCGTTCTTGGGCAGGGCGCTGGAGCGCACGGTCAGCCGGAAAGCGGACGGTCCGCCGGAAGGAATACGTCGTCGGACCCGACAGGTCGGCTGTTTTCCGGCCGAACACGCGAGGAATTCAGGGGTGGCGAATTTGTCTCGACGTCGAGACAGTTAGGCTGTCGTTGAAAGCGAGCCCTCGGGCCGGGACGTAGACTGATTCAGCGCTGATTCCGCGTGCCGTCGCGCCGCGTGAGGCGCTCGCGCAAGGTACCTATCAGGGAGGGTCGTCCGTGCCAGCAGAAACGGCAGACACTCTCGAGCCGACGAGGAATCGGCCCGGGGGAACGCTGTACCGGGGTCGGGAAGGCATGTGGTCGTGGGTGCTTCACCGCATCACCGGCGTGGCGATCTTCTTCTTCCTGCTCGTGCACATCCTCGACTCGGTCGTGCTCGGCATCAGCCCGCAGGCCTACAACGCGGTCATCGGCACGTACAAGAACCCCATCATGGGCCTCGGTGAGACGGCCCTCGTCGCGGCCATCGCGTTCCACGCGCTGAACGGCATCCGCATCATCCTGATCGACTTCTGGAGCAAGGGCGCCAAGTATCAGAAGGTCATGTTCTGGACCGTGATCGTGCTGTGGGTCGTGCTCATGCTCGGGTTCGCTCCCGTTCACCTGCACAACGTCTTCTCAGAGGGAGCAGCGTCGTGACCACCATCGAGGCCCCCCGCACGCCCGCACGCCCGCCTCGTTCTAAGGGCGTGAACTGGGAGAAGTGGGGATGGGTCTACATGCGCGCCTCTGGCGTGCTGCTCGTCGTGCTGATCTTCGGTCACCTCATCGTCAACCTCGTGCTGGGCCAAGGCATCAAGGCCGTCGACTTCGGGTTCGTCGCAGGCAAATGGGCAGACCCGTTCTGGCGCGTCTGGGACGGCCTGATGCTGTGGCTGGCGCTCATCCACGGCGGCAACGGCATGCGCACCATCGTGAACGACTACGCCAGAGGCAGGGCGGTGAACCGCACGCTCAAGGTGCTGATCCTGCTGGCCGTCGTCGTGCTGATCCTGCTCGGCACCTACACGGTCACGTTCTTCGACCCGTGCCCCAGCGGAGCACCAGCGCACCTGCTGCCCGACTTCTGCTCGACCATCACCAAGTAAGCCACGACGGCGCTACGACGAGAACCGAAAGCTACGGAACCCCCACGTGACTGAACAGATCGCAGACGGAGCCGTGATCGACGGCGTGCATTACCACCAGTTCGACATCGTCATCGTCGGCGCAGGGGGCGGAGGCATGCGCGCCGCCATCGAGGCCGGACCGCACGCGAAGACCGCCGTCATCTCCAAGCTCTACCCCACCAGGTCGCACACGGGCGCGGCGCAGGGCGGCATGGCCGCGGCGCTGTCGAACGTGGAGGAGGACAACTGGGAGTGGCACACCTACGACACCGTCAAGGGCGGTGACTACCTCGTCGATCAGGATGCCGCCGAGATCCTCGCGAAAGAGGCGATCGACGCGGTCATCGACCTCGAGAACATGGGTCTGCCGTTCAACCGCACCCCAGAGGGCAAGATCGACCAGCGCCGGTTCGGCGGCCACACCCGCGATCACGGCAAGGCGGCCGTGCGCCGTGCGTGCTACGCGGCGGACCGCACGGGGCACATGATCCTGCAGACGCTGTTCCAGAACTGCGTCAAGCTCGGCATCAACTTCTTCAACGAGTTCTACGTGCTCGACCTGGTCATGACCGAGGTGGACGGCCAGCGCCGGCCAGCGGGTGTCGTCGCCTACGAGCTCGCCACCGGCGAGTTGCACGTGTTCCAGTCCAAGGCCGTGATCTTCGCGACCGGTGGTTTCGGCAAGATCTACAAGACGACATCCAATGCCCACACGCTCACGGGTGACGGGGTCGGCATCATCTGGCGCAAGGGCCTGCCGCTCGAGGACATGGAATTCTTCCAGTTCCACCCGACCGGGCTCGCGGGCCTGGGCATCCTGCTGACGGAGGGCGCGCGCGGCGAGGGAGCCATTCTGCGCAACGGTTCAGGTGAGCGCTTCATGGAGCGTTACGCCCCGACCATCAAAGACCTCGCACCGCGCGACATCGTGGCTCGGAGCATGGTGCAGGAGGTGCTCGACGGCAGGGGCGCTGGTCCGAACAAGGACTACGTGCTGCTGGACTGCACGCACCTCGGCGCCGAGGTGCTCGAGACCAAGCTGCCGGATATCACCGAGTTCGCCCGCACCTACCTCGGCGTCGACCCGGTCGTCGAGCCGGTTCCGGTGATGCCGACGGCGCACTACGCGATGGGCGGCATCCCGACGAACACCGACGCAGAGGTGCTCATCGACAACGACACGGTCGTGCCGGGCCTGTACGCGGCGGGCGAGTGCGCATGCGTCTCGGTGCACGGATCCAACCGCCTAGGCACGAACTCGCTGCTCGACATCAACGTGTTCGGCAAGCGCAGCGGCCGCAATGCGGTCGAGTACGTGAAGACGGCCGACTTCGTGCCGCTGCCGGATGATGCAGCGGCGGGCGTTCGAGGCATGCTCGAGAACCTGCGGAACTCGAGCGGCACCGAGCGGATCGCGGCCATCCGCAAGGAGCTCCAAGACGAGATGGACCGCAACGCCCAGGTGTTCCGCACGGATGAGACGCTCGCAGCCGTGACCGAGACGATCCACGGGCTGCGGGAGCGCTATCGGAACGTGCAGGTGCAGGACAAGGGCAAGCGGTTCAACACCGATCTGCTCGAGGCCGTCGAACTCGGATTCCTGCTCGACCTCGCCGAGGTGGTCGTGTTCTCTGCTCGCAACCGCAAGGAGAGCCGCGGCGGCCACATGCGCGACGACTACCCGAAGCGCGACGACGAGAACTACATGAAGCACACCATGGCCTACCTCACCGGCGACCCGCACTCGTCGAACCCGGCAGACCACATCAAGCTCGACTGGAAACCCGTCGTGGTCACCCGCTACCAGCCGATGGAGAGGAAGTACTGATGTCCACCGCCGTCGCGACAGACGCGCCAGAGCAGGACCAGGCATCCGAGGCGCCCGAGCCGATCAAGTCGTTCATCGTCACGCTGATCATTCGGCGCTTCGACCCGGATGTGGACAGCGAGCCGCACTGGGAGGACTTCGACGTCGAGGTATACCCGACGGACCGCATCCTGGATGCTCTGCACAAGATCAAGTGGGAGCAGGACGGTTCGCTCACGTTCCGCCGTTCGTGCGCACACGGCGTGTGCGGCTCGGATGCCATGCGCATCAACGGCCGCAATCGCCTGGCATGCAAGACCCTGATCAAGGATCTCGACGTGCAGAAGCCCATCTACGTCGAGGCCATCAAGGGTCTGCCGCTGGAGAAGGACCTCGTCGTCGACATGGATCCGTTCTTCGCCTCCTACCGTGAGGTTCAGCCGTTCCTGCAGGCCAGCTCGGCACCGCCTGAGGGCAAGGAGCGCATCCAGTCCGTCGCAGACAGGGCGCGCTTCGACGACACGACCAAGTGCATCCTGTGCGCCGCGTGCACGTCGTCGTGCCCCGTGTTCTGGACCGACGGTCAGTACTTCGGACCGGCGGCCATCGTGAACGCCCACAGGTTCATCTTCGATTCTCGCGACGATGCAGCCCAGGTGCGCCTTGACATCCTCAACGACAAAGAGGGTGTGTGGCGCTGCCGCACCACGTTCAACTGCTCGGATGCCTGCCCCCGTGGCATCCAGGTGACGCAGGCGATCGCAGAGGTGAAGCAGGCGATCATGCGCGGTCGCCCCTAGGCGGCAAGGACTCGCTCGTCGGCTCGCCGGCAGGGCGGCTCAGTACCAGAAGCTCAGGTACGGAGCCTCGTTCGAGCGGAAGGTCGTGTCGAAGCGATCCAGTGCCCCAGGCGTGAGCTCGGCGACTCGTCCGGCGTGGGCGAGGGCCGACGTGCGCCACGCACCGAGGTAGAGGGCGGAGAGGGTCGCGACGTCCAGGCGAAGGTCGGCTGGGGCATCCGTGCGCGTGACCCGGCTGCTGCCGTCGGCCGCGACCTCGAGCAGATACGTTCCCGCCGCGAATCCCAAGCGGTCGTCGACGGCGATGCTGAGCGAGCCAGGCACGTTGTAGCGGCGAGCCTCCAGCACCGCCTTCACGTCGAGGATGCGCAGCCAGTGGTGGTCGTGCAGCACAACGGTCGCGGCCCGTTGGTCCCGGATGAGCCAGAGCACCGGCTCGTCGGGCGCCGCCACCTCGCTCTTCACGGTGGCGACGAGGTCGAGTTCGATGAGGTAACGCCACAGCGCGGCGTACGCCTCGTCGGTCGCGGAGCGGAAGAAGCGGATGTCGACGGTGTGCTTCGAGAAGTCGCTCGGCTCCGGTTTGAGGGAGTAAATGACGAATCCCTGCGGCGTTCCGTCTGCGTCGTCGTAGCGCACGGCACGTAGCGATGCGCTCTTCTTGTCACGGTCACCGATGGTGCCCGCCAGCTTTCCCCAGATGAAGTCGTCGACCGTGAAGTCGCCCGGCGTCTGCAAGCGAGCCCGCTCGAAGACGTCGCGGCACGTGTCGGCGAGCGTCTGGAGTGAGACGAACCCGAGTCTTCCCTGGGCACCGGCTGCGGCGCCGGAACTCGACGCGGCTCGCCACCCGGCGCGCTTCGTGTCGATGACGAGATCTGCGGTCTGGGTTGCCGGGCCGAAGCCGTATCGCTCGTAGATGGTCGCCTCCGACACCGTCAGCGAGGCCATCGGCACTCCGGCAGCCGCCGCTGCGCGCAACTCGCCCTCGAGAAGCGCTCGCGCGATGCCTCTCCTGCGGTGCGTCGGCGCTACGGTCACCGAGCTGATCGCCCACGAGGGCAGCGTGCCCCCGGGAACCGTGAGCTCGCCGACCCAGGTTGCGGTGGTCGCCACGGGGACGGACGGTTCCGGAATGCCGTCGTCCCAAACCCCTACGGTGCGACGCTGTGCGGTGTACCGCACGTGCTCGTCGACCGTCTCGGGCTCCGGGGTGCGGTCGTGGAAACCGCGGAAGTCGGCCTCGTCCCACGCTGCGACCTCGTCGCGGTTCGAACCATCGACGAGTCCGAGCCGCAGGCCCTGCGCGGCGAGGGCGTCAGCCGACGTGGAGTCGAGGGGAAGTTGCGTGGCGTCCATCCCCCCAGACTATGGGCGATTGAGGTGAGGCCGTGGGAGCTTGCTCACACGGCCGAACCGATTGAGCCCGTGAGCGGCGCAGCCGCGATATGGGCGATTGAGGTGAGGCCGTGGGAGCTTGCTCACACGGCCGAACCGATTGAGCCCGTGAGCGGCGCAGCCGCGATATGGGCGATTGAGGTTTGGTCTGCGAGCTAGCTCGCATGACCGAACCGATTGAGTCCGTGAGTTGCGATGCAACGATATGGGCGATTGAGGTGGCCGAACCGATTGAGCCCGTGAGCGGCGCAGCCGCGATATGGGCGATTGAGGTGAGGCCGTGGGAGCTCGGGTTCTGGGGGTTGGTTTCGATACGCCCGCTTCGCGGGTTACTCAACCGGCGGTAGCAACCCGCCCCTGCAATCGGCGGTAGATGGCCGATGATCGGTGACCGGGTCAGTCGACGCTGGTGAGCGCCTCGGCGACGAGGGCACGGGCATCCGCTGCGCTGGTCTGTACGACGGTGCGCGCCGCCAGTTCACGTGCCTGTTTGAGGGTGACCTTCGCCAGGGTGGCCCGCACGTCGGCGAGCGCTCCTGGCGACATGGAGAGGTCCTGGGCTCCGAGGCCGACGAGCACGACGGCCAGCAGCGGATCGGATGCGGCCTCGCCGCACACGCCGACCGGTGTCTTCGACGCGTGGCCTGCATCGCCGATCAGTTTGATGAGGCGGAGCACTGCCGGATGCCACGGGTCCTGGTAGCGGGCGACGGATCCGAGCATGCGGTCGGCGGCCATCGTGTACTGGGTGAGATCGTTCGTGCCGACGCTGACGAAGTCGCACAGCGGCGCGATCTGGTCGGCGAGCACCGCGGCGGACGGCACCTCGACCGTCACGCCCACGGTCGAGAGTTCGAGCGATCGGGCCAGTTCGATGAAGTAGATGGTCTCGGCGACGTCGGCGACCATCGGCGCCATCACCCAGAGGTCGGCTCCCGTGTCGCGCTGGGCCGCGGCGAGCGCCGTCAGCTGGTCGCGCAGCACGTGCTCGTTCTCGCGTAGCGCGCGGATGCCGCGGCGCCCGAGCGCCGGGTTCTCCTCCTGCGACTGCCCGAGGAAGGCGAGTTGCTTGTCTCCTCCGGCATCCAGTACGCGAACAACGACCTTGCGACCGGTGAACGCGGCCATGAGGTCGCGGTAACGGGAGCGCTGGAGGTCTACGGGCGGCGCTTTGCGGGCATCCAGGTAGAGGAACTCGGTTCGGAACAGCCCGACGCCCTCTGCACCCAGAGCGACGGCGGGAGCGGCCTCCTCGGGGGATCCCACGTTGGCAAGCAGCGGGACCGGCATGCCGTCCGCCAGAGCTCCCGGAGTCAGCGGACGTGGTGTCACGACCGTACCGCCACGTTCTGCGGCGGCATCGATCGCTGCGCTATCCGGATTGATCACCACCTGACCGTGCTCTGCGTCGACGATGACCGTCTGGCCGTTGACGATGACGTCGCTGCCTGCCGCGCCCACGACAGCGACGAGGTTCTTGGTGCGCGCGAGGATGGCGGTGTGCGACGAGTTGCTCCCGTCGCGCGTGACCACCCCGAGCACCTTGCCGAGGTCGAGCGTCGCGGTGTCTGCGGGAGCGAGGTCGTGTGCGACCAGTACGAACGGCGCGTCGGACTTCGGCACGGTCGGCAGCGCGACACCGCGCAGCCTGGCGATCACTCGTCGTGCAACGTCGCGCACGTCGGCGCCGCGCGCCGCGGGGTTCTCGCCGAGGCCCTCGAGAACCTTCGCGTACTCCTCGTAAGCCTCGAACACGGCTCGCTCGGCCGTCTTGCCGTCGCCGATGCGCCTGCGAATGTCGTCGACGACCGCGGGGTCCTGTGCCATCAGGGACTGCGCCTCGAGGATCTCCTCGGCATCGCCGCCGGCCCTGCGACCGAGTTCGACGAGCTCACCGGTCACATCGGACAGCGAGGTCTGCACGCGACGGTATTCATCGGATGCCTCGGCGCGCGACTCGACGTCTTCGGGTTCGCCGATCGGGTCAGGCATGCGCAACGCGGGTCCGACGGCGACTCCGTGGCCAACGCCGATGCCCGTGATCTGGATCGACACGGCCCCCAGCCTATGCCGCTCGGCGCGTGGCCCGGAATCCGCGCCGGAGGTGCGTACAAGCGGCGGTATCGCAACACGGCTTAGTGTGATGCCGTGGCACGGCGAAACGCGAAGTCGGTGGATGCCTCGCCCGCGGACCACGAAGGGGAGGCGGGCGCGCGGTCATCCGTCGCCCAGCGTGCGAGCCGGATCAAGCAGCTCGAGGCACAAGCGGAGCACGAGCGCGAAGAACTGACCGAGCGACTCGAGGAGTTCGCAGACCCGCTGCGCGATCGCCTCGTCGGCCCGGCTCGCCGGGTGAACAGGTGGTGGCGCTGGGTCGCCTCGCTCAAGCCGTACCGGGTGTGGGTGCAGTTCTCGCACAACGACGGCAATCTCCGCACCGCGGGCATGTCGTACCAGTCCCTGTTCGCCGTCTTCGCCGCACTATGGGTCGGCTTCTCGATCACCGGCGTCTGGCTGACGGCGAATCCGGCGCTGTTCCGCTCCCTCATCCGAATCGTCAACGACGCGGTGCCCATGCTCATCGGCGTCGACGGCGAGCCCGGTGTGATCAGCGAGTCCACTCTTCGATCTCTTGGGGCCGGATATGGCTGGTCGAGCGTCATAGCCCTGGTGGGCCTGCTCTGGACCGCCCTCGCCTGGCTGTATTACACACGTCAGGCCGTGCGAGCCATGTTCGATCTGCCGCGAGACGAGCGCAACTACGCGCTGCAGAAGATCACGGACCTTGGACTCGCCATCGTGTTCGGCGCCGTGCTCATCGTCTCGGCTTCGGTGTCGCTCATCACCACCGAAGCGGTGCGCTCCGTGCTCGACCTCATGGGCATCGACAACTCGTTCTTGTCGACCTTCACCGCGAGCGTCATCGGATTCGCGATCTCGATCGCCCTGAACTTCGTCGTGCTCGCCGCCATGTTCCGCGTGCTCTCGCGCGTCGTCATCCCTTGGCGATCCCTCGTGCTCGGCACTCTGCTCGGCGCGGTCACGCTGAGCGGCCTGAGCGCGCTCAGCGGCCTGCTCATCGGCGGCGCCTCACGCAATCCTCTGCTGGCCACATTCGCCGTCTTCGCCGGACTGTTGCTGTGGTTCAACCTGATCTGCCGCGCCATCCTCCTCGCCGCGGCCTGGATCGCCGTCGGCATGTCGGAACGCGGAATAGAACCACGAAGGCGCACTCCCGAGCAGCTCGCATACGAGAGTGCGCGCGCCGAACGATCGGCGCGGCTGCTCGTCGCCCGGGCCTCGCTCGACGACGCCGAACGCAAGGCGGCCGCAGCGCACGGGCTCGCCAAGTGGTTCGCGAATCGCGAGGTACGGGATGCCCGCCGGGAGCTGGAGAGGATCGCGAGCGAACCTGAACCCGCCGCGCCTGGCAAGCGCGGTTGGTGGGCCGCCATCGCCACCCCGCGGCCACCCGGCTCGACCGAGCGTGTCAGCCGCCGCCGCTAACCTTGTTGCATGCCCTCATCCCGCCGAACGCTGCGCATCGCTACGGTCAACGTCAACGGAGTGAGGGCGGCGTTCCGTCGCGGAATGGGCACGTGGCTCGACGGCCGAGGGGTGGACATCCTCGCGCTTCAGGAGGTGCGGGCGACCACCGACGACCTGACCGCGCTGCTCGGCGACGAGTGGGACGTGCTGCACGACGCGGCGACGGCGAAGGGCCGGGCCGGGGTCGCGCTTGCGAGCCGAGGGAAGGCATCCATTCACCGCGTCGAGCTCGGCGACGCCGACTTCGACACGGCGGGCAGGTGGCTCGAAGCCGACTACGAGGTCGACGGCAGCATCGTCACGGTGGTGAGCGCGTACGTGCCGTCGGGTGAGGCCGACACCGAGAAGCAGGTGTACAAGTACCGATTCCTCGACGCCATGGATGCCCGCATGAAGGCTCTGCCTCAGCACAACGAGCTCGCGACGGTGATGGGCGACCTGAACATCGGTCACCGCACGCTCGACATCAAGAACTGGAAGGGCAACGTGAAGCGCGCAGGCTTCCTGCCAGAGGAGCGCGTCTACCTGGACAAGATCCTGGGGGCCGAGAACGACGAGGGCTACAACGACGGCGCCGGATACGGCTGGGTGGACGTCGGTCGCAAGGCGGCCGGCGAGGTCGACGGGCCATACACGTGGTGGAGCTGGCGCGGCAAGGCGTTCGACAACGACACCGGCTGGCGCATCGACTACCAGCTCGCGACGCAGAAGCTGGCCGAGAAGGTCGTCGACTATCACGTCGACCGGGCGCCCTCGTACGCCGAGCGATGGTCGGATCACACCCCGGTCGTCGTCGACTACTCGCTCTGACCTTCACACCACTCCCCTTCTTCCATCGGCATCAGAGAGATCTCCATGAGCAAGCCACGCCTCTTCTCCGGCATCCAGCCGTCGAGCGACTCGTTGCACCTCGGCAACTACATCGGCGCGCTGCTGCAGTGGCGAGAACTGCAGAACACGCACGACGCGTTCTTCTGCATCGTCGACCTGCACGCGATCACCGTCGCGCAGAATCCGAAAGAGCTCGCCGCCCAGACGCGCGGCCTTGCCGCGCAGTACATCGCCGCCGGCATCGACCCCACCGCCTCGACGCTGTTCGTGCAGTCGCACGTTCCCGCGCACGCCGAGCTCGCATGGGTGCTGAACACGATCACCGGCTTCGGCGAGGCCAGCCGCATGACGCAGTTCAAAGACAAGTCGTCACGCTACGGCGCCGAGACCACGAGCGTCGGCCTGTTCACCTACCCGATGCTGATGGCGGCGGACATCCTGCTATACGGCGCCGTCGACGTTCCGGTCGGCGACGACCAACGGCAGCACGTGGAGCTGACGCGCGACCTGGCGGAGCGATTCAACTCGCGGTTCGGCGAGACGTTCGTGGTGCCGAAGGCGATCATCCAGAAGGAGAGCGCCCGCATCTATGACCTGCAGAACCCGACATCGAAGATGTCGAAGTCTGCGGAGTCGGTCGCCGGTCTCGTCCTGCTCCTTGACGAGCCCAGCGTGACGCGCAAGAAGATCATGCGCGCGGTGACCGACACGGATTCCGTCGTGCGCTTCGACCGTGAGGAGAAGCCGGGCGTCTCGAACCTACTCGTGGTCTACGCGGCGCTCAGCGGTCAGAGCATCGAGGCGATCGTCGACGAGTACGAGGGCCGCGGATACGGCGACCTCAAGAAGGGCCTCGCCGACGTCGTGATCGCGGAGTTCGAGCCGGTGCGAGCGCGTGCGCTCGAGCTGCTCAGCGACCCAGCCGAGCTGGATCGACAGTTGGCGGCGAACGCTGACAGGGCATCCGAGGTCGCCGAAGCGACGCTGGAGAAGGCGTACGAGCGGGTCGGCCTGCTGCGGCGCGTGCGGTTGTAGGCATGGGGCGGTCCGAGCGCGGCATGGCCGAAGAGGGCGTGCCTTCAGACGGCTCGCAGCCGGGCCCGATGGAAGGGCGCGAACCGTCGGATGAAGCCAGGGCCGTGCTCTTCGACCTGGACGACACGCTCATGGCGCATCGCGAAGCCGTCGGGGAGGCGCTGCTCGGGCACCTGCGTGCGCTCGGGCATCCGTATGACCCGTCGAACGCCGACGCCGAGGTCGCGTACTGGCGAGCGCTTGAGGAGCAGCACTACCACCGGTATCTCGGCGGCGAGATCGGTTACGACGAGCAGCGACGAGAACGGGCGCGGGACTTCGCGGTCAGGCACGGCGTGGCGCTCGCCGTGGAGGAACGCGAGCCGTGGTTCCGCGCCTACTTCGAACGGTACGAAGCGTCCTGGCGTCTGTACGACGACGTGCTGCCCAGCCTGGACGAGTTGGAACGCCGCATTCCGGACGTGCGGTTCGGGGTGATAACGAACGGCGAGCTCGACAGGCAGCTGCGCAAGCTGGACGCCATCGGGGTGCGCGACCGGTTCGACCTGGTCGTCGCCTCCGGGGAGGTCGGAGTGACGAAGCCGGATGCTCGCATCTTCCGGATCGCCTGCGAGCGGCTGCGCGTGCAGCCGAAGCGGGCGGTGTACGTCGGCGACCGGCTTCTGACGGATGCCGTGGGCGCGACTCGCGCCGGACTCACGGGCGTGTGGCTTGACCGGTACGGCGACACGGTGTGCGACGACGAACGGTCGACGGCCGATGCTCTGAACATCTCCAGGATCACGTCGCTGGGGCAGTTGCCGCAGCTCGTCGGCTGAGCGGCGGAGAGGCGACCACGCCGAGCGGGTCAGGGGCACTCGGGCAGTCACTGGGTGACGCGGGAATACGAACGGCGCGTGCACGTTGGGTAGGGTGTACGTAGTGCTCCGGGGTCGGTGAGAGTCCGAACCGGCGGTGAAAGTCCGCGAGCCGAGCAATGTGCAACTGCTGATGAAGCAGGGGCGCGTGGCGAGGTTGAGCCGGTGGAATTCCGGCACCGACGGTGATGGCGCGCTCAGCTTCGGCTGGCGCGGCAGAGTCCGGATGGGAGGCAGCACTCGCACGGTTGTGTCAAGCATCCGTGCCGTCGGCGATGCCGACAAGCCCCGGAGTCCGTCCGGACCGGTTGCAGAACCGGTCGAGGAAGATGGCCCGGTCCGAACGGATCGGGTGGGACCGACGGAGACCGGGATGATCGAGACAGGGTTCGAAGCGCCCATGCGGCGTGCGCTCGAACTCGCTGCGCTCGGACCGGAACACGGCGTGAATCCGCGAGTGGGGTGTGTCATCCTCTCCCCCGACGGCGATGTCCTCGCCGAGGGCTGGCACCGCGGAGCCGGCACTGCCCATGCCGAAGTCGATGCGCTGTCGAAGCTCGTGCCCGGTCAGGCATCAGGCGCGACCGCCGTCGTCTCGCTCGAACCGTGCAACCACACCGGACGCACCGGCCCCTGCAGCGAGGCACTGATCGCGGCCGGCGTCTCACGCGTCGTCTACGCAGTCGACGACCCCGGCCAGGCATCGCACGGCGGGGCCGACCGCCTTCGCCTGGCCGGCGTCGAGGTGATCTCCGGAGTCGAAGCGGATGCCGCGACGCGGCTCCTGCAGGACTGGCTCACGGCCGCGCGCCTGGGCCGCCCCTACGTCACGCTGAAGTGGGCGAGCAGCCTCGACGGCCGGGTCGCGGCTGCCGACGGCAGCAGCAGGTGGATCACGGGTACCGCGGCGCGGCAGCACGTGCACGAGCAGCGTGGAGCATCTGACGCCATCATCGTCGGGACAGGCACCGTGCTGGCAGACGACCCCAGCCTGACCGCGCGAGCCGACGCAGGAGAGCTGATGGTGCGACAGCCTGTGCCTGTCGTGCTCGGCGACCGGCCGGTGCCACAGGATGCCGCGGTGCGCAGGCATCCGAACGCGCCGATCTTGCTCAGCGGACACGACCTCGCCGCCACGCTCGTCGAGCTGCGCGACCGCGGGGTCCGCAGGGCTTATGTGGAGGCTGGGCCGACGCTGGCCGCCTCGTTCGTGCGCGAGGGACTCGTCGACGAGTTCCACATCTATCTCGCGCCGACACTGCTCGGCGGGGCCCGCACGGCGCTCGGCGACATCGGCGTAGCCGGCATCGCGCAGCAGCACAGACTTCAGACCCGACACGTCGAGCAGCTCGGTGACGACGTGCTCGTCGTGGCCACCAACAGGGCACGGCGCAGCCTCAACGCTTGGGAAGCGGAAACGGCAGATATGCGATCGCGACCCCCAGAAACCCGACGGCCGACTGCCGCCATCGACGGACGTGGCGCGACCGAAAGTCACACCACCGAACGACGAGCCGAAGAAGCGGCTCAGACCGAACCGACTCAGCAAGGAGCATGAGGATGTTCACCGGAATCATCGAAGAGCTCGGCGAGATCATCGCCGTCGAGAAGAGCAACGACGCAGCGCGCGTCACCGTGCGCGGGCCGCTTGCGGTGCAAGGCGCGAAACACGGCGACTCGATCGCGGTGAGCGGGGTCTGCCTCACCGTCGTCGATCAGACGGAGGACTCGTTCACCGCCGACGTGATGGCCGAGACGCTCTCTGTGAGCACGCTCGACGACGCGGCACCCGGCACGGCGGTCAACCTGGAGCGTGCGGCGCTCGTCGGAGACCGGCTCGGCGGCCACATCGTGCAGGGGCACGTCGACAGCATCTCGACGGTGCTCGGGGTGACCCCTGGGGATGCCTGGAGCGTGGTGCGCTTCAGCCTCTCTCCCGAGATCGCGTCGCTCGTGACGCGCAAGGGGTCGGTCGCGGTGGATGGAGTGTCGCTCACCGTGTCGGCGGTGAGTGACGCGGATGCCGTGCAGCAGTGGTTCGAGGTGTCGCTCATTCCCGAGACGCTCACGGCCACGACGCTGGGACGCCTCGAGGTGGGCGATCGGGTGAACGTGGAGACGGACATCCTCGCCAGGCACGTCGAGCGCATGCTGGCTGTCGAACAGGCATCCGCACGGCATAGGGCATCCGATGTGAGGAGCGAGGCATGATGCTGGCGACTATCCAGGAGGCGCTGGATTCGCTGCGCGCCGGCCGACCGGTGCTCGTGGCGGACAACGAGAGCCGCGAGAACGAAGGCGATGTGATCCTCGCCGCCGAGACGGCGTCGCAGGAGTGGATCTCATGGTTGGTGCGGTACACCTCGGGTTTCGTGTGCGCTCCCCTCACGAATGAGTTGGCCGACAAGCTCGAGCTGCCTGTGATGGTGGTGGACAATGAGGACTCCCGCGGCACGAACTACACGATCACCGTGGACGCCGCCGACCGGCTTTCCACCGGGATCAGCGCCGCTGATCGCGCGCACACGCTCCGCGTGCTGGCCGACCCGTCGTCGACCGCACGCAGCCTGCACCGCCCCGGCCACATCGTGCCCTTGCGTGCGGTGGATGGTGGAGTCCGCGAACGCGACGGACATACCGAGGCCGCCGTCGACCTGCTCAAGCTCGCCGGCATGACGCCCGTCGCCGCGATCGCCGAGGTCGTCTCGGAAGACGGCGAGATGATGCGGCTGCCGGAGCTCATCGAGTTCGGCCAGCGTGAGAACGTGCCGGTCATCACGATTGAGGCGTTGATCGATTACCTGCAGGAGTTCCACTGGGACACCCCGCTCGGACCTGTGCCGTCGGTGCCCGAGAGCTCTCGCGTGATCTTCGAGGTGGAGACGACGGTGCCGACCACACACGGCCCGTTCCGCATGCGCGCCTACCGTGACCGTATGACCGGTGCCGACCATGTCGCCATCATTGCGGGAGAGCCGGGCGAGAACGGATCGCTGGTGCGCGTGCACTCCGAGTGCCTTACGGGCGAGGCCTTCGGCTCGCTGAAGTGCGAGTGCGGCCCCCAGCTGGATGCCGCCCTCGACACCATCCAGCGTGATGGCGGCGTGGTCGTCTACCTGCGCGGGCACGAGGGTCGAGGCATCGGCCTGATCAACAAGCTGCGCGCCTACCGGCTGCAGGAGGACGGGCTCGACACGCTGGATGCGAACCTCGCGCTCGGGCTGCCGATCGATGCACGCGACTACGGTGCGGCATCCGCGATCCTCGCCGACCTCGGTCTGCGCTCCGTGCGGTTGCTTACGAACAACCCCGACAAGGTGCGGCAGTTGAACGAGCATGGCGTCGTGGTCGAGGAGCGGGTGCCGCTCATCGTCGGCTTGGGCGCCCTGAACGAGCAGTACCTTGCCACGAAGCGCGACCGCCTCGGCCATCTTCTGCCAGCTGGCCTGTCGGAGGCGAGCCTGCCCGATGGCGAGTACGAACGGGATGCCGCCGCCACCTCCGACGACGAGTTGATCGCGCACCACGTGGCAGCTCCTGCACCCGCGCGAGACGAATCAGCATCCGAGACCCCCCGTTCCACGAAGCAGAAAGGCACGACCCGATGAGCGGAGCCGGCGCACCGGACCAGGAGACGTTGAACGCCGAAGGACTGAAGGTGGTGGTCGTCGCCGGCACGTGGCACGAGACGATCGCGGACGGGCTCATCGCGGGTGCCGAACGTGAGCTGAAGTCGTCAGGGGCCGACTGGAAGGTCGTGCGCGTGCCAGGCAGCTTCGAGTTGCCCATCGCCTGCAAGGCGGCACTGGATGCGGGTGCCGATGCGGTGGTGGCGCTCGGTGTGATCATCCGCGGCGGAACCCCGCACTTCGAGTACGTCTCGTCGGCGGCGACCGACGGGCTCACTCGCGTGGCCCTCGACGCGGGCAAGGCCGTCGGTTTCGGCGTGCTCACCCTCGACGATGAGCAGCAGGGGCTCGACCGGGCGGGGCTGCCCGGCTCGAAGGAAGACAAGGGAGCTGAGGCTGCCCGAGCGGCCGTCGCGACCGCCCTGACGCTGCAGGAACTGCGCAGGCCGGGCAGCTGAGAGGGCACGGGCCGGATGCGGCCCTGTCTGCTCCGCGGGAGATTCCTCCCCTGCCTACGGCTTCCAGACCATCAGCACGACGACGGCGAGCAGCAACAGGCTCGCGACGCCGCTCGCGCCTGAGATCATGCCGTAGCCTGCGGTCTTCGCGGCGGATGCCCCGGCGGCGGTCGGGTCCTCCGCCTCGACCGCGTTCTCGCCTTCGAGGTTGTCGGCGGCTCGTCGCATGGCGGGCACGACCACGAAGAGGGTGAGTGCCAGCGCCACGACGTAGAACACGATCGACAGCCAGATCCACGTTGAGGCGATCGTGGTGTGGTACTTCGGGTCGGAGAGCCCCATGGCGCCGAAGCCGAGGATGACGACGACCAGTGACAGCAGTCCGAAGATGTTGGTCGACTTCGCCAGAGTGCGCACCTGGCCTGCCTCGCCGGAGCGGAGAGCACGCATCGCCGTCATCGGCAGAATCGCCATCGGCCCGACGATGAAGACCGCCGCCACCACGTGCAGGATGTTGAAAATCAGGCTCGCCACGTTCATATTTCCACCCTATGGGCGATTGAGGCGAGAGCCGTGCAAGTGCAACTTGTACGGCCGAGCCGATTGAGCCCGTGAGCGCGCAGCGCGATATGGGCGATTGAGGCGAGAGCCGTGCAAGTGCAACTTGTACGGCCGAGCCGATTGAGCCCGTGAGCGCGTGAGCGCGATATGGGCGATTGAGGCGAGAGCCGTGCAAGTGCAACTTGTACGGCCGAGCCGATTGAGCCGCTCAGTCGAGGAACAGTGCGCGAAGCCGTCGTGTGGTCAGCACCATGCCGAGCACGGCCATGACGGCGAGGTACAGCACGTGCCACAGGATGCCAGCGCTCACCGCGCCCGTTGTGAGCGAGCGCACGAGCTCGACGCTCTGCCAGAGCGGTAACGCCTGGATGATCACCTGCACGCCTGGCGGGTACACCGACAGCGGGTAGAACGTCGCCGACAGCAGGAACAGCGGCAGCATGACGAAGTTGATGATGTCCATCTGCTGGAACGACTTCATGTAGCTCGTCACGCCCATACCGAAGCTCGCGAACGCGAGCGCGACGAGCGGCACGGCGGGCAGCGCCAGCAGTGCCCACCAGGACAGGTTCAGTCCGACCAGCTGCATGACGATCATGAACGCGATGGCGTAGCCGGTGCCCCTCAGGAGTGCGAGCCATATCTCGCCGAGCGCGACGTCGAAGGGGCCGAGCGAGGTGGCGAGCATCCCTTCGTAGAGTCGTGCGAAGCGAATCTTGAAGAACACGTTCCAGGTGGAGTCGTAGACGGCGCCGTTCATCGCTGCCGTCGCCAGCAGCGCAGGTGCGATGAACGCGGCGTATGGGATCTGCCTGCCGTCTCCAGCTGTGACCGTGCCGACGAGTGCGCCGAGGCCGATGCCGAGAGACAGCAGGTAGAACACCGGCTCGAACACACCAGAGACGACGACCAGCCAGTTGGTCGACTTGGTGGCCAGCCACCCGCGGTACACGACCGAACGTGCGTTGCCCGCGTAGAGGGATCCGACGCTCCTGGTCCCGCCGGATGTCTTCATGCTCGTCTCGAGATCCACTCGCGTCACGAGTACAACCTCTTTCTCGCGATGCGTCTGGTGAGCATCCAGAACGGCACGAACAGGGCGATCAGGTAGAGCACGTGCACGGCCACGAGCCACACCGGTTCCTGGGCGCCATACGAGACGATGCGCGCGAGCTGGGTGCCGTGCCAGATGGGCGATAGCCAGCCGATCCACTGCAGGTAGACGGGCATCGTGGCCAGCGGGAAGAACGTGCCGGAGAAGAGGGTGAGCGGCAGCATCACGAACCGCATGAGCATGGCGATCTGGCCCGTGTCGGTCTGGATGGTCGCGACATAGGCCATGATCGGAGCGCCGAATGCGAGCCCGACGAGCGTCGCGATGAAGACGCCGAGGAACGCCGTCGGCAGCGGAGTCGCCCCGAACAGCTGCATGAACAGCCAGTAAAGGATGCTCGAGCCCAGCAGGCGCGCGACCACCGAGATGACCATGCCGTCGATGATCTGCCCGGGCGTGATGGGCGACGAGCTGATACCGAGGAAGGTGGGGTTCCACTTGAAGCCCAGCATGATCG
The DNA here is from genome assembly GCF_049446075.1 of Rathayibacter sp. KR2-224. Lineage (NCBI taxonomy): Bacteria > Bacillati > Actinomycetota > Actinomycetes > Micrococcales > Microbacteriaceae > Rathayibacter > Rathayibacter sp. KR2-224. The sequence goes on from NZ_JBMSEB010000003.1 coordinate 383,745, forward strand.
GGTAGGTGAACTCCTCGGACGCCACGGTGACGCCCGCCGTGCACAGCAGAGCCGGTGCGACGAACTGCAGATAGCTCACGCCGTCGACGGCGTGCGGGCCGAGGTTGGAGCTGACGAGCGCACCGAGCCCGACGCCCATGGCGAACAGGTACAGCAACGGTGTGCCGACGGCGCCGATGAGCACCGTGGAAACGTAGGAGCGCATGACGCGCAGCCGGTGCTCCGCCACGTACCACGCGCCGAAGCGCCGCGGCTTGGCAGCAACGCGCTGAAGCTCAGCCGTGCGGCTTTCGAGCACGCTCATTCGATCAGGCTTCTTCCCGTGAGCCTCAGGAACACGTCCTCGAGGCTCGAGCGCCGCACGAGCGAGGTCAGCGGACGGATGCCCGAATCGGTCAGACGCGCCAGCTCGGCCTCACCGTCGGCCGTGTACACGAGCACCCGGTCGGGAAGCGCTTCCACCCGGTCGCCTGCGTCGTGCAGGTGCTCCGCCATCGCGGCATTTCGGTCCGCACCGAACCGCAGCTCGAGCACCTCGCGCGTCGAATACTCCCTGATGAGCGACGCGGGCGTGCCCTCCGCCATGATCGTGCCCTTGTCGACGACGATGAGCCGGTCGCAGAGCTGCTCGGCCTCATCCATGTAGTGGGTGGTGAGCACGAGCGTCGTGCCCTCTTCCTTGAGACGGAACAGACGGTCCCACAGAATGTGCCTGGCCTGCGGGTCGAGCCCGGTCGTGGGCTCGTCGAGCAGCAGGATGCGCGGATCGTTCATGAGGCCACGCGCGATCGTGAGCCGCCGTTTCATGCCTCCGGAGAGGTCGGTGACCTTCGCCTTCGCCTTGTCCTGCAGCTGCGCGAAGGCCAGCAGGTCGTCCGCCTTGCTGCGCACCTTGGCCGTGGGCAGCCCGAAGTAGCGGCCGTAGACGATGAGGTTCTCGCGCACCCGGAGCTCCTCGTCGAGGTTGTCTGACTGCGGAACAACGCCCAGTTGCGAACGGATCTCCGGCCCGAACCTGTCGGGGTCGAGGCCCAGGATCTCCAAGGTGCCGCTCGTGCGTGTCGTGACCGCGCCGATCATGCGCATGGTGGTCGATTTGCCTGCACCATTCGGCCCGAGCAGACCGAACGACTCGCCCGGCGCGACCTCGAACGAGATGCCGCCCACGGCCGTGACATCCCCGTACTGCTTGACGAGGTCGGATGCGACGATCACCGGCGAAGACACGATCTCCAACGTAATCGAGACGTGCGACAGTGGCGCCCCCAGAGGTCAAGAGCAATGCGCAGCCGCCGTTGATACCCTTTCGGCGCCACCCCCGATTCGGAGCAAACATGACTTCAACCGCGCCGGCACGCCGTCCGTTCGGCCGCCCGAAGAAGGACGAAGGGCCTCGTGCCACCTTCGGCCAGCTGCTGCCCTACGTCTTCGAACACAAAGGCCCCATGGCAGTGGTCGTCGTGCTCAGCGTGCTTGGTGCCGCCGCGAGCCTCGCCCAGCCGCTGCTCGTCAGCCAGGTGATCGGCATCGTCGAAAGCGGCAAGACGCTTGGCCTGCTGGTGTGGGGGCTCGTTGCGCTCGTCATCGTCTCCGGGCTCATCTCCGGGTACCAGCACTATCTGCTGCAGCGCACCGGGGAGAGCGTCGTGCTCTCCTCGCGCAAACGTCTCATCGCACGCATGCTCAACCTCCCCATCAGCGAATTCGACGCCCGCCGCACCGGCGACCTCGTCTCCCGTGTGAGCAGCGACACGACGCTGCTGCGCGCAGTGCTCACACAGGGCCTCGTCGAGGCGATCGGCGGTGCGCTCACCTTCATCGGCGCGCTGATCGCCATGCTCGTCATCGACCCAGTGCTGCTCGGTCTGACCGTTCTCGTGATCGCCGTCTCGATCGTCGTCGTCGTGCTGCTCTCCGGGCGCATCAGGGTCGCCAGCCGCAAGGCGCAGGAACGGGTGGGCGATCTTGCTGCTGCAGTGGAGCGCGCGATCAGCTCGGTGCGCACCATCCGAGCCGCCGGCGCCACGTCTCGCGAGATCGAGAGCGTCGACGAGGATGCCACCGGCGCCTACCGCATGGGCGTGAGCGTCGCGAAGATCTCGGCTCTCGTCGTGCCGGTTGCCGGCATCGCCATGCAGGTGTCCTTCCTCGTCGTGCTCGGCGTTGGCGGTTTCCGGGTGGCCAGCGGCGCGATCACGGTTGCGAATCTGGTGGCCTTCATCCTGTTCCTGTTCATGATGATCCTGCCGCTCGGTCAGGCATTCGGCGCGCTTACGTCGGTCAACTCGGCACTCGGCGCGCTCGGCCGCATTCAGGAGATCATCGAGTTGCCCAGCGAAGACGCGTCGGATCTGCCGCCGGATCAGCGTGCCGTCATGGTCGGTCCGGCGAACGCGGCGGTGAACCCCGATGCCCCCGCCATCGCGTTCGAGAACGTGCGGTTCGCCTACCCCGAGGCCGTGATCGCCGCCAGAACGGCGCGCGAAACCGGGCCCGACGACGAATCCACGGCCGCCGAGGCCGTCGGGGCTTTCGCGGGGCGCGACGTTGTCGCCGAAGCGGAGAAGCGAGCAGGCACGGTGACGGCGCAGGCGGTCTCGGTCACGGGGCTGACGGCATCCGATGCCACGGCCGAGGCCGAGGAAGGCGTGCTGCACGGCGTCAGCTTCACGGTGCCGCGCGGCAAGCGAACCGCCCTCGTCGGGCCATCGGGTGCGGGCAAGAGCACGATCCTCGCCCTCATCGAGCGCTTCTACGATCCCGACAGCGGCGTCATCTCAATGGGCGGCCTCGACATCCGCACGCTCGACCGTGCAGACCTGCGAGCCCAGATCGGCTACGTGGAGCAGGATGCGCCCGTGCTTGCCGGCTCGCTCCGCGACAACCTCACGCTCGCGACGCCGACCGCCACCGACGCCCAATGCATCGACGTGCTGCACGCGGTGAACCTCACCGACGTGCTCGAGCGCAGCCCGCTCGGCCTGGCCGCGCCCGTGGGCGAGGACGGCGTCATGCTCTCAGGCGGCGAGCGCCAGCGACTCGCCATCGCCAGGGCACTGCTCGCCGCACCGCCCGTGCTGCTGCTCGACGAGTCGACCTCGAGCCTCGACGGCCCCAACGAGCAGTTGATGCGCGAGGCCATCGACGCGGTCGCCGAGAACCGCACCCTCATCGTCATCGCGCACCGGCTCTCCACCGTCGTCGACTCCGACCAGATCGTGGTGCTCGACAAAGGCCGGGTGGTCGGGGTCGGCACGCATTCGCAACTCGTGGAGTCCACACCGCTCTATCGTGAGTTGGCGAAGCACCAGCTGCTGGTGTGAGCTCGGCACGAGCTCGGGCTGACGTGGAGGAAGCATGCGAAGACGCGGCACGGCATCGCACGGTGATGTCGACGAGTCGTTCGACCGACTCGTCGACAGGCTGACGGATGTCGCGACTCGCGTCGGCACACGGGCGACGGACCGCTACACCGCCGCTCACGACGCATCCCACTACAGCCTGCTTCCCCGAGCGGTCGCCATCGCGAGCGACGAGCAGCAGGTCGCAGGCATCCTCGCGGCCTGCCGGACCGATGGGGTGCCTGTCACCTTCCGCTCGGGAGGAACGAGCCTCTCCGGGCAGGCCGGCAGCGACAGCGTCGTGATCGACACCCGGCGGGGTTTCCGGCGCATCGACGTGCTGGACGGTGGCGCGCGCGTTCGCACGCAGCCGGGCGCCACGGTGCGAGCGGTCAACACCCGGCTGGCCAGACACGGGACCAAGCTCGGACCCGACCCGGCCAGCGAGATCGCCTGCACCGTCGGCGGCGTCGTCGCGAACAACTCGAGCGGGATGTCGTGCGGCATCCATGCGAACACCTACCGCACGCTCGAGAGCGCGGTGCTCGTGCTGCCGAGCGGAACCATCATCGACACCTCCTCCAGCGATGCCGCCGACACCCTGCGAACAAGGGAGCCCGGCATCGACGCCGGACTGACTGCACTGCGCGACCGCATCAGGAGCAACTCGGAATCGGTTGCCACCCTGCGCCGCCTGCACTCGATCAAGAACACGATGGGGTACGGCCTCAACTCGTTCCTCGACCACGACGAGCCGATCGACATCCTCGAGCATGTCGTGATCGGTTCGGAAGGCACGCTCGCGTTCGTCGCGGAGGCCACCTTCCGCACCGTCCCCGTGCTGCCGTATGCGGCCACCGGCCTACTCGTGTTCGCGTCGCTGACGGATGCCACGGCATCCCTCGAGCAGTTGATCGCCGCCGGATTCGCCACCATCGAGCTGCTGGACGCTGCGGCTCTGCGCGTGGCACAGCTCGATCCGCAAGCACCACCGGCGCTGCGAAGGCTGGTCGTCGGGGGTCACGCGGCTCTGCTGGTGGAGTACCAGGAGCCGACGGCTGACGCGCTCGATGAGCGGCTGGCGCAAGCGCCAGGAGTGTTCGCAGCGCTGCAGCTCGACGCGTCATACGACCCGGAGACTCTGCTGTCGACGGACGCAGGCGAGCGGGCCGACCTGTGGCACATCAGGAAGGGCCTCTACACCGCGGTCGCCGGCGCCCGCCCGTCGGGCACGACGGCGCTGCTCGAGGACATCGCGGTGCCGGTCGACCGGCTGAACGAGACCTGCACCCGCCTCACCGCGCTGTTCAAAGAGCACGGGTACGAGGGCTCGGTGATCTTCGGGCATGCCAAGGACGGCAACATCCACTTCCTCGTGAACGAACGCTTCGACGGACCCGACTCGGTGAGCCGGTATCGGGCCTTCACCGAGCACTTGGTCGATCTCGTGCTCGCGCAGGGCGGCACGCTCAAGGCCGAGCACGGAACCGGCCGCGTCATGGCACCCTTCGTGCGCAGGCAGTACGGCGACGAGCTGTACGACGTGATGTGGCGGCTCAAGCGCCTCATCGACCCGGAAATGCTGCTCAACCCCGGCGTGCTCCTCACCGAAGACCCGGACGGCTACCTGAAGAACCTCAAGGTGGCGCCAACGGTCGAGCCCGAGGTCGATCGTTGCGTGGAGTGCGGCTATTGCGAGCCCGTGTGCCCGAGCAAGGACATCACGATCACGCCGCGCGAGCGCATCGTGATGCGCCGGGAACTCGAGAAGGCTCGCGCAGCGGGCGACGTGGACCTCGTGCGTGACATCGAGCGTGAGTACCGCTACGACGGAGTCGAGACCTGCGCGGTCGACGGCATGTGCCAGACGGCGTGCCCTGTGCTCATCAACACAGGCGATCTCGTCCGGCGGCTGCGCGCCGAGGGCAGCAACGCCATCGAGCAGCGAGCCTGGTCCTCGGCCGCCAAGCACTGGGGTGCGGCATCCGAGGCGGGAGGCGCCGCCCTGTCGGTGGCGAAGAGCGTTCCTGCCGTGCTCCCGGAACTCGCAACCCGCGCAGCCCGGACCCTGCTGGGTGCCGAGACCGTTCCGCAGTACTCCCCCGACCTGCCGGCGGGCGGAAGACCGCGCGCGAAAGCTGCAGCGGAGCATCCGGTGGCGATCTACTTCCCCAGCTGCACCAACACCATGTTCCGCGCGGTCGGCGACGGCGTCGCGGAGTCGTTCCTGCGCCTGTGCGAGCGCGCAGGGATCGAGGTGGCGACGCCGGACGGCATCCCGTCGCTGTGCTGCGGCACACCATGGAAATCGAAGGGTCTCACCGACGGTTACGCTGCGATGACCGACCGCGTCGTCGCAACGCTGCTCGAGGCCACGGATGCCGGCAGGCTGCCGGTCGTGTGCGACGCGTCGTCGTGCAGCGAGGGCCTCGAGGTCATGCTCGAGGCGGCAGCTGCGCGAGGCATCCGGGTGATGGATGCCGTGCAGTTCGTGGACGAGCACGTGCTGCCGGTGCTGCCGCAGGCGGACGCGGACGGCAAGGTCGAGTCGCTCACTCTGCATCCGACCTGCTCCTCGACCCGGATCGGCGCGAACCCGTCGCTGGTACGTGTGGCCGAGGCGGCCGCCAACCTCGTGACGATTCCCGACGACTGGGGATGCTGCGCCTTCGCCGGCGACCGGGGCATGCTGCATCCCGAGTTCACGGCGAGCGCCACGGCACCCGAGGCTGCGGAGGTGGCCGTTCTCGACAGCGTCGAACACGCGTCGCTCAACCGCACGTGCGAGCTCGGGATGACCAGGGCGACCGGCCGCGAGTACCGTCACGTGCTGCAGGTGCTCGACGACGTGCTTGGCCCACCGCCACCGCCACCGCGGGTCGAGTAGCGGCCGAAGGCCACCACCACCGCGGGTTGAGTAGCAGCCGCAGGCCGCGTATCGAAACCCAGGAGCCGGTCAGTACCGCAGGCGATACCGCAGCGACTCCAGTTCGGCCATCAGCGCCGGCGGCACCCGACCGCCGAAACGGCCGAAGAAGTGCTCGGTCAGGTCGCACTCGGCCAGCCATGCCTGCGGGTCGATCTCGAAGAGCTGGTCGAAGGCATCCGGTTCCAGCTCGAGTCCGTCGAGGTCGAAGGATGCCCGCGCAGGCACCCTGCCGAGGCTCGCGTCCACGGCGGCCGCGGTGCCCTCGAGCCGGCCGACGATCCATGCGATGACGCGCATGTTCTCGGCGAACCCAGGCCACAGGAACGAACCGTCCGTGCCCCTGCGGAACCAGTTCACCTGGAACACGGCGGGAGCGTTCGCACCCAGCTGCTCTCCGATGCTCAGCCAGTGCGCCCAGTGGTCGGCCATGTTGTACCCGCAGAACGGGAGCATGGCGAACGGGTCGCGCCGCAACTCGCCGATCGTCCCCTCTGCGGCGGCCGTACGCTCCGAGGCGATCGTGGCGCCGAGGAACACCCCGTGCTTCCAGTCCCTGGCCTGCAGTACGAGCGGCACGTTCGTGGCACGGCGGCCGCCGAACACGATCGCGTCGATCGGGACGCCGTCCGGGTCTTCCCAGTCGTCAGCGATGGTGGGGCACTGCTCAGCGGGCACCGTGAAACGCGAGTTCGGATGGGCGGCGGGGCGACCGGCATCCGGCGTCCAGTCCTCGCCGCGCCAGTCGATGAGGTGCTTGGGAGGGTCGTCGGTCAGCCCCTCCCACCACACGTCGCCGTCGTCGCGAAGTGCCACGTTCGTGAAGATCGTGTTGCCCCACAGCGTCTCCACCGCCGATCTGTTGGTCGACTCCCCCGTTCCCGGTGCCACGCCGAAGAAGCCTCGCTCGGGATTGATCGCTCGGAGCCGGCCGTCGGCATCCGGCTTGAGCCACGCGATGTCGTCGCCGATCGTCTCGACACTCCACCCGGGCAACCGGGAACGCAGCATCGCGAGATTCGTCTTGCCGCATGCCGAGGGGAATGCCGCGGCGATGTGGTGGGCCCGGCCCGCAGGCGACGTCACCTTGATGATGAGCATGTGCTCGGCGAGCCAGCCCTCCTCGCGAGCCATCTGAGAGGCGATCCGAAGAGCGAAACACTTCTTGCCGAGCAGCGCGTTGCCGCCGTAGCCGCTGCCGTACGACCACACCTCACGGTCGTTCGGGAAGTGCACGATGTACTTCGTGTCGCTGCACGGCCATGCGACGTCCGAACGACGGATGCCGTCGGCATCCGCGAGCGGGTACCCCACGCTGTGCACGGTGCGCACCCACGGGCGGCCCTCCTCGATCAGGTCGAGCGCCCCTCGTCCCATTCGCGTCATGATGCCCATCGAGACGACCACGTATGGGGAGTCGGTTATCTCCACGCCGAGCTGTGAGATGGCACCGCCAAGCGGTCCCATCGAGAACGGCACGACGTACATGGTGCGGCCGCGCATGCTGCCTGCGAAGACGTTGTCGAGTTCGCGACGCATCTCTGCGGGCTCTCGCCAGTTGTTGGTCGGGCCGGCGTCGTGCTCGTGTTCTGAGCAGATGAACGTGCGCGCCTCCACCCGAGCCACGTCGCTCGGATCGGTACGGGCGAGGTAGCTGCCCGGCCGCCATTCCGGATTGAGCTTGATGAGCTGCCCACTCGCGACCTGGAGCTTGAAGAGCCGATCGGCTTCCGCGCGCGACCCGTCGCACCAGACGATCTCGTCGGGCTGGGTGAGTTCGGCGATTCCTGCGACCCATGCCGCCAGATCCGGATCGCTCGTTCCTGTTTCGGTGCGGGATTCCGTGCTCGACCCCTCGAGCTCTGCACGGTGCGCTCCGAAGGAGGTAGCCGGGCGGATGTCGGTGCCCTCGTCATCCGCCCGGCTGGTCTGTGTCGCGGCAGGCGCAGCTGCGGCCAGGTCCGGCCGGGCCGAACCGTTCTGCGTCCGAGGGGCCAGGCTCCAGGGTCGCCCCGCTTGTCGCGGCTGCGCCGGTTCTCGGGCAGCTTGCCGCTCGTGAGATTGCGGGTTCTGCGTCTTCGTCGTCTCCTGCGCCTTCTTAGGCCTCTGGATGATCGTCATACCCGCTCGTCCTCGTCTCTTCGATGCAGTCGTCCGCTACGCCAGCCTCGTTGCCGAGCCGCCGTCCTTTTCACTCTCGCGCCACTTCGACCGCTCATGATCAGACATCCGCGCTAAAGAATCTGGATTCTTTTGCTACCGTGAACGAATGGATGCCGACACCGCAGACGTCGCCACGATCGGTCACCGGATTCGCCATTTCCGCACGCGCTCAGGGCTGACGCTCGAGCGCGTGAGCGAGACCGTTGGCCTGTCCCAGAGCCAGCTCTCGATGATCGAGAACGGAAAGCGCGAACCGAAGCTCACGGTGCTGCAATCCATCGCGAGCGCCATCGGCGTCGACCTGGCGACCCTTCTCGTGGCCGAACCTCCGGACGAGCGCACGGCATACGAACTGGAGCTCCGGCGCGCGCAGAACTCGCCCCTCTACACCACGCTCGGGTTACCCGTCGTGCGGCCGACAAAGGGCACGCCGACGGAGACGCTTGCCGCACTCGTCGGCCTGCACAGAGAGCTCGCCAGGCAGGCGAGCAAGGCCATCGCCACACCGGAGGAAGCCAGGCGCGCGAATACCGAGCTTCGCGAATGGATGCGCGACCGCGACAACTACCTGCCCGAGATCGAGCGGATCGCGGAGGAGCAGGTGAAGGCATCCGGTCACGTCTCAGGAGCCCTCACGCACCGAGAGGTGAGCGTGATGGCCAAGCGGCTCGGCTTCCAGCTCGTCTACGTCGACGACCTGCCCAACTCCACCCGCTCCATCACCGACCTGGAGAACGGGCGCATCTATCTGCCTCCTGCCTCCATCCCCGGCGGCCACGGCCTCCGCTCGATGGCGCTGCAGGCCCTCGCACACCGCCTGCTCGGGCACGAGAAGCCGTCCAGCTACGCCGAGTTCCTGCGCCAACGGCTGGAGATCAACTACTTCGCCGCATGCTGCCTCATGCCGCAGAGCGCCGCCGTGTCGTTCCTGCAGGAGGCGAAGAAGGATCGCGACCTCGCGGTAGAGGATTTCCGCGACGCGTTCGGGGTGACGCACGAGGCGGCATCCCTTCGCCTGACCAACCTCATCACGGTGCACCTCGGAATCAGGATGCACTTCCTTCGCGTGGGCGAGGACGGCGCGCTCTACAAGGGGTACGAGAACGACGGACTGCCGCTGCCGAAGGATGTCACAGGGGCCATCGAGGGCCAGCCGGTGTGCAAGAAGTGGAGCGCGCGCGACTCGTTCGCACAGACGAACCGAACGACCGAGCTGTACCAGTACACGGACACCCCCGCGGGCACCTACTGGTGCGCCACGCAGACCGGACGCGGCGACGACGGCAGCTTCACGATCACTGTTGGCGTGCCGTTCGCGGATGCGAAGTGGTTCAGGGGGCGCGAGACCACGGCGCGCGTCACATCGACGTGCCCAGACCCGTCGTGCTGCAGGGTTCCGGATGCCTCGCTCGAGGCGTCGTGGGCGGACAAGGCCTGGCCGAGCGCGCGGCTGCACGCGCACATCCTCTCGCCGCTACCGACCGGCGTCTTCCCGGGCGTCGACGACGCCGAGCTGTACTCGTTCCTGGACGCGCACTCCGGCCCCCTGGGCGAGTAGCGGCGCGCACCGCCGCGTATCGAAACCGCACCAATGCTGAGCCGGGTTTCGATACGCCGCTTCGCGGCTACTCAACCCGTGATACCCGCGACACGAAACGTCACTTGGGCTGCATGCGGATGGCGCCGTCGAGCCGGATGACCTCACCGTTGAGCAACGGGTTCTCGACGATGTGCCGGGCGAGCGCGGCGTATTCCCCGGGCGTCCCCATGCGGGACGGGTGCGGGATCTGCTCCTCGAGCGAGCGCTGCACGTCTTCGGGCATTCCCGCCATCATCGGCGTCTGCATGATGCCGGGGGCGATCGTCATCACCCTGATGAGCAGTTTCGACAGATCGCGCGCGATGGGCAGCGTCATCGCCGCCACTCCGCCTTTCGACGCAGAATAGGCCGCCTGCCCGATCTGGCCGTCGAAAGCGGCGACGGATGCCGTGCTGACGATCACACCGCGTTCCCTCGTGGCGGGAACGCCTGGCAGCGACTGCGCCTCCACCGGCTCGTTGCCTGCCATGGCGGCGGCAGCGAGCCTGATCACGTTGAATGTGCCGATCAGGTTGATGCGGATCGTGCGCTCGAACCCATCAAGGGCGAGCGGGCCATCCCGGCCCACCGTACGACCCGCCGTGGCGATACCGGCGCAATTGATGGCGATCCGCAGCGGCGCGAGCGACTGGGCTGCGTCGACGGCCGCCTGCACCTGATCGACGTCGGTCACGTCCGCAGCGGCGAACACGCCGCCGAGCTCAGCTGCCGCCTCTTCCCCGCGTGAGGATGGCAGGTCGACGATGACCACCTTCGCCCCGGCCTCCGCGAGCACTCGAGCCGTGCCGTTGCCCAGGCCGGACGCACCGCCCGTGACGATCGCGCTACATTCCTGAATCCGCATATACCCCTCCGGTTGTGTGTATTGCGTCGCCGCCGCGCCTCATAGCCGTTCGATGATGGTGGCGTTCGCCATGCCGCCGCCCTCACACATCGTCTGCAGGCCGTAGCGCCCGCCGGTGTGCTCGAGCCGGGCAAGCAGCGTGCCGAGCAGTCGCGTGCCGCTCGCGCCAAGCGGGTGGCCGAGGGCGATCGCTCCGCCGTCGGCATTGAGGCGGTCGGGGTCGGCATCGAACTCCTCCAGCCAGGCCAGTGGAACGGGCGCGAACGCCTCGTTCACCTCGTACGCGTCGATCTCGTCGAGGTTCAGTCCCGTCCGCTTGAGGATGCGACTGGTCGCCGGCATGATCCCGGTGAGCATGTAGAGGGGATCGCTTCCCGTCACGGCGAACGCGTGGAATCGGGCACGGGGCTTCAGACCGAGTTGTTCTGCGCGTCTGGCGCTCATGATGAGCGCAGCCGATGCCCCGTCGGTCAGCGGGGAGGAGTTGCCGGGCGTGATCTTCCAGTCGAGTTCAGGGAACCGGGCCGCCAGGGCATCGGTGCGGAACGACGGTGCGAGACCGGCCAGCCCGTCGACGGTGGTCGCGGGCCGCACCGTCTCGTCACGGGTGACCACTCGGGTGCCGCCGTCGGCATCCTTCACCTCGACCGGAACGAGTTCGCGGTCGAACTCCCCGGACTCCGCGGCTTCGGCGGCGAGCCGGTGCGAGCGAGCGCTGAATTCGTCGAGTTCGTCCCGGCGGAACCCGTACTTCTGGGCGATGAGTTCGGCCGACACTCCTTGGCCGACGAGACCGTCGGGGTAGCGTGCTGCGAGGCGGCTGCCGTAGGCATCCCGTCCGAGCGTCGAGGTTCCGATGGGCACGGCGCTCATCGATTCGACCCCACAGGCGATCACCACGTCCTGCATGCCCGACATGATGGCCTGCGCCGCAAATGTGGCGGCCTGCTGGCTCGACCCGCACTGCCTGTCGATGGTGGTTCCCGGGATGTGCTCGGGGAAGCCCGCCGCGAGCGCCGCGTTGCGGGCCACATTGAAGGACTGCTGCCCGACCTGGCCTACGCACCCCGCGATCACATCGTCGATCGCCCCCGGATCGAGATCGTTCCGACGCACGAGTTCGGCCAACAGGTCTCCGAGCAGATCGACCGGATGCACGCCGCTCAGCGCGCCTCCCGGCCTGCCGCGGCCACTCGGGGTGCGCACGACATCGACGATGACGGCCTCTTCGACGCTCATCGCTCCAGCCTACGGCGCCGACCCGTCGAGACGCGTTGCTGCCTCGTGCACGAGAAGAAGGCGTGGGGCGAGTTCGTCGAGCGATCGCTCGGCCTCGCGCGTGATGCGATCGGCCGCAGCGGCCAAGGTCATCGAAGAAGGATGCTCCGCCCGACTCGACCAGTCCCGCAGTTCCGCAGCGAGCAGCATCCGATCACGGTGGTCGCCCAACGAGTCCTGCAGTTGCTGACAGGTTTGTGCCATCGTGGCGGCGTTTTCGGCTTCCTGTCGCAGCGCCGCGTGCTCGTCGGCCGCCCAAGCCACGGCTTCCGCCGAATAGCGCAGCCGCCGCACTGCCTTGCGCAGCGAATGCAGTCGCTCGAGGTCCTCCGTCGTCGCCGCCTTCGCTGCGCGCGTCACGCGATCCGATGCTCGCACCAGGGCCCGCGCGAGCACCTCGACGACGGGCGCGCCGCCGTCCGGACCGCCATCGGGATGCATCGCCAGACGCCGCAGGTTCGCCGCCAACGCCGCGTGCTCCGCTGAGTCGAGATACCTCACAGCACGCCCTCTCGTCGCTCGAACCCTGGCCTGGGCCGACGCGATCGGTTCGGCGAGGGCGGAGCGCAACTCGGGCGAGGCATCCCCAAGCTCCTCCAGCGCGTGCAGCCGCACCTCGGCGTCGCGGGCCGCCCCGAGCACGAAGCCCAGCTTCTTGAGACCCCGCGCGGACTCGTCGAGCCGGCCCGCATCGAACACTGACGCATAGACCGAAAGGATGCTGCGCACGGCCCGAACCCGCGTGCGCGCCTGGTGCAGCGCGTCAGCAACACCTCGACGGGTCGCCGCCTCGAACTCCTCGAGGTCGGAGATGGTGTGGGCCAGGGCCGAGCGCACCACGTCGAGGGAGGTCATGCCTTCTACTCTGCCGTGTCCGCTCGTCGTCGTTCCAGATGCTGTCGCATGACGGGATCGACCGTGAGGCCGATCGCACGCTCGAACGCGGCGTCCGCTTCCGCCTGGCGACCTGCCCTGGCGAGGAGGTGCGCCCGGGTGGCCCAGGCGGGTTGGAAGCGCACGATCCGGGGTTCGTCTATGCGATCGAGCTCGGCGAGCGCGGCTTCCGGGCCATCGACGTCCGCACGCGTCGCGGCCAGCGCCACCCTCGCGCCCAGCGTGGGCGCAACGGTCACGAGGGCCTGGTGCAGCGTCAGCAACGTCTCGTGGTCGACCTGGCCGGTGCGAGCACGGTCGTCATGGGCCGACTGGATGGCGGCCTCGAGCTGAAACCGACCGATCGCCCGCAGTTCACCCCGCCCGTCGATGACCAGTCGGCTCGCGCCGAGAAGATGACGCTCTCCGCGAGCGATGAGGCCGGCATCCCAGAGGCTCACATCCTGCTCGTCCACTGGCACGAATCGTCCACCGGAGTCGAGCCGTGCGGATGCCCGCGCCAGGGACAGGCAGATGAGGGCGGCCAGCCCGAGCACCTCGGGCTCACGTGGGAGCAGTTGCGCCGCGATCTCGGCGAGCGCGAGCGCCTCGACGCTCAGCGACTCGCTGCCGGGCGGCCCGCCCTCCGCAGTGCCTGCGACGATGGGCCAATCAATGGCGTAGGCACCGTAGATCGCCTCGAGTACGGCGGGAAGACGCTCGCCGAGCGCATTGGTGTTGGGCTCGGCGAAGGGGATGCCAGCCTCTTTGATGCGGCGCTTGGCCCGCACCAGCCGCTGCGCCATGGCGGGCGTGGGCACGGCGAACGCGCGCGCGATGTGCTCGGCGTCCAGGCCGAGCACGGTCTGCAGCATGAGCGGAGTGCGCACTCCCGGGTCGATCGCGGGATGCGCACACACGAAAAGCAGCGCCAGCCTTCGGTCTGGAATCTCGTCCGGCTCGGCTCCGGCGGTCCTTTCAGCCGCAGGCTCGTGGACCGGTTCGGTGTCGAGCGATGCCGTCCGATGCCCTACCGAACGCAAGCGGTCCAGCATGCGGTGACGTGCGGTGACGACGAGCCAGCCGGCCGGGTTCGCCGGAATGCCGTCGCCCGGCCAGGCACGCAAGGCGCGTTCGAACGCATCCTGCAGGCAGTCTTCGGCAAGCGCGATGTCGCGCGTTCCCGCGACGAGCACGGAGAGCATCCGGCCGTACGACTCACGCACGACCTGCTGCAGCGCAGCTCGGACTGCGCCGTCGGGCTCCTCGTCCGTGCCGCGCTGCGAGCGGTCCGTCAGCTCGGCCACACCCACTGGCCGTCGACGAGCGAGATCGCCGAAGGGCGCACCTCCATCACGCCATACTGCGCTCCTGGGCATTTCTCGGCCCACGCCAGCGCGGCATCCAGGTCGGGCACATCGATCACGAATGCACCGGCCAACTTCTCCTTGGTGTCGGCGAACGGCCCGTCCTGCACGGTCAGCCCGCCGTTGCGCAGCGTGACCTGGGTCGTGTCGGCGACAGGCCGAAGGATCTCGCCGGCCACAAGCACTCCAGCCTTCGCGAGCGCCTTGCCGTACTCGGTGAAGGCCACCTTGAACGGCTCCATGTCTTCTTCGGTGATATTGGCATCCTGCGCCTCGAGCGCGTTCAGGAGCAGTGTGTACCGCATGTTCGTCATCCTCTCATCGCGCCGCTGGCGCGGCGCCTTCACAGTGATGACGATCGAGGGGTGCCCGAATCGACAGACGCCCGGCTCCGGCTGGGTCGCTGCCCGGAAGATCGCCCAGCGGCCGAGCGAGCGCGAGGCTCGGCCAAGCGAGCAAGCTCGCTCGGCTCTCGCCTCAATCAGTTGTGTTCGCGGCGTTGCGCTCAACAACTTCAATCGGCTCGGCCAAGCGAGCAAGCTCGCTCGGCTCTCGCCTCAATCAGTTGTTGGAGAGGTTGTTGCCGCACTCGTAGAAGGCGGTGGTGAGGTCATCGATGGCCGAGAGCGCGGCATCGTCGCTCCCGTAGTTCAACGCGTAGATGGCGAACGTGAGGCTCGTGCCATCCTTGGCGTGGATGACCCCTGCCAGCGTTCTCGACGTGTTGATCCACCCGGTCTTCGCGTTCACATGCCCGACGGCGTTCGACGAGAACGAGCCGTCGAACCTGCCATAGCCCGGACCAAGCGTGCCGGTCTTCCCCGCGACGGGCAGGCCGTCGTAGATCGAGCCGAGCGTACCCTGCCGATTCAGCACCTTGACCATGAACTGGGTCAGGTAAGACGCTGGCACCTTGTTGTCCGCACTCAGGCCAGAGCCGTCGGCGAAGTACAGCCCGTTCTCGGAGATGCCGTACGTCTGCAGCCCCTTGAGCACGCCGGCGTTGATCGCGGAGAAGCTGTTGCCCGCTCCGGTCTTGATGGCCACGAGCCGAGCGAGTTCCTCCATGATCGTGTTGTCCGAGTACGTCAGCGCCTCCTCCGCGAGTGCGGAGACCGGCTGCGACAACACCTGGCCCAGCTGCTTCGCGCCCGCAGGTGCCGTGCCGCCGGTGATCGCGACGCCGTTGCCGAGGTCGTCCGCGAGCACGCTGGCGGCCCGCCCAACGGGGTCCGTGCTGCGCGGCGACTCGACGGCCGTCGGGTCGTTGCGGTCCCCGTCCACCATGAACGAGGTCATGTAGGGCGTCGAGCCCTCCACCACTCGCTCCTCGTGCTCGTCCCAGCTGGGCAGCCAGACGGGTCCCGAATACAGCGAGGTGTCGACAACGAGTGAGGTGATCGGCTGGCCGGCGTTCGCCGGGTCGGATGCCCACGCCTGCTTCACCTGATTCGCCAGGTCGTCGATGTGCGGGGCATTCGTGTAGAACGACTGCTGCCCGCTGGGCAGGCGGCTGAGCGTGACATCCCCGCCGCCGATCACGACCACCTGTCCGGGCTGGGAGCCCTTCACTACAGTCGTCGGCACTCGGTAGTCCGGCCCGAGCACGCTGAACGCGGCCGCAGCCGTGAGCATCTTGAGCACGCTGGCCGTGGGGGCAGGGTTGGAACCGTTGCGGTCGAACAGCACCTCGCCGGTCGTGGCGTTCATCACCTGCGCTTCGAGCGTTCCGAACCCGCGTGCAGACGCATACGACGCCACTGAGCACGTTCGGATCTTGCTGGCCGCGGCAGCCGCACTCGGCGTCGGCCGCACGGTGGGCTTAGCGCTCGCGGTCGGTGTGGGGCTGGTCGCCAGCGGGACCGATGCGCCGGCCGCGCGTGCCGGGGCTGTTGCGGCCCCTACTCCGAACGAAAGCCCACCGAGCACGACGACCGCGGCCGCGATGCCCGCGATGAGTGACGTGCGCGGGTTGTTGCGGATCCACGTCAGGATGCCTGCCAGCGGTCCTCCCCCGGATCCCCCGCCCGCAGACCCTCCGCGTCCCGAGCCACCGCGTCCGGAACCGCCACGACCGGAACCACCACGGCCCGAGCCGCCACGACCCGAGCCGCCACGACCCCAACCCCCGCGCCCGGAACCGCCACGGCCGGCACCTTCACCGCCGCCGATGACGGCGGCGGCGACGGCTGCGTCGGTCGCAACAACGGCGGTCGGAAGATCGGCTGCAGGAGTGTCTGCCGTTGAGTCGGTCTGACCAGAGCCGAACATCTCTCCGACCGCCCAGGGGACGGCAACAGTTGGCGAGTCCGCGCCCGACGTCGGCGACACCGGGGCAGGCGCTTCGTGCTCCGCTTGCGCGTCGCTCGGTGCGGCGGTGGTCG
Source organism: Rathayibacter sp. KR2-224 (assembly GCF_049446075.1). Classification (NCBI taxonomy): domain Bacteria; kingdom Bacillati; phylum Actinomycetota; class Actinomycetes; order Micrococcales; family Microbacteriaceae; genus Rathayibacter; species Rathayibacter sp. KR2-224. The sequence continues at coordinate 400,521 of NZ_JBMSEB010000003.1, forward strand.
GCAGAGGGGCTGTGAACTCTGTCCGTGCGGGCACAAAGAGCGGCGGAACATCCTCGAACGAAGATCGAAGGCTTGCCGCCGATGGCGTCGCCTGGCCGGATTCCTGTGCCGCTTGCTCCGCGGCCGCAAGGTCGCGAGCGCGAAGGGGCGGCCGTGCGGCCCGGGGCGTCGTGGGCTCGGCGTGCGCCCTGGCCGACTCGGTAGCCAGAGCATCAGTCGGTTCTTGCGCCGGGGCATCCGCGGGCGCCTGCTCCACAGCATGCATCGGTTCCGCTGCGGACGCATCCGTCAACTCGGGTGCACGAGCATCCGTTGGTTCTGGGTCGGCAGCATCCTGGTGTGCGGGAGCGGCAACCGTGTTCGGCGCGGCAGGATGCACCACCGGGTTCTCCTGCGTGGGGTCGCCGAGGAGATCGCTCAGGCCGAGCGCGTCGAAGGCCGATTCGTTGGGATCGTCCGACCGACGATCGCGGCGCGACTGGGGGGACTCGTCGTGCATTCGCCCGAGTGTACCGATGGCACCTGTGAGGGACCGAGACTCGTCCTCTCCTTCCGTGCGGCGGTCACGTCCGGGGATCAGCGTTCCTGCGGATACACCAGCCCGATGCGTTCCCGCACAGCGTCGAGTGTGCGCATGATCGACACGGATTCCGCGGGCGGCATCACGTCACTCGCAATGAGTCCCGCCTCGATGAGCCGCTCGGCCTCTCTCGCCTGAAACTGCTTGCCGCCGCCCGCGATGCGTGTCTTGTACTCTTCGACCACCTCGCCGTCCGGGGCGATCAGCCTGAAGTTCGCAGGCGCGTACCAGACGCTCCCGATCTCGATGCGTGCCTCCGTGCCGACGATCGTCGCGCGGTTCGCCCCGCGCACGTCCCTCGCGCAGTGCGTCACGGCGAGCGCCCTGTCGCCGTAGCCGAAGATGGCGTCCGTTGCGAGGTCCGCTCCCGTCTGCCCGAACCGCGCGGATGCCTGCACCGACTCCGGCTCGCCCAGCAGCATCGAGGCGAACGAGATGGGGTAGACGCCAAGGTCGAGCAGGGCGCCCCCACCGAGCTCCAGTTTGCTCAGGCGATGATTCGGATCGGTCGGCAGCAGCTGCATGTGGTCGGCGCTGAACTCCCGTATCGTCCCGAGCGAGCCTTCGCCGAGCAGTTGGCGAATGCGTTCGACGTGCGGCAGGAAACGGGTCCACATCGCTTCGAGAACGAGCAGCCCTCGGTCCGCGGCGAGGTCGACGACGCGCACCGCCTCTGCGGCGTTCAACGTGAAGGGCTTCTCGACGAGCACGTGTTTGCCCGCACGCAGCGCGAGTTCCGCCGCCGGCGCATGCTGGGGATGCGGCGTCGCGATGTACACGATGTCGACGTCGTCATCGGCGACCAGGTCCTCATAGGAACCGTGCGCCGTAGGGATGCCGAACTCGTCAGCGAAGGCATCCGCGCGCTCCAAGGTGCGCGAGCCGACAGCAGCGATCGTGTGCTCGTCGTCGAGCAGGTCCTTGGCGAAATTATGTGCGATTCCGCCCGTGCCGAGGATGCCCCACCGAACCTCGCTCATCGCTCCCCCTCGCCCTTCGAACGGCCGCAGCCGACGGATGCCGCCAGCGTAGCCGGGTGCGCGGCGGGGAAAACGAAAAGAGGGCCCCTTTCGGGACCCTCTTTCGTGTTCGGAGCCGCCTGTCGGAATCGAACCGACGACCTATTCATTACGAGTGAATCGCTCTGCCGACTGAGCTAAGGCGGCGTGACGCGGTCGCCCGCACACAGCAGACAAGCTTAGCGGATTCCCGGCAGGCATCCGACCAGAGCGCCTAGAAGTCGTCGCGCACGAGCTGGTGCAACTCCGCGAACGACTCCATGATGCGATCGGCCAATGCGCCGTGCCCGCCGGCTTCCGCCCAGCAGGCCCACGCGTGCCGCACGCCGGCGAACCCCACGAACGCCACGAGTCTGGCGCGGCTGTGCAGGCGCTCCGCGTCTTCGGTGAGGGTCGGGTCTTCTCTGGTGAGCCGGCGTTCCACCACGCTCACGATCTCGCGCTCGAGCTCTTTCATGCTCGCCAGGCGCAGCGTGACCAGGTAGGGCTCCTGCCGCATCAGTCGGCGGCGCATCGTCTCGATGTCGGCCGCCTCGGGATTGGGTGTTCCGTCGACGGTCGAGAGCAGCAGATCGCGGATGCCGTCCAGCAGCGGTCGCCCCGGTTCGTCGGCCACGAATCGCTCGATGGCCTCGCCCCGAGGCATCTCCGGCACGTCGCCGATGACGGCTGCTTCCTTCGTCGGGAAGTAGTTGAAGAAGGTGCGAGGCGACACGCCGGCCACGTGGCTGATCTCCTCGACTGTGACGCCGTCGAACCCGCGGTCCAGTGAGAGCGTCAGCACGGCGCGTTCGATCGCATTGCGCGTGGCGATCCGCTTGCGCTCCCGGACGCCGGTCGGTGCCGGCGATGTGGTGGCGATCACGCACCCATTATTGCAGTGAGTGCAAAGTCTGGTTGAGCGTGATCAGCACTCAGGGTCGGTCTTCGGCACTGTGCCGTCCACGAGGAATCCATCGACCGCATCGTTCACGCACGAGTTCGACTTGTTGTAGGCCGTGTGCCCGTGCCCGTGATACGTGACGAGATGACCGCTGTCCAGCTGTTTCGACAGATTGACCGCCCACTGGTATGGCGTTGCGGGATCGCCCGTCGTTCCCACGACGAGGATGGGCGCGGCGCCGGGCGCGTGGATCGGCGCCTCGGCTCGCGTTGGCTTGTACGGCCAGACGGCGCACCCGATGTCGCCGTAGGACATGTAGGGGCCGATCACGGGGGCCGCCTTGGTGAGCTCGGCGGCTTGTGTGCGCATGGTGGCGGGGTCGGCATTCGATGCGTAGTCGAGGCAGTTGACCGCGGTGAACGCCTCGGTCGAATTGTCGGAGTACGTGCCGTTCGAGTTCCTGTCGTAGTAGCCGTCGGCGAGGATGAACGCCACCTTCGCGCTGCCTGCCATGACGTCCTTGAACAGGTTGTCGAGGGCGCTCCAGGCGCTCGAGTCGTACAGCGGGTAGATGATCGCGGTCACCATGGTGTTCGCACCGAGTTCGCGGCCGTCCGAGTTGCGAATGGGGCTGGCATCGAGCGACGCGAGGAGGTTCGAGACCGTCGACAGCGCGTCGTTGAGCGAACCGGAGAACGGGCATCCGCTCCGTTGCAGGCAGTCAGTCAGATAGGCGCTGAGCTCCTGTTCGAAGCCCTTCGACTGCCCGAGGTTCACGTCGAAGCTGCTCGACGAAGGGTCGAGCGCGCCGTCGAGCACCATCCTCCCGACGTGTTTCGGGAACAGGCCGGCATAGGTGGATCCGAGAAGCGTGCCGTACGAATAGCCGAGGTAATTGAGTTTCGCGTCGCCGAGTACGGCGCGCAGCACGTCGAGGTCGCGCGCGGCACTCGTGGTTCCCACCTGCCCGAGCAGCGCGCCCGTGTTCTGCTTGCATGCCGCCGCGAAGTCGGATGCCTGCCGCGTCGATGCCTGGATCCACGAGTCCGACCCACGCGTGCCCGGCGTGATGCCGAAGATGTAGTCGTCCATCTTGGCTGCGTCGTAGCACTTCACTGCGGTGGACGAACCGACCCCGCGGGGGTCGAATCCCACGATGTCGTAGTGCTCTTGCAGATTCTTGTCCACGGCGTAGTCGAGACTGTCGCGCACGAAGCTCACACCGGACGCGCCTGGCCCGCCAGGATTGACGAGCAGTGACCCTAGGCGCTTTCCAGTCGCGTAATGCCTGATCAGGGCAAGCTTCACCGTTCCGACCGACGGCGCTGACCAGTCAAGGGGAACCTTGGCAGTGGCGCACTGGAACTTGCCGCACGACTGCCAGTCCAGGTGCTGTCCGTAGAACGGCGCCAGCGCGGACGAGACCTTCTCCGGCCGCGGCGTGGAGGTCGCAGGCGGCCGCGACACGGGGAAGCATCCGCTCAGCGCGAGCGAGAGCATGGCCGCGATCGCCGCGACTATCGTGACGCGCTGCCAGCGCTTGCCTCGGATCATCTAGGGTTCCTTCCGGCCTCTGAGGACCTGAGCCGTGCAGTCACGAGCATCGCTTCGAGTGCCAGCGTGGGCGCAACGTTGCCGTCGATACGTTCGCGGGCCGTCTGGATGGCGTCCATGGTCGCGAGCGTGCGCGACGGTGTGGATGCCTTCGCCGCGGCCATCAGTCGATCGCCCAGTTCCGCGTTCACCAGGTCAACTCCTGAATCGAGCTGCACCATGAGGATGTCGCGGTACAACGAGAGCAGATCGGTCAGGATGCGGTCGATCCCGTCGCGGAGGCTGCGCGTGGCCCTGCGCTTCTGGTCTTCTTCGAGCTGACGCAGTTGCGCGCGAAGGCTCGGCGGTATGGTGCCGCCCTCTTGGACGCCCAGCGATTGCAGCGTGTGCGCACGTTCCTCGGCATCGCGCTCCTCGGTGATCGCCTTGGCGTCTGCACCTGCAAGCTCGAGCAGCCGCGCGGCGCCTCCCACCACGTCGGCCACGGTGCGTATGCCCAGCGCGAGCTCGAGCGTCTCTTCACGTCGTGCGCGGGCATCCTCGTTGGTCGCCAGGCGGTGGGCCATGCCGATGTGGCTTTGCGCGTGGCGAGCAGCACGCTCAGCGATCTCGGCGGAGACGCCGTCACGACGCGCGATGAGACCGGCCACGTCGGCGACCGACGGCACCCGCAGTCGCACGGTGCGCACCCTCGAGCGAATGGTCGGCAGCAGATCGGCGTCGCTCGGCGCGCACAGGATCCAGACAGTGCGCTCGGGTGGCTCCTCGAGCGCTTTCAGCAGCACGTTGGAGGTGCGCTCGGACATGCGGTCGGCATCCTCGATCACCATGACGCGGTAGCGGCTGACGGATGGCGAGAACTGCGAGCTGGACACCAGCGAGCGCACCTCGTCGATCGAGATGATGACGCGTTCGGTGCTGAGCACGCTGAGATCGGGATGCGTTCGTGCCTGCACTTCGCGTGTGGTGACCGGGTCACCGTCCGGACCTTCCCGGCTCAGCAGGGCCGCAGCGAACGCGTAGGCGAGGTTGGAGCGGCCCGATCCGGGCGGTCCCGTGATGAGCCACGCGTGCGTCATGGCCGACGATGCCGTCGCGGCGGCCGCGGCGCGCAAGGTCTCGATCGCCTCGGGCTGGCCCGTGAGGTCGTCCCAGACCGACGTGGTGGCTAGAGGCATGCTCCGACGCTACCCGGTGCGTCCGTCAGCGACCGAGGTGGCCAGGCTCGGGCGCGTTGATGCCGCGCGCGGCAAGCAGCTCTTCTACCCTGCCTGCGATGCGAACGGCGAGCTCGTCGGCGGATGCCGCGCCGTCGACGACGAGGAACCGCTCCCGCTCGACCTCGGCCAGCGCGAGGAACGCGGTGCGCACTCGCGCGTGGAAGTCGGATGCCTCTGCTTCCAGGCGATCGAATCGCTTGTTCGCCGAATCCAGGCGTCTGCGGGCATCGGCCTCGTCGATGTCGAGCAGCACCGTCAGATCGGGCAGCAGATTCTCTGTGGCCCAGAGCGACAGCTCTCGGATCTCCGCGGCATCCAGCTCCCTGCCGACGCCCTGATAGGCGACGGACGAGTCGAGGTAGCGGTCCTGCACCACGATCGTGCCCGCCTCCAGCGCGGGCCGCACGACGGTCGCGATGTGGTGCGCGCGATCGGCCGCATACAGCAGCGCCTCGGCGCGCGGCACGATGTCGCCGTGGTGGTGGAGCACGAGTTCCCGGATCTCGAGCCCCACCTCGGTGCCGCCGGGTTCCCTGGTGCGCAGCACGGTGTACCCCGCCGCCGTGAGCTGCTCGACGAGCTTCGCCGCCTGCGTCGATTTGCCCGAGCCGTCTCCGCCTTCGAACGTGATGAAGACTCCCCGCGGCACTGCCCGGACGGCGTCTTCCGTCAGAACGGATTCCCCGGATGCACCGTGGCTCACGAGTCGGCGGCCTTCGCCGAGGGCCTCTTCGTGGCAGCTGGTGTGCCCGTCTTGGCAGCGGTCTTCTTCGCGGTGCTCGACTTGGCAGTCGCCGCCTTCGTCGAGGCCGTCTTCGCAGTCGCCGTCTTCGCAGTCGCCGCCTTCATAGCGGTGCCCTTGGCCGTGGTCGACTTGCCGGTACTCGTGGACTTCGACACGGTGGATCGGCTCGTCGTCGCCTTCGAGGTACGACGCGTAGCCGGCTTCTTCGCGGGGCCCTTGGCGCGCTTGTCGGCCAGGATCTGGATGGCGCGCTGGAAGTCGATGTCCTCCACCGACTCCCCCCGCGGAATCGTCGCGTTCGTCTCGCCGTCGGTGACGTACGGTCCGAATCGCCCGTCCTTCACACGCACGGGCTTGCCGCTGACGGGGTCGGCGTCGAACTCTTTGAGCGCACTGGATGCCCGCCTGGCACCGTATTTCGGCTGCGCGAACAGCTCGAGCGCGCCAGGCAGATCGATGTCGAAGATGGCGTCCTCGCTCGGCAGGGTGCGCGTGTCGGCCCCCTTCTTGAGGTAGGGGCCGTACCTACCGTTCTGCGCGAGGATCGGCTCGCCCGACTCCGGGTCCTCGCCGACCACACGTGGCAGGTCGAGGAGTTTGAGCGCGGTCGGCAGGTCGATGCTTGCAGGATCCATGGACTTGAAAAGGGATGCCGTACGCGGCTTTTCCACTTTCGCGGCCTTGGCGCTCTTGGTCGCCTTCTTTTTCGGCAACACCTCGCCGGTCTCGAGGTCGACTGCTTCGTTCGCGGCATCCGTAATGTCGGCGGAGTCAGGCGATGGGGTCTCCTGGGCATCCACCTCGGTGACGTACGGCCCGTATCGGCCGTCTTTGGCCACAACGAGCTTGCCGTTCTCGGGGTTCACGCCGAGCTCGCGGTCCGATTGAACGGGCGCCTCGATGAGCTCGCGCGCCCTGGCCGGGGTGAGTTCGTCGGGTGCGAGGTCCGGTGGAATGTTCACCCGGCGGGGCGGGGCATCCGGGCCGGCCGCTGGATCGATGACCTCGAGATACGGCCCGTAGCGCCCGATACGCAGCGTGATGTCGTCTGCGATGCGCACAGAGTTGATCTCGCGCGCGTCGATGTCGCCCAGGTTGTCGACCACCTGCCGCAGCCCTCGATGGTCCCCGCTGCCGAAGTAGAAGCCCTTCAGCCAGTCGGCCCGGGTCTCCTCACCGTCGGCGATGCGGTCGAGGTCGTTCTCGAGCTCGGCCGTGAAGTCGTACTCGACGAGGTCACCGAAGTGATCCTCGAGCAGCCGCACGACGGCGAATGCGATCCAGTTGGGAACCAGCGCCTGCCCCTGCATGGAAACGTATCCGCGGTCGACGATGGTGGAGATGATCGAGGCGTACGTGGAAGGGCGGCCGACACCCAGCTCCTCCATGCGCTTGACGAGGCTGGCCTCCGTGTAGCGCGGCGGCGGGGAGGTCTCGTGTCCCTTCGCCTCGACGTCGGCGACGACAAGGCTCTGCCCCTCCGTGAGCGGGGGCAGCTTCGCCTCCTCGGGCGCGGCATCCGTGTTCCGCTCCTCGTCGCGGCTCTCTTCGTACGCCTGCATGAAGCCACGGAACGTGATCACCGTTCCGCTGGCGGTCAGCTCGGCGATCGTTCCGTCGAGCGCGCCCTCGCTCACCTTCGCCTCGATGGTGACGGATGCGGTCTGCCCCTTGGCGTCAGCCATCTGCGATGCGACGGTGCGCTTCCAGATCAACTCGAAGAGGCGCAGATCGTTGCCGTGAAGCACCGATGACATCTGCGCCGGGGTGCGCCACGTGTCGCCTGCCGGCCGGATGGCTTCGTGCGCCTCTTGCGCGTTCTTGCTCCGATTGGCGTACGTACGCGGGGAATCGGGTATGGAATCGGCCCCGTACAGCGCCTTGGCCTGAGCGCGTGCGGCAGTGACGGCCTGCGCGGACAAAGCCGTCGAGTCGGTGCGCATATACGTGATGTGCCCGTTCTCGTAGAGCGACTGCGCGACGCTCATGGTCTGGCGCGCGGTGAACCGCAGCTTGCGGGCCGCCTCCTGCTGCAGCGTGGAGGTGGTGAACGGTGCGGCCGGCTTGCGTGTGAGGGGGCGTGTCTCCAGCTTCGCCACGGTGACCGTCGTCGAGGCCTGGCGGAGGGCATCCGCGAGCTCGTGCGCCGATTCCTCATCGAACACCCGCGCCCGGCTCTTGAGCTGGCCGCGGTCGTCGAAGTCGCGGCCCGTCGCCACCTTCTGCCCGTCGACCCGGTTGAGGCGGGCGGCGAACTGCTGCGCTGCTGCATCCGTGGCCAGTTGTGCCAACAGATCCCAATAGGATGCCGCCACGAACGCCATGCGCTCGCGCTCGCGATCCACGACGAGTCGCGTCGCGGGCGACTGCACCCGGCCTGCGGACAAGCCCTGTCGCACCTTGCGCCACAGGACGGGCGACACCTCGTAGCCGTAGAGCCGGTCGAGGATGCGGCGCGTCTCCTGCGCGTCGACGAGCGACATGTCGAGGTCGCGGGTGTTGTCTTTCGCCTTCTCGATGGCGTCTTTTGTGATCTCGTGGAAGACCATGCGCTTGACGGGCACCTTGGGCTTGAGTTCTTCGAGAAGGTGCCATGCGATGGCCTCGCCTTCGCGGTCCTCATCGGTGGCGAGCAGGAGTTCGTCCGCGTTCTTCAGCAGCTTCTTGAGCTTGGCGACGACGGTGCGGGCTCGGTCGGAGACGACGTAGTAAGGCTCGAAGTCGTGGTCGACGTCCACGCCGAACTGGCCGAAGGCCCCGCGCTTCTTCTCCGCGGGGATGTCCTTCGGCTCGATGAGGTCGCGAATGTGCCCGACGGACGCCTCGACCGTGTACCCGTCACCCAGGTACTTCTCGATCGACTTCACCTTGGTCGGTGACTCGACGATGACCAGCTTGTTCCCTGGCACCTGTCTCCTTTATCGGCTGCTGCTTATATAGACGACTTGCTTGTAACGGCCTGCTTGCTGAGGCGATTGCGCGGTCTTCGTCGACTGATCTTCATCTGCACGGTCGGTCGGTGTCGAGCGACGGTGTCGATCGGCGCTTCTTCCGCAGCCCCGACAGCCCATGAATGCTTCGCGGGTGCTGGTGCTCTGCGTGCGTTTGCTCGAAGTCTCTGTGTCGGATGTCCTGCGTTCGATGTTCCTGGCCGTACCGCTGCCGTTTGGCTGTGGATTGACCCTCGAGCCGTCCACGGTAGCGCGTCACGCCCTTTCGTCGAGTCATCCCGCCGAACCAGCCACTCGAGCCGGCTCGCGGGCTGAGCTGCGGGCCGACCTTGCGGAACGAGCCTTCGGAGCCGGGCCCGGAGGACGCGCTGCCAATCGGTACAACTGCTGCCGCAAGACCGGCCACCGCTTGCTCGCCTCGTTCCGGTCCGAGACTCGTTGCGACCCGAGAGCACGGTCGCCCGCTGTCGCTCCCGGCCACGCCTCGCCGTGAAGACGAGCCACGCCGCTCGTCAGGCACACCATACACACGTTCTCCGTTCGACTGCCCAATCTTCCGCGGCCGAGGGATTCCTCGCCCCGCCGCTTCGGATCCGGGTCAACACCCCCTACTAGAGCGCATCCCGCCACTTCTAGAGGAGGGTTGACCCCAGGGAGGGGCGGAGGACAATGGCGATATGGGTACTTCACTGAGCGGTGCCTACACCGCGAAACTGACCGACGGACCGCTTGAAGGCAAGACCATCACAACGGGCTTCCTCGAGTCCGGGGAGCCGCAGCCCCGCCTCGAGATCACCGCGGGAAACGGTGAGAAGCGCTACGTGTACACGCGCTCAGGAGGCGTGGAGTATGCCTCGGAATCCGGAGACTCGGAGCGCCCCACCGCCGTCGACTACCGCTACCTCGAAGCGGTCTTCGGCTAGCCGCTCGCCTGCCTCCGGCCTGCATGCAGAGTTGTGCCTGTCACCCGGCTGGCGCAGGCGGCGGTCCGGCCCTTGCCCACACTGCAATCGGGACTCCAGCCACCGAGTCCTCTGCGCTCACCAGAACCACCAGACCGTTCACCTGGCATGACCCCAACCGAGCGCCGTTGAGCCTGGCAGCCTGGGCTGCGCGCTCACAGGGAGCACCGGGTACCAGCCCGCTTGCCGCATCGGCAGCGGCGAGCGCCGCGGCGTCGGCCGCCGCCGACACCTGTTGCTTGCTCGCGAGCAACGCACACGCGCCCACTGCGGCAGCCCCGGCCATCAAGAGTGCGGCGAGGAGCCCCACGATGACCAAGCTCGCCGAACCGCGCTGGCCGAAGCACGGCCCACGTGAAGCGGGCGACACACCGGGCAGGATCGGCTGATCGAGTTCGCCCGGCTCCCCAGGCGCATAGATCCGCCATCCCGTGCGGATGCCCCATCCCCCACCTGCGTTCATCGCGCCTCCATCAGTCGCTGCTTCTGTGACAGGTCAGGACGTCGCATCCTGCTCGGCCGCTTGGTCGCCGAGCGCGCAACCTCGGCCTTGAACGGTCAAGCCCGTCACCGCTGCCGGTCCCGCAGCCCGCTGTTCCAAGGTGACGCAGACGAAGTCGTCGCTTCTGCCAACGGACACCGACGCCGATCCCACGGCAGTCGACATCCGGGAACGCGCCGGGCCGTCGCCATCGCCCCGAGCCAGGGAACGAGCACCGTCGGCCGCCGCATCCGTGAGCCTTGCCTGCTGCACGACCACCTCGATTGCACCCAGCCCGAAAGCGAGCACGAGCAGCACCGCGGGAACGACTGCGGCGAATTCCGCCGTGACGCTGCCGCGCTCCCGATCGCGTGCCTCCGCTACGGCTGGCCTTCGCATGTCAGTTGGCGACGGTCAGGGCACGACGTACGAGGTCGGTGAGGATGCCGCGCACCTCATCGCCACGCAGGATGAGCACGAGCAGCCCCGCGAACCCGACAGCCGCCATCGTCGCTACCGCATATTCGGCTGTCGCCGACCCGCTCTCGTCCGCCAGGGCTCGGGCTACGAGTCGAACCCGAGAACCGAGGAGTATTCGTCGTGGCTGCTGCAGTGAGGTTCGCGCCGGGCTGTGGTTAGTCGCGTCCTTCGACCCCGTGCCGCTCGGGCCCGCCTGGACGGGGCGTGCCTTGGGATTCACGAAGTGCTGCATCATGTGCTCCTTTTGCTCTTGGTGGGCCATCACTTCGAGCATCGTCGGCATCCGAGGACCACGTTTCCGAGAACGTCGATCGGTGTGCACTGTTCAGATTCCGTGGAGTGTGGACGACAGGATCGACATCACGAGCGGAGCGACCGAAAGCAGCATGAAGGCAGGAAGCACGCAGACCGCGAGAGGCGCCATGAGTCGCACGCCGAGCGCAGCGGATGCCGCCTGCGCCGAGCTGCGCGCGTCCCGGCGCGTCTGCTCGGCCTCGGCGCGCAGCAGCTCGACCGTACCGACACCGGCTCGTTGCGCGAGCGTGAGGACCGAGGCGACCGCCTCGGGGTCGGGTGGCGCGAGGTCGAAGCGCGCACAGGCATCCGTTACGCGTGTCAGGGCAGCGGAAGCAGCGCCACCACCGGACATCGCGACGGCGACGAGTTCGGTCGCGAGTCCGGGCATCCGGTCGCGCGGTGTGGCGCGTCGCAGCAGCGCGCGGTTCCAGGCGCGCGCAGCGAGGAGCAGAGCGCAGCCGGCGGCGAGGCATCCGATACCTGCCGGCGTCCCGAAGAGAACGTGCATGGTGTCGAACCCGAGGCCCGCCCCGAACAGGATGCCGACGACGGGCAGCGCGAGCACCGTGCGCGCCGTCGCCCGCGGGCCCGCGAGCGCGCTCTCCCGGTCGCGTTGCGTCTGGCCGAGATCGCGCAGCGCAGACGCCAGATCGCGCAGGGATTCCGCGAGCGGCGCCCCCGACTCCGTTGCGACCCGAAGCGCAACGGCGAGGCCTCGCCAGGCGTCGCGTACCTCTGATCTGCGGCCGCCGGAACTGCGCCGACGGAACCGCGCGGGCATGGATGCCGTGGCCACGGCGTCCGCAGCAGAGGCGATGGCTCGCGGCACGTCGCCTCCTCGACGGGCGGTCTGCGCGGCCGCAGCGATCACCGCTTCGGTCGGGCCGCGAGGTTCCGCCGTCCGCACGTCCACGTCGTCGGAGTCGTTGCGGTCGTCACCAGAGGGCCCGGCGAGGTAGTCCCACGCAGCACCAGGCGGTACGCCAGCGGTGAGGAGCACGGCCAGGCGCTGGGCAACGTCGGCCACGTCCTCAACCGGAGGACGACGCAATCGCCGGGCGGACGCGGAGGAACGAATGCCGGTGCTCATGGGCCTGCCTCACGCACGACAAGGCGACCTGCGGCATCCAGCACGAACCGACCGCAGTGCGCCACCCGCCGCAGGCCACCGACGCGCTCCAGGTGCACGACGAGGTCGAACGCGCTCACCGCTTGCCGTGCGACTGCCGAGGCATCCATTTCAGCGAGCGCGCCAAGAGCCTCGAGCCGAGCCGGTACGTCGTCGATGGAGTTGGCGTGCAGTGTGCCTGCCCCGCCGTCGTGTCCGGTGTTGAGCGCTGACATGAGATCGCGCACCTCAGCGCCCCGGCACTCACCGACGACCAAGCGGTCGGGGCGCATACGGAGGGCCTCGCGCACGAGGCGGTCCAACCCGATGGCTCCCGCGCCCTCCAGATTGGCCTGCCGCGCCTCGAGGGCGACGACATGAGGATGCTGCACCTGCAGCTCCGCCACGTCCTCGATGCACACGATGCGCTCGGAGTGCGGGGCCTGGGCCAAGAGCGCTGATAAGAGGGTTGTCTTGCCGCTTCCGGCCGCCCCCGTCACGAGGAGGTTCGCCCGATCACGTACCGCGCCTTCGAGCGTGTCGCCGTGCGTTCCGAGCATGCCGGCGGCCTGCAGGTCGGCAAGTGTGAACCGGTTCTGCCGAGGCACTCGAATCGAGACCAGGGTTCCGCCCGTCGAGACCGGCGGCAGAACGACGTGCACGCGGATCCCTGCGGCAAGCCGCACATCCACACAAGGGTTCGCCTCGTCGACGTGCCGGCCGCCGAGCGCGACGAGCCGCACGGCGAGAGCGCGCAGCGACCGCTCGTCACACCGCCACGTCGGATCGAGCACGGCGCCCCGACCGCTGTCCACCCAGAGTCCCCCGGCTCCGTTGACGAAGACGTCGGTGACACCGGCCGTCGCAACGAAGGGTGCGAGCGATCCGAATGCCGCCCAGTCCGGCTGTTCGAGGTCGCCGTTGTCTGTGTCGTAGTCGTGTACCGGGTCGGCCGCAGGAGGTCCGTCCCCTACCGTTGGCCGGTCCGCTGGCAGGCTGTGCGTCGGGATCGGCACCCACGCGCCGCCTGCTCCCTCCGTGGTCTCCCGAGACACCGCATCCGCAGACACAGCGTCGGCTGCTCCACGCCGTCGCCGACTCGGCTGCCCAAACCACGGCAGCGGATCCGCGGGAGGATCACCATCTGACGCCCTGCCCGCGGCTGAGGCGCCGTTGCTTTCAAGATCGGCCGAAGCCCTCGCATCGGCAACCGAACGCGGACCGCGAACGCGACCCACGGCATCCTCTGGCTGTTCGCGCGCTGCCGCCGGGCCGCGAACTCGCGGCGCAGGCGGGTGCGGAACGAACGGGACGGCTGACGATCGAGAGCCGGATGCGACGGGCATGTGGCGACGCTACGAGCGTGGCCCTACGGGGTGGGCATCCGGCGGGCTTTCAGTGCGGAACCCTGCCCGGCGAAGGCTGGGGACGACAAGACGGCGAGGCTCTTCTCGGACCAAACCGGCGTCGCGTGACACGTCTTGTTAAAGCAAGGGGCGGCACCTATTGGGGGGAACAGGTGCCGCCTCAGCGACGAGGGATTGGGGGGAATCGCACTCGCCGCACGCCAGAATTATCATTCGGCCGATCGATAGTGTACGCCATAGTTCTTGCCGCGCAAGGAGTACTTTTCACGCCTGAGCGGGGCAACCGGTATCGTCGTCTGCGTTGCGCCGGCCGCCCCTGACAGACCTCGCGAAGGAGCGAAAATCCCATGTCTTCAGACACGATCGACAACCTGCTGCACGAGTCGCGCCGTTTCACGCCCGACCCGGACTTCGCGGCGAACGCGATCGCGAAATCGGAGCTCTACGAGCAAGCAGCCGCTGATCGGCTGGGGTTCTGGGCGGACCAGTCGCGCGAACTGCTGCATTGGCACAAGCCGTTCACCCGAACGCTCGACTGGTCGAATCCGCCCTTCGCGAAGTGGTTCGACGACGGTGAGTTGAACGTCGCATACAACTGCCTCGACCGTCACGTTCTGGCGGGCAACGGCGACCGCGTCGCCTTCTACTGGGAGGGCGAGCCAGGCGACACTCGCACCGTCACGTACGCCGAGCTGACGGCCGACGTGAAGCGCGCGGCGAACCTGCTGACGACGCTTGGCGTTCGCGAGGGCGACCGCGTGGCGATCTACCTTCCGATGATCCCGGAGGCGATCGTGGCCATGCTGGCCGTCGCCCGGGTCGGCGCCGTGCACTCCGTGGTGTTCGGCGGGTTCAGCGCAGAGAGCCTGCGTCAGCGCATCGACGACGCCAACGCGAAGGTGGTCATCACGGCGGACGGCGGATACCGAAAGGGATCGGTCTTCCCGTTGAAGAACGCGGTGGATGCCGCGCTCGCCGACGGCGGAACGAACGTCGAGAAGGTGCTCGTGGTGCGCCGCGGCGGCAACGACGTCGACTGGGTAGAAGGACGCGACCTGTGGTGGCACGAGGAGATGCCGCATGTCGACGCCGACCACCAGGCCAAGTCGTTCACGGCGGAGCATCCGCTCTACATCCTCTACACGAGCGGCACGACCGGTAAGCCGAAGGGCATCGTCCACACGTCTGGTGGCTACCTGACGCAGGCTGCGTACACACACAAGAACGTGTTCGACCTGCACCCGGAGACCGACGTCTACTGGTGCACGGCCGACGTCGGCTGGGTCACCGGCCACACCTACGTCGTCTACGGGCCCATGGCCAACGGAGCCACCCAGGTGCTCTACGAGGGCACCCCGGAGTTTCCGAAACCCGGACGCTGGTGGCAGCTCATCGAGAAGTACAAGGTGAGCCTCTTCTACACGGCGCCGACGGCCATCCGTTCGTTCATGAAGCAGGGACGCCAGATCCCGCAGCAGTACGACCTGTCGTCACTGCGCGTGCTCGGATCGGTGGGCGAGCCGATCAACCCCGAGGCCTGGATCTGGTACCGCGAGGTCATCGGCGGCGACCGCACACCCGTGGTCGACACCTGGTGGCAGACCGAGACGGGAAGCATCATGATCTCCCCGCTCCCCGGCGTCACCGTCGCGAAGCCGGGCAGCGCGCAGGTGCCGCTTCCCGGCATTTCCGTTGACGTCGTCTCGGATGCCGGTGAGTCCGTCGGAGCGGATCAGGGCGGCCTGCTCGTGATCACCGAGCCCTGGCCGTCGATGCTCCGCGGCATCTGGGGCGACCCCGAGCGCTACAAGGAGACGTACTGGGCGAAGTTCGGCGACGTGTACTTCGCGGGTGACGGCGCCCGACGCGACAAGGACGGCGACATCTGGCTGATGGGCCGCGTGGACGACGTGATGAACGTCTCGGGTCACCGGTTGTCGACGGCTGAGATCGAGTCGGCGCTGGTGTCGCATCCCTTCGTCGCGGAGTCGGCTGTTGTCGGGGCATCCGACGAGACGACCGGACAGGCGGTGGTGGCGTTCGTCATCATCAAGGGCAACCAGCGCGAGGCTGCGGCCGACACGGATGTCAATGCCGAGTTGCGCTCGCACGTCGCCCAGCAGATCGGTGCGATCGCCCGTCCGCGAGACGTCTACATCGTCGAGGAACTTCCCAAGACCCGGAGCGGAAAGATCATGCGCCGCCTCTTGCGCGATGTGGCGGAGGGACGGCCCGTCGGGGACACCACCACCCTCGCCGACACGACGGTGATGTCCATCATCACCGACAAGCTCACAGGCGGAACCGCTCCCTCGGAGGACTGAGGGGCCCGGCCGCGCATCCCACACCGTGCCGATTGCGCCACTTTGCCGTTATTGCGCCACTCTTCCTGGCGCAATAACCACAGAGTGGCGCAATCAGCGCGGGACGGCTCCCCCGCGCTTACTCGAAGGCGACGACGAGTTCGATCTCGACGGGGGCATCCAGGGGCAGCACGGCGACGCCGACTGCCGAGCGCGCGTGCCTGCCGGCATCGCCGAACACCTCGCCCAAGAGCAGCGATGCACCATTGACGACAGCGGGCTGACCGGTGAACGAGGGATCGGATGCCACGAATCCCGTGACCTTGACTACGCGCGTCACGCGGTCCAGAGACCCGATCACAGACTTCACGGCAGCGAGCGCGTTGAGCGTCGCCGTTCGGGCGAGGTCCTGTGCGTCGTCCGCGGGCACGAGTCCGTGCCCGTCGCCCACCTTGCCGGTGAGGGGAAGCGCGCCGGAGACCATCGGCAGCTGTCCCGCCGTGTACACGAGCGAGCCGTTGACCAGCGCAGGCACGTACGCCGCGACCGGCGGCACCACATCGGGAAGCTCGATGCCGAGCTCGGTCAGCCTTGCCTCGTATTCGCCCATCAGTCGTCCTCGACCGGGCGCTTGAGGTAGGCGACCAGGCCGCCTTCCGGACCGGTGACGACCTGCACGAGTTCCCAGCCCTCCGATCCCCAGTTGTTCAGGATGGCTGCCGTGTTGTGCACGATCAGCGGCGTGGTGATGTACTCCCAGCGACGCATCTGTTCCTCTTTCTCTATGCCACCCGCGGCACGGCATCGCGGATTCGCGGCTGCACTTCTTCGGCTCGCTCTCATGGCGGCGCATCCCAGGCAACCCCATACGGATGCCCCGCGCAACTGCGCGTGCGAATGCCGGCCGCGACAGCGCCGCGCACCCGGCCCAGGCACGCCGACGGCACCTCCTGACGGGCGGTTTGCCAGGTTGTGCCGATAGCCTGTGCCTCATGTCTGCCCAAAAACCCACGGCTAGAGGTGCGCTCGGCGCCCTCGGCGCGTTCATTGGAATGAGCGTCGTCGCCGGCCTTCTTGTGACAGCAGCGGTGACCCCGGCGATCGCCGTCACGGGCGTGGCGGCCAGCGACGGCATCGGAGCC
Source organism: Rathayibacter sp. KR2-224 (assembly GCF_049446075.1). Classification (NCBI taxonomy): domain Bacteria; kingdom Bacillati; phylum Actinomycetota; class Actinomycetes; order Micrococcales; family Microbacteriaceae; genus Rathayibacter; species Rathayibacter sp. KR2-224. Next base: position 417,613 of record NZ_JBMSEB010000003.1, read on the forward strand.
TTCGACGGCCTTCCCGAGTACCTCGAGATCGGCGCGCTCCCCCAGGTTTCCACCATCTACGCGAACCAGGGCGGACAGCCCGTGCCGATCGCGACCTTCTACCAGCAGAACCGTGTCGAGGTCGGCTGGGATGACATCGCCCAGGTGATGAAGGACGCCGCGGTCGCGACCGAAGACCCGCGCTTCTATCAGCACGGCGGGATCGACGTAGAGGGCACGGCGCGAGCGATGGTGCTCACCGGCCTGCTGCACAAGTCCACCTCGGGTGGCTCGTCGATCACTCAGCAGTACGTGAAGAACGTCAAGGTTCAGAAGTGCGAGGCGTACAACAAGATCGTTACGGGCGCGACGCCCGAGGAGACGAAGAAGCGCCAGGCCGCGCAGGACAAGAAATACCGTGACTGCTACAACCAGGCCACCGAGACCACCATCTCCCGGAAGATCGAGGAGATGAAGCAGGCGATCGGTCTGGAGAAGAAGTACTCCAAGAACGACATCCTCAAGGGCTACCTGAACATCGCCGGATTCGGCGGTTCGGTCTACGGCGTGGAGTCGGCAGCGCGGTACTACTTCGGCGCGACGGCCAAGACGCTCACCCTGCCGCAGGCCGCGACGCTCGTGGCCATCGTGAACAACCCGGCCAACCTCCGCATCGATCAGGACAAGGCGACGAACCCGGCCAACAACGCCGACAACGGCTTCCAGCGCACGCTGGATCGCCGGAACTATGTGCTGCGCAGCATGCTGAAGGCTCACAAGATCACGCAGCAGCAGTACGACGACGCGGTCAAGACCAAGATCGAGCCCAAGATAACCCCGCAGCCCAACGGATGCGAGACTGCCGCGCAGTACAACGCGGCGTACTACTGCGACTGGGTGCAACACCTGATCACAGAAGACACGGGTCTTGCCAAAACGGCTGACGAGCGCGACGCACTGCTGCGCGCAGGCGGGCTGAAGATCTACACGCCGCTGAACCTGGACATCCAGGGCGTTGCCCAGCAGTCCCTGAGTTCGATCGTGCCTTCGTCGAAGCCGGGCGTGACGCTGGGTGGAACGAACCTCTCGGTCGAGGTCGGCACGGGCCGGGTGATCTCGATGGTGCAGAACACCAACTACACGGCGACGGATTCCACGGACCCGAACTTCTCGGGCATCAACTACAACACCGACTTCGACCAGGGTGGCTCGGGTGGCTTCCAGACCGGCTCGACCTACAAGCTGTTCACCCTTCTGGAGTGGCTGAAAGAAGGCCACTCCATCAACGACTACGTGACGGCTCCCAACGGGCCGGTTGCGATTCCGGCCAACCGCTGGCACTCCAGCTGTGACGCCGCGCCTGTGGCCACCTGGCCCAGCGTTGGCAACGACAGCGCCGGCGAAGGCGGCACGATGAGTGTCGCCAGCGCCACCGCGGCGTCGGTCAACACGGCCTTCGCCGTGATGGGCACGAAGCTCGACCTGTGCGGCATCCGTCAGACCGCTGTCGACCTGGGTATCCACACGGCGAGCCCCACCGTGTGGGACGCCGGCCAGAACAAGGAAGTGCCGAACCCGCTTCAGGGCAGCCCTGCGACCATCCTCGGCACGAACGAGCTCTCCCCGCTCACGCTGGTGACCGCGTACGCGGGCGTCGCCAACGGCGGCAAGTGGTGCACTCCGGTTGGGATCGACAAGATCCTCGGCCCGGACGGCAAGCCTCTGCCGGTGACCCCGACCACGTGCACCCAGGGCGTCGACCCGAACATCGCGGCCGGAGCCATCAAGGCACTGCAAGGCGTGATCAGTGGAGGCACCGGAACGATCGCCAACCCGCACGACGGCGTTCCCATCTTCGGTAAGACGGGAACCACCGACCACGCGGCGCAGAACTGGTTCGTCTCCTCGACCACGAAGGTCGCCACCGTTTCCTGGGTCGGCCAGACCGTGGGCAACACGGTCAACTTCGGAAACCTTTCTCTCGGCGGCCATGGCGGTCGAGACGCGAAGCTCTACGTGGCCAAGCCCGTGATCGCTGCGCTGAACAAGATCTACGGCGGCGACGCGTTCCCTCAGCCCAAGGGTGGGGTGCTGCAGGCCAAGCAGGTGACGGTGCCCGACCTGACCGGCAAGTCACCGACGGATGCCCAGTCCACGCTGGAGAACCTCGGCTTCACCTACCAGGACGGCGGCCAGCAGGACTCGGCACAGCCGGCCGGCACGGTGTCGAGCACGAACCCGCCGGCAGGGTCCGCTGCGGGGATCGGCGCAGTGGTGACCGTGTACACCTCGAAGGGCAACCTCGCGGCGGTACCGGACGTCAGCGGCAAATCGGTCAATGACGCAAAAAAGGCGCTCGGTGATGCGGGATTCAATGTAGATGCAGGCCAGTCGGATCAGACTGCCACGGTCGCCTCGACTAACCCGCCCGCTGGCACACAAGCCCCGATTGGCACGGTCGTGAAGCTGAACGTGCAGGGCAACAAGGGCGGCGGGTGAGCCGGGTGACTCGCCACCGCGGTGGGAGCACCGTCGGAACGCTCGGGCTCGCGCTGGGCGTGGCATCCGTCGGCGCTCTGTTGTGGGGCACTCTCGTCGAGCGGCGCTGGTATGCGCTGCGGCAGGTGAGCGCGCCCGTGCTCCCTCCGGGGTCGAAGCCGATTCGCGTGCTGCACCTGAGTGATCTGCACATGGCACCCTGGCAGCGTGACAAGCAGGAGTGGATCCGATCACTCGCTGCGTTCGCGCCCGACCTCATCGTCGACACGGGCGACAATCTGGGTCACGAGCGCGGCTTCGAGGGCGTGGAGTACGCGCTCGAGCCGTTCCGAGGCATCCCCGGGGTCTTCGTGAACGGGTCGAACGACTACTACGGCCCCATTCCGAAGAACCCCATGCGGTACTTCAGCGGTCCGTCGACGCTGCACGTCAAACCGTCCAATCTCGACACGGACGAGCTCACGGGCTTCTTCACGCGTGAGCTCGGCTGGCTCGACCTCAACAACCACGCTGGCGCCTTGACGCTGAACGGCACGAGGCTCGAACTCTTCGGCGTGGACGACCCGCACCGCAACTTCGACCGTCTCGACCGGGTGACGGGCGAGCTCGACGAGCTGAGGGCATCCGAGGTGACGGATGCCACGTGGCCGAAAGACGCGGAAGCGCGCGGTGCAAGCGCGCCAACGGTCCCGATCGGAGTCGCGCACGCGCCGTACAGGCGCATCCTGGATTCGTTCGTCACGAACGGTGCGAGCATGATCTTCGCCGGGCACACGCACGGCGGCCAGGTGTGCGTTCCGGGCGTTGGAGCGTTGGTCACCAACTGCGACCTCCCTCGCCGCCAGGCGAAGGGGCTCAGCACCTGGACGCACGCCCTGCGCGTCGCGTACCTCAACGTGTCAGCGGGCCTCGGTACGTCCATCTATTCACCCGTCCGATTCGCCTGCCGTCCAGAGGCGACGCTGCTCACGCTCGTGCCGCGCGACGCGCAGTTCGACGGGACGAACATCCGCTGACGTCGGACCCTCCCTGGCCGTCTTCCAGCGGTCGACCGCACGTGGCTCTCGGCAGTTCTTGCGCCTTCTCTGAGAGGCGACATAGGCGGCGCTGACCGAGAGGTCAGAGTGCCCGCATACGGTTCTCGGGTGAAGACGACTGGCACATTCTGGAAAGCGGTGGCCGCCTTCGTGGGGATGAGCGCGGTGGCGGGTGTGCTCGTCGCTGCAGCCATGGCGCCGGCGGCGACGGTGACCTCGCTTGCGGTCAGCGACGCGGCAGGCACGTTCGACGGACTGCCCGACTACCTCTCTCTGCAGCCGCTGGACCAGACGACCACGTTCTACGCCACCAAGGGTGGCCAGCAGGTGCCCATCGCGACGTTCTACGCGCAGAACCGCCAGGACGTCTCGTGGAGCCAGATCTCGCAGACGGTCAAGGACGCCGCGGTCGACACCGAAGACCCCCGCTTCTACACCGAGGGCGGCATCGACGTGCTCGGCACCGTCCGCGGAGCCCTCGCGACCACGACCGGCGGCGACGTGCAGGGCGGATCGTCGATCACGCAGCAGTACGTGAAGAACATCCTGGTGCAGCGCTGCGACCAGAACGACCAGGTCGACCCCACCGCGTCCGCCGCCGTTCAGAAGAAGCAGCAGACGAAGTTCGAGCAGTGCTACCAGGATGCCGCCGGCGTCTCCGTGGCGCGCAAACTGCAGGAGATCCGCTACGCGATCGGGCTCGACAAGCGGTACAGCAAGAAGGAGATCCTGCAGTCCTACCTCAACATCGTCGGGTTCGGTGGGCAGGTCTACGGCGTGCAGGCGGCCGCCAAGTACTACTTCGGCGTGGATGCGAAAGACCTCACGCTCCCCCAGTCCGCGACCCTGGTCGCCATGCTGAACAACCCCGCGAACCTGCGGATCGATCAGGACGCGTCCGCAAACCCGTCGAATAACGCGACGAACAAGTTCAAGCTGACGCTAGCGCGGCGCAATTACGTGCTGCAACGGATGCTCGTGCACAAGTCGATCACGCAGGCTCAGTACAAGCAGGCGGTCGCCAGCCCGATCACGCCGAAGATCACCCCTGTGTCTTCGGGATGCCAGTCGGCAGTCGCGTACGACGCCGGCTTCTTCTGCAGCTACGTCGAGCACGTCATGCTGCAGGATCCCGCGTTCGGCAAGACAGCGGATGCCCGCGAGCTCAAGTTGCAGCGCGGCGGCATGAATGTGTACACGACGTTGAACCTCGACCTCCAGGCAACAGCGCAGAAGGCGCTCAGCACCTATGTGCCCGCAACCGATCCTCAGGTGGACATCGGCGGTGCCAACGACTCGGTCGAAGTCGGCACCGGGCGAATCGTGACCATGGTGCAGAACAAGACCTACGACGACACCGGCAGCGGCGCAGCCGGCAGCACCGCGATCAACTACAACACCGACTACGCATACGGCGGATCGAACGGCTTCCAGACCGGTTCCTCGTTCAAGGCATTCGACCTCGCGGCGTGGTTCGAGGCGGGGCACACCGCATACGAGACGGTCAATGCGCACTACTCCGGGTATCCGTTCCCGTTCAGCTCCTTCAACGCATCCTGCGAGGGCGGGCAGCTGAGCGGAGGCTCGTACCCGGTGAGCAACGACACGTCGTCCGAGGGCGGCAGCATGAGCGTGCTGTCGGCGACCGAATCTTCGGTGAACACGGCCTTCATGCAGATGGCCACCCAGCTCGACCTCTGCAACATCGCCAATGTTGCAAAGGCGCTCGGCGTGCATTCGGCCAACCCGGCGCCGGTGAGCGAGGGCGGCAACCCGTTCCAGATTGTGCCCTCGATGGTGATCGGAACCAACTACATCGCGCCGTTGACCATGGCGACGGCATACGCCGCGATCGCCAACAACGGCATCTACTGCAGCAACGTCGCCATCGACAAGATCGTGACGAACAGCGGCGCGAACGTGGCAGTGCCGAAGTCCACCTGTAAGCAGGCCATTCCATCGACCGTGGCCGCCGCGCTCGCCTGGACCCTCGAACACGTCATCACGGCTGGAACCGCGACTTCGGCCAACCCACACGATGGAACCCCGATCCTGGCGAAGACCGGCACGACCGACAGCTATCAGCAGAACTGGCTCGTGACGTCGAGTTCGAAGGTGGCCAACGCCACCTGGGTCGGTCAGATCTCCGGCACCCACGACCTGCGCGACTACGACTACAACGGCACAGAACTCGCGTACGCGAAGTTCTACGCCGACCGCACGATTCTCGCGGCATTGGATGCTTCCTACGGCGGATCCGAGTTCACCACGCCACCCAGCTCGCTGCTGTACGGCACTTCCAAGAGCACGACCCAGAACGGTGGGTCAGCTGGCAACGGCAGCTCGTCGGGCGGCTCGCAGAGCCCAGGCACGGGTACTACGGGCGGCACCGGAAACGGCACGGGATCCGGGAACGGAACGGGATCCGGGAACGGCACCGGCTCGGGGAACGGCAGTGGTTCGGGGAACGGCACCGGCTCGGGAACCGGATCCGGCACGGGCGGCGGGACCAGCGGGGGCGGCAGTACCGGCGGCGGCAGCGGTGGAGGGGCGACCAACCCACCCTCCACCGGCGGCTAGCGCCAAGTTTGGGCACGACATCCCGGATGTCAACCCTGACGAAGCGGCCTTGCCGCGCGTAGCCTCGAAAGGGTGACATCTTCGCGTCTTCAGGCCCTTGGGGCTCTCGTCGGATTCGTCGCGATGAGCGCCGTCGCCGGTGTCCTCGTGGTGAGCGCGGTCACGCCTGCCGTGGCCGTGACATCCCTGGCGGTCAGCGACGGCACGAGCATGTTCGACGGCCTGCCCGACTATCTCGCGCCGCAACCGCTGGATCAGACCACCACGTTCTACGCGACCAAGGGCGGGCAGCCGGTGCCCATCGCCACCTTCTACGCCCAGAACCGTGAAGATGTGCCGTGGGAGGGCATCTCCCAGTCGATCAAGGATGCCGCGGTCGCGACGGAGGACCCCCGCTTCTACAGCGAGGGCGGCATTGACGTGTTCGGTACCGTGCGCGGGGCGCTGTCGACCGCGACCGGAAAGGATGTGCAGGGCGGCTCGTCGATCACGCAGCAGTACGTGAAGAACATCCTGGTGCAGCGCTGCGAGCAGCAAGACGCGGTCGACCCTGATGCCGACCCGGCAGTGCAGAAGAAGCAGCAGGCGAAGTTCGAGTCCTGCTACATCGATGCGACCGGTGTCACGGTGCAGCGCAAGATCCAGGAGATCCGTTACGCCATCGGCATCGACAAGAGGTACAGCAAAGACCAGATCCTGCTCAGCTACCTCAACATCGTCGGTTTCGGCGGCCGGGTCTACGGCGTACAGGCCGCGGCCCAGTACTACTTCGGCACCGACGCGAAGAGCCTCACCCTCCCCCAAGCCGCGACGTTGATCGCGATTCTGAACAACCCGAACTATCTGCGCATCGACGACCAGTCCTCATCGTCCGACAACGTGGCGGCCAAGGGTTTCCCCGCTACGAAGGAGCGGCGCGACTACGTGCTGCAGCGGATGCTCGTCAACCACAAGATCACGAAGGATGAATACACGCAGGCGGTCGCCACCAAGATCGAGGCGCACATCACGCCCAAGGACTCCGGATGCTCCAGCGCGGTTCAATTCGACGCCGGCTTCTTCTGCGACTACGTGCGGCGCATCATGCTGACGGATCCGACGTTCGGCAAGACCGCCGAGCAACGCCAGGCGCAGTTCCAGCAGGGCGGACTCAAGGTGTACACGACCCTGAACCTGGACCTCCAGAACACCGCCCAGGCCGCGCTGAGCAACTACATCCCGCCGACCTACGGCAACCTCGACCTCGGTGGAGCGAACGTCTCGATGGAAGTCGGGACCGGTCATGTCGTGACGATGGTGGAGAACAAGCAGTTCGACGACAGCAGCAACGCACCGCCTGGCACAACGTCGGTCAACTACACGACCGACTTCGACTACGGCGGCTCGAGCGGGTTCCAGACCGGCTCGTCGTTCAAGGCCTTCGACCTGGTCGCGTGGCTCGAGGCTGGACACTCCCTGTACGAGTCGGTGAACGCAAACGTGCACTCGTTCCCCGAGTCGCAGTTCGCGACCTGCGGTGATGGGTTCGGCAACGTGATCTGGAATGTCGCGAACGACGAGTCGTCGGAAGGCGGCACCATGTCGGTGTTGCAGGCGACGGAGGCGTCGGTGAACACGGCATTCGCGATGATGGCAACAAAGCTCAACCTCTGCGATATCTCGAACGCTGCCCAGGCTCTCGGCGTGCACTCCGCCAACCCCGCGCCGCCTACCCAAGGCGGCAACCCCTGGGTCGTCAACCCGCCCATGGTGATCGGCACGAACTACATTTCGCCGATGACGATGGCGCAGGCATACGCGGGCATCGCCAACGGAGGACGCATGTGCACGCCCGTGGCGATCGAGAAGGCGCTGGATGCCAACGGCAAAGACATCGCCGTGCCCAAGACGACCTGCACGCAGGCAATCCCCCAGAACATCGCTGCAACCGCCACGTGGGCGCTCCAGCACGTGCTCACGGCGGGGACCGCGACGGGCGCCAACCCGAATGACGGGGTGCCCATCATGGGCAAGACGGGAACAACCGACTATGCCCACGAGAACTGGCTGGTGACATCCACTCCGAAGGTCGCCCAGGCGACGTGGATCGGCCTCATCTCTGGCGCGACCGACATGCACTACGTGTACTTCAAGGGCGTCCAGGGCAACAACGTGAAATTCTCCGTGGTCAAGCAGATCCAGACCGCGCTCGACAGCGTCTACGGCGGCGGTGCTTTCCCGGCCCCCGACAACAAGCTGATCTACGGCAGCACCCCGACGAAGCCGAAGACCACCCCGTCGCCGGGCACCGGCGGTAACACCGGTGGTAACGGTGGCAACCCCGGGAACGGTCCCAACCCGCCTAGCCCAGGCAAGGGCCCCGGGAACGGCAACGGCTAGTGCGTCCGAGGTTCTTCTTCCGGCGCAGGAACGAGCGATCGACTGGCCGGATGCGTCGCCAGCACCGGCTGCTCTCGGTAAGTCGGCGCCTCACCAGCGTGTATTCTTATTGAGGCCTTCCGAGGCCATCGGGGTGTGGCGCAGCTTGGTAGCGCGCTTCGTTCGGGACGAAGAGGCCGCAGGTTCAAATCCTGTCACCCCGACGTTGTATGTGAAGGGGGCCCAGCCGAAAGGCTGGGCCCCCTTTGCATGCAACTCGCACGTGTCGGGCGGGGTCCACGTGCCGAGGGGCCCCGGACGCGGCCCGCCGCGTTCGGGGGAGGCATGGGGCGCACCCCGACGCAATATGTGAAGAGGGCCCAGCCGAAAGGCTGGGCCCTCTTCACATATTGCGTGCTGCGCCGGCCGACCGTACTCCGTTAGCGAGCTACGTCCACGAGCTCCCTGTCAACTAAGGTGCGGGGTCAATCTGCGAAGAGTTCCGCGACGATCTCGAGGGAGCGCACGCGGGCATCCAGCTCGGCTGCGCCCGACGCGACCATCAGCTCGTCTGCGCCGGTCGACGCGAGCAGTGAGGCGAGCCGGTCGCGCACGACATCCGGTGTGCCGTGGGCCTGGCGAGCGTTGCGCTGAGCGATGAAGTCGAGCTCGAGTTGGCTGAACTGGTATGCAGACGCCTCCTCGACCGACACCGGCTCGGGCTTCTGCCCACGACGCATCTGCAGGAACGAGAGAGCTCCGGGGAGCGATTGCCTGCGCACCTCTTCCGGGTCGTCGTTGGCGAGCACTGTCACTGCGATCATGGCGTGCGGCTTTTGCAGGGTCTCGCTGGGCTGGAACTTCTCGCGATATAGGCTCAGCGCCTCTTCGGTGTGTTCTCCCGCGAAGTGATGCGCAAACGCGAACGGCAGGCCGAGCGCGGCCGCCACCTGCGCGCTGTATCCGCTCGAGCCGAGCAGCCAGATCTCGGGCTGGTCACCGAGGCCGGGAACCGCGTGGATGCCCGCAAGAGGGTCGTTCGGCCCGAACCCTCCGGTGAAGAAGCCGATCAGGTCGATGAGTTGCTGCGGGAAGTCTTCGGCACCCAAGGCATCCGGGCTCCGTCGCAGAGCGGCCGCCGTGACCTGGTCGGTACCGGGTGCGCGACCGATGCCGAGGTCGATGCGGTCGCCGTACAGGGCGCGAAGCGTGCCGAACTGCTCCGCCACGACGAGCGGCGCGTGATTGGGCAGCATAACTCCCCCGCTCCCCACGCGAATGCGCTCGGTGCGAGCGGCGACACCGGCGATCAACACGGCGGGTGCGCTGGAGGCGACCGCGGGCATCCCGTGATGTTCAGCGACCCAGAATCGCTCATAGCCGAGCGACTCTGCGGCCTGCGCGAGGCGGATGCTCCCCGCCACGGCATCCGCATTGCTCGCGCCGGCCTCTCGGCTGGCCAGATCGAGCACGTTGAGGGGTACCTTGCGCAATTCAGTCACCCTCAGTTCAACCGTCGGGGCGCGCGAGGATTCCCGCGGGCGCCCCGCGCCTCGCAAATCTGGGCTCCGTTACTCGGCGCTGATGGCGGCCACCGCGGTGATCTCGATGAGGGCGCCGGGCACGCCGAGGCCCGCGACGCGGGCGGCGGTGACCAGAGGCGGGGCACCGTCGCGCGAGAGTTTCGCGGCGATCGCTCCGTACGCCGCGTTCAGATCAGCTCCCTGGTCGAAGAGGATGGTCCACTGAATCACGTCGCTCAGCGTGGCGCCGGCAGCATTCAAAGCGATGACCGCGTTGTCCAGTGCGCGCACGGACTGCGCGGCGACGTCGACCGATACCACCCTTCCCGTCTCGTCGACGCCGTTCTGGCCCCCGACGTAGACCGTCGTCGCGTGTGGCGGCACCACCGCAACGTGGCTGAAGGCGGGCGATTTCACGAGGCCGTCTGGTTGAAGCAATGTGATCGACATGCCGCAATCATGGCGTCGGCCACCGACAGTGGACGGCATCGGTCAGCGAGCGGCGAGCAGGGTCCGTGCAAGCCTGCCGACCGCCGCCGCGATCCGACCGCCGGCATGGTGGTAGGCGGCGGGCCCGAGCCCGTAAGGATCGAGAATGTCCTCCGACCCGTTCGATCGCGCGCCGGCCGACTGGGTGAAGCCCACAAGAGTGAAGATGCGATGCGAGCGGGCACGCTCCATTTCAGCGACGTCACGGCGGACGTCCTCGGTCATCGTCAGCACGAGGTCCGCACGGTCCAGCAGCGGCGGCGCCAACCGTCGGGCACGATGCTGTCTCGCGCAGCCGGTTGATCGAAGCACGTACTGCCTCGCGAGCGCTGTCATCGGGTCGCCCGCGATGGCATCCGTTCCCGCGCTACCGATGGCGAAGTCGTCGACGCCTCTGAGCCGATGCTGAAGCAGTTGCGCCGCCATCGGCGAACGACACGTGTTGCCCCGGCAGACGAAGAGGATGCGCACCGGATGGCGTCAGGTGAAGTCGGGGTCGGGTTCGCTCGCGTAAGCGACGGCCGAGCCGGTCAAGGGCCAGCGACGACGGCCGTTGTTGAGCACTCCGCCGCTCTCCTGCAGATAGCACGCGCCGCATAGCGATTGGTAGACGACGTCATCGCCGTCTTCGATCGCCACCTGGTCCCCGTCGAAGACGAAGACGCCGTTGATGGTGCGCGCGTTGAAGATGGCCTTGCGCCCACATCGGCAGATCGTCTTGAGTTCCTCGAGGCTGTGCGCCACTTCGAGCAGCCGACGACTGCCAGGGAACGCGACGGTCTGGAAGTCGGTGCGGATGCCATATGCCAGCACCGGAATATCCTCCAGAATCGCGATCCGCAGCAGGTCGTCCACCTGCGTCTCCGTCAGGAACTGGGCTTCGTCGACGAGCAGACAGCTCACATCGCGTCCGTAGCGCGAGACCGTGCGCTCGCGCAGCATCTGGAACCGGTGGTAGAGATCCGCCTCCGCGTCGATCGTGAAGTCGGCGTCACGCGCGACACCCAGCCGGGAGACGATGCTCGCGTCGCCCTTCGTGTCGATCGCGGGCTTCGCGAGCAGCACGCGGTGCCCGCGCTCCTCGTAGTTGTATGCAGCCTGCAGAAGCGCGGTGCTCTTGCCGCTGTTCATCGCCCCGAACCGGAAGTACAGTTTCGCCACCCCGTTATCGTAGAGTGCTCCCGCCCCGCCGGGGCCGCTCGGAAGACCCATTCCGTCAGGTCAGGTGGCCGTCCTCCGCGGCACGGAGGATGAGGTCGGCTCTGGTGCTCGTGGGGCGTCCCACCCGCGTGTACTTCTCCCGCACGCGTCGCAGGTAGGTCTTCGCCGTCTCGAACTGCACGTTCATCTGCCGTGCCACCTCCGACGTCGAGTTCCCCTCCACGTACAGCTGCAGGGCCAGCCGTTCGCCATCGCTGAGCTTCGGCTTCACCAGTGGCAGGGCGCTTTCCGTGACGCGCGTGCTCTCGGTGGGGTCGGGATCCGCTAGCCCCATGACCGCCTTCGCGGTCGCCATCACCTCTCGCACCGGTTGCGCCTTCGACAAGAATGCAAGAGCCCCGGCGGCGAGGCAGCGTTCGCGGTCGTCCGGCGTATCGAGGGCTGTGAGCACGATCACGGATGCCCCGGCCGCTCGGCAGGTGCGCACGCGCGCCTCGATCGACACCTTCTCACTCAGGTTGAGGTCCATCAGCACGAGGTCGGTCGGAAAGGCCGGCGAATGCACGAGCTCCACCCACGTCGGTGCAGCCACTACGAGGTCGAACAGCGGTTCGTGCTCGCGGATCCAATTCGAAAGACTGTCGAGCAGCAATTCGTGGTCGTCGAGGATGCCCACCCGCACGGGCGTACGGACCTCACGCTGCGACAAAGCCGAACCTCATGATCATGCTCGAACCGTTCCTGGTGATCGCGGCGTCGCCGCTGAGCGAGCGCAGCACGCTGACGAACGGGCGAGCCGCACGTCGTGCAAACCGCCAGTCTGCAGCAAGACCGGCCGACAGCTGGAATTCGGCGCGTTCCGCGACCGCCGCAGTGGGAGCACGTCGCACGCCGATCGCAACCGTTGACGCGTCCAATGCGCCGAGCCGAAGCAACTCGAGCAGGCACGCGCTGAACGTCGCACGCTCCCCTGCCGGCATGCGTGCCAGCAAGCCGTCCTCGTCATCCACGGCGCTCGTCGCGATGCCCGCATCCTCGCGCAGGCGATCGACCCACGTGATGCGTAGCTGCTGCAATGCGTGCTCGCGGAGCTGAGCTGACACGTCGGTCGCTGCAACGATGTCGTCGGGTGTGATCTCGCCGCGCTCGGCTACGGATGCCAGCAGCGGGAACGTGGCCCGCCGCAGCTCCTCGAGCTGCTCACGACGCAGGGCCTCCTGCTCCAGATTTCGGAACTCCGGTTCGAGGGCCCGCATACCCCGCTCGGAGGCGGCGATCCACTCCGTGCTGTACCGGGCAAGGACCGCCCCACTGGTCGCCGCCGCTGCCGCGAGGACGAGCACGGGAGTCGCCGCAACGACGGCGTAGACGTACGGCGTGTTCGCGATCTGCAACGACGCGTGCTGCTCCGCAGCCAGCACGCCCACCACGAGTGCCCCGAGCAGGCCGAAGACGATGATCTCCCACGGCGGGCGCATCCAGAGCAGACCCAAGATGATGAGGCCAACGCCGATCTGGCCCCAGTCGTCTTGCACTAGTCGGTTGTGCCCCCAGGTGGCGAATGCAGAACACGCTGCCGCAGAGAGCGTGACGCACACGGCCAGCGCGGCACCTCCCTTGCCAAGGCGCGCGATGCTCGGATGCGCGGCGATCGACAGAATCACGCCCGCACCGATCAGCAGGATCACCGCGACGACGGCGAACGCGGGATGCACGATCTCGCTTCGGTTGATGATGCTCTCCAGCACGGCGTAGCCGACGGCAAGAGCCGACACCAGAGGCGCGAGGCCCCACGCCGCGGCGGCCCCGATCGGGTCGAGGCGGGCGGGAGCCCGATCGAGCATGACGTGCGTCATCAGGCCGACCCACCGACCGGTTCCGCGGGCACCACCATCAGAACGGATGTCCCCGCTCCCGGCTTCGAGAACACGGAGACCGAACCGCCCACGCGCTCGACCCTGTCGATCACGGAGTGAAGCAGCCCCAACCGGTCGTTCCCTTGGCCGGCGAGTGTGCCGACGTCGAACCCTCGACCGCCGTCCACGACGACGAGTGAGACCGAGCCACCGGAGGCCGACAGCATCACCTCCGCGGACGACTGCCCTGAGTGCTTCAGTACGTTGACCAGGCACTGCCGCGCCGCAAGACCCAGCGCCCGGCGGGCATCCGACTCCAGCGACGCGTACGGCGAGAGATCGCCCGTCACTTCGACGACCAGCCCAGCATCTCTGGCCTGGGCGATAGCGTGAGCCAATTCGCTGGCACGCCACCCCCCATCGTCGGCCGACCCGCGCGGATCCGCGCGCTGCGCCTCCTCCGTCCAATGACGGATGTCTGCCTGCAGCCGCGACCGAAGCCGATCGGAGACGGGACCGGGCGGGATGCTTGCTATCGCGGCCAGTTCGCTCAGGGTCGTGTCGTGCAGTTCGGCACGCAGCTCCGCTGTCACGGCGCTGCGCAGGTCGTCCGCGTGCTGTTGGCGGAGCATCCTGAGGATCAGCGTGTGCGTGCCGCGATATGCGCTGCGGGTGACGCCGTGGAAGAGCAGCAGCGCCATGAACAGCACATACGTCGCCAGCGAGATGGAGTCGAAGCGGAAGTCGCGCCCCGCCACGACGGCCGCCGCGAATACGGCCACGTCACCCGCGGCGTACGCGAGAGTCGCCCAGAGCACGCCGACCCTGGCATCCGAGCCGGATCCCCCGATCAGCATGAGCGCGACAAGCGGCAAGGCGACCACGAACAGGTTCGTGTCGGTGTACGTGACCGTCTGCTCGAGCAACGCGACCGTGTAGGCGAACGTGGATGCCACCCCGACCGCGATGTAGGCGACCAACGCAGGCAGACTGGGCCTCGTCATCACGAGGATCATGACGGCCACCATCGGGAGCAGGCATCCGGCTGCCCACCAGCGCACGTCACCGGACAGGAACACTCCTGGCGCGAGAACGGATGCCAGCGCTGCCGATAAGCAGATCAGCGCGGCTATCTGAGTGGACCGAGCGATCGCGTGGTTGCCGGCCTCGCGCGCCACCTGGGCCGGAACCCCGAGAGACATCGTGAGGATTATGGCATGCGAACATCCTTTCCTGTACCCCTGCGTTGTACCCCGATCGGGCCAGAGCCGGCTGTGGGCGGCGCCGCATCGTCAGAACAGCGTCACTCGTTCCTCGGCCGAAACCGGCGGTGGTGCTCCTGATGGACCCGTTGCGGCCGCGTTATCGCCTGTAGCCGGATCGAAAAACACCCGGTCGCCGTTCTCGTTCCGCAACGAGTTCAGCGCCTCCGAGCGCACCCCGCCGGTCACCGGGTCTTCTTCGCCTCTGAGCAACCCGTGCGCCGCGATCAGCGGCTTCATCCTGGCGGCCAGCCACTTGCGGTATTCCACCGGCGCATACGTCTTCGAGCCGTACATCGCCCGATACTTCGGCACGAGCTCAGGATGCTCGCGCTCGAGCCACATCATGTACCACTCCTTCACCCCCGGCTTCAGATGCAGAGCCGTGTACAGCACGGAGCTCGCGCCGGCATCCTTGGCCGCGGCCAGCGCCGCATCTAGTTGGGCCCTGGAGTCGGTGAGGTAGGGCAGGATCGGCATCATGAACACGGAGCATTGGAGCCCGTGCTCGCGCACGGCCCGCACCGTCTCGAGCCTCGCCTTCGTGCTCGGCGTTCCGGGCTCCACCGATTTCTGCAGCTCGTCGTCGTAGACCGCGATCGACATCGCGAGGTCGACGGGGACGCGCGTGGCGGCATCCGCCAAGAGATCGAGGTCGCGGCGCAGCAGGGTTCCCTTGGTGAGGATGCTCAACGGGGTGCCCGAGTCCGCCAACGCCTGGATGATGCCCGGCATCAGCCGGTAGCGGCCTTCCGCCCTCTGGTACGGGTCGGTGTTGGTGCCCAGAGCGACCGGATGCCTGCCCCAGCTCGGCTTCGCGAGCTCCTTCCGCAGCACCTCGGCCACGTTCACCTTGACGATGATCTCGCGGTCGAAGTCGGTTCCCATGTTGAGGTCGAGGTAACGATGAGTGGGACGAGCGAAGCAGTACAGGCATGCATGCTGGCAGCCACGGTACGGGTTGATGGTCCAGCCGAACGGCATGCTCCCTCCGCCGCCGGGAACCTTGTTGAGCGCCGACTTCGCGAGCACCTCATGGAAGGTCACGCCAGCGAACTCGGGAGTGCGCACCGACCGCACGAGGTTGTTGATTTTTGCCAGGCCCGGCAAGGCATCCGGCTGCTCCACCGTGACTTCTTGACCGCTCCACCGCACCGCTCTATTCGAACATTTCTTCGAGCAAAAGGCAAGCCGCACGGGTCGAGTACCGTTTGCTTCTGCGAGTCTCGGCGAACCGCGGTGAAGGTCTTTCCGGACAGACGCAACCCTTATTCAGGACATCGGGCGCCGCGCCCACACTATGTCGACGCCGGCCCTGCAATCCTGAAATGAGGTTGGCCCGGGACCGGGCCCTGGCCTCACCGCATGGGCGCCAGTCCCAGCTCGGCGCCCGTCCAGCGCCGCCGCAGCCAGCGGTCGTGGCTCGCCACGACAACCGCTCCCGGGTAGCCGCCGAGGGCATCCTCGAGTTCACCCGCGAGCGCGAGCGAGAGGTGGTTCGTCGGCTCGTCGAGGAGGAACACGTGCGGCGGACGCGCGATAATCAGCGCCAGCGCGAACCGGCGCTGCTGCCCTACCGACAGCGCCCCGACCGGACGGTCGAGGTCGCGCGGCGCCATCAGGCCGAGCGACGTGAGCGGCAGTTGTTCCGCGCGCCGTTCGCCCAGCGCCTTCTCGTACACCGCGCGGGGCGTGGCCGACGGATCCGCGAAGCGCACGTCCTGCTCGAGAAGCCCGACCCGCAGTCCCCTGCGCCGTGTCACGGAGCCGGAGTCCGGCTGGATCGTGCCGGCGAGCAGCCCGAGCAGCGTCGACTTGCCCGCTCCGTTCGGGCCGGTGATGAGCATCCGAGCGTCGGGCTCGACGCGCATCCGGTCCACTGCAGGCGGTGGTCGACGCTGGCATCCGTGACCTGGATCAACGTGCCCGCGGACTCGTCCAGCCCGTGGGCACCGCTCGGGATGCCCGAGAACGTCAGCAGTGCCGGCGGCTTTCGCACCTGGTTGCGCTCGAGTTCGTCCACTCGGCCCTGAGCGTTCCGCACCCGCCTGGCGATCTGGGCGTCGACCCGCTGGCCCTTGAACACGCCGATGAACTTGTCGTTGTCTCTCGGCGCGCGTGCGGCATGCGTGGATCGTGCGGTCACTGCTGCGGAGTGCTTGAGCCTGTTCAGTTCGTCCTGCTCGTCGCGGTACTGACGCTCCCAACGCTCGCGTTCGGCCGCCTTGTGCGCGAGGTAGGCCGTGAACACGCCCTCGCCGCTCGATGGTCGTCCGAACACCGTGGCTCCGTTCCCGGATGCCTGCACCGCCGCGCGTCCGGACCCTGCGGCCGCGCCACCCTGTCCGTCGGCAACGCGCGCCGCGAGGCTCGTTCGCGAAGGGTCGAGGTCGACGAGCGCTGTTGCGACCGTGTCGAGGAACACCCGGTCATGGCTCGCGAAGAGCACGGGACCGTTCCACTCGACCAACTGCCGTTGCAGAAACTCGACCGCGTCGTCGTCCAGGTGGTTGGTCGGCTCGTCGAGCAGCAGCGCGTCTGGCCGGCTCAGCAGCAGTGCGGCCATGGCGAACCTGCTGCGCTGTCCGCCGGAGACCTCGCCGAGTGTGCGGGCCAGCGGTATGCCCTGCACACCCAAGCCGGCGAGAACGCGATCACGACGGGAGTCGACGCTCCAGACATCCGCTCGCTCGGCGCCCGCGAGCGCCGCCTCGTACACGGCGGATGCCCGCGCGAGTTCGTCGTCATCGGATGCCTCCCCCAGCGCGATCCCGGCAGCATCGAGTTGCCGCTCCACGGCTCGCACGTCGGCGAGGGCATCCTCGATGAGCGACTCGAGGGAATCGTCTGGCGAGAAGCGCACCTCCTGCCAGAGGAATCCGGTGCGGGACGGACGCGCGACGGAGCCGCGATCGGGTGCTTCGACGCCGGCGAGCACGCGAAGAAGCGTGGACTTTCCGACGCCGTTCTCGCCGATCAGCCCAACGCGCGCGCCGGGTGGAACCGTGAGCGAGACATCCGTGAGCACGACACGCGGGCCGTAGCTGAGCGAGACGCCGTCCGCGCGCACGTGATCGGCACGGCTGTATTCCGCGCCGATCGCAGGAGTCGCGATGTCGACATCCGCAAACGACCGCTGAACGACCGGGCTGTGGATGGATGGAGTAGATGGGGATGAGGAACGCACTGGCATGGAACCGCCTTTGGGCGGCCGAGGACTCGATGAGCCGCGTCGGCCTGGATTCGGTTCGCCCGGCATCCGTCGACGACGTCAGGTGCCGCGACAGCGAGTCGCTGCCGACGGATGCCGAGCGCGAGGATCCCGCCGGGCGTTGGCCCCCGAGGTCAGAAGCAGCCGATCGTTCCATGAAGTGCGCGCAAGGCGGCCGTCACGGGGACGGTGACCGTTCTTCGTCGGGTGCGCTGCGGTGCGACATCGATGTGTCGCGCATCCGCAGGGGTCGAGCCTCATGCGCGGGACGAAGGATGGTCAGTTCTTCATAGCGTGCGAGACGTTACCAGACTTGCGAGTCACTGTCCACGTCGTCCACGGCGCGACTGCGCCAGCTCGTGGCGATTGCGCCACAAAGCCTGGCGCAACAACGCACACCTGGCGCAACGGTCGCGCTAGAAGCGGCGGGTCAGGCCTCGAGGCCCAGCACCTTCGACGTCTCGGCCATCACCTCGGCGGCCTTCTCCGGTCGGTCGTTGAGGGTGGTGCCCATGGTCGGGATAAGTTCCCGAAGCTTGGGCTCCCACGCATCCCACTCCCCGGGGAAGCACTGCTTGAGCAGGTCGAGCATGATCGGCACCGCTGTCGAGGCGCCCGGCGAGGCGCCGAGCAGGCCCGCGATGGAGCCATCGGATGCCGCGACCACCTCGGTGCCGAACTGCAGCACTCCGCCGCGCTTGGCATCCTTCTTCATCACCTGCACCCGCTGGCCTGCAGTGATGAGTTCCCAGTCCTCGCCATTGGCGGTCGGCATGAACTCCTGCAGGGCCTGCACCTTCTTGGCGCGGGATGCGAGCAGTTCTCCGATCAGGTATTTCATGAGATCGAGGTTGTCGCGGGCGACGGCGAGCATCGGCCCGAGGTTGTCGGGCCGCACTGAGCCGGGCAGATCCCACCACGAGCCCTTCTTCAGGAACTTCGGGCTGAACCCGGCGTATGGACCGAACAGCAACGACGTCTCGCCGTTCACCACACGGGTGTCGAGGTGCGGCACCGACATGGGCGGCGCGCCCACCGCCGCCTTGCCGTACACCTTGGCCTTGTGCTGCGCGACGAGCTTGGGGTTTGTGGTACGGAGGAACTGTCCGCTGATCGGGAACCCGCCGAATCCCTTGATCTCCTCGATGCCCGAGGACTGCAGCAGGTGCAGTGCACCGCCGCCTGCGCCGACGAAGACGAACCGGGCATCCACGGTGTGCGGCGTGTTGCCCACGAGGTGTTTGACCTTGAGCCGCCAGTTGCCGTCTTTGGTGCGGCGGATGCTCTTGACCTTGCTGTTCAGCCACAGCTCGGCTCCGCGCTCGGCCATTCCGTCGAACAGCGCCCTGCTGAGCGCGCCGAAATCGACATCCGTTCCACTCTCGATACGAGTGGCCGCGATGGGCTCGCGTTTGCGTCCCTTGATGAGCAGGGGCGCCCACTCCCGGATGACGCGGTGGTCTTCGGAGTACTCCATGCCCGCGAACAGCGGCTGATCCTTCAGCGCGGCGTAACGCTTGCGCAGGTACTTCACGTTCTCTCCGCCACGCACGAACGTCATGTGCGGGGTCGAGTTGATGAAGCTAGTGGGAAGTTCACCCTTGCTGGCCAGCGACGCCCAGAACTGGCGGCTCAACTGGAACTGCTCGTTGATGCTGATCGCCTTGGCGGGGTCGACGGAGCCGTCCTTCGCCTCTGGCATGTAATTGAGCTCGCAGAGCGCGGCGTGGCCTGTGCCGGCGTTGTTCCAGGGGTTCGAGCTCTCCTGCGCCACCTCGCCGCGTGTCTCGTAGACCCGGATGCGCCACTGGGGCTGCAGACGCTGGATCATGGTGCCGAGCGTGGCGCTCATGATGCCCCCACCGATCAAGACGACGTCCAACGGGCCTCGGGAATCACTCACTCGCACAATTCTATGGTCGTGTCGACGCCGTCGCTGCCGGGCAGCATTTCGGAGCCCGCCAAACCACGAGGTCCACGGCCTTGCGCGGACCGTGACCGACCATCACGCGTGCGCTACGCCGACCGCGATGAGCAGGATGCCTCCGCACAGCATCGCGAGCGTGAGCACCGTGAATCCAACCCAGATGAGCGCCTTCCAGGCGTTCGGTTTCTGCGGATCCCTCCCGATCACCGATAAGAAGAACCCGCCGGGGATGAGCAGTGCGCAGCAGAGCACGGCGATGCCGACCACCTCTCCCCACACACCCACCCCGGCGGCCGCCATGAGGAGCAGAACGACCAGGCCGAGGATGACCAGCACTCCCGCGTGCGCGTGCCCTGCGCGGAAGAAGGACTTCTGCAGGGCGTTCGCACCCTGCTTTCCCGTGACTACCCGCAGCATGAATGTGCCGCCGTAGGCGATGCCGATCACGGTGAGGAGCACGACACCTGCGGTGATCGTGGTGGACGGGCTGAGCAGCGTCTGGATGCTCGTGGTCATGGTCGCCTCTTCCCGGACTGGATAGTTACGCTATCCATATTGGATAGTCGTACTATCGATGTCAAGAGCCAAAGCCGGCCGGAGTGACGCGAGGGGTTGCATGCGCATCTCGGAGTTGAGTCGGAGCAGCGGGGTGCCCGTCGCGACCATCAAGTACTACCTGCGGGAGGGCATCCTGCCCGCGGGTGAATCCCGCGGCGCGACCCAGGCCGAGTACGGTGACGACCACCTTCGGCGGCTGCGGCTCATCCGGTCGCTTGCCGAGCTCGCGGGCCTCCCCATCGCGCAGATCAAGGTGGTGCTCGATGTGATCGAGCATCCGCGCGACGACCTGTTCACCACGCTGGGCAGAGCGATCGAGGCGCTACCGCCGTACCTGCCGCGATCAGCCGGCCGGGAGCATCCGCTGGCCGAGGCGGCAATCGAGCGACTCGGCTGGACGTACGACCGAGACTTCGCGGCCACGGCGCAGCTGGAATCCGCACTTCAGGCGGTGGCGGATGCCGGCATACCCATCACGGTGGAGCGGCTCGAGGTGTACGGGCAAGCGCTGCACAGCATGGCCGAGCTCGACATCGCCATGATGCCGGCGCCTGGCGCCGGAACGGATGCCCCGCACGAGCCTCGCGGCGGGCCTTCCCCCGCGAACGGGAGCGCGACGGCTGCTGCCTTCTCCCCCTCGGAAGCATCGGCAGCGATCGAATACGCCGTGCTCGGGACCGCGCTCTACGAGCCCGTCGTGGTCGCGCTCAGGCGACTCGCGCATCAAGACGTGGCGGCACGGATGCTCGCTACCGGCGGTTGAGCGCTTCGCGCGCCGCTGAGTGGCGCACCTTCGACTCGTGCCGTCGCCGGGTGTTCAGCCGTTGTACCTCTCCCCTACGGGGATCTCGATGGTCACGGTGTTGCCAGGCGGGGAGAGCGGGCACGCCCATGCGGGGTCGTATGCGCAGCTCGGGTTGTAGGCGAAGTTGAAGTCGAGCACGAGGGTGCCCGCCCGACGCCCTGGTCCGAGGTCGGCGCCCTTGATCGTGTCGAGCAGGTAGCGGCCACCGCCGTAGGTTCCTCCTGGGCGGCCCGCCGAAGCATCCTTCACGGGCACGAAGAGCCCACCGCCATAGGTGCGCAACCGCCAGACGTCGAGCGACCCCACATCGGGAATGCGCACAGCGCCGATCCGCTCGAACGGCACGACGCCGTCCGTCCCGGTCTCGACGTCGAGCTGTGCGGGCTCGGCAGCCTCGATCGGCAGCTCGAAGCGCCACGCCGGGTCGTAACGGGGCACCGGCAACCCTGAGAACCCTTGGCGGTCCTCGGGCAGGAGCGGCGTCGACGGATGCGTCGCGAACAGAGCATCGCGCTCGACCACCCAGGCAGCATGGGCTGCCGCAGGGTCTTCCTCGCCGAGGTCACGCACGAGCTCGTACAGCGCGAACACGCGGCGGCGCCAGTCGACGACGTCGACGGCCGTCTGGATGCCGGTCATCGCTCTAGGGTGCCCCATCGGCCGCACCTCTGCCGCGCAGGTGCGGCGGCGACGCGGTCGGGGCGACATCCATCGCGCCCGCTCGCTTCGGCACGAGCAAGGAACCAACACTGCGGGGTAATGATCCGGACAGGTCCCGCCAACATCCGGTCACCGGCGGAAAACCGGGCATTCCCCGTCGGTGGTTCCGCACAGAATGTCGGGGTGACGATCGAGCAGCATCGCGGTATCGGACTCGCCCAAGGCACCGCGCTGTACGTGGCGGCGGTGCTGGGCACGGGCATCCTGCTGCTTCCCGCGCTCGCCGCTCGGGCGGCGGGTCCTGGTGCGATCCTCGCCGTCGCCGCGCTCGCAGCGATCTCGGTTCCGCTGGCATCCACGTTCGCTGCCCTGTCGACCAGGCATCCCGACGCCGGCGGGGTTGCCACGTTCGCACGCCGCGCGTTCGGGCCGGGAGCCGCTCGTGTGGTCGGCTACTGGTTCTACTTCGGAACCCCCATCGGTGCGCCGGTGGCCGCCATCATGACCGCGCAGTACGTGGTGGCCATCATCGGCGGAGACCGCGGAACGGTGATCGCGGTGGCCGCGGCCCTCATCGCCGTGCCGACGGCCGTGACCGTCTTCGGGGTGCGGTTCGCCGGGTGGGTGCAGCTGCTGCTCAGCGCAGCCCTCATGGCCATCCTCGTGCTCGCCCTCGCGGCCGCCGCGCCCGACGTGCGGCCATCGAACTTCACACCGTTCCTCCCCCACGGCGTTGGCGGCATCGGGGTCGCCATGAGCCTCTACATCTGGGCCTTCGCAGGCTGGGAGGCCGTCGCCGGGATCGCGGGAGAATTCGCGCGGCCAAGGCGCGACATCCCGCGCGCGACCGCGCTGGCGCTCGCCATCGTCTCGGTCTCGTACATCGCGATTCAGACGGTCGTGGTCGGGGTGCTCGGACCGAAGGTCGGGGCTTCGCATGCCCCACTGCTCGACCTGGTGACGGTCGGACTCGGTCGCGGCTGGGGCGTGGTGGTCGCTTGCGTGGCGGTGATCGTGGTCGTCGGTGTCTTCAACGCGTATTTCGCGGCGTTCAGCAAGCTGGGAGCTGCCATGGGTCGCGACGGCGACCTGCCCGCCTGGTTCGGGCACGGAGCCGAACGCGGTGGAATCGCCCGACGCGGCCTCCTGCTGAGCGCTGTGCTCATGGCGGCGTACTTCGCCGTCGTCGCCTGGCTGCCCGACCTGCAGCCGGTCATCCTGGTGCACACGAGCCTGGGCGCCGCCATCTACGCGATGGGCGTTGCGAGCGCCATCGTGCTGCTGCCGCGCCGCACCTTCGGCTGGTGGATGTCGCTGCTCTCGTGCCTGCTCGTTCTCGGCCTGCTTGCGCTCGAGGGCGCCAACCTCGTCTACCCGCTCGTGATCGCGGTCGCCGCGATTGTCGTCGGCGCCATCACCCGCTCGCGGCGAGCGCGAGCCGTGCGAGGCTCGGGAGCGATGGATGCCGATGCGACGCACGCCGCGGATGGCGCCGCTCCGGCGGCCACGGGTGCTACGACTCCGCAGTCCGACCGGTGACGGAGCCGCCCGAATCCGCCTGTCGCACTCCGCGCCGCACTGACGTCAGGCGGCCACGCCTACACGTTTCAGACGGTCGCGACGTTTCAGACGGTCGCGGCCGTGCGCAGGTTCGCTGCGATGAGTTCCGCGATCTGCACGGCGTTGAGAGCTGCGCCCTTGCGCAGATTGTCGTTGGAGATGAACAGCGCTAGTCCCCGACCCTCGGGAGCACCCTCGTCCTGCCGGATGCGACCGACGTAGCTGGGGTCGTTGCCCGCCGCCTGAAGCGGGGTCGGGACATCCGCGAGCTCGACGCCGGGGGCATCCGTCAGCAGTTCAGTCGCGCGCTCTGGCGTGATCGGCCGCGCGAACTCGGCGTTGATCGACAGCGAGTGACCCGTGAAGACGGGCACGCGAACGCACGTGCCGCTCACCAGCAGGCCGGGCAGGCCGAGGATCTTGCGGCTCTCGTTTCGCAGCTTCTTCTCTTCGTCGGTCTCGTTCAGTCCGTCGTCGACGATCGATCCGGCAAGCGGCACGACGTCGAACGCGATAGGTCGCACGTACTTCACCGGCTCGGGCAGGTCGACGGCTGAGCCGTCGTGCACGAGGTCGAGCAGGTGGCCGGATGCCACTGCCGCTTCCGCCTGCTCGGCCAGTTCCTGCGCTCCGGCCAGCCCGGACCCGCTGACGGCCTGGTAGGTGCTGACGATGAGCCGCTCGAGGCCGGCCTCGGCGTCGAGCACCTTGAGCACGGGCATCGCGGCCATGGTCGTGCAGTTCGGGTTGGCGATGATTCCCTTGCGAGCCTCCGCGATGGCCTCCGGGTTCACCTCGCTCACGACGAGCGGAACTTCGGGGTCCATGCGCCACGCACTGGAGTTGTCGATGACGACGGCACCGGCTGCTGCGAACTTGGGCGCGTACGCACGGCTGCCGGTCGCACCGGCCGAGAACAGCGCGATGTCGATGCCGGACAGGTCGGCGGTCTCGACGTCTTCGACGACGATCTGCTCGCCCTTGAACTCGAGGGTGCGACCGGCCGAACGGCTCGTCGCGAACAGCCGCAGGGCATCCACCGGAAAGTCGCGTTCGGCGAGGATGCCACGCATGACCGTGCCGACCTGACCGGTCGCGCCGACGATGCCTACCGTGAATCCGTGTGCCATGGGAGTTCCTTGCGTCCGTGCGGCTGGCGCACCCGACGCCGGCCGTCGTCATTGATGCGGTTCCGCATTCCATTGTGACAGGACGGGCGAGCTGGCACGTCACGCAGACATCCGATCTTTGGCACGTGAGACTGTAGGATCGCGCGTATGGCCGTCACGGACGAGGCGATCCTCAAGATCAAGGAGATGATCACCAGCGGGCGGCTCGCCCCAGGCGGCCGCCTTCCCCCGGAGAAGGAGCTCAGCGAGAGTCTCGGTCTCTCGCGCTCCTCGCTGCGCGAAGCTGTGAAAGCGCTCGAGGTCATCCGCGTACTGGATGTGCGCCGTGGCGACGGCACATACGTCACGAGTCTTGAGCCGCGGCTGCTTCTGGAGGCGCTGTCGTTCGTGGTCGATCTTCACGACGACCGGTCGGTGCTTGAGATCTTCGGGGTGCGCCGCATCCTCGAACCCGCCGCTGCCTCTCTCGCCGCGCCCCGCATCACCGACGAGCAGCTGGGCGCACTGGACGACCTGCTCGAACGCGCCGCCGTCGGCGGCGACGTGGAGATGCTCGTTCAGCACGACCTGGAGTTCCACCGCGCCATCAGTGCGGCCTGCGGAAACGACTACCTGGCGCAACTGATCGAGTCGATCTCGAGCGACACGGTTCGTGCTCGAATCTGGCGGGGGCTCACCCAGGAGGGCGCCACTGAGCGCACCATCGCGGAACATCGAGCCATCCTGGGCGCTCTGCGACAACGAGACGCCGAGCTGGCGGCCGCGCACTCCCTCACGCACATCGCCGGAATCGAGGAGTGGCTGCGGGCGGCGCTGGGCGCGACCGCCTGAGGAGGTCGAAAGCCATGAGGATCGCGCTGCACTCCACCCTTCGCCCAGGAGCGGCCGACGACTACCTGCGCGAACACGGGAGCGTGCCAGACGACCTGGTGGCACTCTTCGAGCGGGCCGGAATCCGGGACTGGACCATCTGGCGCTCTGGCGATCACCTGTTCCACCTCGTCGAGTGCGACGACTTCGAGGCGGCCATGCGGGTCATCCGGTCCGATGAGGCGGACAGCAGGTGGCAGGCGCACGTCGGAGAGTTCGTCGAGGGATTTCTGGGTCCGGACGGTCGTCCCGGGTACGTGCCGCTCCATCCGGTGTGGGAGCTCGAGGAGCAGCGAGGGCGGAAGGTCGGAACGACCGACAGCCGTCCGGTGGACGAAGGCACGCGGCGTGTCGTGATCGACGACATGGGCATCGACTGACGTGGGCGACCCGGAAGCTCCTCCACGATCGCCGCTCGTCGATGCGCACGTTCACGTGTGGAACCCGGCCCGTCTGAGCTACCCATGGCTCCGGGGCTTCGAACGACTCGACCGACCCTTCTTACCGAACGACATCGACCGGGCGGGCGGCGCCACCACGCGCCACGTCTTCGTTCAGGCCGGCTGCCGCGTGGAGCAGGCGAGCGAGGAGGTGCGGTGGGTCACCGGCATGACGGATGCCTGGCCGGAACTCGCAGCGATCGTCGCCGATGCAGACCTGCGCTCCGGCTCGGGCCTCGAGAGTCACCTGGACGCGCTGGTCGCGCTCGGGGAGCGGGATGCCCGCCTGCGCAGGGTGCGCGTCGCAGGCATCCGTCACCTCTTGCAGGACGAGCCGGACGAGTTGCTCAACGATTCCGGCAGCACCTCTGCTCTTCTGGACGGCCTGCGCGTGCTCGCCGAGCGCGCCATGACCTTCGACGTCTGCGTGCGGCACCGTCAGCTCGACACCGTCATCGATGTTCTCGAGCGAGTTCCCGAGCTGAACGTCGTCCTCGATCATCTGGGCAAACCGCCGGTCGACGACGGCATACACAGCACGGCGGGCCACGCGTGGGCGCGCGCGATCGATCGCCTCGCCCTGCTGCCTCGCGCACACGTGAAGCTGAGCGGCCTGGCGGCCGAGGCATCCAGCTCGCAGGCCCTCGACGATCACGCGCACGAGTTCTTGGCCCACGCGCTTCGTGCCTTCGCTCCGCAACGATCGATGATCGGCAGCGACTGGCCGGTCAGCGCGCTGACGGGTGCCGGCGGCACGTTCGCCGGGTGGCGCGAACGGGTGATGCGCGCAACGCTCGACGCGGGCTTCGAGGATGCCGACCTCGCGGCGATCGAGCACGTGACGGCCGAGCGCTTCTACAGCCTGAGCTGAGTGCCAAACACCGCAAAAATCGGAGAACCGACACGGCGCCCGGCATGTCGCACCGGAAGGCAGCGTGTCTCCTCGGATCTCCGATTTTTCGCAGTGCGACGCTGGGGCAGTGAGCGACCGGATCCCGCCGGCACGGGCGGTCAGGCCGGGATGAGGCCGTCCGCGGCGAACGCCTGCCACAGCTCATCCGGAATGGGTGCGTCGACCCTCGCGAGGTTCTGCCGCACGGCCTCCGGGTTGGCTGTTCCGACGACCACGGAGGCGATGACCGGGTCGCGCAGCGGATACTGCAGCGCCGCTGCGGGCAGTTCCACTCCGAACCTGCCGCAGATGCCGGCGATCTTCCTGGCTCGTTCGAGCAGATCCGGCGCCGCGACCGCGTAGTCGTATTTCGCGTCAGAGGGTGGTTCGGCGTGCGCGAGCAGTCCGGAGTTGTAGACCGCTGCGGCAACGACCCGCACGCCGCGCTCCCGGCACACCGGCAACAGCTCATCGAACGCCGACTGCTCGAGCAGCGTGTAACGGCCGGCGATCATGACGAGGTCGAGGTCGCCTTCCCGCACGGCGCGGGCGGCGACAGCTGCATCGTTCACTCCGATGCCGATCTGGCTCACCAGGCCCTCGTCTCGAAGCTTCGCCAGCGCGGGAAGGCCCTCGCGCAGCCCGCGGTCGAGATCGTAGGCATCCGGATCGTGCAGGTAGAGGATGTCGACGCGGTCCAGCCCCAGTCGCTCGAGGGAATCCTCGAGGCTGCGTCGGATGCCCGATTCGCTCGGATCGAATCGCCGAACGAGATCGTCGGGCACGTCGAACTGGTGCGCCAGGTCACGACCGCCGGCGAATGCGGGGTTCGGCTCGAGCAGGCGTCCGACCTTCGTGGAGAGCACGTACTCCTCACGCGGCTTCTGCCTCAGGAACCGGCCGAGCCTGCGCTCGCTCAGACCCAGCCCGTAGTGGGGTGCGGTGTCGAAGTAGCGGATGCCGCCGTTCCACGCCGCCTGCAACGCCTCGTCCGCCTGCTCATCGGAGACGGCGCGGTAGAGGTTGCCGATGGATGCTCCGCCCAAGCCGAGCGCGCATCCCGGGGTGAGACGCGTCGCCGATGATCCCTGACGCTGCGGCTCAGCCAACGACGCGGGCCGCTGCTTGCGCCTTCTCCGCGGCCTCGGCCCGCGCGGCGATCCATTCGAACTCGTCGAGCGAAGCGGGCAGCATCTCGGTGCCCGCTCCCGGCGCCGCCGGCGGCACGTAGCGTCCGTTGTCGATGACGACGGGTGTGGCGAAGTGTTCGTGCAGGTGGTCGACGTACTCGATCATCCTGTGCTCCATCGTGCCCGTCACAGCGACGAAGTCGAACATCGAGAGGTGCTGCACGGCTTCGCACAGACCCACGCCGCCGGCGTGCGGGCACACCGGCACCCCGAATTTGGCCGCGAGAAGCAGGTTCGCGATGTTCTCATTCACTCCGCCGACGCGCGTGGCATCGATCTGCATCACCTGCATTCCGCCCGCCTGCAGCAGCTGCTTGAACACGACACGGTTCTGCACATGCTCACCGGTGGCCACCTGGATGGGCGCCACGCCCCGAGCGATCGCCGCGTGCCCGAGGATGTCGTCGGGGCTCGTCGGCTCCTCGATCCAGATCGGATCGAACTCCGCGAGCGCCTTCACCCAGTCGATCGCCTCTCGAACACCCCAGCGCTGGTTCGCGTCCATAGCGATGCGATAGCCGGGCCCGAGCACCTGCCTGGCGATGCGGAACCGGCGGATGTCGTCGGCCAGGTCGGCGCCGACCTTCAGCTTGACCTGCCCGAATCCGGCTTCGACCGCTTCACGGCACAGCCTCGCGAGCTTGTCGTCGGAGTAGCCGAGCCATCCGGGCGTCGTCGTGTAGGCCGGATACCCGTCGGCCGTCAGCTGCCGGATGCGCTCCTCGCGCCCCGGCTCTGCCGCCTTCAAGATGCTCAACGCCTCATCGGGGGTGATGGCGTCGGTGAGGTAGCGGAAGTCGACGAGGGAGACGAGCTCCTCCGGGCTCAGCCTCGACAGGTGCAGCCACAGGGGCTCGCCCGCTCGCTTCGCCCGCAGGTCCCACAGGGCGTTGACGATCGCGCCGATCGCCATGTGCATCACGCCCTTCTCGGGCCCGAGCCACCGCAGTTGAGAGTCGTGCACGAGCAGGCGGGATGCCGCGCCCATGTCGGCGAGGAGCTCCTCGGTGTCGCGCCCCAGCAGATGGTCGCTGAGCGCGTCGAGCGCCGCCACCTGCACGTCGTTTCCTCGGCCGATCGTGAACACGAACGCGTGTCCTTCGAGCCCGTCCTCGGCATCTGTGCGGATCGTGACGTAGGCGGCCGAGTAGTCGGGATCGGGATTCATGGCGTCCGATCCGTCGAGTGAGAGAGAGGTGGGGAACCGTACGTCCCTGGTGTCTACGCCGACGATCGTGCTCATGATGCCTCAGACTAAACA
Organism: Rathayibacter sp. KR2-224; assembly: GCF_049446075.1. Classification (NCBI taxonomy): domain Bacteria; kingdom Bacillati; phylum Actinomycetota; class Actinomycetes; order Micrococcales; family Microbacteriaceae; genus Rathayibacter; species Rathayibacter sp. KR2-224. The sequence goes on from NZ_JBMSEB010000003.1 coordinate 446,861, forward strand.
TCCGATGTTTCGTATGTCAATTCAGTCGACCTGTGAAAGAATCGCCGAAGCGGACGCCTGGCGCTCGCGACACCTCGGATGTTCACGTCTCATGTTCACCTCTCGGGCGATGCGGCCCGAGCAGACCGAAAGGAAGCGGATGGCCAGCGACTTCACCGGCCTCGTCGCCATCGTGACGGGAGGAGCATCCGGCATCGGCGCCGCGATCGCGCGGCGGCTGAGAGCGGATGGCGCGCGCGTCGCGGTCTTCGACCTCGCGTCGCACGCTCCAGCCGCCGATCTCGCCGTACAGGTGGATGTGAGCGATGACGAGTCCGTTGTCGCCGGGGTTCGACGTGTCGTGGAAGAGTTCGGCCGCCTCGACATCGTCATCAACAACGCCGGCATCGGAGCCCAAGGCGATGTGGCGGCCAACTCCGATGAGGAGTGGCACCGCGTGCTGGATGTGAACGTCGTCGGCATGGTGCGGGTTTCGCGCGCCGCGCTCCCCCATCTGCGCACGTCACCGGCCGCAGCGATCGTCAACACGGCATCCATCGCCGCGACCGCGGGCCTGCCTCAACGCGCCCTGTACTCCGCATCGAAGGGCGCGGTGCTGGCGCTGACGCGCGCCATGGCCGCAGACCACCTGGGCGAAGGCATCCGTGTGAACGCCGTCAGCCCTGGCACTGCCGACACTCCGTGGGTGGCACGTCTGCTGGATGCCGCGCCCGATCCCGCCGCCGAACGTGCGGCACTGGAGGCCCGCCAGCCGCACGGACGCCTCGTGTCGGCCGACGAGATCGCCGACGCCGTCGCCTATCTGGCGAGCCCCGCAGCGGGCTCCACGACAGGCACGGCCATCGAGGTCGACGGCGGCATGTCCGGGCTGCGCCTGCGCCCTCGCGGCTGAGCGGGCGCCACGTCGCTAGGGTGTTCAACAGCCGGAGATCGACCGCGAACATCAGCGCTGAGGAACACGAGTGGGACAGCCCGATACGCCCCGCGACACTGCGGACGGAGCGATGGGTGGAACAGCGGCCAACGTCGAAGCCGTAGCGCGCCTCTTCCCTCACGTCGTCACCGAGGAGATCGACGAGACCGGGCAGCCACGGCGGGCGGTCGACTTCGACCTGCTGCGTCAGGAGCTGGCCGGCCGGCTCGTCGAAGGCCCGCGTGAGCGCTATCGACTCGATTGGCCGGGCAAACGGGCGGCTGCCCTCGCCGCAGGCACTCCGGCCGCCACTCGACTGCGGGAGGATGCCTCGGCATCCGTCCACGCGGCATCCACCGGCAACCTGTTCATCGCCGGGGACAACCTCGAGGCACTCAAGCTGCTGCGCGAGACGCACGGCCGAGCGGTGAAGCTGATCTACATCGATCCGCCCTACAACACGCGCAACGACTTCGTGTACAACGACGACTTCGCAGTGAGTGTGCGCGCCTTCCGCCGTGGGGCACTGCTCGAGGACGACGTCGAGGACAGCCTCGACGAGGACTCCGGAGACGACGGAGCCGACGGTCGGTTCCACTCGGCGTGGCTCAGCATGATGTATCCGCGGCTGCTGCTCGCGAGAGACCTGCTCGCGGACGACGGTGTCGGCTTCGTCAGCATCGACTCCAATGAGGTGGCGCAGCTGAAGCTGCTGCTGTCTGAGGTGTTCGGCGCCCGCAACGTGATCGCGACCATCGTGTGGGTGAGCAATCTGAAGGGCAGGCAGATCTCGGGGGGCGGCCCGGCCGGCACGCACGAGTACATCATCTGCTTCGCAAGGAATGCGGATGCCGTCGCACGATTCCGCGGCTCGGCTGCCGATCTGCACGCCCTCATGCCTGCCGTGTACCGGCGCGCCGACTATGCGCTGAAGTACGACGCGAAGGGTCCGTACGTCACCAAGAACGAGCTCTACAACACCAATTCGCGGTTCAACGAGCGAACGGCCCCGACCATGGTGTTCCGCATCCACTATCACCCGGGCACGGGTGAGGTGCTCGTTACCGACATCGACGACGACACCGAGTTCGCCGGCTTCGTGACGGCGATGCCGCATCCGAACCACCGGCCCGGCCTGCGCTGGCACGCCTGGAGATGGAGCAGAGCGCGCGTGCTGGAGCACAGCGACGATCTCGAGTTCGATGTGACCGGCGGCACCTTGCGCATCCGCACGAAGGTTCGAGACGTCGACGGCATGACCTTGAAAGACGTGATCATCGGGCCAAGCACCATGACGGGCCAGCGCGACCTGGACGACCTCGGGATGCGCCGGCTCTTCGACGCCCCCAAGCCCGTCGCGTTGCTGCGCACATTGATCGCCGTCACCACGTCGGACAACGACATCGTGCTCGACTTCTTCGCCGGCTCTGGCACGACCGGCCAGGCGGTGATGGAACAGAACGCCGACGATGGCGGCCGGCGCAGGTTCGTGCTCGTGCAGCTCGACGATCCCGTTCCGCCGCGGTCAGAGGCGGCTGCCGCCGGGTTCGGGACGATCGCCGACGTGACGATCGAGCGGATGCGACGTGCTGGCGAGCGGCTTCGGGCGCGGAGCGAGGAGGCGACGGCATCCGTCGATACGGGGTTCCGCGTCTGCCGGCTCGAGCAGGCGCCGTAGCGTCGCACCGCATCCGCTGTTCCGCGGCGAGTGCTCAGCAGCCGTCCACCGCTCTCCAGGATGCCTGCACTACCCTCACAGGATGCGCACACGATCCCATGCGGCCCGGGTGCGCGCCGCCGCTGCCGCGCTGCTGATGTCCGCTCTATTGCTGGCCGTCTCCGGATGCTCGCAGTCCCGCTCCACGCACGACGATGGCCCCGGATCCCCCGACGTTCCGGCTACCGCCACCCCTGCGCCCACCCCGACGCCGACCTCGACGTTCCGGGCGGGAACGCCGTCCGACCCGCTGCGGTACGCGGCGCTCGGCGACTCATACTCCTCCGGGCTCGGTGGTGGAGAAGCGAGCGGCAGCTGCATGCGCAGCCCTAAAGCGTTTCCGCATCAGCTGGCGAAGTCGAAGACTGTCGTGCTCTCGCGCTTCGTGGCGTGCTCGGGCGCGACGACCACCGACGTGCTCGAGCGGCAGATCGACGCGCTCGACCCACAGATCGACCTGGTCACGATCACGATCGGCGGCAACGACCTGGGCGTGAGCGCCCTGCCGCCCGCGTGCGAGCTCGGCGAGACGACCGCGTGCAAGGCGGCAGTGGCGACGTCCGTCGCCTTGCTCCACCAGCTGCCCGCCAAGCTCGCGAAGACCTACAAGGCCATCGCCAAGGCCGCACCGCACGCGCGGATACTCGTCGCTGATTATCCGCTGTTCTACGACCTGCCGGTGATCAACGAGGACACCCTTGGTTCGGCCGAGGTGTCGTCCGCGATCGCGGTCGACACTGCGGTCGCCTCGCTCGACGCGACCATCGCGAAGGCGGTGGCGAATCAGCGGCAGGCGGGCACCGACATCCATTTCGTCGACGTCTCGTTCAGCGGCCATGGGCTCACGGCGAAGAAGCCGTGGTTCGTGCTGAAGGGGTTCGACGCCTACCATCCGACGGCGGATGGCTACACCGAGTACGCGAAGACCTTGAGCGCCCTGGCGCGCTGAGGGCAAGCAGCGCCCCCTCAGTCGACCCGCAATCCAAGTTCTTCCGCAAGCGCGGGAGCCAAGGTGATGAGCTGCTCGAATGAGACCGTCGCACCATTTAACGAGGAGATGCCCCGCACGACCTCGAGGTCCGCACCGCGGAGGTCCACGTCGGCCAAGCGCGCGTGGGATGCCTCGAGCACGCCGATGCGGCACCCGCTGAACGCAACGCGGGTCGCGCTCGCACCGCCCAGATCGAGTTCGTCGATGGTGCAGTCCTCGAACGACACGTCGATCAACTCGGATGCCCGCAGGTTCACGAACCCGAGCTTGCACCCGCTGAGGCGCACGGAGTTCCAGGTGCTCTCGTACAGCTCGACGGCGCCGAGGCGGGAGCTGCGCACCTCGACGTCACGCCAGTCGCCGCCCTGAGCCGCCAGCACGGATGCAGTCACTCGGTCGAGCCGCGCTTCGCGCAGCCTCGAGTCGATGAGACGAGCCTCGGAAAGCTCCAGTCCGACGAGTTCGCATTCGGATAGCCCGACGCTCGGCAGATCGGCACCCGCGAGTATCTGCGAGTCCTCTGCCGTCGGGGCGAAGCGGAGCGCCTCGTGGACGCGACGCGGGCGCAGCGCGGAGGGGTCGGCATCCGTGAGTTCCGCAAGCACGAGCGGATCGATGCGCGGCGGTTGCAGGGGTTTGGGGCGCGGCATGGCGTGACGCTAGCACGGTCCCGCGACGGAAGGTTCCGGCAGGCAGCGCATGCGGCGGCGGGCTAGAGCGGCCACAGTGCCCGACGGGCCGGGCTCTAGCGGCCGGTGCCCGCGTAGACGACTGCCTCGCTGTCCCCGTCGAGGCCGAACGCCTTGTGCACGACGCGTGCCGCCTCGGCGACCGTGTCGGCGCGCGTGACGACGGAGATGCGGATCTCGCTGGTCGAGATCATCTCGATGTTGATGCCCGCGACGTATAGCGCGTCGAACAGTGCGGCCGAGACACCGGCGTTCGAGCGCATGCCTGCGCCGACCAGGGCGAGCTTGCCGATCTGGTCGTCGTACTGCAGCGACTTGAATCCGACCTCGTCCTGCTCCGATCGCAGGGCCTGCAGCACGCGTTGCCCGTCGCCCTTCGGCAGAGTGAAGGAGATGTCGGTGAGACTCGTGGCTGCCGCCGACACGTTCTGCACGATCATGTCGATGTTCGCATTGGTCTTGGCCACGATCTTGAAGATCAGGGCGGCTTTGCCTGGAACGTCCGGCACGCCCACGACCGTGATCTTCGCCTCGCTGAGGTCGGTGGCCACTCCGGCGATGATCGGCTCTTCCACTGTCTTGCCCTTCTCCTGGAGCTTTTCACGCAGTGCGGCGAGCCGCGCGGCGTAGTCATCGGATGCCTCGTTGAGCACGTACGTGCCCTCCGCATTGCTGAACGAGGACCGTACATGCAGCGTCACCCCGTGCCTACGCGCATATTCCACCGCGCGTATATGCAGAACTTTGGCGCCCGCTGCTGCCAGCTCGAGCATCTCTTCGCTCGTGATGTAGTCGATCTTGCGTGCCATGGGCACGACGCGGGGGTCTGAGGTGAAGACGCCGTCGACATCCGTGTAGATCTCGCAGACGGATGCCTCGAGCGCCGCCGCCAGCGCAACCGCTGTGGTGTCGGATCCACCGCGGCCCAACGTTGTGATGTCGCGCGACTCGCGGCTAAAGCCCTGAAAGCCCGCCACGATCACGACCGCGCCCTCGTCGAGCGCCTCGCGGATGCGCCCGGGCGTGACGTCGACGATCCTCGCCGCGCCGTGCCTGGCATCCGTGATCATGCCCGCCTGGCTGCCGGTAAACGAGCGTGCCTCGTAGCCCATGGACGTGATGGCCATGGCGAGGAGCGCCATCGAGATGCGCTCCCCCGCGGTCAGCAGCATGTCGAGTTCGCGCGGATCGGGAATGGGCGTCACCTCGTGCGCGAGATCGATCAGCTCGTCGGTCGTGTCGCCCATGGCGCTCACGGCGACGACCACGTCGTTGCCCGCCCTGCGCGTCTCCACGATGCGCTTGGCGACGCGCTTGATGCTCTCGGGGTCGGCAACCGACGAACCGCCGTACTTCTGCACGATCAAAGCCACGTGGACTCCTGGGGGTGGGATGCGACACGGCGGGCGGATGCCGGCGACTCGCGTCTGGTATCCCAATTCTACGGGCGCGCGGTAGGCCGAAATGACGGCAGGTCCCCAGCGGCTGTGCGCGCAACATCCAGGCCGCTCGTCGAAAATCGGAGATTCGCGCCGACGCGCCGCAATGTCGGCGGCAACGCCGGCGTGTCGCGACGAATCTCCGATTTTCGGATGCTCGCGCCCGGCGGGAGCGAACAGAGGACCCCCCTCACACGGCAGACTCGCCCGGTTCGCCCGGTGCTCAGGGTGCGCCCGGTGCGCTGGGCACGCCCGACGCGCTGGGCACGCCCGACGCGCTGGCCGCATCGAACTTCCCGGCATCCGCTCGCCACCCGCGCAGGCTCGGGATCGCCAACGCGATCACCCCAGCGCCGATGACGCACGCCACACCACCCGAAGCGGCACTGATCGCACCAGACGTAGCGGATGCCACGAGGCCCGCCCGCAGATCCCCCAGGCCGGGCCCGCCCGCGCCGACGAGGAAGTCGAGCGAGTTCATGCGGCCGCGCAGGGCATCCGGCGTGCTGCGCTGCAGGATGGTGCCGCGACTGACCACGGTGCCGGTGTCGGCGGCTCCGGCGACGAACAGACCGAGCAACGCGAGAGGCAGCCATCCGGCGAGCCCGAACAACGCCATTCCCGCGCCCCACACTGCGCAGCACGCGACCATCACGACGCCCTGCCGGGGCTGACGCGTGATGCGACCGGAGAAGATGCCCGCAAGGATGCCGCCCAGCCCGATCGCGGGAAGCATGAGCCCAAGCGTCACGGGCGACCCTCCGAAGCGCTCGGCGTTGATCACAGGGAACAGAGCAGCGGGCATGGCGAGCACCGTCGCGTTGAGGTCGACGACGAACGCACCGATCAGCACAGGAGTACGAGCGAGATAGCGCACAGCCGCGAACATGCCGCGGCCCGATCGGCCGACGGTCGAGTCGCGCTGCGGCTGGCCCACTTCGGTCGGAAGGTTGAGGATGCCCCACAGAGCGGCGAGGAATGTCACGGCATCCACGACAAGACACAGCCCCACGCCGACCAAGTCCACCAGGAGTCCAGCCACGAACGGTCCGACCAGCATGCCGACCTGCGATGACAGCCTCATGAGGGCGAGCCCGGCGCCCAGGCGCTCCCCGTCGAGCAGGCGCGGTGCGAAGGTCTGAGCGACCGGCGCCCCGACGGATCCGAGCGCAGCGCCGACGGCCATGAACGCGTAGACGATCGGGACGTCCGCAACGCCCAGAAGCACGACCGCTGCGAGTGAGGCCGCGGATGCCAGCTGCGCGAGCCTCACGATCAGCAGCAGGGTGCGGCGGTTCATCCGATCCGCGAGGGTACCGCCGACGAGACCGAAGACCGCAAGCGGCACGGCCCGAACCAGGCCGGTCAGCCCCACCAGAGCCGCAGAGTGCGAGAGCTCCCACACGTAGTACAGCAGCGCGAAGCCGCTGAGTTGGCTGCCGAAGCCAGATACCGTCGTTCCGATCCAGAACGCACGGAAGGCAGGGATGTCGCGCAGCGGCCGAACATCCACCAGGTGGTCCCGGAGGCGCTGACCTGAGCTCGTCGGAGGACGCCGTCCTGAGCTCGTCGAAGGGCTCACCCCTCGGCCCGCATATGGCTAAGCACTCGCTCCGCGAAGGGCTGCCGGTCGAGCGCCGCCCCCATCGCAACGGCGATCGCCTCCAGGTCGAAGCCTGCCTCGTGTGCCACGTCTCGCACGGCAGCCTCGGTCGCATACCACTCGCGCCAGAAGATCGAGGCCACCTCCCTGCCTCGCTCGGTGAGCGACACGACGCGGCTGCGGGCATCCATTCCGGCCTGCGACTCGACCAGCCCCGCCTTGCGCATCGCTGCGACGGACTGGCTCATCGCCGAGTGCGTCACGCCGCAGCGCTCCGCCAGTTCACGGATGCTCATGCCGCCGTCGGCGAGGAACATGAGCGCCATGCTGAACCGCGGCCGTACACCCTCGATGCCAAGCCGCTCGTACGCGCAAGCGATTCCCGCCTCCATGCGCTGCTGCACCGCCTTGATCGGACGCCACGTGCTCGGCAGTTCCTCCACGCGACGAGGACGGGAGCGCGTCTGATCGTCCGCCGGACCGGCGTGCGCTGGATCGGGATCAGGGTTCACCGGAGACGTCACAGCGCTAATATAACAGTGCTGTCAGTTCTACTACAACGCACCCCCCACCGACCGTCAGGCCAGTCCCCCACACCCTCCCGTTCGCGTCCGTCGTTCACATTCGCCCGGTTCTCCGTGATCATCGGCATCGGCCGCCGACAGACTCCCGGCATGGACTCTTCTATCGACGACGAGGCGGAGGAACTGCTGCGCACTGCCGCCCACTCATTGACCGATCCCGTTCCAGGCGAATGCCTTCCCTGTTACCTCGACCGCATGCTGCACGGGGCTTCCTGTGACGGCTCACTTCGGTTTGCGCAGAATTACCGGGATGCCACTGCTCCCCGTGCGACGGCACTGGAACGGCGACTGCATACGAGCGGAGCATGCTGCGATTGCGAGGTTCTGATGAACGTGTACTCGCCGCTGAGCACCTACGTGGAGCCGTGCGATCACGTGAGGCGGGGATCGACGCAGCCGTGCCGGCTGTGGACACGGCACTGGAGGGGTATGCGGTGGTGATCGCGACGGGCGCGCTTCACCCGGGCAACTGAATCTGTGCCAACCGATCGCCCGCGTACGCATCGATGCCGGTCACTCGCTCGCCATCCGAGTGGAGGGCCATCAGCGAGGACGGACGACCGTCCACGAGCACGAGCACACCCGACTCCCCATCAACGAGCACCGGCCGCAGCTCGGCAACTGGGTTCGCGAACATGAGGGCACGTGAAGCGACCTCGACGGCGCCCCGCACGATGACCGACGCCGAAGCGCCCCCGTCGACTCGCAGCATCACATCGGGAGCGAGCACCGAAACGAGTTGATCGAAGTCGCCGCGACGAGCAGCGGCGAAGAACGCATCCACAAGGCGGCGCGTGCTCGGCCCGCCCGATGCATCCGTTCCCCGGGAGTTCGCCCGCACGCGTCGCCGCGCACGACTCGCCAGCTGCCGTGCGGCTTGGGGAGCGCGGTCGAGTAGCTCGCCGATCTGCTCGAACGGTACGTCGAACGTGTCGTGCAACACGAAGGCCACGCGTTCTGCGGGTGACAGCCGGTCGAGCACGAGCACAAGAGCGGTTTCGACCGCGTCCGACAGCTGGGCGGATGCCTCTGGATCGCCGAGCGGGCTCAGCGCCTCGACCACGGGGTCCGGGAGCGCCTCGTCATAGTCCGTCTCGGCGCGCATCGATCGTGAGCGCAGCATGTTCAGGCACACGCGCGAGGCGGCCGTGGTCAGCCATCCACCGAGGTTCTCGATGTCGTCATCGCCGGTTCGCGACAGCCGCAACCAGGTTTCCTGCACCGCGTCATCTGCTTCGGCGTCTGATCCGAGCATGCGGAAGGCGAGGTGGTGCAGTCGCGTTCGATGCACCTCGAATCGCTCGGCGAGATCTTCTTGACGAGGCATGTCACGTTTCCTTCCGGTGGCGGGTCATCCGTGTGCCGCCGTTATGACCGTCAGCAACCCGACGATGTGACATTCGAGTCCATGTCCGAGGCGGCATCGCCAGATGCGAGATCAAGAAAGAGGAGACGCCATGACAGACACTACGCAGTCACCCGAAGGCGACACCATCGTCGAAGTGAGGGCACGCATGCCCCATCCCGCCTTTCTGCTCGAGGGCGGAATGGATGCCCTCAGCGCAATGAACAAGGTAGCCGGATCAACCGATCTGCCGGCCGCGATCGTGCACCTGGTCACTCTGAGGGCCAGTCAGATCAACGGATGCTCCTGGTGCACGGTGGAGCACACGCGCGAGCTGCGCGAGGTGGATGGCGCGAGCGACGAGCGGATCGCAGCCGCGGCATCCTGGCGAGAGGCGCCGTACTTCACCGCGCGCGAGCGGGCCGCGCTTGCCTTCACAGAGGCGGTGACCCGGGTCGCGGACAGGGCCGATCCGGTGCCGGACGATCTCTGGAACGAGGTGGCTTCTGTGTTCAGTAAGCGCGAGATCGCTGCGCTGTTGTTCTCGATCGGCACGATCAACGTGTGGAACCGCATCAACGCTGCGATCAGGCAGCCTGCCGGCAAGCGTTGACGGCATCCGCACCCGATCACGGGCACCGAACGCCGAGAGCCAGGGCCGCGGCATGCTCCCGCCGCGCCCCTGGCTCCTTCAGCGGCCCGCCGTCATGCCGGCGGCCGCAGGTCGGCTCAGCCCAGGGTGGGCCAGCCGTCTGCACCCCAGCCGAGCTTGGCGAGCGCCAGTGTCGGGGTCCCGTTGTTGTTGGCGTCGTAGTAGTGCCACGCGAGGTATCCGTTCGAATACGACTCCCCGCCAGGACCGATCTCCGACCCCTTCGATGACAGGAGCGGCGTGCCGCCGTTGTCGAGCATCGGCGTTCCGTTCTTGTCTACATACGGCCCGGTCACCGAGTCCGACCGACCCACCGCCATGTTGTAGGTGCTGTTCACTCCCTGGCAGCAGAAATCGCGCGAGACGATCAGGTAGTACTTGCCGTCGTGCGGAATGACCGTCGCGCCTTCGATGGCATTCGGTGGCGACTGGCGGTCGGCGATGCGCAGCGGCACGGAGTCATCCGCACGCTCCCCGCTCGGCCACGACAGCTTGACCATGCGGATGCCGCTCCAAAACGACCCGAAAGCCATCCACGGCGTACCGTTCGCGTCCTGCACGACGGCTGGGTCGATGGCGTTGTAGTCATTCGCAGTCGTCGACGTCACCACCGCACCGCGATCAACCCACTTGTAGTCCTTGCTGGTCGGGTCGAGCGTTGTGTTGGTCGCCAGGGCGATCACCGAGTTGTTCGATCCGAAGCTCGAAGCGGCGTAGTACAGGTAGTAGGTGCCGTCGTGCTGGTAGATCTCCGGCGCCCATAGGTTGGTCACACCGGGCACCGAGGTCTTCAGCCACTGCGGCTTCGTGTTCCACACCGTTCCCAGGTCGTGCCAGGTGTGGCCCTCGTCGGTCGACTGCTTAATGCGGATGTTGCCATCGTTGATCGACGGATCGCCCGTGAAGTACACGTACCACGGCTGGCCGTGCTGCCCGGCGACCAGCGCCGGGTCGTGCACGACGAGATCCCCGCTCACGGGAACGCGATGCGCCCCGACCGGATGTCCCGACGTCGGCGCCGCGCTCATTCCGAGCACGGCCCCCGCGCACGCGACCGTGGCGAGCGCGGTCAGCAGGCCTCGTTTGAATCTGGAGCGAATTCTGAACATCGTTGTCCTCCCTCTTACTTCTCGACAGACGGATGCCTGCCCCTCCTCACGACAGACGGATGCCTGCCGTATCCGTCACCGCGCCGCCGCCGACCCTCCGAAAATCGGAGATCGGGGCTGACACGCGGGCGCCATCCGTGTCCCGCCGGCGTGTCGCGGCAGATCTCCGATTTCCCGCGGCGTGGACATGGCCGCCCGAAGATGGCACGGCCGGGCCAGGCCCATCACGCCAGGGCCAGCGCCGACCACGACACGGGCGGCAGCGTCACGGTGAGCACGCCGTCGACCAGGGTCGAGCCCTCCAGGTCACGCAGCCCCACCCGGTTCTGGTCGAGCAGCGTGTTCTTCGCGTACACGTCCTCGTCGTGCAGCGTGGTCGCCTCGGTGATCTGCGAGACACCCAGTGAGCGCACGTCGATGCTCACGGTTGTCGGCTCGGAGCTGCTGCGGTTCACGAGGAACACGGCGGCGGCGTCCTCGTCGACGGTCGCGACGGCATCCACCAAAGGCGCATCTCCGTACACCGCGGTGGAGTAGGTTCCGGCCTCGATGCGCGGCACGAGCACCTCGCCACGAGCGAGTCGGCTCGTCACCGAGAACGGGAAGAAGGTGGTCTGCCGCCACGCGTCCCCGCCCGGCTCGGTCATGATCGGGGCGATCACATTCACCAGCTGCGCGAGCGAAGCGGATGCCACGCGGTCGTGGTTCTTCAGCAACGTGATGAGCAGGTTGCCGAGCACGACGGCATCCGCGACGGAATAGACATCCTCGAGCTGACGCGGCGCGTAGCGCCACTCGTCGTTCACCTCGTCGGAGTCGCGGTGCTCGTCGAGGTACCAGATGTTCCACTCGTCGAACGACAGCTTGATCTTCTTGCGGCTGCGCAGCTTGTTGCCGACGTGGTCGGCCGTCGCTACGACGGTGTCGATGAAGTACTGCATGTCGAGCGACGACGCCAGGTAGGAGTCGAGGTCGCCGCCGCGCTCCTGGTAGTACGCATGGCACGAGATGTAGTCGACGTGGTCGTAGGCGAGCTCGAGCACCGTGCGCTCCCAGTCGCCGAACGTGGGCATCCCCGATCCGGACGATCCGCACACCACGAGCTCGAGATTCTTGTCGGCCATCTTCATGGCGGCCGCGGTGCGCGCGGCGAGCGTGCCGTAGTCGTGGGAGGTCATGTAGCCCGTCTGCCACGGCCCGTCCATCTCGTTGCCGAGGCACCACATGCGGATGTCGTGCGGCTCCGTCGTTCCGTTGGCGATCCGCTGGTCGCTCAGCGCGGTACCCGACGGATGGTTGCAGTATTCGAGCAGGTCGAGGGCCGCCTCGATGCCGCGCGTGCCGAGGTTGACGGCCATCATGAGTTCCGAGCCGGTCAGCTTGAGCCAGCGCGCGAACTCGTCGACGCCGACCTGGTTCGTCTCGAGGGAGTGCCAGGCGAGGTCCCTGCGCACCGGACGCTCCTCACGCGGCCCGACCGAGTCCTCCCAGCGGAAGCCCGAGACGAAGTTGCCGCCCGGATACCTGATCGTGCTCGACCCGAGCTCCTTCACGAGCTCCACGACATCGAGACGGAATCCGTCTTCGTTGGCGGTCGGGTGCGACGGCTCGTAGATGCCGTCGTACACGCACCGGCCGAGGTGTTCCACGAACGATCCGAAGATGCGGCGGTTGATCGGGGCGACCACAGCGGTGCGGTCGATCGAGATACGGGCGTTGAGCATGGTGTTCCTTACTTGACGCTGCCCAGCGAGAGTCCGCCCTGCCAGTACTTCTGCAGCGACAGGAACGACACGATGAGCGGGATGATCGAGATGAGTGCGCCCGTGATCACGAGGTTCCAGAGCGACTGGCCCCCGGTGTTCACCTGCGCCTGGGCTTGCAGCGCGCCAAGACCGACCGTGACCGGGTACAGCGTGGGGTTCGAGATCATGACGAGCGGCAGGTAGTAGTTGTTCCAGGTTCCCACTACGCCGAGCAGCAGCACCGTAACGACAGCCGGCCGCATGAGCGGAAGGGCGACGCGGGCGAAGATGCGGAGCTCCCCTGCACCGTCGACGCGTGCTGCGTCGATCATCTCGAGCGGGATGGCCTCGTCGGTGAACACCTTCATGAGGTAGACGCCGAACGGGTTGAGCATGGACGGCAGCACGACGGCCCAGATGGTGTTGGTCAGGTGTGCGCCGCTCATCATGATGAAGAGCGGGATGGCCAGCACGGTTCCGGGGATCATGACCGACCCGAGAACGATGGCGAAGAAGATGCGGCGCCCGCGGAAGGCGTACATCGACAGCCCGTAGCCGCCGAGGACCGAGACGACGGTCGCACCTACGCCGCCCAGGATGGCGTAGACGAACGAGTTGCCCAGCCACTGCGCGTACTGCCCGTTGGAGTAGGTGAACAGCGCGCTGATGTTGGCGAACAGGTCGAAGCTTCCGCCGAACCAGAGCGGGCTCGTCTTGCCGTCGAACAGCGTGGCCTGACTCTTCGAGCTTGCGACGATGAGCCACCAGAACGGCAGCGCGAAGTAGACCATGAACGCCACGAGCGCGACGTGCACGATGACGCTCGGTCGGCGCCTGCCCCTGCCGGCGCGCTGGAATCGTTCCCGCTGCGGTGCCAGCTTCTCTGCTCTTTGCGCCTGGACTTCGGCGACGGGCGCCACAGTGGTCATTTGAGCAATCCGTTCTTGCCGCGGGTCGCGAACATGAAGAGGTACGACCCGATGAAGACCACGACCCCGAGCGCGAATGCCAGGGCGGAGCCGTAGTTGAACTGTTGGTATCCGAACGAGACCGTGTAGGCGTAGATGTTCGGCGTGTAGTGCGAGGTGATCGATCCGTTCGACATGCCGCGAAGCATCTGCGGCTCGTTGAAGAACTGCAGCGTGCCGATCAGCGCGAAGACGAGCACCAGCATGAGCGACGAGGTGAGCATCGGGATCTTGATGCGCAACGCCACCTGGAAGGGGCTCGCACCGTCGACCCGCGCGGCTTCATATATAGAGGGGTCGACCGCCTGCAGCGCCGCGAACAGGATGATCATGTAGTAGCCCGACCACTGCCACGAGACGATGTTGGTCAGCGACCAGAACACCGTGTTGTCGGCGAAGAAGTTGGGTGCCTGCAGGCCGAACCATCCGAAGACCTCCTGCGCGGGGCCGAAGCTCGGGCTGTACAAGAAGCCCCACATGAGTGCGCCGATCACGACCGGCACCGCGTAAGGCATGAAGATCATCAGCCGCGAGAACTTGCCGAAGCGGCTGGAGAGGGCATCCAGAAGCAGCGCTGCGATGAGGGCGATGATCATCTGCAGCGGGATCATCACGACCGAGAACAGCACGACGCGCCAGACGCCGTCGAGGAACAGCGGATCCGTGAACGCTTTCGCGTAGTTCGCCAGCCCGACCCAACTGGTTCCGCCGACCTGCGTCGTGTTCTGCAGGCTCAGGATGAACGCGTAGACGAGCGGGATGATGAGAAAGAGAGCGAGCAGCAGGGCGAACGGGGCGGTGAAGAACCAGCCCCATCTGGCGCGCCGTGCGGCGACGATGTCGCGCCGCCTGGTCTTCGCCCTGGGCAGCGCGGGCGCAGCGGTCTGGGTCATGTTCGAGTCCTTTTCGATCGGATGCCGCCGGCCCGGCCGCGCTGCACGTGTTGCGCGCGCGACCGGGCTGGCGGGTCAGGTCACTGGCTGACCGTGTATCCCTGCTGCTTCGCGTACGAGACGACGTTCGACTGCCACGTCGAGAGGGCGGCGGACGGCGTGGACTTGCCCTTGTTCAGGGCTTGGAGCACGTCGCCCTGCTTGTCGAACACGTAGTTCTGGAACGGGCTCCACTGGTAGCCCTTGTAGTCGGTCGCAGCCTTGAGGAAGACATCCTGGTTGATCTGCTGACCTCCGAAGAAGGCGTACTGCTTCTGAGTGAAGTAGTCCGACTGCAGGATGGGCTTCCACAGCGGGAACAGGGCGGCCTGCTCGATGCCGATCTTCCATGCCGCCTCCGTGCCGAAGATGTCGCGGGCGACCTCGGCCGCCGCCTTCGGGTCGCTAGCCTGCTTGCTCACCGAGAACGCCGACCCCCCGATGTTGACCTGGGTCGGGTTGGCGGCATCCCACTGCGGGATCGGCGCCGCCTTCCAGACCGCGTTCTTGTCGGCGCCGGTGAAGCCCTGCAGGTAGCCGGGCAGCCAGGCGGCGGCGATCACTGCCGCGTACTTGCCGTTGACCAGGTGCGTGTTGTAGTCGGTGGTCGAGGCATCCTCGGTGCCCACGAGCTTCTTCTGCACGAGGTCGTTCCAGTAGCCGAGCACCTTGTTGCTCGCCTGGTCGTTCAGGTTCACCTTGATGCTCGACTTGCCGGTGAGCTCGAACGGCGCCGAGCCGGCCTGAGCGAACAGAGCGCTCTGGTACGCGCCGCCGTTGCCCGGGAAGTCGGTGATCAGGGTCTTGCCGCCTGAGGCATCCTTGATGGTCTGAGCGTCTGCCTCGAACTCGTCCCACGTGGTCGGAGCCTTGGTGATGCCGTACTTCGCGAAGATGTCCTGGCGGTACAGCATGCCGACGGGGCCGCCGTCGACCGGGATGGCGTAGTTCGCGCCGTCTTTGGAGACGTCGTCCCATGCGCCGGTCGAGTAGTTGTCCTTGACCTTGTCTGCGCCGTACTTGCTCAGGTTGACGATCGCATTGTCGGCGATGTAGTTCGGCACCACGTCCGACTCGAGCATGACCACGTCGGGAGCGCCCGAACCGGCCTTGATCGCCGTCGTGAACTTGTTGTACTCGTCGGCACCTGCGCCGGCGTTGGTCCAGCAGATCTGAACGTCTTTGTGCGTCTTGTTGAAGAGGTCGACGACCGGCTTGAACTTCGGGTACCAGGCCCACATCGTGACCTGCTTGGCGTCTTTGTTGACGATCGTGTTCTGGCAGCTCGACGCACTCGCGCTGCCAGAGCATCCGGTGAGCGCGACGGCGGCCAACGCAGCCACCACGCCCACTCCAAGGAGCTTCTTCATTGGATTCCCTTTCGGTGTTGACACCTTTGTCCGCGTCCCGCAGCGCCGATCGATCGGGTGCCGGTTGCAGGATGACCACGTTCTACAACGTTGTATATAACGTTGTAGAAGACATGATGCGGGGCGCTGCAGACGGATGTCAAACGCGAAAGATCACGATCAGGAAACGGCGCTGCGCCGGGCTCAGGTCAGCCCCATCCGCTCACCCGGTGTACTCGCCTGTGCACTATGGTCCCGTCGTGCGACCAGACTCAGGGTCGCGATGACGGCACTCAGGGGCGCCCAAGCACGTCTCGGCTTCGCCCTGAGAACGCGGCCGAGCTCAAGGGATGCCGGCGCTCAGCCTCCGGTGGATTCCCTGATCACGAGCTGGAACGGAACGTCGATCTCCTGCGCGGATTCCTCGGCCTTGGCATCCTTCTCCATGCGGTCGAGAAGGATGTCGACGGCCCTCCGAGCGATCTCGTCGCGTCCCGGATCGATGGTCGACAGCGTGGGTATCGAGTACCGCGTTTCGTCCACGTCGTCGAAGCCGATCACTGCAACATCGTCGGGAACCCGGATGCCCGCCTCCTGCATCACGCGCACGGCGCCGAGCGCGAGCGTGTCGTTGAACGCGACGATCGAATCGAAGTCGATGCCCTTGTCGAGGAAGGCCCGCATGGCCTCTGCACCGTCTTTGCGGTGCCAGGTTCCCACGTTGACGATGAGGTTCTCGTCGATCGGCAGCCCCGCGGCATCCATCGCCTGCCGATAGCCCTCGAGCCTCAGCCCGGCCGATCCGATCACCTCGCCCGGGTGGGCGCCGAGGGCCATCACGCGTCGCCGTCCGAGCGAGAGGATGTGCTCGGTCGCCGCCCGCACGCCCTCGGTGTTCTGCATGGTGACGTGGTCGCGGGGCCCGTTGAAGATGCGCTCGCCGAGCAGAACGAGGGGCATCTCGATGCCGTCGATCACGTCGACGTCGGACTGTTCGAGCGCCAGGACGCTGTAGAGAATGCCGTCCACCATCGCCGTGCGCGGCTTCTGCAGCGTAGCCAACTCGCTCTCACGGGAGTCGGCGAACTGCTCGATCAGCACGGAGAGGTCGTGCTCGGCTGCAGCCCGCATGACCGAGTCGGCAAGCTCCGCGAAGTATGCGTTGCGCAGCTCAGGGATCACGAGGCTGATCATCCCCGTGCGTCCGGATCGAAGGCTGCGCGCGGTCGGGTTCGGGTGGTAACCGAGCTGCTCGATGGCATCCTCGACCCGCTGCTTGGTGGCTGGGCGGATGTGCGGATATCCGTTGATCACGTTCGACACGGTCTTGATCGAGACGCCAGCAAGCCGGGCGACATCGTGCATCGTGGCCGGCATCGTCGTGGTCTCCTCCATCGCGGTGCTCGTGGGCCTCCGCGCTTGCAAGGCTAGTGCGCTACAGGTTCACCACGAGGTGAGCGCGCCCGCGAGCGGATGCCACGCGCCGCGCATTCGGCTCGTCGACGTGCTCGACCCAGGCGCGGGCATCCGCTGGGCTCTTGCCGAATCGCTCGTGGCGCGCCACCAGCCTCGGCACACGCACCTCGTCGCCGGTCTCGACGAACCAACCTTCGGCGAGCAGTGAACGGATGCCCCGCCACGGCTCCTCCTCGTCGAGCAGGTAGTTGCCCTCCACGATCACGACCCGGGCGGCCGGTTCGATCGGGATGCTCCCCGCGATGGGCTGCTCGAGGTCGCGCTCGAACGCCGGCGCATACACGACGTGGTCGCGCTCGTCGAGGATGCGGCGCAGCAGCGCGACCAGCCCGTGGCCGTCGAACGTGTCGATGGCGCCCTTGCGATCAAGCCGCCCGAGTCGAGTGAGTGCGGCGTCGGCGAGGTGGAAGCCGTCCATGGGCAGCACGGCGACCTCGTGCCCGCGACCCCGTTCGGCTGCGCCCTGTGCCAGAGCAGCGGCGAGCGTCGACTTGCCGGCGCCCGGAGCGCCGACGATGCCGAGGAGCGCACGACCGCCGGATGCCTGCGCGTCGGCGAGCGCGAGCATCCGGTCGACGAGAGGGTCGAGGATGCCGTCGGTTGAGCTTGTCGAAGCCGAGTCCGCTGGAATCCCAACCCCATTCGCCAGCAGCTCCACAGCCGGTTGATCCGGCTCCGGCCATTCGACGTCGTGCAGTTCTTCCCGGCGGAACCAGCTGATGCTGTCGTGATCGATGCTGACCGACGGCGCAGCATCCGTCAGCGTTGCCCAGTAGCAGCTGAGGTCGACGAGCCGTCCGTTCACTGGCGTGAGGCCGCGGTGGAGCAACTCACCGACACGGATGCCCACCCCCAGCTCCTCACGGATCTCGCGCACCAGAGCATCGGTTGCCGGCTCCCCCGGCTCGACTTTGCCGCCCGGGAACTCCCACAATCCGCCCGCCTCACGGTCGGCATTCCGCCGGCAGGCGAGCACCTTGTCGCCACGGGTGATGACCGCGGCGACTACAGGAATGACTTTGGTCATTCGTCCAGTGTGGCGGAGCGTGACATGCTGGCCAACGTGCTGTCCATCGACCCGTCGCTGCCCTCACCGCTCTACGAACAGCTGCGCGACCAACTAATCGCGCAGATCGGCACCGGTGAACTCGCACCGGGCGACAAGCTTCCGTCCGTGCGCCGGCTTGCGAGCGATTTGGAGCTCGCTCCGAACACCGTCGCACGGGTTTACAAGGAGCTCGAGTCGGCCGGATACCTACAAACGCAAGGGCGAAACGGCACCACCGTCGCCGAGGATCTCACTGGGAACGAGACGCACCGAAAGCTCGCAGAGCTCACGAGCGACTACCTCAAAGCCATGGCACCGCTCGGCTTCAATACCGAGCGCACCATTGCCTACTTGCAAAGGCACGTTGCTCACTCAGGCGGCAGAAGCCACACACCCGGCCACCCCTGAACTCGTGCGCGTTCTGTCCGCGAGATGGCCCGATACCCCCGTCGACCCGCAGGTGGACTTTACGCGCCGTTGAACTGCTCGAAGCGTGCCGCAAGTCGGTGCCGATCAGGCCAGTCCACCTTTCGCTGCGGGACGCTCAGCGCACGTCTGTGCATGTCCTGAAGGCCGTGCCTGAGCATCGGGCCATCGACCTCGTCCAGAAGGTCGCGATCGATGCGCACCTCGTAATCAGGTGTGATGCCGAGCAAGTTGCGATCGTAAGCAGCGTGATGGATCTTGCATAACGCGAGGCCGTTCTGGACGATCGCAAGCCCACCGTCTTCGAGGTCGCCGACGATGTGCGCGGCGTCGAGAAGTTCTGCATGCTTCAGTGAGCAGACCGCACACGTTCCTTCGTAGGCGTGCATTACGCGAGCGCGGAAAAGTGGCTGGTGAAGTCGAGCGCGCGTTATGCGCTCCGAGTACCGGCGCGCGTCTCCTGTCATCTTCAACGGATCTCCGAAGAACCGGAAGATCTCATCCACTGCGAGCATGACGCATCGCTGTTCGGGCAGATTCTCGACGATGTAGACCGGATAGTGAGCGACGTACACACCGTTGCGGATTCCCTGGAAGTAGACGATGGGGTCGCGGTGTTGGAAAGCGGCAACGAGCTTCTTGTTGTCGCCACCATCCTGAGCACGGTACGAATAGCGGATCATCCCACCGTCCAATACTGCGTCTTCATATGGGTGACCTTTAGCACTTGTCATCACAGTGAGGCTCGAGGTGAAGTCTGCCGGGTTACGGATTCCGCGGTTCCGATCTAGAAGCGGTATCCGCTCGCCTTCGAACGAATAGTTCTCAAGCTCAGCCCGGGTCAACTCCCATTTACCAGAAGCGAGCTGCCCATCGAGCCAGCGGAACACGTGGTACCTGGTAGCCGCCTGCTCGGCGGTGCTTCTCGTCCGCGGCATTCCGTTTCTCATTTCTACGAAGTTGGCCAGCTCTATCCATTCAGTGAACAGTCAATAGTCTCGTCCAGTCCAGAAGTTGATTACTGCCCCGTCCAGAGATCGGGAGGAGCGGCGGCCGCCACCTGTGTCTCGAGGCTCCGGCTGCGGCGACGGCGTAGTTTCTACGCGCCCTGCCTGATCAGGTCGTCACTCCGCGGCATCGCAGCGCGGCGAGCTAATCCTGTCGTTGGCTCCCAAGTCCACTCGTGCCCTGCGGAATCACGGAAGTCAATCCGTCGGACTCGGCGTGTATCCGCATCGGTCAACGGAGAGAGGACATCGGGCGCCGGCAGAACCTGCTTGACTCCCCATGGCTTGGCCGCGCCTATCGACAGCGATTCAACGAAGAACGTTCCCGGCGGAAGAACACGGAATTCGATCGGATAACGCGCCTTGGGATTCTTGTTCCCCGCCGCCGTGCCCTGGACATCGTGAAACACGGCCGGCGCCGTGTTGATCACAACTATCCCCCAGACATCCTTGCCATCGAGATCACCATGAGCCCACCAGGCCGCCAGACCGGCAGCGGCGCGTCGCTCTTCGCGATCATCCTCGTGTGTGATCGCACGCCAGGCATAGAACGCCGCCCCGCTAGCTGCGATAAGGCCGAGACCAGTGAATATCGCCGACAACCAGTTCGGTATGTATTCGCCCCAAAACACGATTGGACTCTAGCCAAGCCCAGGTAGACAACAATGTACATTTCCGGCGTGTAGTCGTAGGTGGACCGCGTGCCCTTCGAAACTAGGGCGATGACCGCAACTAGGTATGCGAATGGCATCTTTGGACACCGCGCTCGCCGAGATACTGCAGGTCGACCTCCCTCGCGGGGGCCAACGATCGCTTCCCGCAGCCACCCACAGCGGCAGGCCGCTACTCTCATCTCATGCTCCAGGGCATCCCGAATGAGCAGAACCGCGAATCCACCAACCGAGCGCCATCCTTCCCGACGGAGCCCTAGCCCGCCTTTAGCCAAGGGACGAGGACATGAAACGCGACCCCGTCACGAGCACCGTCCTCGTATCAATCGGATACGACGAGGACGCCTTCGTCCTGGAGCTCGAGTTCGACGGCGGCGCCATCTATCGGTATTTCGAGGTCCCACCCTTAGTTCACGCCGAGCTCCTCGGTGCCGAGAGCCTTGGCGGCTACTTCGCACGGCACATCCGAGACCAGTACCCCTATGAGCAGGTCTGGAACTCCGACTAGCACCGAGAGGGAAGGCCCAGCGGCATGTTGCGACGCCCAAGGAGCCGTCACAGTGTGGGCTGGACCGCGCGTGGAGCAGAGCGGCCGCGCATTAACGCAAGAAGGGCCGCCCACGAATGGGCGGCCCTCCTACAAAGAAGTCCGGCGGTGTCCTACTCTCCCACAGGGTCACCCCTGCAGTACCATCGGCGCTGAGAGTCTTAGCTTCCGGGTTCGGAATGTGTCCGGGCGTTTCCCTCTCGCTATGGCCGCCGAAACACT
>NZ_JBMSEB010000004.1:0-24708 GCF_049446075.1 Rathayibacter sp. KR2-224
CCGCAACCACCACGCCGCAGCAGACGAACTCCGCCGCGTCACCACCGGCACAAACCTGCGCTAGCGTTACCCCGCGACCTGGGGAAATTCGCTGAGCAACTCTGGGGAAATTCGCTGAGCGCCGTCATTCTCCGCCGGAATCACCGGGAGCTTGGCCCGGTTTTCCGGACACGGTTGTTGTGTTGATCATGCCGCGATTTCGGTGTGGGTGTGAAGGGCTTCGAACTCGGCAGGGCTGAGGTCGCCGAGTGAGCTGTGCCGGCGGCGGGGGTTGTAGAAGCCTTCGATCCATTCGAACATCGCCGAGGCGAGCTCGGTGCGGGTCTGCCAGTCGTGGCGGTCGAGGAGTTCGCGCTGCATCGTGGACCAGAACGACTCGATGAGCGCATTATCGACCGAGGAGGCGACCCGGCCCATCGACCCGAGGAGGCCGGCCTGGCGAAGGCGGTGGCCGAAGATCCAGGAGGTGTATTGGGCGCCTCGGTCGGCATGCACGATCGTCCCGGGTTCCGGGCGCCGTTGCCACCGTGCCATCTCGAGCGCGTCGACGACGAGTTCGGAACGGACCCGGTCGCTGATCGACCAGCCCACGATCCGGCGACTGAACGCGTCGATCACGGCCGCGCAGTAAACCCAGCCGTCCTTCGCGCGGTGTTGGGTGATGTCGCAGAACCAGAGCCGATCCGGACGGTCCGCGGTGAACCGGCGTTTGACGAGGTCCTCGTGCGGGGCCGGTGCTGGTTTCCAGCCACGGTGCTTGCGTCGGTGAGAGACCCCGACCAGCCCGGCCAGCCGCATCAGCCGGGCGACGCGTTTGCGGCCGACCCGGACCCCGAGCCCGAGCCGCAGCTCGGCATGCACCCTAGGCGCACCATAGGTCCCGCGGGAGTCATAATGCACCCGCTGGATCGTGGTCATCAGCTGACCGTCCGCCACCGCCCGAGCGGACGGTCCACGTCGGCACCAGTCGTAGTATCCGGAACGGGACACCTTCAGCACCCGGCACGTCACCGCGACGTCGAAGCCGTCAGCGGCGAGCTCTCGGACGAGCCGGAAGCCTATTTTGGGAGGATGTTCTCCCGGGCGAAATAGGCAGAAGCCCGTTTCAGGATCTCGATCTCGGTCTCCAGAACCCGGTTCTTGCGGCGCAACTCGACCAGCTCGGCCTTCTCCGCGCCGGTCAGCCCTTCCCGCTTGCCGGCATCGATAGCGCCCTGCGCCATCCAACGGCGCAGACACGACTCACTGATCCCCAAATTGCGGGCCGTCGCCGCGACAGGCTCGCCCTGCGCAACCAAATCCAATGCTCGACGCCGGAACTCCGGCGACCTTGGTGCTGGCATCCCTCAGACTCCCTCCCAAGACGATCATCGCCTCAGCTCAGGTGTCCGCGAAAGCGGGGCAGGCTCCCCGGAGGACGACTCATGATTCAGACCTTTCGATAGGGGCGCCGCCACAGCAACTAACAACCCCTGCCACATAGTCTGACGCGCGACAATGCGGTGCAACCCCAATTCCGGCACCTCTTGTTGTTTCCACATCCCGCAGACAACGTCGCACGATCATCGGGACACGCCCTACTCCTCGGTCGCATGCGACTGTGCGATCAGGTCGACCATCGCGCGCCGGAAGTCATCGCATCGTTGCTCAGTCCACCCGACAGTCACTTGGCGAACTTCTGCTCCCGCCACACGTGATTTGTTGCAGAGCGACGCGTCGACCGCCGCCTCCGTTCGCCGTGACGTGCCAGCGGGCTTGGGCTGCGTGCCACAGGCGCTCGGCTCACCGGCCGCCGCGTCGGAAGAGCGTTCTGATCTGGTCCAGCGTCTCCAGGAGATCTCGTCCGTCCTCGCTGATAGGGGCCGCATGTGAGTTGGGCCCTCTAGCTCGGCTTCGTGCGGTGGTCGGTCGGGTCGCGGCGCAGACGAGCAGCCCGGGGCATCGCCCCAGTAACGGACCGCGGATCCATCGCGGCGGATCCTCCGGCAATAAGTCGGTGGCAGGTTCCACCGGCTGGTCCGACTACACCCTTCTGGGAGACGTCCGCATCGACAGCGGTGGACAGGCTGGGTTCGGCGTCCGGGTCAGCAATCCCGCGGTCGGTGCGGACGCACTCAACGGCTACTTCGTTGGAGTCTCCGGCACTCAGCTGTTCCTCGGTAAGCAGAACGGGGGCTTGACGGCGCTGCAGAACGTCACCATTCCCGGGGGCGTGGCGACGGGGACCTGGTACCACGTGGCCATGCAAGCTGTCGGCTGTACCTTCACGATCACGGGGTCCCCGGCGGGATCCACGGGGACGCCGGTCGGATTCACCTATACCGACTCCGGCTGCTTCGCCGCCGGATCCGTCGCCGTCCGTGATCAGGGGTCGACCGCCAGCTGGAGGAATATTGCGGTCACACCCGGTGGATCGACCTCAGTGTCGCAGGCACCGTATCAGGCGCCGTTCGACAGCGGGGGCACATCCGGGTGGACAACCTACGGCGGTTCCTGGTCTGTTGGAGGAACCCCGGGTGTCTACGCGGACTCGTCGGCAGGCGCGGGAGACAAGTCCGTCGCCGGCTCGACCGCCTGGAGTGGCTACACGGCGACCGGCGAGGTCTCGCTGGGAACGCCGACGGGAAACGCCGGGCTCCTGGTCAGGGTCTCCAATCCCGCTGTGGGCACGGATGCGCTCAACGGATACTTCGTCGGCGTCAGCCAGAACTCCCTCTTCCTCGGCCGCGAGGCGTACGGATGGACGATGTTGGACTCGTCACCCCTCCCGGTGCCGCTGGCGAGCGGCACCTGGTATCGGTTGTTCGTGACGTGACCGGGTGCACGGTCACCGTGCCGCGGCATAGGAAAGGATGCACCCGATGCCCACTGTCTCGACACCAGAGATCCCGCAAACTGCGGTCGCCGTGATGCAGTCCGTCGCTACTGCTGTTCCCACCGATCCCACGACACACCTGTTGCGATCTGTGCTTCAGTGGCTGGAAGGTGACTCCAGTCGGCACCAGCTGGAGCGCTGCCGCCGTCTCCACCTGACCCTGAAGACGGACGTCGGTGCTGGTACGGGCTCCCGTCGGACTTGCCTGTCGACCACGGCTCGGTGCCTCAACGACTGGATGACGGATCATGGCTCATTGCTCGGTAAGTGGTACGCCTTCGATGCAGGTCGACCCCAAGAGCTCGCGCAGGCGCCTTCCGTCATTGTCGCCGATCTCGATGACGCACTTGTCCTTACGTCTTTCGATGTTCGGTACTTCCGCCAGACATTACGCGCCAGTTGGCTGGAAGAAGCTCGCCAGGGACAGCAAGTTCCCGTTTTCCCGAGTTGAACTCCAAGATGGACCAGCCGAACAAGTTGTGGATCTTCGAAATTTCGGAGTTATGAACACGAGATTTTCGGCCGAGGCCGTCATACAAGAACTCATCGTCATCAATTTGAACAATTACGCGTGACCCGATAAGCCCTTTGCCCGCAAGCGCGCGGCCCGTGCTTCGAAGCTTTGTGGCAACGAGAACCAATCCGCTGACGATAATGAAGAACGTCCCTAAAGAGGCAAGACCACCCAGGACAGCTGCCTCAATACCATTCGCTAATATGAACGACCATATGCTCAATATGAAAAGCGGATACATTAGACAATAGAGCACAACGAACCAAGGAAATGAACCTATCGCGATGACTAGAGTCGCGGCCGCCAAACCGCGGATACTCTTCTTGTCAACCACCATCTGCCGAACCGCTGTGGCTTCATCACCATGCACGTCACTCAAGGCCTTCCTCTTCCGCCATGGTCTCGAGCTCACTGAAGATGTCCGGATCTTCCTCGACCGGCTCCGCGTTAGTGAAGTGGGAGACTACGTTGTTTATCCGCAGTCCGATCTGATTCCAGATCATGGGACCATATTTTGCGCCCGCCATGACCGCCATAAGCGTCAAACTGTTGAAATCTTCACCTATCGCTGTAACGTCCTCTGGCGTCTCGGGGTCGCTAACCTCATCTGTCCAAAGCTTTCCCAGGTCCCCCGCTTTGCCGACAGTATCGCCAATCTTGTCCAAATTAGAAGAGGGCGCCGGGTGGACCGAGGTCGAAGAAGCTCCTCCAGGAGACGAACCACGACTCCCGGACTGTGCGGTTCGACTTATCGTGGCAACCGTGGGTGCCCTTGGAATCAGTGCACGTTGCTGCGTCAGGGGCACGCCTTCGATGCGATTGAAGGTGACCCACTTTCCGCTCCAGTCGGAAGTGTTGATCGGGTCGTTGGGGTAATTGTAAGCGTTGCTGTTGCCGCCAGCGACCGGGTCCGTTTGCAGGAACCTTCCAAGTTCCGGGGAATACCGCCTGGCGCCCATCTGACTTTCGCTGATGTCGCCGATCGTGTCGGTGAGTTTCCCGACGCCTCCGCCGAATCCTTGGGTGATGTTCGGCATGGACATGGTCGGCGCGAGCGACGTGTTTGCGCTCATCGTCTGAATTTGGTCAGTGGCGGATAGGGGGTTCCCAAAGGGATCGAAGAGCTGCGGTCCTGTGGCACTGGTGACACCGAAGGCTTCGTTCTGCAGATTAAAGAATGACCAGGTCGGACCGGACGCGAGGATATCCTCTGCGGCGCCGCCGGGGAAGGTCAGGTTCACATCGGTGACCTTGCCATTCACGAGGATTCCCGCGAGAGCGCCAGAGCCGCCAAAGGTGTAATTGTAGGTGGTCGAGGTTCCACCAGCAGTGACGGTTTCCTGGACGACGCGCCCCGTGGCATCGTGCACATAGTTGACCGTGGCCGCTTTTGAGCTGTCCCCTGCTCCTGTCGACGTAACAGAAACGAGTTGGTCGCCGCCGTTATAACTCAAGGTCTGGTCGGCGAGCGTGCTTGTGTTGCCGACCGCATCGTAGGCGAGTGTTGGTCCGGTACCTGTTTCAGTGAGGTTGTCGGCGACGACCGGATCGGCGCCGGTTGGCGCTCCTGAGACGGTTGTTCCGGTGAGCCGGTCCGCGTTGTCGTAGCAGTAGGCGGTGGTGGACGTGATCGGGGTCGGCCCGCCGGTGTAGGTATCGGCGAAGCTGGTGCGGTCCCCGTCGGCGCCCGCTGCCGTGTTCGCTCCGCAAGACGCGGTACCGAAGCCGTAGGTGATGGTGTTGCCCGGTATGGCGGCCCTAGTAAGTCGTCCCGCCGTGTCGTACGTGTACGTGGAGGTAGCACTCGTCGGGGTGGTGCCGTCGTTGGAAGTGATCACATCCTGGAGGACGCGGCCGGCTTGGGAGAGGACTTCTGTGTCGGCAACGGCTTGTCCGTCTGAGGTGCCCCATGACACGGAGTCCTGCTTCCCGGTCGGCGAGTATCCGAGGGTTCCCGTGACATTGCCTTCGGTCGGTAGGGTGACCGTGGTGAGGATGCCCTGGGCATACGTCATTTGTGCAGTGTCGTCGCCGTTGACGGTTTCGTCGGTGGGTTGGCCGTCGAGGTTGTACGTGTATCCGAGGGTTGTTGCTGTGCCGTCCGTCTCGGTCGTGACCTGGGAGGTCTCCTGCCCGATTTGGTTGTAGGCGTGAGTGGTGACCGTGCCCCAGACGTCGGTATAACCGGTTATCTCACCGTCCAGGTTGGTGACCGTCGTGATCACCCCTGCGGTCGATGAACCCGGGACTGGGGCCGTTTGCGTCGTGACTAGCGGGCTGCTGGTGGCGGCATCCGCGTAGTAGCCCATGGTGACGGTGTAGGCAGCATTCCCATCCCGTGCCGGATATGACTGGGCAGTGACCTGTCCGCGGGAATCATAGGTCGTGCAGGACCAAGCGCTGTCGGTGGTGCTTCGTGACCCGGCCAGGCGACCCATGATGTCGTAGACGTACTGTGTCGTGATGGCCGAGGCTGCGGCGGGAGCCGGGCCTGTGGCGGACTCGAGCATGCCGTATTCCGGAGTCGTCAGTGGCACCCCGCAGACCGGGCTCGAGATGCCCAGCGCGCTGCCGTAGCCAGTGGTGTTCGGGTAGTAAGTGTTGGTGGAAGTGGTCCCGGATCCTGCGGGTTCGGCGGAAGTCAGTTGCCTGTTGTACCCGCCTGCGCCGGTTTCATAGGTGGCAGTGCCGGTCAAGTTGAGGCCACCCGGGTCCACGGTGGAGGAGGTCGCCTGGCCCAACCACGGACTAGGTCCGTACGAGGCCGAAGCAGTGATCGTTGGGACCTGGCTGCTGGTAACGCCGTTCGATCCGGCAGGTGCGGAGTCGTCGGAGTGAGTGCTGGTTGTGAGGTAATAGTCCGGCGAGAGGTCGGTGGCCGGGATCGGTACGTTGTTCGCGGGGTTCGTCGGCACCGCGTTTCCCGGGGTGGCCCAGTTCAGCTGTAGTTGTGCTCCGCCGGTGAATTGGGCGTATGCGAGCCGTATCCGCATCACTTGACCCGCGGTCACGGTGACGGTCTTGGCCGATGAGTAGTGCGGCGCTCCACCTGGCCAGTTGTTGATGGCGAGTTGATCGTCAAGCCAGAGCATGGTTCCGTCGTCTTCGTACGTGTACAGCTGGTAGGTCCCGGCCGTTGGGAACGTCAGGAGCCCGGTGAACATGGCAGACCAGTTGTATGGTCCCACCACCGTTCCTGTCGGTCCGGTGATGGGTGACACTGCTTGGGTGCCAGAGGTGCTTGAAGTCCAGGAGTAGTTCAGCGCACCATCTGTGGCACCTCCGACGGCGCCGGCGGCTGCTGGGACCGACACAGATTCGGCTGCGGGGACGCCGGAGAGGGTGGTGTTGTTGTACCAGGTGGCGTTTAACCCGCCGGTATGGCCGGCGAGTGCTCCCGAGCCGTCGTAGCTGGTTGCGGTGTGTGCTACTGGTGTGCCCAAGGCGCTGCAACTCCCGGTGACTCCTGCGGAAGGCTGCTGGTTCGTTGTGACGGTTCCGTGTGCTGTGTTGGCTAGGGACGGGAAGCAGGCTTCTGGTGCCGGCCCGAAGGTGTCGGTGGCCCTGTTCTGTGAGTCGTATGCAGTCGTGGACTCGTGACCTTGGGGATCAA
Source organism: Rathayibacter sp. KR2-224 (assembly GCF_049446075.1). Lineage (NCBI taxonomy): Bacteria > Bacillati > Actinomycetota > Actinomycetes > Micrococcales > Microbacteriaceae > Rathayibacter > Rathayibacter sp. KR2-224. The sequence goes on from NZ_JBMSEB010000004.1 coordinate 7,003, forward strand.
GGCCAGCCATCAGGTTGTCCGACCCGTTCCAGAATGCCTGGGAGGTAAGCCCCGTCGCCGAGGCGACAGAGACCTCTTGCAGGGACTGATTGAACGCGACCGTTTCACCGTGACCGTCAGATCCTCCTGTGGTGGGAACGGTGGGTTCCCCTGCGGCGTCGACATACGTGGTCCCGTCGCTGGTGGTCGTGGCCTGTGTCGCGTACGTGTACGTCTTCTTGGGCTGTGGACTGGTCGTGGTCCCATCAGGGGAAGGCAGGGCGACGCTGATCACACGTCCAGCTCCTGCGCCGGTTGTCTCGTCGTATGCGATGGATGTGTCCACAGTGGTCGGTGGCGTACCTGTAGCCCCTTCGGAGGCGAGCCAATCGGTTGCCGTCGGTGACTGGATGGCGGAGAGCAGATATTGACCGGCAAGCGCTCCGGTTGCTTGCTGGATATAGCCCAGGTCGGTGACGGTGCTGCCCGGGTCAATGAGCTGCGCCAGTTGTCCGTTGATGTCGTAGTACAGCTGCGTCGTCGTACCGTTCGGGTACGCGATCTGGCACAACATGCCGGGGTCCAGGTTCGTTGTGAACGGTGACCCCGAAGGTGGTGCGCAATCGCCGACCCCTGTCCCGGAGGCGGCTGCGCTTGTCGCGGTCAGGTAGGTGAACTTGACCTGCCGTCCGTACACCGGTGGGGATGCGCCGTTGGAGGACAACGGATCCGACAGGCTCGTCAACTGTCCCGCACTGTTATAGGCGGGCACTGGTGCGGCCGGGTGCGTCAGGTCCTCCGGGGTGGTCACGCTGGTGACCTGACCTGCCGCATTGAAGAGGTACACCGTGCTCGAGGGGTCGGTGAAGGAGAGATCACCGTTCTGGTCTGTGGTCAGCACACCGCTCTCTCCCGGTGGCGATGAGTACCCGCCGGTGGAGGTTTTGGTGAAGGTATACGTTTCACCGTCGGTGCCCTGAAGAGTCACATAACCTTCGTGGACCTGTGCTTCCGAGAACTCGTCAGCGTTTCCGGCGATGGCACCGGAACCGGACCACCCGGAGGGCAGGATTTGTGCCGACTTGGTGAACCACGATGCGGGCACGACCTGGGCCGTGGCTGGCTGGCCGACCTGTTGCGCTTCGAGGAAGAGGTGAGCGGGTCCGTTCACTTGGTAGTACTGGATTGTGATCGGGATCGGTAGGTTCAGAGTCTGCCCGTTCAAAGTCGCCGTCAGACCGTTCGAGGCCACGACGAGTTGCTGGGAGGCGTCAGTTCCCCAATACGGTGCATAACTGGACGTCCCATTCACCCATTGAGATAGAACGGTTTGCTGTTGGTTGCCCGCGCCAAGCATCAGTTTTGCGCCGTCATCGCGTACGAATCCGAACTGGTAGCTGCCTGCGGGTGGGGTGATGTAGCCGGTCCACTGCGCCATGAAATAGGACTGCGGTATTCCCGGGCCGGGTGTGTCCTTGTCGGACCAGTCGAATGAGATATCCGCGTCCGTGCGCACCAGGGCCGGCGCCGGTGTCGAGGAGTCGAAATTGAGGTCCAGGGATCCACCGTTGGCCGGAGTGAGGTTGTAGTAGCTGCCGATCAGGCCGGCGTTGCCCGGGAGTTCGGAGTTGTAGTTGAACGACATGCCCATCGGGCCGCCGACGGTCTGGACGGTGGGTGAACTGAAGGAGGCGGACGCGTTCCCGTTCGCCAGGTTCACGGTGACGGGTCCGGCCGTATCTGTCGGTGACGGGCCCGGAGTAGACACACGCAAGTTCACGGTCAACCGTTGAACGGTCGGCATCACATCGTCGTACCCATCATTGATGACCTCATCCCATGTGTAGGAGCTCGAGTCGGTGAGGAGTCCGGACGGCACGCTCCAGCTGATTGTTCCCGCGGTGGCATTCAGGACACATGCCGAACCGGTGGCGGAACACACGGGCGACAGTGCTACCTGCCCGGATACACCGTCGTTGCCGGTAGTGATCCTGATCGCGTACGACAGAGTCTGCCCATTCGTCGACGTCGCGGCCGGCGCAATCAATGTGGGTGTCAGGTTCGCCACGACCGAATGATCCGACGGTGCGGGCGGTGCGGCGCCCAGCGTGGGATTCGTCGACGTTGTCCACCCGTATGCGGGTGAGCCGCCGACAACCCCGTAACTGTCCTCCGCTTGCACCTGCCAGTAATAGGTGGTCCCCGGGCTCAGGAGCGCGGTCGGCACTTGGACTTGGGATGCGCCGGTCCAACCGGTAGACCAGAGCGGGCTAGACATGTTCGAGTTCGCCGACACCGAGAAGTTGTAGCCGATGTAGCTGCCGTTTCCGCCGCCGCCGGCAGCGGAGAGAACAGGGGTGGCGGAGCCGGTGCCACTGGTCGGTGAGGACGTGCCCGAGCTGAACCCGTTCGGATCGGGCACGGAAACGTGGGTGGCGGACGCGCTCACGTTGGCCTCGTAGGAGATGTACATCTCCAAACCCAGGTCCTTGTACGTGTACTGGCCCGCAGACTCCTGCCCGCTCAGCATCAAGTAGTTCCCGCTCGAACCGGCGTTGACCCATGACGAGATCTGGTTCGTCAGCCCGGCATCAGTTGCGTAGCCGTACCCGTTTCCGCCGGCCGAGATGGTAATGCCCGATAGCCAGGGCCCGACACCGTTGTAATTGAACGCGCTTGCCCAAAAGACATTGCCCGCCGTCTGATTTGTCGTGCCATTGTTCAGGTACCACTCTTCGATCTCAGCACCGAGCACGTGGTACCCGAAAAGCTGCTCATAGTTGAACGTCGTCACGGTGCGCCAGTAAGTATCACCGGCGGCGCGAGAATTCCCGACGTAGGCGACACCCGTAAGCACGGTGCCGTTGGATTCGTACGAGTACGCATTCTCGGCCGCTGACGATGCCGTCGAAGGATCAATGTAGACGGGATAGATCCGGGATGAGTCCTGCAACCAGGAACTGCTCGGCGTCAACGTCAGCAGCCAGTTCCCGCCGCCCAACGATTTCAGCACCGTCGGAACATTGGTGATCGCGGCCCCGCGTTTTCCCGCCACCGCTGAAGAGTCCTCCATCGCCGGGGTCGGCGTTACGAACTCCAGCTGTCCGGCGGCGTCGCGGAACTCGATGTCGCCGACCTGATCCTTCGACAACTCCAATCCGGGGGCTTTGATCCGCCACGACCAACTCGGAGACGACGAAGTCGGAGGAGCGGCCAGAACCAAGGTCTCCTTCACCCCGCCTGGTTGCACCTGGTACGCCAGGTCCGTGTCCGGCAGCACGTTCTGATACGACACTGATGAATCGGCCGCGCCCCCGCTGGCCACCCGATCCACCAATGGTGCCTGACTTTCAGCCACGTGCTTCGCGCCCGACAACGCGAAAGAAACCCGGTACTTGCCCGACGACACGGAGTACTGATCGCCCGCTCCGGTCTTCGAGAACCGTGGAGTGACCGGGTTGTCATGCACAGTAAGCCCGCCGGTCGAAGGATCGGTGACCACCTTGGTGGATACCGGCACCCACGAACCGGACGAGTTCTTTACGTTCAACGGCTGTACCGACTCCTGGAGAGTCTTCGTGCCGTTCGGGTTCTGGTACAACTGCGTGAACTCCGAGCGCTGCACCACCTTCGACGTCTTCTGGTCGAAGCCCCCCTTCTTCACGGGGCTGTCCGCCTTCTTCGGCGACGGAAGAGACACCGATGTGGCGCCACCAGACGCACGGAAACCATGATTCGCCTGAAGTGGCGCCCCGTGAGCTAGCGCGCCCTTCTTCACGGGCAGCGGCGCGACGTCTGTCGCTGAATGCTTCGGGCTCGCCGACGCCCCGGACGAGGGAATCACCGCGCCCGCGAACCCGGCGCCCACGAGGGATACGGTCGCCAGGAGCGACAACGTAATTGCCCGGTGACCACTCGAAAATGAGCGCAACAAACCGCGACGCCCTGACATGGCGACTCCTTCGGATACGACACAACTCCGTGTGTGGCATCCGCGTCTGGAGGCCAGCAGCCAGAAGCTATACGTGCGACTAGCCGTAGGGCAATTGCGAGAATGCAAATTCTTCTTAGCTGAGGGAACCTTCAGTCTCGACTGGCCCAGTTTTCCCGATCAAGTGGCACCGAAGGTGCGCGAGCGGCTTGGCGAACGGGAGCGCCTTCCGCAACTAGCGCGCTCGCTCGACGATGCCCGTAACGGGAGCAGCATGATTGGACCGAAACGTGGCTTTGGGCACGTGCGGTGCGCTGGGCCGGTAGGCCGGGGCGGATCTCGGCCCTTACTCGGGTGGAATGCACGCCGGCTCGTTGGCGTCCTCGAGTTGGCCTTCGAAGCTGTAGCCGCAGAGTACGCATCGCAGGAATCGAGTATCCGGGGACCCTGGGAACGCTTCATACATCCGATACAAGTGCTCCCCTGTCACCCACACCCGCACATCAGGCATGTCTGCAACGCTGCGCATAAGACCGCCGCAACACCAGGGCACGAACACTGCCCAAAGTCACGACCACATCCAGGACGGCTTCGGCCACATCGATCAACGGGGCTATGAGGCCGTGCATCGTGTGGCCTCGACGTCCCAGGTTTACAAGCCAAGGCCGCGGAGGTGACGCACGGTGGCCGGCTGGGGAAGATCCGAAGCCGGACCTAGCGGCCCTGGGTCAGCTCGGCGACGTCTGCTTCGTATGACTTCGAGCGCGCGCCGGAGAGTCTCGGTGTCAATATCGAGTGGTGTGGCGCCGCGAGCAATGCGCGCGCGGGAATCGAGTGTGACCTCGTCGCGCAGACGGTCACCGTGTTTGGCGACGTATCGTTTCAGCGCCTCGAGTTCCTGTCGTCTCTCGCGTGCTCGTTTGGATCGACGCTCCCACTGTTCGATCAACTCGGGCGGTGTGGGAACATACTCTTCCCGGAGGCGTCGCCGCTCCTTGGCACTCCGCCCTCTGCTGAAGAACTCGGTGGCCTCCGACTCGTTGCGGCGCTGCTCAGCAACCGTTGCCGGATGCACGCTCTTGGGTGGGAGGCCGGCCTTCTCTAACCGGCGGAGGAGTTGTCGTCGTTCACGGTTGGCAGCCAGCACACGGGCGTTGATCTCCGGGTCCTGCCGGTAGATGCGCTGCAGTTCCGCCCGATGGTCTCGGTTCGGTTCCCGCTCCGCCTTCCGTTGTTCTCGTCGTTCCTCCTCGTGGCCGTCGTTCCACCGGCGCATTCGTTCCTGGTGCTTGTCCTTGTTGCGCTCGTACGACGCCCGCCCGATCTCCCGGCGTCGCTCACGGTGTGCGTCCGCCCACGCCTTCACCCGCTGAGCCTGTTCCTCGGGGTGCTTCTTTGCCCACGCAGACGCTCTAGCCCGAGCTGCTTCCCGCCGCGGCTGCTCACGCTGATCCCGCTCCCGCTTACGCCGCCGGTACGCGCCTTGGGTCTGCCGGCGCAGCGCGAGCTCGGCTTCCTCACCCACCCAGATCCGGATCACAGCACGCTCCACATACGTTCTCGACAGCCCGGTGCGCTGCGTCACAGCTTCGAGACTGAGCCCGGCTTCCCGCAGTTGGCGGATCTCCTCATCCCGCAGGTGCACCTTCCGTACACGATGCGGCTGCCTGTCCCCCATCACCCGGGCCTCTAGTCGTCGGCTGGCACCAGCGCCCGTAGCGCTGTAAACAATGCCGACCTGTGGGCTGTTGGATCCACGATCGTGCGTGCCACCGTGTCCCGCAGCGACTCCAGCTGACCGGCCGGAAGCCCGTTCAAAGGCTCGAGGCACCACTCCACGTCATCAGCCACCGCGTATTCCGGTTCGTCGACATGCAACTCGGGATAGTAGATCAGGGCAGCAAGGCCCACCCGTTGCAGCGTGTCATCCACCCGATCCTGCTCAACCATCCTGTCCCCTTCGTCCTCGCCGACCATACTCGGCACCACTTTCACCACTCGGTCACCCCGCACGTGTTCGACCGAGCCCGGCCAGCGCCAGCACTCTCGGCACCGACCGGGCCCTCGTCTTCTTGTCGTGTGAATCGTGGTCACCCGATCAGGGGCGGCAGCCGGCGCGCCGAGGCGACGATGCGCACGTCGGTACTGTCCTCAACCGTGCGGTAGCTGCCGGCCATCGCGTCCGCTGCCCGCTGCACCAGCCCCGCCAGCGGCGAGTCCGCACTGGTCACCACCGTCCAGCCCTCGTCGACTAGCCACACGGCCAACTCCACCACCCGGACCTTCTCCTCCGGGCTCAGCTCGGCCAGGTCCGTGGTCAGCAGCACCACCGTTTCGGTTTTGCCCTTGGTGACCAGGTTCACCAGTTCCGCTCTCATTACTCCCCCGTCCCCCACCATCAGGCGGTCGATCGTTTTTGTTTGCCTTCCGGCGGAGAGATCAGTGGTGAGTGGGAGGGGTGTGCAGTGCCGGGACCGTGGAATACCGGACGAAGCGAAGCGCAGGAGGATATGCCGCGAAAGCCCGGAACGGAACACCCCGGAAACGAACTACGATCGCGCAGCGGAAAGGCAAACAAACCCGGAAAACACAGCGCCGCCCGACCAGGGCGGCTCCGATTCGGGCGCCACTACAGTGCCGGCGTCAGCCGGCGCCGCTGACGCCCCTAACCTGGTGCGTTCTCAGCTGCCTGCGATGCGTTCCACGGCGGAGGCCCACACCCACACCTCGTGCCGTGCACCGTTCTGCATCGTGAAACGGATCTTCACGGCGCGCGGTGTCCACGCGATCAACCGTCTCCTGTTGCGTTTGATGCAGCACACAACACGTCTTCGCGAGCGCGGATCGCGTGAGCCGGATACCATCCCGCCCACGACGGCCCGCCGGGGAATGTTCGAGGCGGGGTCAGTCGGTGGGCATGGGCAGTTTGTTGTCGATGGTGCGCAGTACGTAGTCGAGTTCTTCTTGGGTGAAGACGCCGGGGTGGCGGACCAGGATCTTTCCTGTCGGGGAGAGGATCACCGTGTAGGGCAGGTCGGATGCCTGGAATCTTGCGGCCTGAGTTCCTTTGGCATCCGAGAGGACGGGGAAGGTCAGGTGGTGCTCTTTGATTGCGGCCTTTCCTTTCGTGGTGCTGTCGTTGACGTCGATTCCGAGGAAGTCCACCTTGTTCCCGAGCTCTGTGTGCTCTGCCTCGGCGGCGTCGAGTTGGCTGGCGCAGGCGGTGCAGGTGCTCGACCAGAAGTCCATAACGGTGTACTGGCCATGATCGGAGGCGCTTGAGGTCGCAGTCGCAGCTGATGCAGCGTTGCCGGTGCCGGATCCGAGCGTGGGGCCGCTGACGGGCGCCGGAGTGTCGCCGATCTCAGTGCCTCCGGGCAGTGCTGCCGGGAGGTCCTTGCCTGTCACGTGCGCTTGCTCGGAGGTGGGGAGGGCGTCGTTGGCGAGAACGGCGAGTCCGTGGGAGAAGGGGGCGGTGTCGGCGTCCTGCGTGCCGAAGTCGGCGATGTCGGCGTCGGTGCCGTTCGGCTTGATGAAGAAGATCTCGGTTCCGTGCGCGACCGACTTCGTCGCAGGGTCGAGTTGGATGTTCACCCCGTAGTCGTGGGCTGTGGTGGCGAGCTGCTGTGGTGTTCCGGTGCCGAAGTACCAGTTGCCAAGGTGTGCGAGGCCGTGCTGGTTCGTCCAGGTCTGAACGGCTGTGGTCGAGGGATAGTACGGGTTGGCGTTGATCGAGACGAACGCGATGTGCTTGCGGGCGTGTGCGCTGAGGTCGTGGTCGGCCGCGATCACGTCCTGTGCGAACAGGGCGCAGAGGTCGGCGCACTGATCGTCGTTGAAGGTCAGAACGATGACGTCTCCCTTGAATCGGGCGAGCGTCAGTGGACTGCCGTCTTCGTTGGTGAGGTCGAATTCCGGGGCCCGGACGGTTCCATCGCTGGCGAGCGTGTCCATGGAGAGCAGGTCCGCGGTCGGCTTGTTAATGCCCGGTCGGCCTTGGTAGTCGTTCTGCTGGGCGCCGTCGGCCGTGCTCGGGGCGAGCATGGCGACCGTGATCACGCCGGCGAGGAGGGCGACGAGCGTGATGGCCGCGGTCACGAAAAGCCAGCGGCTGTTCGTTCGTTGCGTCGGGGCAGAGTCCTCGGGCGGGCGATTCGAGTCGTCGGGCGTCATCGATTGTTCCCTTCTACGTCTGCACGACGGGCGCTTTGTTGGTGCTGTCCATGATGCTTGCTCGCCAACGCCAGGGCGATCATGGCGCCGACCACGAGCGTCGTGCAGAGGACTGCGCTGGCCATCCACCAGGTGTCCAGCCAGGACACGACAGCCGACTGCACCTGATCCACGCCGCTGATGACCGGTGCGATCAGATCAGGCGCACCGAGCACATGGATCCAGTACGTCATGAGGTAGAGGCCGACGGTGATGCAGATTCCTCCTGCAATCCTGGGAAGCACTCGCGCCACGGGATGCAATGCACGCAGTGCCGCTGGCCCGCTGAATGCAGAGATCAGGGATGCGGCAGTTGCGAACAGGCCCATGCCCAGCGCGTATGCCACGAACACGGCAACGCTCTGCACCGGCGTGGCAGTAGAGAGGGATGAGCCGACCGCGGCGACGAAGATAGGCAGTGAGCAGCTGAGGGAGCCGACGGCGTACGCGGCGCCGAACCCGATCATCGTGACGGTGCCCGTGCCGGAACGGAACGAGAGCGCCGGAAGGTGCCAACCCGACGCCTTCCCGATCATCGAAAGGACGCCGAGCACGAGGATGGCGGCACCGACGAGCAGCATGAGCCAGGGTGCGAGGCCGGTCACGGCAAACGCGAGCGAGGATTCCACGAGGCCGGCGACGCCGAACACCAAGACGAAGCCGAGCGAGAGACATCCGCCGGAACGCAGTGCCGTGAGCAGGCGGACCGGCCACGTCCGGTCGATGTCGTCGTCGAGGAAGATGGTCAGATAGGCGGGTAACAGAGGCAGGCCGCACGGGTTGATCAGCCCGGTCAGGCCGATCGTGAACGCGTAGGCGATGAGCGTGCCGCCGATCATCGCGCCCCATCGTGCGGAGTGGAGACTTCGTCTCGCCGTGCAAGGGCGGCGAGGGAGGCGTTGTACGCGTCCAGGTCGACGTCGCCGAACTTCTCCACCCGGCGTGCTTGCCGTTTCGCCGCGCGGTCCTCGGAATGCTGCCACTGCAGGAACAGCACACCAAGTACCAGCAACGTGGGGAACTCGGTGAACGCCCAGGCGATGCCGCCAGCGGTCTGCTGATCCGACAGGGGAGTCGAAGTCGCCCACGGCAATGCGGTGGCGTAGTACTTCACCATGACGGTGGTTGCCATCATGAACACGATGCCGAAGAACGCGTGGAACGGCACAGTCGCGGTCAGTTCGGCGATCCGAAGCACCGGGCGGGAGAACGCACCCATAACCCCGCCGCCCCGGCGTGGCGAAGGATCCACGCCCAGGATTCCCCAGAAGTACAGGCATCCGATGGCTAGGAAGTGCAGGAGCATCAGGTTGTGTCCCCACCACGTGCTCATCAGCCAGTCGATCAGGGGCGTGAAGTAGAGGGCGTAGAGGCTGAACAGGAAGAGCAGTACCGTGACAACGGGACTGGCCACTATGGTCGCGAAACGCGAGTGCAGGAACAAGAGCAAGAGGCGTCGCGGACTGCGCCTTCGGCCTGTTGCGGGCAAAGCGCGAAGCATCAGCGTGAGGGGTGCGCCCAGCATGAGCAGGATCGGCGTCACCATGCCGATCACCATGTGCTGCACCATGTGGACGCTAAAGAAGTCCATGCCGTAGCCGTCGAACCCGGTCGCGGTCATCAGCTCGAGGCTGAAGACTCCGAGCATCCACCAGACGATGCGACCTTTCGGCCAGCCATGGCCCCTCCGGCGCAGGACAAAGACTCCCGCGAGGTAGGCGACCGCCAGAAGGACACCGATCATGGGGAAGATCGGGATCGGCTGCGGGTGGAACGCGAACAGCCGAAAATACGTGAGCGGTTGGTCCGGCATCCACATCGGACCACTCATCGACATCGGGCCGCCCATCAAGCCGGTTCCGCCCATGCCGCTCCCGTCCGTTGAACCGCCGCCCGTGGTCACCCGCCGTCGAATGCGCGAGGGAGAGCAAAACTAGGACGGATGCAGACCTCATCGATTAGCCTCCGAACCATCACCGCTTGCATCCCTACAATAGTTGCGCTCATACAAGGTAGCAGTGGTAAAGCTGAGAGCCGACATCGCGGTGGGATAGTGGAGTGGCCCGCGCTGGCTGCGGGCAAGAAAGGACGTCGACACGATGACCCCGCCTCAGACACCCGACGGGGACGATGCGGTATCCGCGGTCCTCACCGCATCACGGGCCATGCTCGGTGTCATCGCTCGATCCTTCGCCGACACTCTGGAGACGGTGACCCTTCCGCAGTTCCGGGTCCTAGTCTTGCTGAGTTCCCTTGGCCCCCAGCGCACCGGAATCCTCGCCGAGCGGCTAGGAGCCAACCTCTCCACGTTCAGTCGGTCCCTGGACCGGATGGTCGCCTCAGGCTGGGTACGACGGGAGCAGAACCCGGGAAGCCGTCGCGAAGTGATCATCACTCTGACCGGCGAGGGCGAGAGCATCGTCAACGACGTCACGCAGCGCCGCAGGGAAGACTTCCGGAGCATCCTCGCTCAACTCACGCCGGCTCAGCGCAGGCAGGTCTTCGAGGCGTTCGACGTCTTCAACTCTGCCGCCGGCGAGCCGACGGTCGAAGACCTTCTGCCGCTCGGCCTCTAACCGAGCGCCTGCGACAGACACGGCGGATCGCTTGGCGTAACACCATTACTTTCACGTTCGCAACTGTTGTAGTCTTGCAAGCGCTGTGAACCCCTGCCCGGTGTTCGCGGCCTTTCTGCATCCACAGTTGCGAGGACTCGAATGACCGATCGCGCCGTCCGGTTGACGGGCCTGTTCAGTCGCGTCACGGACCGTATTGCCGGGGCCCTGCGTGGCTCGCGCGCGGGCTTGTTCGTGATCGCGGTCATCGTGGGGGTCGGGGCCGGTCTTGGTGCCGTCGCGTTCCGCTACCTGATCTCGCTCTTCACCTGGCTGTTCACCGGGCAAACCGAGTTCGGGCAGGCCGGCTGGGTGGGAAGCAGCCACCTGCCGTGGCTGGGCCTCGGGTTCCTGATCGTGGTTCCGGTGATCGGCGGACTGTTGTACGGGCCGCTGGTCTACCGGTTCGCCCGGGAAGCGCGGGGCCACGGTGTCCCCGAGGTGATGATCGCCGTCGCCGAGAACGGGGGCCGAATCCGTCCCCAGGTCTCCGTCGTGAAAGCTCTCGCCTCAGCACTCACCATCGGCACCGGCGGGTCCGTGGGCCGGGAGGGACCGATCGTGCAGATCGGCTCGGCGCTGGCATCCAGCCTCGGTCAATGGATCCGGATGCCGGAGAACCGGATGCGGATCCTGGTCGCCTGCGGCGCCGGAGGCGGAATCTCAGCCACCTTCAACGCACCCATCACCGGCGTGTTCTTCGGGGTGGAGATCATCCTTCGCGAGATGTCGGTGGATGCTCTGTTCGCGGTCATGCTCTCCGCGATGGTCGCCGACGCGATAGCCATCCCCTTCCTCGGAAACCAGCACTTCCTCTCCGGCTTCCCCGGCGGCATCGTGCTGCACGACCCCCGCAACTACCTGCTGATCGCAGCACTGGCCGTGATCGCCGCACTGATCGGGCTGCTGTTCAAGACCGTGCTCTATGGGCTGGAAGACCTCGCCGACAGGCTCTGGAAAGGCCGCCCGGAATGGCTTCGGCCCGCCGTCGGAGGCCTCGTGCTCGGACTGGTGCTGCTTGCCCTGCCGCAGATGTACGGGGTCGGATATCCCGTCATGTTCAAGACCGTTGCCGGAAACTACACGCTCTGGTTCCTCTTGATACTCGCTGCCGGGAAGATCCTGGCTACAAGTATCAGTCTCGCGATCGGTGGCTCCGGCGGTGTCTTCGCGCCTTCGCTGTTCATCGGTGTCACATCCGGCATGGCGTTCGGAGTCATCGCCGATCACCTCTTCGGCCCGAGCGCAGGCAACCCCGCGCTGTACGCGGTCGTGGCGATGGGGGCAGTGTTCACCACCGCCGCGCGAGCACCGCTGACCTCATTCGCCAGCGTCGTGGAGATGACCGGCGACTTCACCCTGACGCTGCCCGTGATGCTCGCCGTCGCTATCGCCACCGCCGTCTCCCGAGGTCTCAGCTACGGCACCATCTACACCACCAAGCTGCTGCGCCGCGGGCAGGACATCGACCGGGCGGCACCCTGGCGCGCATTCGCCGACCTCACCGCAGCACAGGTCATGAGGCCGCTACGAACCCCGATCGAGCTCGCCAGCGCACGGCACACAACGCCTGCGGCAGAAGATGTCGACGTGGATGTCGTCGAGGCGGATCTGCCTGGCACCGTCACCCACAGCCGCGATCCGCAAGCCGTTTTCGCGACCGAGTCCATCACGGACGTGCTTCGGCAACTCGACGAGTACGGGCGCGACGGTCTCCCCGTGCTCTCCGACGACGGGCGCCGCATCCAAGGCTGGATCACCAGCCAGTCCGCGATCCAGACCATCACCCGCGAGCTCGGCAAACACGTCACCATCACCCCGCCCGACGCCTTCATCGGTGCCGGCCACCCCGCTACAGAGGGCCCCGCGACGCCGCTGACCGGCTACCAGCTCGTCGAGGTCACCATCCCCAGAACCTCACCCGCTCTCGGGCGAAAACTCGGCACCATCCCTTGGCCGCCCGGCCATCTTCCCGTCTCCTACGTGCGAGGTCCACGCCTCCGGCAGCCCGACCCGGACATCACGATCGCGGTCGGCGACCGCATCAACCTGCTCACCCGCACGCCGTGAGAGATGAGACACCTCAGTGAGGCACGACACGGCTGAAAGCGACTTCTTCTTCGTTGCCGACCCCAGCTCACCGAGTACGGAACCCCCCTTCCGCAGTGTCCACTCCTTCTCCGGAATAGAGTGGCAATGGTGCGCCGGGAAGGCTGGTCGGCTGATCGATTCCTGATCTGAAGGAGTGATCGTGTCCGGCTCGAGCGCGTTTCCGATCCTGATCGCCGTTGTCTCGTTGGCGACCGTTGCGGCTGTCTGTTCGCACTGGTTAAGCGCACGGACACGAGTTCCCTCCGCTGTCTTCTTCATGGGAGCCGCCGCGCTGGTGGCGCTGGCGTTGCCGCCGGTGTCCTCCGCTAGCCGCCTCCTCGACGAACGCATCGTCAGCGTGGCGTTGCTGTTCATCCTGTTTGACGGCGGTATGCACATCGGCTGGCGTCGATTCCGCTCTTCAGCGGGCGCCATCTCCTGGCTCGGCATCACCGGCACCCTGGTGACCGCTGCCGCGGTAGCCGTGGCCGCGCATCTGCTGTTCGGATTCGGACTTGTTCCGTCCCTTCTACTGGGTGCGGCGTTGTCACCCACTGATCCCGCGGTCGTGTTCTCGGTGCTTGGGAAGAAGGAGTTCGGCGGCCGAACCGGGACCATCCTCGAAGGCGAGTCCGGAGCGAACGACCCGGTGGGAATCGCGATCATGGCCAGCCTCCTGGCGGCGGGGGGAACGGGGTGGAACGCGATAGGCAGCGGGACACTCACCTTCGTGATGCAGCTGGCCATCGGGGTCGCCGTGGGCGTCGCCGGCGGCTTCGGACTGCGATTCCTGCTGCAACGGTTCGCGCTTCCGAATGGTGCACTGGCGTCGGTCCTGACAATCGCGGCCGCCTTGTTCCTCTACGGGGCCGGCGCCGCCCTCTACGGTTCAGGGTTCCTCGCTGTCTTCGTCGCGGGCATCTTGGTCGGAGATATTCGAGCGCCCTACAAGGCAGAGGTTGTCACCTTCAGCTCCGGAATCGCGAGCCTGTCTGAGATCGTCGCGTTCACGGTCCTAGGACTCACGGTCAGGCTTGAGATCGTCCTGCAACCCGCAGTCCTGATCACCGGCATGGTTCTCGCGTTCGTGCTGATCCTGATAGTCCGGCCGCTGCTCGTGGGCGTGATCAGTCTGCCGCTGAAGATGCCATGGGGTGAGCGCGCCTTCATTCTCTGGGCGGGGCTGAAGGGCGCAGTGCCCATCCTGCTCGGACTGACGGTGGTCAGCTCGGGAGCAGCGCACGCAGACCAGCTGTACGCCATCGTCTTCGTGGTCGTGGTTTTGTCGGTGCTGCTGCAAGGCGGGCTTGCGGTCCCGCTCGCTCGAGCCTTCGGCGTTTCCATGCGGGACGTTCTGCAGCGGCCTTTCGCCATCGATATCCGCTTCGCCCACCCACCGGAAGGCTTCCAACGACTTGTGGTCGCAGTCGGATCAACCGCGGCCGGGCGAACAATCGGTGGGCTGCCGGTCGGAGATCACGCCTGGATAAGTCTGGGCAGCAGGCAGGGCCGGAACCTACCGATCCGTCCCGGCACCCGCCTTGAACCAGGCGACATTGTGCTCGCGCACGTCGACCCACCCGCCGAGCCGGAGTTCCGTGAAATGTTCACCGGGAGGACCGATAAGGCCGACTAGCCGGCCCCAGCTGGTGACCACATATCGTCCTTGACCCCGGTCCTCACCAGCCACCGCCTGCTCGGATAGCTGCAGGCGTACCCGACAACCATCACCACTTGCCTGAAGACCCAGAATCGCGCAGTGGTCGGCGAGGCGAAGCCACCGAGTACACGCGGCAGCCACAGCAGCTAGATGGGCCGTCGTTGCGATCATGCCGACCCCCAGGCTTCACCGTCCGGGCGGACGACGGCCTCGTGGAGCACCAACGCGGGTACCGGCACGAGGAGTCGGCTTCGGTCACGCCGTTGTGAGCTAGGTCAAGCTCGGGATCGGTGAGACCGATCGGCAGAGGGCGAGTCACGGCGACCTCGGCGACGAGACCGATACGTTGTGCAACGTCCTCGGTCTACCGCGTCTGCCCACGCAATGCCCCTCCAGGGATTCGAACATGCTTTCGATATCTACAGTGCGGCGAGAGAGTGAAACCGCAAGCGGCATCCCCAGCGACTCAACGTGGCTACCCCGGCCGGCCACGTCAAAGGCGCTAGCGCGTCGCTTCGCGCTGCAGCACAGCTGCACCCTTGACCTGCCCAGCAACGGGGGAGCGATCGCGCTGCTTATCGGGGATGACGCCAACGAGTGCGCTGCAAGGATGGGCACGATGGACTGGAGAGCTGAGCGCGTCGAGCTGGCCGACGGACGACCTGGAGTGCGACTCCTACCACTAGCCGGTTACGCACGCTCCACCGCAATGCCAAGAGAGACGTATCCGTCAGGGACCGTCGCCCGCTACTGCGCCAGCACGGTCTCGTAGTGGTCGCCCGTCGCGTCGTGGGAAACGGTGGCGGTTGAGCGAGTTGTCGCGTGCAACGTGGCCGGGCTGTTGCCGTGCGACTCGTTGCGGAACTCGATCACATTGGTGTCGGCGGGTAGTCCCGCAAGCACGGTGGCCTTGGCTTCCTCGACAGTGGGCGCCTGAACCTCAATGGTCTCCGTCGTCTTCGACCTCAGAAGTCCGTACACCCGCACCATGACCACGACTCTAAGCGCGGCCGCGGACGCTCTGGGCGTAGCGTGCAGGCGTGAGCGACGTCGAGGGGCTGGAAGAGTTCGGCGGTCTCGCGCGCTGGCGGGACGTTCTGCTGCACTTCCCGAAGGGACCTACAGAACCGCATCGCCTCGAGAGATTCGTGCTCGTCGACGGCGACGCCGCTACACCGGTGTACGAGTGGCGCGAGATCGAGGAAGACTGAGCAGCGAAATCGCCGAATGCCGCGGTGACTCCTACCCTGAGTTATGACTTTCATCCCGTTCAATGCTTCGGTATCGGAGATTGAGGACCCTTGGGTGCTCAGAACCGAGATGACGCCTTGCTTACGAACTGAGTTCGCCAAGTGGGTTATCGACATTTCGCGGAATGGCAGCTGGGTACAGGCGCAGGTCTTCGTCGAAACGGCGAACGCGCTCGACCTTGACTGGCGGATCGCCGTGTCCAGTCCCTTGCTGTCGCTGTCCCAGGCGGTGGAGCTACTCAGGTCACTTTCGGACCGCGAGCTACTTCACATGATCGATTACCTCCTATCGAGGGGCAATCGACCAGGCACAGTATCTCTCACCCTCGAACGCGCTAGATCTGCGTACGCGCTTCGACGAGTTGAGGATGGAAGAGCGCACCACCTGACGCACAAGGTGCCCGAAGTGCTCATTGAGGCAGCGCGTGACATTTCCTCCGGGAACGACGCGGCTGGGAGCTTCTGACGGAGGCCTGGAACAAGGCGTTCGATCTGGAGCGCGAACGACTCCGGGGGCTACATGCATGCCGTCCAAGCGGTGGAGGCAGCGGGGCTTGTCGCCTTGGGAATCGATAACCCGGAAGCCCCCTCGGGAACGTCATCCGAACCATCCAAGATGACGAGAGGTGGGGGCTACCGTTCGTTCGAGAGCATGCAGATGCGTCACCGAACGCCACTCTCCTGCATATGCTCAAGTCACCGTGGCGAGGTCAGTATCGCCACGGTAGCGCAGCTTGGGAGGGCGTCACGCACGACGAAACCGTCGCAGCCGTGTGCTCGACACTATCACTTGTGGGTCTGTTTCAGCCCGGCCTCGTCCGTCAACGAAACGACGTGGAAGCCCCAGATTTCACTCCCTGAAATGTGGCCGATAGACCCGCCGTATGTCCATATTGAAAGCACACTATGTGCAGTTCTCACACGTAGTGTGGGTAAGAGTCGGTCGCTCTCCTAGTTCGCGCCCTAACCCTGCTCGTCTGCGGGCACCGTCGACCTTAGATTCCGAGGGCCAGCAGCTCCGCTGCGGATGGCTCGCCTGCGGCCACGGCGAACACCTCGAGCCCGCGCTGGACAGCCTGGCGTTGTGACGGGTCTACTTCGCCGAGGATCTTCGCGAGCTCCTGCTGCCGTCGATGAGTGACCTGGTCGACCAGTTGCGCACCACGAGGGGTGGGATCGATGAGGACCTCCCGGCGACTGTCGGGTGGGACCTTCTCTCAAGCCAACCACCCTGCCCCGTCCGGTCGACGAAACGACTGAAGGTCGGCGGGTTGAAGTTCATCCGCTCCTCGAGCACCCCCATCCGCAGCCGTCCCGCGGCGCGCAGGACGACCAGAACCCGGAATTGCGGAAGCGTCACGACGTCGAGCGCTTCAGCGATCGATCGTGCGACGACCCCGAGCAACGCACGCGACGCGATCAGCGGGGCATCGACATCCGCGTCAGTCGACTCCTACTCGCCTGAAGGTGCGGTCGTCATTGACACCCTTCCGGTTGTCGTGCGCGACGATTCCTCCCTATGGCTGCCGACGTTCGCCCAGCTCGAGCACGACAATGCGAATGTCGGGGTTCGCCTCGCCCTGGGCAATCGCCATGGCCCCACGCAGGTGGCGCCATGCCGACGGGTGTCGTGCCCCGTAGCCGGTGAGGTGACTCTTCGAATCCTCCTCGTTCAGGAGGGTGGGCAACGCACGCCGAGCCCGAAGGCCGGACACCGTGACATAGGCGATGCCGTTTGCCTCGAGGTTGCGATACCACTGGGCCGATCCCCCGAATCCGGACGCGACGACAACTCGATCCAGCGCCGGCCGATCGACGACCTCGAGCATGACGAAGCGCCGCTGACGGCGCTCAGCGAATTTCCCCAGAGTTGCTCAGCGAATTTCCCCAGGTCGCGGGGTAACGCTAGCGCAGGTTTGTGCCGGTGGTGACGCGGCGGAGTTCGTCTGCTGCGGCGTGGTGGTTGCG
>NZ_JBMSEB010000005.1:0-16446 GCF_049446075.1 Rathayibacter sp. KR2-224
CTCCCTCGAAGGCTGGTGTGTGGTCAGAGACCACCAGCATCAAGGGAGGCCCGCCCCATACGACGGAGCGACCCAGGGTGGGGAATTTCGGCGAGCAGAAGTGGGGAATTTCAGTGAGCGCCGTCACCGCTGACCGGACGTCCGCCCGCGGTGCTCGAGTAGCAGCAGCCGCCCTCCCCCGATCGCCCCGAGACCGATGCGAAACACAGGCACAAGGGCTCGGACCAGCCACCGGGTCTGAAGCAGTCGGGCCACCATCCGGTCGGCCAGCGAGCCATGTTGCTCAATCGCATGCATACATGCAACTATTGCAGCAATGCAGCCATAGGCGCCACCATCGCCCATGGCGCCGCCGTCGAGGACACCACGTCAGAGATGAAGGCCGAACACATGGATCCGGGCAAGCAACGGCCATGTGCGCTCACGGGCAGTTACCAATGAACAACCCGATGATCGACGTCAGATGCGTTCTCCCCGGACCGGCCCAGAAGACGTGGCTTGGTGAGTCGGGTTCCACTAGAGTCGCGCCCGAGATGGCGTTGGCAAAGACTTGTGCATGTGCGAAGGAGACTCCCCGATCATGCCGCGGCCCCGCCACAAGAGTCGGGCAGCGCACGTTCCCATGGCGACGCGCCGCGCCGAATCGCCGCCATGGAGCCCCTGGCGGAGGTCGTTCACAAACCCGGAGTCAGACCACATGGATTGGAACAACGCCCGCGCATCGACCCGGTCAGCGGCGCTAAGTCGACCCCACCAGTCCTCTACCGGGAGCTTCGAAAGCCGCAACATCACGAGCCGCAATCCCGAGTCCGAGCGGACCAATCGGCGCTCGAGACGCCATACGACACCCTGAAGGAGGGGGAAAACAGCGCCGGGCCACCTATCGCCTCTGCCCGACCATCGGGATAGGCCAAGCCGGACGGTGCGCAGCTGTGCAGCACGAGCCTCTGCACACCAATCTCCCGATCTCCAGCAACGCGCACGGCCTGCGTGCCGCCGAACGATACGCCGACGGCCGCGGCGGTCGCGCGGATGTCAGGTGCCTGCAAACCTCACGCACGAGCGGCGGGAAATCGGCGGGCCTCAACGCGCCGACTTTGGTGCTGCCGTATCCGGGGCGTGAGAAGGAGAGAACCGCGTGCCCTAGCTCGGTGTACAGGCCCGTCCGCAATCACACCTCGCGGAGCAATGGCCGCCAGGGAAGAACAACACCAATAGCCGGTCCCCCCGCACAAGCAGAATTCGACGGCGCCCCTGCTTGTCGGGATGTGCCGTGTCGAAACCATGACCCAGTCTCACAGCACAACCGGCAGCCAGACCTATTCCTCGCGGCGGATGCAGCGCTTGCGCCCGATGTTGACGGTCTTAGACCGCCAGTTTAGACTAGCGGTCTAAACGGACAGACGGAGACGATGCGTCATGAAGGTCTTGATCGTGGGAGCCGGGATCGCCGGTCCTACGCTGGCATTCTGGCTGAATAGATCGGGTCACGAGATCACGATCGTGGAACACGCAACCGAACTACGCAGCGGCGGATACCTCATCGACTTCTGGGGCGCCGGCTTCGATGTGGCGCAGCGGATGGGCATCGTGCCCGAACTGCGCCCGCACGGCTACGTCTTCACCGAGGCGAGAGCGATCGACCGGAACGGCCGCAAGATCGCGTCGTTCAACCCCGAGGCTGTGATCGAGTCGAACAAGCGGTACATGAGCATCCCGCGCACCGACCTCGCTTCCGTCATCTACGACTCGCTGGGCGGCGAGGTAGAGCTGATTCTCGGCGACACCGTGCACGACCTCGCTAATGACGGTGGGTGCGTTCGGGTCACCTTCGAGAGCGGGAGCACCCGTGATTTCGATCTCGTCTTCGGCGCGGACGGCTTGCACTCCCGGGTGCGCAGGCTCGCTTTCGGCCCCGATGAGCAATTTGAGAAATATCTGGGGTTGGTCGTTGCCGCATTCGATGCTGAGCGGTATCCGCAGCGCGACGAGCTCATCGCGCTGATGTACGCCGAGATCGGGTTCCAGGCGATCCGCCTGTCCTTCCGCGACGACGCCACCCTGCTCCTATTCACCGTGCGTCATGACGGCCACGTGCCCGTCGAGCGCGCGGCACAGGAGAGTCTGTTGCGTGAGAAGCTGGGCGGCATGGGCTGGGAAGTTCCCGAGATGCTGGCGGTCATGCCCCACGCGAAGAACTTCTACTTCGACACGGCCAGTCAGATCCGGATGCCGTCGTGGTCGACCGGACGCATCGCCCTGGTGGGCGATGCCGGCGCCGGCCCGTCGTTCCTGGCCGGGCAGGGCTCGGCGCTGGCCATGGTGGAGGGTTACACCCTGGCCGCCGAACTCGCGCGCACCAGCGACTACCGCGAGGCGTTCGCCCGCTACGAAGAGCGGCTGGCCCCGCTGGTACGCTCCAAGCAAGCTGGCGCCCAGGGGCTGGGCCTGGCGTTCGCCCCGAAGAACAGATTCCAGCTTGGCGTCAGGAACACGGTGTTGAAGATGATGGGGCTCCCCAAGGTTCCCGACATCGCGATGGGCAGGAGCTTCCACGACCGCGTCGAACTCCCGTCATTCCCGGGCCCGAACTCGACGCGCTGATCGAATGGTCCGACCCCGATTCGCGAAACTGCCCGCGGCCCAGCAACAGGCGATCGTTCAGGCGGCACTCGACGAGTTCGCGTCTCACGGCTTTCACGACGCCTCGCTGAATCGGGTCATCGGCACCGCCGGAATCTCCAAGGGGTCGATGTACTACTACTTCAACGGCAAAGAGGACCTCTACGCCTACGTCGCACAGGTCGGGCTCGGCGGACTCTTCGAACAGGTCGGTCCACTGCCCGATCTGAGCGTCGGGGATGCCGATGCCTTCTGGTCGGTTCTGGGCGACTACTACCTCCGGCTCATGCGAGCGCTCGTCGCATCGCCGCAGTTGGCGGCTATGCTGCGCGGCTGGGCCGCCGCGGCGAAGAACTCCGCGTCGAAGAAGGCGCGGGATGAGCTCGAGCAGTCATCCCTCCCGTGGATCGCGCAGGTGCTCGCCACCGGGCAACGGGTGGGAGCGGTACGGGACGACGTGCCGCGCACCTTGCTGATCGCGGTCGCGACAGGCATGGGCGAGGCGATGGACGTCTGGCTCATGTCGCAAGAGGTCGACGACGACGCCCTGCCCGGATTGATTGGCTCCCTGATGAGCATGATCAGAGGCGCAGTCGGTCCCCGACTGATTGAGTAATTGGCCACCTTTAAGTGTGAAAACGGATAACGGCGGTGGTCTCAACCGGGCGATGCACCGTTCGGGAAGGATTGGTCCGGAGGTGTGGGTGGTGTTCGCGAGTGAGCTGGAAGACGAACTCTGGGAGCGGTGGGCGCGGGGTTAGTCGAGCCGGTTGAGCGCGCGTGCGCTCTGGAGTACTCCTCATACGGTCCGCGCCGTCTTGGCGCAACACGGCGGCGTTCGACCGTGAACCCGTGCCGCGGAAGGCAACAGTTGACCGCTGCAGAGCGCGAGGACATCTCGCGCGGCATCGCGACTGGGCTCTCCTGCAGAGCGATCGCAGCGGTACTCGGCCGCTCGCCCTCCAAACCCCGAACGAAGTACTCGGGGACACCCTGTTGCGATAACCGCCAGAATCCGCCGATCCTTCATCGGGCATTCTCGGCGGGTTTGAGCACGATGAGATATGTGAGGTAGTGCTCGACAACCGTTCCACCCAATTCGCGCACTCCCTCTGCTGCTTGCTTCACCTCCTCGGGTGACCAGTTACTGAAGGTGGCGAATAGTCGATGCACTTGCTCCGCATCGAGCTCGATGCTCCATCGGAACGTCGAGATCCCGTCGACCGCGAACAGGCCTGATGCCGTCAGCTCGGCGGCCGTCGCGTCGGCGTCATCGGGGTCAACTCCTGGGGGCGACGGCTCGCCGCGCTGCCGCACGATCTGCATTACACGTTCGCGGAATGACGTTGCGGGCCCTTCCGGATCGCCGAACACATGGCGCCAAATGAGCAACGTGCCCTCGGGCCGCAGTGCTCGACGAAGCTTTGGAAGGACGACGTTCAGGTCCATCCAATGGATCGAGGTTGCTGCCACGGCAACGTCAAACGAGCCCGCCGCGAGGTCCACATCTTCGGCACGCGCCACAAGCACAGTTGCGGTCGGGTAAGACGCGTGAAGCCGCTGCGCGAGTCGCTCGCCGGGCTCGACCGCCGTTACCTGGAGTCCTGTCGCGAGGAGCGGCCCTGTTGCTTGACCGGTGCCGGCGCCGAGGTCGAGTGCTCGGTGTCCCGGCTGCAGGACGCCAAGATCCATGATGGTGTCCCACAGCGCCGAGGGGTAGGGCGGGCGGGCGGCCGCGTACTCCTCTGCCAGGGCTTCGAAATGCATTGGGTCTCTCACGCCGAAATCCTAATCTCGCTTCCCGTTTGGTCGCCCGCCAGCGCGTCGGCCTACTGACTCGAGCTAAGTGGCAAGGCCCACGGGACCAAGGTGCCCGCAGACCCGCACGATGAAAATCCACGCAAGGGTACGGCAACCGCAACGTGACCTTCCACGTCACGCGTCCCCTCCGTGGGACAGCCGGCGAGCGTTTCTCGAAACGAGAACGAGGAACCTTGTGGCCAAGCGGACAGACGATCAGGGCGATCGAGCAATGAAGAAGACGAGGTGGGTGAAACAGGTCACGGAGCCACAGAGACCAGCGGATCGAAAAGTGGATCGAAATATGGCAATGGATCGAAATATGGCAATGCACGCAGGCACTTTGTAGTGGGAGGGGTACTCTGGAGGCTGTGCGTGGGGGTGTTGCACGGTGGAAACGAGGGGTTGCTTCACAGGGGGTGAAGCAGGCGGTCGCGTACGCCTTCGGCGGGGTCTGTGATGCCACCCTGACCGCGAAAGACGCTGCTGGGGTGATCGCTGCCGCGGATTACGCGGATGGGGTGATGACCCGGTATATCTGCGAAGACGGTGTCATCCGCGACGACCTCCTCAGCCGGAAGCAGTTGCGGGCGTGGGTGGATGGGTTCGACCCACTCACCGGGGAGCGGCGTGGCCGTGACCTGGAGTCGCCGGTCGCGGATCTGGTTCTTGATGCGACGGTGAACGCACCTAAGTCGTTCTCGATCGCCGCGCTCCTGGATCCTGAGTTGAATGCGGCGTACGAGGATCTGCAGGACCGGTTACGGGACCGGATCATCCACCTCTGGCAGACCGAACTCAACGCCCGCCGTGGTGCCGGCGGTCTCATCCGGGAAGACCTGGCCCGGGTTGAAGTGGTCGAGCTGAAGCACGAACGGTCCCGGTCATTGGACCCGCACAAGCATCGCCACCTCTGGCTGAACGTCAAAGTCCAAGGTCAGGACGGCAAGTGGTCCAACCTGGACACCAGGGTGGCGCTTAGGTTCCAGAACGTGGTGAACGCCGAAGGCGACCTCGCGACCCGTACTGACCCGGCCTGGATCCACGCCCTCGCGGCTAAGGGGTTCACGCTCGACGCGGACGGCGAGATTGAGCAGCTCCAGCACTTGGTGCGGCCCTTGTCGAAGCGATCCGCGCAGATCGAAACCAACCGAGCAAAGCGCCTCGATTGGTGGCGGGGCCAGCATCCTGCTGAGGAGCCGTCCCGGGATGTGCTGAACCAGATCGACCGGTGGGCATGGGCAGCCGGGCGGCCGAACAAGCCACGCGACCTCGATGAGGACAGTTGGGCGGCCATCATCCGCAACGAGATCCATGCGGCCGGCGCGGATGTGACTGGGCGATCCGGGGTTGCCGTCGAGCCGGTCGCTGTCGCGGACATTGACCTGGACTTGGTGGCCGCCAGGGCCGTGGTGGATGCGGATGGCCGCTCCACCGGAACTGGTGGCCGCTTCTCCGTGTACGACGTTCGCGCCGGCGTCCTCCGCGCTTTGGCCGCAACCGGCATCATCACCGAACGCGAAACGCTCCACCAACTCGTGATCGACCTCGTCGACAGGGCGGTGGCCACGCACACGGTTCGCCTGCTCGACGCCGATGCGGTGCCGGACCACGTGAAGCAGTTCGTGGCCACGACCACCGCGATCGCGAAGAACACGCTCGCCAATCAGCTTCAACTCTTCCCCGAGGCGGGTGAACCTCTCCCCACCGAGGCAGTGCAAAGCATCGCAGCAGCGGTTGACCCCGGCAGAGTCCTGGATTCTGGCCAAGTCGGTGGCGCCGCGGTCATTGGTGGCAGCAGCAATCTCGTGACCGTGATCGGGGCGGCCGGGACAGGGAAGACTGCGATGTTAAAGGTGGCCGCGGCCGCGTTGCGGTTGCAGCACCGGCGGATGGTCGTTGTCGCCCCGACCAAGAAAGCGGCCACCGTCGCAGGCCGCGAAACCGACAGCGACGCCTCCTCACTCCATCAACTGCTGCACGCCTATGGGTGGCGGTGGAATCCCGACGCCACAGGCCGCACTCAATGGTCCAGGCTGACCATCGGGGAGATCGACCCCAACACGATGCGGCCATACGGTGGCCCTGGCGAGGACGCCCTTCATCCCGGAGACCGGATCGTGGTCGACGAGGCCGGCATGCTCGACCTCCACGCCGCCAACGCACTCCTCACACTCGCCCATGAGACGGGTGCCGGAATCGCTGCCGTAGGGGATCCGAACCAAGCACTCCCGGTCGGACACTCCGGCGCGCTGGAGCTTCTGCGCCGCAACAGCGTCAGCGTCGTGGAGCTGCTCGACGTGCACCGATTCCAGGAACCTGGCTGGGGAGACTTCACACTCGAGCTCCGGCAAGCGGACACCGACGAGGACCGCCACAACGTCGCCGACCACTTGATCCAGACCGGTCACGTCCAACTGACCAACAGCACCAGCGAGGTTGCAAGTGTGATGACAGATGCCTGGTTCACTGCGACGAATCGTCGCGAGACGATTTCACTGATCACCGCGACCCATGCCGAAGCACAGGCGGTCAGTGAAGCCATCCAAGCCCGCCGCATCCACAGCGGCAGCGTCAACACAGACAGAGCAGCTCTTGGACAGAACGGGCAAACGCTCCTCGTCGGCGACATCGTGCAAACACGACGCAACGACACCCGCGCCGAAGTGGAGAACCGACAGAACTGGGTAATCACCCGCATCACCGACGACGGCATCCTGCTCGCCTCCACAGCCGACTCCAGTCAAGTGCGAAGGGTCGACTCCAGCTACGCGGCCCAGCACCTCCACCTCGGCTACGCCTCCACCGTGTACGGGGCCCAAGGCGAAACCACGGACCGCTCCCTGGTCGGCCCCGGAGTTGACGCCGCCGGACTCTACGTCGGCCTGACCCGTGGTCGACGCAGCAATGTCATCGTCCTCACCACTCCCACGACGAAGGCCGCCGAAGCTGAACTGGTTGACATGCTTCATCGCGGCTACATCGAACCAACCATCACCGAATCCCAAGAAGCCGCTCGAACAGAGCTCCGCAGGGCCGCAGCCGAGCCTGCCTCACCGGCCCGGCTGGAGTCGCCAGCTCGGGTCCTGGGTCGAAGCATCTAAGGAAGCCGACGGGAGCGGCAGATCGGAACTGCCAGCTGATTGCGCGCCTCGATAGCACCGGTCCGGGGATCAAACATGATCAACACCACGCCCCTCGCGTCTGCCAATGCTGCCGCATCTGGTAGACACCCCCCGGGATGGAAAACTATGCAGTGGCGACCGTCGGATTCGGTGAGTGCGATAGCGCGCTGAACCAGCGGCACCTCGATGTTGCCCCTGTGGTTGTCGACAAGAGCGACGTAACGCGAACTGTAAAGGTCACAAACGGCCGCCGCCGGCCCCTCTGCGATCAGGGTGTCGCGCTCACCCAGGAAGACCATCCATTCCTGACAGAACTCGACCGCAGCAGTCCGCGACGACCCCACCGGTCGAGGACCAGGACGCTGAAGGAACTCAGTCATACCTCGAGCATCCTCTTTGCTTCCGACGAAGACCAGGTCCGCCACCACCGCTGAGCCGGTGAATGTCGAGCGGGAAGCCGGCGGCGAAGGGCAGCATTGGCTTAAAGCACTCGGCCTCAACACCGAAGACCTCGTCAACCCCGCCAAGGCGACAGGATCCACTTACGCTGTGGTGAATGTACTGAATCGCATCGGGGCGCCGCTTTGGCGGTCTCAAGCAAGTAGGCCAGGCTGTGGATTCGAGTCGGCATTGGGGTGCAAGTCTGCCGGCCTCGGCATCGACGCTAGGGCGGGCGGTGGGGACTTCGCCGAGATCATCAAGCGCTACCTCGTCAAGGGGCGCAACCAGATCGACACCACCGCGCGACAGATCAGGAACCGCAGCGCCGGCTTCGAGCACATCCCGAGTGACCGCAGCATCGTCGGGTTAGTCGTCACCAGCGAGCCGTTCCATTTCGCGAACGCGCGCTTTGAAGAGTTCGGGCCAGCGAGCCAGACGCCTTCGCTCCTCGTCTCGGCACGGGAGTTGGAGCACTTCACGAGCTACGACCCGGATGAGGCAATCGTCCGCTCCTTGAAGTGTTTGACGACGAAGAGCGGCGCACCTGGAACCTCGAACAGGCTCTCCAAGGGAAACCCGCCAAGAGGCACCCAGTCGCCGTTCGCGCCTGGAGACGCATCAGCCCCGTCGCTGAGTAGGCCGAACATGCATCGGCTTGCCCCAGTGTTGGAGTAGCTAACAAACAGTCCGCGCCAGGACGTGGTCGAGCGTTTCAAGCGTTTCTCGTCCTGGCTCAGCTGGCAGTCAACTCGTTGTCGGAGGGCCGCCTTACCCTGGCCTTCTACTAGGCGGCGCCGGACGGCGCCGCCTTCGTCCCTTCGTAATGGCGGGTTACTACTAGAGCAAAACTATTAGATATAATATTCCTATTAGCAATGCTAGAGTCGACGCATGGCGCAGGATGACGTTGTGTGGCACGGGCCTCGCGCCCTCACGAAGGTCCGCCAAGTCTGTATCCCAGTCGAGTTGCTCCGTGCGCTGGAGCTTGAAGCGGGGAGTGAACTGCAGTTCGCGCTCGCCAAGTCGGGGGATGAGATCCGGATTCGAGCGACCGGCCGAACGCGGTCGACGAATGAGAAGGGGTCACGATGAACGAGAGCGCGCTGACGGCGCTGTACTCCGAGCCCCTACCGGCGGATCGCACGGGCGCGCTCTATAACGCGTTTTCCTACCCGACGAAGATCTCGGCGGAGAGCGTCGCACTGTTCATCGCGTGCCACACCAAGCCCGGCGATCACGTGCTCGACGTCTTCGGCGGATCCGGATCCACAGGAATAGCGGCACTCCTATGTGCTCGACCGACCGAGCGTATGAAGTCTCTTGCGGCTGCACGTGGGCTCGCCCCGGTATGGGGGCCGCGTCGCGCCACGGTGTATGAGCTGTCGGAGATCGGAACCTTGCTCGGTCGCGTGATGACGAGGGCACCAGAGCCAACCGCATTCGCGGCGGCTGCGAAGCGGCTTCTTGATACTGCGGAGCAGATGGAGTCGGACCTGTACGCCGCGGATTCGCCCGATGGACGGCCGGGGCAGATCCGCCAAGTGATCTGGAGCGATGTCGTCGCCTGCCCGCGCTGCGGGGCCGAGACCACTTATGCCGAAACCAGGGTGCGGTATGAGCCACTGCGGTTCGACGACTCGTACAGGTGTGCCTGTGGTTTCGTCGGCGAGCCCGACGCGTGGAGACGAGTCGCTGAGACGGTTGCCGACCCGTTGACCGGCGAAGCAACGACGCGGAGGAAGCGGGTGCCGTGGAAGGTTTACGGACGTTCGGGTAGCCGCAACTGGAGTCGCCTCGCCTCGTCCGATGACGGACACGCCGAGAGCAGTGCGTTGTCTCGTCCTGTTCCGTCGGCCGCGCCGGTGGTGCCGCTCGAGTGGGGCGACCTCCATCGAAGCGGCTACCACCAGGGGATGACTCATCTCCATCACCTCTACACGGCGCGCAACTTCCGCGCGCTCGGAGTTCTGTGGAGCTTGATAGACGAACAGCCCGAGCCGCTGCAAGAGGCGCTCCGTTTGCTGGTGCTCTCGTACAACGCGGCGCACTCCACGCTCATGACTCGGGTCGTCTTGAAGAAGAACTCGAAGGACTTCATCGTCACGGGCGCGCAGTCGGGTGTCTTGTACGTCAGCGGACTTCCGGTCGAGAAGAACGTCTTCACTGGCGTGAGGCGGAAGATCGCAGTATTCGAGAAGGCCTTCCAGCTGCTGCATGGTCTCGGAGATGGAGTCGATGTTGTCACTGGGAGTAGTTCCCACCTCCAGCTCGGCAGCGATTCGGTCGACTACGTCTTCACGGACCCGCCATTCGGGGCGTACATCCCCTATGCGGAAATCAACCAGATCAACGAGCTGTGGCTCGGCCGGACGACGAATACCACCGAAGAGGCGATCATTTCGCCAGCGCAAGGTAAGGGTGTCGACGCATACCAAGCCTTGCTCACCTCCGTGTTTAGCGAGGTCGGTCGGGTGATGACTCCAGACGCGGATGCGACGCTGGTCTTCCACTCTTCGCAAGCCTCGGTCTGGCGCGCACTGGCAGAGAGTCTGCGAGATGCCGGGTTGGCGGTCACGGCGGCAAGCATTCTCGACAAGACTCAAGCCAGCTTCAAGCAGGTGAACGGTCATGTCGCGGTGAGCGGCGACCCGCTCTTGCGCGTCAAGAAGCGCACGCCGGAACTTGAGCGTCAAGTCACAACGACGATGCAAGAACTGGTCGCCGCCGCGTCCTCCGAAGGCGCGACATCGCCGGCGGGTGCTCGTGAGCAGCAGCACCTCTTCTCGCAGCTTGTCGGCCGCGCGCTCGTCGACGGTGTTCCCATCACGCTCGACGCGCGACGGGTGTATGAACTTCAGGGGCTCACTTGAGGGCTGAAACACCCGACGAGAGCACCCGCAAGAAGCAACTCGGTCAGTACTTCACTGGTCGCCCCGTCGGGCGCTTATTGGCGGCGCTGGCAGACGCTGAGTCTGCGCTCTCGATTATCGATCCCATGGTCGGATCGGCAGACTTGCTTGCAGCTTGTCTGGAAGTTGGGGCTCGCCCTGAGTCGATGGTCGGGTATGACCTCGATCCGCAGGCTATCGAGCAGGCGAGCGTGGTCATGGCTGGTGAACCCGGTGTCTCGCTTGAGGCAGTCGATGCATTCTCGGCGGTGCTTCCTGGCGGGCAGTTCGATCTAGTGATCACCAACCCGCCATACATTCGCTACCAATCCAAGGGTTACGTCGATGGCCTGACGATTCCTTCTGCGGCAACCGTTCGGAGCCGTCTTGTTCGCTCCCTTCAAAACCGGGCTGCCCTGGGCGATGAAGCCCAAGCGGCGTTCCTCCGGGCCGCACACGCCTATCCCGGCACCGCTGACATCGCGGTTCCTGCATGGGTACTGAGTGCTGCTTTGGTGCGCGAAGGGGGCGTGCTCGCGGTGGTGGCGCCGCAGGCCTGGCTCAACCGTAACTATGCGCACGCGGTGCGCGAGCTTCTCGACCTCGCGTTCGACGTCGAGGTGGTGGTTGAGGATGGCGATGCGAGTTGGTTTGAAGACGCACTCGTTCGGACGCAATTGGTCGTCGCGAGGCGGCGCTCGGTCGGCCCGAGAACAGGTCACTCGATTGTCGTGGGTCGAGCCACTCGCGAACTGGAGACCCGTGGGTCCTTGCTCGGCGCCCGGAAGTCGGAGCAGGCGGTGGCGCGGGCTCTGCGAAAGGTTGCCTCTCCGCAACCGGTGACAGTCACGCGTGGTCTCACTGCACGCGTAAGCCAGGAGATCTCGCTTTCCGCCACCGGCGAGCGCAGCGCCTTGGCGCCCCGAGTGGCGCTTGCGGTAGGACAGAGCGCAGTGAGTATGCGCCTTCGAACCATTGAGGCCTACGGGTGGCGGGTCGGTCAGGGACTCCGGACCGGCGCCAATGACTTCTTCTATCTTGCCGAGATCGACGGGGCGGCCCGCCCCGCCACACGATGGGGACTCGCAATGCTCGACGTTCCGACTGAGTGCCTTGAGATTGCGGTCAGACGTCAGAGCGACCTTGGTGACGAGCTCGATGTTTCGGAGACATCGGCGTTGTCCGCGAGGGTGCTCAATCTCCGGGGCTGGGTGACTCAAGCCGACGCAAAGCGTGTTGGTGACCCCGCTCCAGCGGTTCTGTCCGCCAAGGTCAGCGCTTGGATCGACAGGGTGGCGAGGACGCCTCTTGTGGACTCCGACCCGACGAAAACGTTCCCGGAGCTCGCGGCGGTCGCGACGAACGCCAAGCACGATCGGCGCGGGCAGCAGGTCGGCTTCTGGTATCAGTTGCCCCCGATGGCGCCGCGCCATCGGCCTGCGTTGTTCATGCCCCGCGTGTGCGGCGGTCGTCCCTTCGCGTACTCCAACTCGGCTGGAGCGCTCGTGGACGCCAACTTCGCGACGATGTGGCAGGAGTCGAAGGATGCGATTCCGGCGTCAGCGATGAGCGCGCTGCTCAACTCAGCGTGGGCATGGGCGAATGCCGAAGTCTCGTCCACCGTTCTTGGTGGCGGCGCGCTGAAAGTTGAAGCGACTGATTTGCGTCGTCTGCCGCTTCCGGATCTCGATAGCAAGACGGTCGAAGGGCTTGCGGCGCTTGGCGCTCAACTCCGCTCTCGTCGCGACCAAGAGCTTCTCGAGCGGATCGATCTCGCTGTCGCGGGGGCAATTGTCGGCAAGCGTGCGAGCCACGATGTCGCGGATGCTCTGCGTGCGACCGCAAAGGCCGCACTCGAGGGGCGTACTCGCTCGTAGTGTGCTCGTGTCTTCGCTCCCCTCTAAAGTTGAGCCAAACGTTCAGGGACATGGAGAGAAGATCGCGTGGAACTCGCCGTCGAGACAATTCGCGTCCTGCGTAGATTCAAGAACGCCGTCCTTGAAGGTCCTCCTGGTACCGGCAAGAGTCATGTCGTTACCTCTGTCGCCGAACAGTGGGAGGACGAGACTGGTCGTCGGCTCCTTGGCAACGGTCAGGGAAATTACGCGATCACGCTGCACCCGAACACGACCTATGAAGAGTTCGTCGAGGGCCTTCGCTACGACGACGTAAGGGAGCAGTTCGTTCGGCGGGATGGCTTCCTTCGCGTGGTGATTTCCGAGGCGCTCGATCACCCCGAAGGTGACTTCCTCGTACTCATCGACGAGCTCAACCGGGCGAACGTCCCCAAGGTGTTTGGTGACCTCCTGCTCTGCATGGAGTCCACAAAACGATCAACGTTCGACGGTGCGAGCTGGGTCGACGGCATGGAGGTCACCCTTCCGTACTCTGGCTCGATCTTCTCGGTTCCCAGCAATGTCTATCTGCTCGGAACCATGAACACGTCAGACCGTTCGATCGCTCCGTTGGACTCGGCGCTTCGCCGCCGGTTCGGCTTCATCCGCGTCGAGCCTCTTGTCGGCTCCGCCCTCCGTGCATCGATCGAGGCGGTGGAGGGTGCCGATGCCGCGGCACGAATCGATGGCTCGATCAGCGCGTTGAGCAACCTCAATGAAGCGCTGCGGCAGTGCCTCGGGCCGAATGCGATGCTCGGTCACAGCTACCTCTTCGGTGTCACCCCTACCGTCGGCGCCGTCGCTGCACCGAGCGACCCCATCGCGCAGCTGCGAGTTGACGCTGCAGACCCCTCTGTCACGGAGGCGTACTGGCTCGAGGTCGGGGGTATGTGGGGCGGGAATCACAATCAGCTCGACCTACCCGACGTCACGAAATCACGGCGCGGGTTGGTTGATGAGTTTTTCCCGATGACGTCCGGTGGTGTCACGAAATCGCAGCGCTCATCGAGCGGGATTCAGGATCGCCTCGATATCAGCTACGACGGTGAGACTTACGCTGGCAATACGATCGAGTACAACTCAGGTGGTAACAACTTCCGACTCAAGTATCAGGGCCGCACTGCCGCCGGCGACGGGCTGACGGACGATCTTCAGCAGCAGGTGCACGTCTGGCTTCGGCTGTCGAACAACACGTTCGAGCTCTTCACCCTCGACCGAACTCGCGCAGTGATCGACGCACTGCGCGCAGTGAGCGTGAACCCCGGTTGGCACGAGCACACCGGTGGCCCGAAGGGGAGGGCCTATGGAGTGATAGATCTCCCGATGCTGACCGCCGTCACCCCGGCGCCCGCCCCTTCGCCCGACGACGACGCCGAGTGGATGGTGTGGCGATATGCAATCTTGCCCCAGCTCATCGACACGGTAACCCAAGCTGGAGCGACCGACCTTCTGGATCCCGCTCTTCGCCGCTCCTGGCTTGAAGCTGCCGCCCATGTTGAGGTCGAGGACCGTTGGGCCAAGTTCGACGGGTTCCTGGTCGACCTCTCTCTTGCAATTCGCGAAGAGGGATACGGTCTGACCCGCGGGCTGGTGGTTGTGGACATACCCGCCGGTGCGAAGAGCGGGTACCTCCCCGACGACGATGAGTCGGCCGATGACACGGCGACCGATGGCGAATCCGACGACTAGCCCAGAGCGGATGTGGATCCGTGCGAGTCCGCGCGGCACGCGTTCCGGGTTCGCCGTGCTTCCGGACGGGGGGCACGGCGTCGTGACCGTAACCGTGCTGCCGAAGCCGTGGGCGGTCCGAGCTGATGTCCTCCGCGAGTTTGATCACCGGCCGGGTGCGACAACGCACATCGTTCTCTACGAGAAGGAGACCGCACTCGTTCGCAGCGCTTCGGCCGGGAGCCTCGCGTTGGCAGTCGCCGCGTTCTCGGATGAGCACGCGGACCTGGTCGAACTCGGCGTTGAACCTAAAACGCCGAAGCAGGCGGACGTTTCGAGCCTGGATCCGTTCAAGGAGCTCATCGACGTGATGCTCCTTGCGGACCGTAGCCGCCTGACGTCGGGAGCTGCGTCCTTTGAGGGCGCATTCGCACCTTCGTTTCTCAGGCTGCTCGAGCACGAGCGGTTCCTCAACGAGGTGGAGCCGCTTCTGTTCCGTGCTCGTCCGCGGTACGAGGAACGGACCGAAGCGCTGGGAATGCCACGAGGGCGACTCAAGGAGAAGAGCCTCCTACACTCGATCGCGACCGGGGTCCCAGTAGTCGAGTCGGTCTTCGATGAACTCACCATGGATACGCCGCTGCTCAGGGTGGTCGCTTCGGCCCTTCGTGTCGTTGCCACCGATCAGCTGCCGCCCAAGATCGCTCGCCTTCGCCCGACTACTCAGTCTCGTGCGACGCTCTTGCTCCGTCACCTCACTGCGGTTCGCCTGATCCGACCCGAGGACGCAATGAGCAACGCGGAGCGGCTGTGGCTCGGGCCGCTAGATCGGATATGGCAGCCTGTGGTCGACGCGGCGTTGCCCGTGCTTCGCAGCCATGGGGTCGCGCCCGAGGACGGTGATGAGCATGGCGAAGGGCTCACGGTGCACATCTCAATGGAGAAGTTCTGGGAGCAGTGTCTTGAGGTTGCTCTTCAAAGCGCCTTCCCGTTGACGGCGGTGAGCCGCGACTCCGATCCCGCAGAGGGCGTGGACGTTCCTCGTCCATGGGCCGGTGGAAATGCTGAGAGTGGGGACTCGTTCCCCGACTTTATGGTGAAGGTTTCGCAGAAGGTGATTCTGGCCGACGCGAAGTACAAGATGAACACCGGGACGGTTCCTAGCTCCCAGGACGGCTACCAGATGTTCGCCTACAGCCACCTCGCGATGCTGAACGGACAGGCCTCCGATCTCGCGCTATTGCTCTACCCGGCCAAGGCCAGTTCTGCGCCCAACCAAGTCGAGTTGGCGCGACTGAGAGACAGAGCGTACCCGCTCTGGATGGTCACGCTTCCGTTCCCCGCGAAGGGCGACGTACGATCCTCATCGGCCTGGGGGGCCTATGTCTCCAACTTGGCCGCCGCACTTCGCGACTTCTCGGCGGAGTGGCAGAACGTGACAAACGCCGCCTAACTGACGTCGGAAAGTCCGGTCGAGTTCTTGGATGACCTGACTCAACTCATTCGCGTTCGGTCGCGTCCTTGCCGTCTGCCCCAAGCGCTCGGATGAGTCGCTCCCTGACTCGCTCTCGTCGCTTTGCGAAGCCCTCGAGGAAGCTCGTGAGGGAGAGGCTGATCCCATCGAGGTCGTTCTCGCGAAGATACGGTTCGCGGCGAGCGTCGGGCAGAGTCTCGATCCAGTTGGCGGGAAGCTTCGCGAGCTTCTCCTGGTTCTGACGTCCCTCGAGCAGCTGCAGGTTCGGCAGCGAGTTGACGCGCATCAAGTAGCTGTCGACTGCTTGGGGTGGCACGCCGGCCTCTTCGAGACGTCGGCGAGTGAAGAGCGACTTCGGCCAAATGTGGTCCTCATGGAACTCCTTCGAGAAGTCCAAACCTGGGTAGTGACGGCGCTCACTGAAATTC
This sequence comes from Rathayibacter sp. KR2-224, assembly GCF_049446075.1. Lineage (NCBI taxonomy): Bacteria > Bacillati > Actinomycetota > Actinomycetes > Micrococcales > Microbacteriaceae > Rathayibacter > Rathayibacter sp. KR2-224. The sequence continues at coordinate 16,342 of NZ_JBMSEB010000005.1, forward strand.
CCCACTTCTGCTCGCCGAAATTCCCCACCCTGGGTCGCTCCGTCGTATGGGGCGGGCCTCCCTTGATGCTGGTGGTCTCTGACCACACACCAGCCTTCGAGGGAG
>NZ_JBMSEB010000006.1:0-3669 GCF_049446075.1 Rathayibacter sp. KR2-224
AAGAAGTCCGGCGGTGTCCTACTCTCCCACAGGGTCACCCCTGCAGTACCATCGGCGCTGAGAGTCTTAGCTTCCGGGTTCGGAATGTGTCCGGGCGTTTCCCTCTCGCTATGGCCGCCGAAACACTGTTGATGTGTCAATAGTGAACGTCAAGCATCAAAGCTTGTTTGTTCCCGACCGTACATCGGGAACCACATAGTGGACGCGAGCAAATCTTTAGGCCCCTCATAGCTGCCTTACAACGTTTATGAGGGTAGTGATTGTCAAGTTGTCGGCTTATTAGTACCGGTCAGCTGCACAGGTCTTTAGTCCCTGCTTCCACATCCGGCCTATCAACCCAGTCGTCTGGCTGGGAGCCTCTCCCCCTAGGGGATGGAAGTCTCATCTTGAGGCCGGCTTCCCGCTTAGATGCTTTCAGCGGTTATCCATCCCGAACGTAGCTAATCAGCGGTGCTCCTGGCGGAACAACTGACACACCAGAGGTTCGTCCAACCCGGTCCTCTCGTACTAGGGTCAGATCCTCTCAAACTTCCTACGCGCGCAGCGGATAGGGACCGAACTGTCTCACGACGTTCTAAACCCAGCTCGCGTACCGCTTTAATGGGCGAACAGCCCAACCCTTGGGACCTACTCCAGCCCCAGGATGCGACGAGCCGACATCGAGGTGCCAAACCATGCCGTCGATATGGACTCTTGGGCAAGATCAGCCTGTTATCCCCGAGGTACCTTTTATCCGTTGAGCGACAGCGCTTCCACAAGCCACTGCCGGATCACTAGTCCCGACTTTCGTCCCTGCTCGACCTGTCAGTCTCACAGTCAAGCTCCCTTGTGCACTTACACTCGACACCTGATTGCCAACCAGGTTGAGGGAACCTTTGGGCGCCTCCGTTACTCTTTAGGAGGCAACCGCCCCAGTTAAACTACCCACCAGGCACTGTCCCTGAACCGGATTACGGTTCTAAGTTAGACATCCAGAGTGACCAGAGTGGTATTTCAACAATGACTCCACGAACACTAGCGTGCCCGCTTCATAGTCTCCCACCTATCCTACACAAGCCACACCGAACACCAATACCAAGCTGTAGTAAAGGTCACGGGGTCTTTCCGTCCTGCTGCGCGTAACGAGCATCTTTACTCGTAATGCAATTTCGCCGAGTTCGCGGTTGAGACAGCTGGGAAGTCGTTACGCCATTCGTGCAGGTCGGAACTTACCCGACAAGGAATTTCGCTACCTTAGGATGGTTATAGTTACCACCGCCGTTTACTGGGGCTTAAATTCTCAGCTTCGCCTTACGGCTAACCGTTCCTCTTAACCTTCCAGCACCGGGCAGGCGTCAGTCCGTATACATCGTCTTGCGACTTAGCACGGACCTGTGTTTTTAGTAAACAGTCGCTTCCCACTGGTCTCTGCGGCCTTCAAACGCTTCAGGAGCAAGTCCCTACACGCCTCAGGCCCCCCTTCTCCCGAAGTTACGGGGGCATTTTGCCGAGTTCCTTAACCACGATTCTCTCGATCTCCTTGGTATTCTCTACCTGACCACCTGAGTCGGTTTAGGGTACGGGCGGCTGGAACCTCGCGTCGATGCTTTTCTCGGCAGCATAGGATCACTGACTTCCCCAAACGGGTCCGCATCGTGTCTCAGCCTGAATGAACGACGGATTTGCCTATCGTTCGGCCTACGCACTTGCACCGGGACAACCATCGCCCGGCATCAGCTACCTTCCTGCGTCACACCTGTTAATACGCTAGCCGCACCAGCATAGGGTCGAGTGCTACCTCCCCACGCCTCACCCCGAAGGGATCGTACGCAGGGTTTCGGACTCTTAGCATTACTGGATTGACTGGGGCGGTTCTTCGCCGGTACGGGAATATCAACCCGTTGTCCATCGACTACGCCTGTCGGCCTCGCCTTAGGTCCCGACTTACCCAGGGCGGATTAGCCTGGCCCTGGAACCCTTAGTCTTTCGGAGGACGGGTTTCTCACCCGTCTTTCGCTACTCATGCCTGCATTCTCACTCGTGTAGGCTCCACGACTGGTTCACACCGCCGCTTCACTGCCCACACGACGCTCTCCTACCCATCACCACGACTGAACCACGAAGGCTTGTCACTAATGGTAATGCCACAACTTCGGTGGCGTGCTTGAGCCCCGTTACATTGTCGGCGCGGAATCACTTGACCAGTGAGCTATTACGCACTCTTTCAAGGGTGGCTGCTTCTAAGCCAACCTCCTGGTTGTCTATGCAACTCCACATCCTTTCCCACTTAGCACGCGCTTAGGGACCTTAGTTGGTGGTCTGGGTTGTTTCCCTCTCGACGATGAAGCTTATCCCCCACCGTCTCACTGCTGCGCTCTCACTTACCGGCATTCGGAGTTTGGCTGACGTCAGTAACCTTGTAGGGCCCATCGGCCATCCAGTAGCTCTACCTCCGGCAAGAAACACGCAACGCTGCACCTAAATGCATTTCGGAGAGAACCAGCTATCACGAAGTTTGATTGGCCTTTCACCCCTACCCACAGCTCATCCCCTCCATTTTCAACTGAAGTGGGTTCGGTCCTCCACGACGTCTTACCGTCGCTTCAACCTGGCCATGGGTAGATCACTTCGCTTCGGGTCTAGGACATGCGACTCAATCGCCCTATTAAGACTCGCTTTCGCTACGGCTACCCCACACGGGTTAACCTCGCCACATATCACTAACTCGCAGGCTCATTCTTCAAAAGGCACGCTGTCACCCCAACAAGGAGGCTCCAACGGTTTGTAAGCAAACGGTTTCAGGTACTATTTCACTCCCCTCCCGGGGTACTTTTCACCTTTCCCTCACGGTACTTGTCCGCTATCGGTCATCTGGGAGTATTTAGGCTTATCAGGTGGTCCTGACAGATTCACACGGGATTTCTCGGGCCCCGTGCTACTTGGGATACTTCCCGCCGTCGCACAACATTTCGGTTACGGGACTGGCACCCTCTACGGTCGGTCATTCAAAACCGTTCACCTATACTGCGCACATCAACGTGGTCTTCGGCAGAAAACCGTGGAAGTCCCACAACCCCGACCATGCAACACCTGCCGGCTATCACACATAATCGGTTTAGCCTCTTCCGCGTTCGCTCGCCACTACTAACGGAATCACTATTGTTTTCTCTTCCTGTGGGTACTGAGATGTTTCACTTCCCCACGTTCCCTCTACCCGCCCTATACATTCAGGCGGGAGTAACCAGGTCACCACAAAGGGCCTGGCTGGGTTTCCCCATTCGGACACCCTCGGATCAAAGTTCGCTTATCAACTCCCCGAGGCTTATCGCAGATTGCTACGTCCTTCTTCGGCTCCAGATGCCAAGGCATCCACCGTTCGCTCTTAGAAACTTGAAATCACATGAGTTATGAATCGATCGGCCCACCCCCGAAAGGGTGAACAGATTGACCAATGATCTACCAGCACCCAAAGGTGCCGGCATGATCTTGTGATCCGAACCCAAAAGGGTCCGAATCTAAGATGCTCGCGTCCACTGTGTAGTTCTCAAAATACGGGCGGGTCACCCTCCCCCACCAACCCCACCAAGGAGCTGACAAGAAAAGGGCCCAGAGGTTCGGAACAGCCTCCCGGCCGGCCCGGTCCCTCAGGACCCAACAGCGTGCACGTCCCGACTCTCACGACCCGAAGCG
>NZ_JBMSEB010000006.1:3769-5359 GCF_049446075.1 Rathayibacter sp. KR2-224
TCCTTGCCCCCGAAGAGGCCGTACTACCTTCGAACCGGTCGACCCGGAACCAACGTCAATGTTCCACCCATGAGCTAACCAGCCGAGAACATTCGTCTCGGATCCGGCGCCTGGACACCCCTACGGGTGCCAGATGCTCCTTAGAAAGGAGGTGATCCAGCCGCACCTTCCGGTACGGCTACCTTGTTACGACTTAGTCCTAATCACCGATCCCACCTTCGACGGCTCCCTCCACAAGGGTTGGGCCACCGGCTTCGGGTGTTACCGACTTTCATGACTTGACGGGCGGTGTGTACAAGGCCCGGGAACGTATTCACCGCAGCGTTGCTGATCTGCGATTACTAGCGACTCCGACTTCATGAGGTCGAGTTGCAGACCTCAATCCGAACTGAGACCGGCTTTTTGGGATTCGCTCCACCTTACGGTATCGCAGCCCTTTGTACCGGCCATTGTAGCATGCGTGAAGCCCAAGACATAAGGGGCATGATGATTTGACGTCATCCCCACCTTCCTCCGAGTTGACCCCGGCAGTCTCCTATGAGTTCCCACCATAACGTGCTGGCAACATAGAACGAGGGTTGCGCTCGTTGCGGGACTTAACCCAACATCTCACGACACGAGCTGACGACAACCATGCACCACCTGTATACCGACCTTGCGGGGCGACCATTTCTAGCCGTTACCGGTATATGTCAAGCCTTGGTAAGGTTCTTCGCGTTGCATCGAATTAATCCGCATGCTCCGCCGCTTGTGCGGGCCCCCGTCAATTCCTTTGAGTTTTAGCCTTGCGGCCGTACTCCCCAGGCGGGGCGCTTAATGCGTTAGCTGCGACACGGAAACCGTGGAATGGTCCCCACATCTAGCGCCCAACGTTTACGGCGTGGACTACCAGGGTATCTAATCCTGTTCGCTCCCCACGCTTTCGCTCCTCAGCGTCAGTTACGGCCCAGAGAACTGCCTTCGCCATCGGTGTTCTTCCTGATATCTGCGCATTCCACCGCTACACCAGGAGTTCCATTCTCCCCTACCGCACTCTAGTCTGCCCGTACCCACTGCAGGCCCGAGGTTGAGCCTCGGGTTTTCACAGCAGACGCGACAAACCGCCTACGAGCTCTTTACGCCCAATAATTCCGGACAACGCTCGCACCCTACGTATTACCGCGGCTGCTGGCACGTAGTTAGCCGGTGCTTTTTCTGCAGGTACCGTCACCCCGAAAGGCTTCTTCCCTGCTAAAAGAGGTTTACAACCCGAAGGCCGTCATCCCCCACGCGGCGTTGCTGCATCAGGCTTGCGCCCATTGTGCAATATTCCCCACTGCTGCCTCCCGTAGGAGTCTGGGCCGTGTCTCAGTCCCAGTGTGGCCGGTCACCCTCTCAGGCCGGCTACCCGTCGTCGCCTTGGTGAGCCATTACCTCACCAACAAGCTGATAGGCCGCGAGCTCATCCCGAACCGAAAAACTTTCCACACGCAGAAGATGCCTTCGCGCGTCATATCCAGTATTAGACGCCGTTTCCAGCGCTTATCCCAGAGTCCGGGGCAGATTGCTCACGTGTTACTCACCCGTTCGCCACTAATCCCCCAGGTGCAA
>NZ_JBMSEB010000007.1:0-2344 GCF_049446075.1 Rathayibacter sp. KR2-224
TGACGGCGCTCACTGAAATTCCCCACTTCTGCTCGCCGAAATTCCCCACCCTGGGTCGCTCCGTCGTATGGGGCGGGCCTCCCTTGATGCTGGTGGTCTCTGACCACACACCAGCCTTCGAGGGAGGCCCTGTTCTCATGCTTTCAGAGAGGAGCAGCGTGGACATCCACGCTCTGAAGCGGCAGGGGATGACGATCAGCGAGATCGCCCGCCGCACTGACCATGACCGCAAGACGATCCGTGCGTATCTGGACGGGGACCGCGCTCCCGGGGTTCGTCGGCCCGCCGTCCCTGACGCGTTCGACGTGTTCGTCGACTACGTGACCGCGAGGCTGATCGAGGATCCGCATCTTTGGGCGGTGACGCTGCTCGACGAGTTGCGCCCGCTCGGGTTCGAGGGTTCGTATCCGACCTTGACGCGGCAGATCCGCGCCCGCGGGCTGCGGCCCGTCTGCACCGCCTGCGCCCATGTCACGAAGCGTGCGAACGCGGTGATCGAGCACCCGCCCGGGGAGGAGACCCAGTTCGACTGGCTTGAGCTGCCCGACCCGCCCGCGCATTGGGGGTTCCCGACGAAACGGGCTTACCTGCTGGTCGGGTCGCTCGCGCACTCCGGGGTCTGGCGGGCCGTGATCGCCCCATCGATGGACATCCCGCACCTGCTCGCCGCGATGACCACGCTGCTGGGTTCGCTGGGCGGGCTGACGCGGGTCTGGCGGTTCGATCGGATGCGGACCGTGCTGGACCCGGTGACCGGGGATCTCACGTCGATGTTCGCGGGATTCGCGAAACACCACGGTGTCCAGCCCGTGGTCTGCCGGCCCCGTTCGGGGAACCGGAAGGGCGTGGTCGAGAAGAACAACCACACCGCCGCCGGGCGCTGGTGGCGCAATCTCCCCGACGAGCTCACCCTGGAACAGGCCCAAGCTGGCGTGGAGGTCTTCGCCCTTGGGCAGGACGCTCGCAAGCGGGAGGGCGAGCACGGGTCCACGACCGCCGCGGTCATGTTCGCCGCGGAGCGGCTCCGGCCGCTGCCGCCCGTGGTGTTCCCGGTGGTCCTCACCGAGGAGCGCACCGCGACCAGGCAGGCGCTGATCGACTGGCGCGGGAACCGTTACAGCGTCCCACCCGAGCTGGCCGCCGCGAAGGTCACCGTCCGGCAGCGACTCGGCGCGGCCACGATCGACATCGCCACCCTCTCGGGCGCCGTCGTTGCCCGGCATCGGATCGCCGAACCCGGCCTCGGGGTCACGATCCGCGACACCGGGCACATCACCGCCCTCGAAGCGATCGCACTGGCGTCCGCGCCGCCGGGACGCCCGCACCGACGCAAGGAACGCATCCCGCCCGGACCCGTCGCCCGCCAAGCAGCCGCGGCGCTGACCGGCACCACCGAACCCACCTCGACCGTGATCGATCTGGCCGCTTACGAGCAGGCCGCGAAGAACAGGAACACCCTCCGATGACCACCCCCAAGATCACCCCGACCGCGACACCGGCCAGCGTGTTCCAGCAGCTGCGCAATCACCTCACCGATCTGAAGCTCGCCGACGCCGCCGAGGCGCTCCCACGCGTCCTCGATCAAGCCCAAGCCGAGAACTGGACCCTCACCCACGCGCTCGAGCGGCTCCTGCAGGTCGAGGTCACCGCGACCGACGCGCGCCGCCTGACCGGCAGGTTCCGGTTCGCGAACCTCCCCACCGGCGCGACCCTGGACGACTTCGACCTCGACGCTGCCTCCGGCATCAACCGGTCGCTGCTCACCGAGCTCGGCACCTGCCGGTTCCTCGAGACCGCCACCAACGTGCTCCTGATCGGCCCACCCGGAGTCGGGAAGACGCACCTCGCGACCGGGCTCGGCCACGCCGCGGTCACCGCCGGCTACCGGGTCTACTTCACCTCCGCCGCCGACCTCGCCGCCCGCTGCCACCGCGCCGCGATCGAAGGCAAATGGTCGACGATGATGCGGTTCTTCGCCGGCCCCACACTCCTCATCATCGACGAACTGGGCTACCTCCCGCTGCCCGGCGAAGCCGCCTCGGCCCTGTTCCAGGTCATCAACCAGCGCTACCTGAAGACCTCGATCGTGATCACCACAAACCGACCCGTCGGCGCCTGGGGCGAGATCCTCGGCGACACCACCGTCGCCGCCGCCATGCTCGACAGGCTCCTACACCGATCCGTCGTCGTCACCCTCGACGGCGCCTCCTACCGGCTCCGCAACCACCACGCCGCAGCAGACGAACTCCGCCGCGTCACCACCGGCACAAACCTGCGCTAGCGTTACCCCGCGACCTGGGGAAATTCGCTGAGCAACTCTGGGGAAATTCGCTGAGCGCCGTCA